>CBDUIC010000004.1:0-139271 GCA_965367245.1 uncultured bacterium | reverse complement strand
GGGGTCTCGATTTGGGGGTCAGGACGCAAGGTGTTAGACCTCGCTGGGGTCTCGATTTGGGGGTCGGGACGCAAGGTGTTAGACCTCGCGCATGCCTAGAACACCCCGACTCGACTTCCCCGGCGCACGCCACCACGTCATGAACCGAGCCTCCCGCCACGAGGCCATGTTCACCGACGACACCGTGTGCGCCCTGTTCACCGACACCCTCGCCGAGCTGCCGCAGCGTTTTGGCGTGGTCGTGCACGGCTACGCGCTGATGCCCAACCACTTCCACCTGATGGTGGAGGTGCCGCGCGGCAACCTGTCCGCCGCGATGCGGCACCTCAGCCTGGTCTTCACCCAGGCCTTCAACCGCCTCCGCGGGCACGACGGCCCGGTCTTCCGCGGCCGCTTCCACAACCAGGTGGTCACCGACGACGCCTACTGGGAGCACCTGCTGGCCTACCTGCACCTCAACCCGGTGCGGGCTCGGCTCGCGAAGCGTCCCGAAGACTGCATCTGGACGAGCCACAACGCCTACATCGGCGAGAGCCCCCGCCCACCATGGCTCACCACGTCGGATCTGCTCGGTCGGTTCGGGTCGGCGCAGGCCGTGCGCGCCTACGTCGACGGCGTGCGCACGAAGCGACAGCGCGCACCTGAGAGCTTCGACCCGGAGACGTTCTGGCGCGCACCGTCTACCGAGGAGATGCCCGAGCCGGCCCAGCCGGAGCCGCGGAGCTGGGAGCAGGCGCTGGCCGATGTGGCGGGCTTGCTCGACCTGCCGGTGGAGCAGCTGCTGGAGCGTCGCCACGGCGGGCCGCCCAACGTGGCGTCGTGGCTCACGATCTGGTGGTTGTTGCGCAGCACCGGGCTGAGCCAGTCGGCGGTAGCCCGGGAGCTGGGGCTGTCGCGAGCTCGCGTGAGCCAGGTCGTGGCGCGCTTTCTCGCGGAGGTCGAGGCGGATCCGGCCTTGGGGGAGCGGATGGCCGAGCTCGAGGCGATGCTGCAGGCCTGAGATCTAACACCTAGCGTCCTGACCCCGGATCTGAGCCTGATGCGAGGTCTAACACCTAGCGTCCTGACCCCCCTCTGGGAGCCGGGAGACCCCCCTCTGGGAGCCGGGATCAGCGCTTGCGGGCCCGGCCGGCCAGCACGTAGTGGTCGGCGTAGTCGGGCCGAAGCTCGCCGCCCTGCACCAGCCAGACTGGCGCATGCCGCCGCGGCACCCGGACTCGCTCGGAGGCCTGGTAGGTGCGGAACACGTGGTCCCACAACGAGGTGGTGACGCCGTGGTTCATCTTCGGCGCGACATGGTGGTGCACGAGATGATGCCGCCGCGCCCAGGCCGCGTAGGGGTTCATGGGACCATGGGTGTGGATGCGCCGGTGGATGATCTCGTAGGTGAGGTACATCGCGGTGAACCCGATGGCGAAGGCGATGCCATCGATGCCGACGAGCCACCAGCCGACGCTACCGAAGGTGCCGACCACGACCACCGCGAGAGCCGCCTTCTTCCACGAGGGCGCGAAGTAGGTGGGGTCGGCGTGGTGGGCGAGGTGCTCCCGGGAGAACGGCGTCTTGCCCTTCATGCCGTGGCCGTCGAAGCGATGCAGCACGTACTCAGCGAGTGTCCACGACACGACGCCGGCGAGGGTGGCGAGCAGGGTAGTCATGGGCGAACTCCAGGAGACCAGGCGGCGAGAAGGTCGTCGGCCAGGGCAGGGGTGACGCGCGCAGGCGCGAGGCGGGCATCAAACCAGGCCATCTTGCCCAGCTGCAGGGTGCCGACGAGGCCGAACAGCCAGCGCAGCGCTCGCTCGTCGGGGGGACCTTCCGACAGCTGGCCCGCAGCCTGAGCCTCGGTGAGGCAGCCAGCCACATCGCCGACCAGCTGCATGAGCTCGGGCACGTGGACTGGAAGATCGTCGGCCACCAGGCGCCGTGGGTCGGCCAGGGTGAGGGCGACCAGGCCGAAGGCAGCGGGGGACTCGGTGGCGTGCGCGACCAGCTCGGCGGCGTTGATCCGCAGCCGCTCCACCGGGTCGGTGACCCCCTCCCAGCGAGCATGCAGCCTGGCCCGGTGGCCCTCGAGCACGATCCGGTTGAGCTCGGCGATGAGCGCGCCCTTGCTGGGGAAGTAGCGGTAGAGCGCGGGGGCCGTGTAGTCGACCCGCTTGGCGAGGGCCGACATGGTGAGCGCGTCGAGGCCTCCCTGGGCCACCAGGGCAAGGGCTTCCTCGGCGATGCGCTCGACGGTCTGGCGGCGGCGGCGGTCTGCGGGTGAACTCATGTCAGAAAGTTAATGCCGTTAACGTTTTCGCGCAACGGAAGATCCTGGGTATGGCACGTGCCTTGCTTGTGTGTCCCCTCGGAGGTCTCCATGCTCTCGTTGCTCGCTACCGTCGCTCTCGCTCAGTCGCCGCCCGTCGCGGCGGAGATGCACGAGCGCTTCTCGCACACGATGCAGATCCGCCAGCACCTGATCCAGGGCGACATGGAGGAGGCGCAGAAGCTCGCCGCCACCCTGGTCGATCCCACGCCGGTGGAGGGGCTGCCCGCTGGCTGGGCGGCGGCGACGGCGAAGCTGCACGCCGAGGCGACGGCGCTGTCGAAGGCCACCGACGTGGGGGTCGCTGCGAAGCACCTGTCGCAGCTGGCGTCGGCCTGTGCGGAGTGCCACGCGCTGACCGACGGGGGCCCGGGCCTCGACGGCATGAGGGGAGTCCCACCACAGCAGTGGAGTGAGGGCGACAACATGCCCCTGCACCTGTGGGCGGTCGACTGGATGTGGCTGGGCCTGGTGGCCCCCAACGACGAGGCGTGGGACCGCGGGGTCGCCGAGCTCGACAGCAAGCCCCTCGCCGCGATGTTCGGCGAGAACGAGCCGACGGCGCAGAAGCTCGAGAAGCAGGTCTACGCGCTGGCGAAGAAGGCCGGTGAGCTGGGCCCCGCCAAGCACACCGAGCGGGCGGAGATCATGGGCGAGCTGCTCGCCACCTGCGCCACCTGCCACGTGCTCCGCGACCAGAAGAGCGACGAGAAGAAGTAGGCCCCGCCTCTCAGAGGTGGGCGATGGGGGTGCGGGTGCGCCGGTAGGTGATGCCTCGCTCGCGCTGGTAGGTGAGCGCTCGCTCCAGCACGCCTTCGGTGCGCCCGGCCACCTCGGGGGTCGACACGCCGACGGCCGCGTAGTCGCCGCTCAGCACCTGCTCGACCATCGAGGTGCAGGCGTAGCCGGTGGTGCGCGCCATGGAGCTGGTGCGGGTGTCGTGGTCGAACACGTCGTGCAGGTCGTAGACGTAGCGCACGTCGACGCCGCGCTCGTTGCCCTCCACCGTGACCCGCATCACCGTGAACTCCTCCTCGTCGGGACCCAGCTTCCACGCGTTCAACAGGATGGCCGAGGTCGCGTCGATGGGACGCACCCGATGGCCGCCCATGCCGATGGGCTCGGTGTCGAAGAAGCCGCCGGCGCTCAGGGCCGCCATCAGGTCGCGGTGGCCCAGGTAGCGGAGGGTCTTCTCTTTCATGTCGGGGATGTGCGGCATCGTGTCGATGATGCTGCGCAGGCCGTCGGAGTTGAAGGCCTCGAGGGTGCCGATGCCCTCGAAGTCGACGAGCTCGGGCTCCGACAGCGCCGGCAGCACGACCGTCTGGCCGTTGGCCACGTAGCGGGCGGGCCGGGTGTACTCCTCGATGACGTCGATGGGGCTGAAGGGCGCCTTGTACTCGAAGGGGTAGGTGCGGGTGCGCGGCAGCCCGCCCACCAGGCACTCGAAGCGTGACACCGTCATCTCGGCGTCGTGGTGACCGAGGATGAGGTTGCCCATCCCTGGGGCGACGCCCATGTCGACCACGGCCACCACTCCGTGCTGCTTGGCGAGGCCATCGAGCTGCAGGGCATCCTCGGGCATGAAGGAGATGTCGACCACGTTCTTGCCGGCCGACAGGATGGCGCTGAGCGTGCGGTGGCCCATGAAGCCGGGCACGGCACACACGACGAGGTCGGCGTCGACGATGGCTTGCTGCACCACCTCGTCGCTGGACAGGTCGGCTTGCTGCACGGCCACACCGTGGTGGGCAAGCACCGCCAAGGCCTCTTCGTCGCGGTCGACCGACCGAACGTCGTGGCGGGGCGCGAGGTCGCGGGCAATGGCGCTGCCGACCATGCCGGCGCCGAGTACGATGATCTGGCTCATTCCTTCCCTCCAGCGAGATGGCATCCTACGCTGGACCCACCTCGCTTGGCACGGAGACCCCATGGATCCCGCCTCCTTCTCTACCTTCGGCCCCGCCATGGGCCTCGGCGCCGGGCTCGCGATGGCCCTTAGCGCAGTGGTCGGCGTGACCGGCTGGCTGGTGGAGCGCGCCAAGGCGCGACGGCTGCAGGCGCTGGTCGACCAGATGGAGGCCGACGAGGGGCGGCAGGTCGGGTCCACCCACTCCGAGGTGGAGATCCGCTCGACCGGTGCCGTCGCCCGCCCCCCACGGCAGACCGAGTAGCTCAGATCGCCCGCGACCCGCTCCGCCCACCCCAGGCATCGAAGGCGCTGGCCACATTGCGGGCGAGCATCATCAGCCCGGGCCGCACGGTCAGCGACTCCGCGTCGAGGTCGACCACGTCGGGGAGCTCGTCGATCAGCCGTGCCCGAGCCTCGGGGTAGAGCGACCAGTCGACCTCCGCCTGCCCGCGGCACAGGATGGCCTCGATGATTCGCCCCCGAGCTCGGTCGGCGGGGGTGGAGGCATAGAATCGGTGGACCTCGCCCAGCGCCTCGCCCCGCAGCCACGGGCCGAGGGCCGCGCCGTTCTGTAGGTAGACCCCGTCGACGGCGCTGATGGAGCTGGGCCCGAGACCGATGATCGGCAAGGTGCGCGGGGTGTAGCCCATGAAGCCCCGCTCGATGGGGCCCGACGCGAGCGGGTCGTCGGGCAGCGCGTAGTGGTCGAAGCCCACCTGGGCGTAGCCGGCAGCGAGGAGCTTCTGCTCGGCGAGGAGGGCCAGCCTGGCTCGCTCCTCGGGCGAGGGCAGGTCGGTGAGCCCTCGCTGGTGCTTCATCATCTGGGGGACGTGGGCGTAGCCGAACACCGCGATGCGCTCGGGGCGGAGCTCGGCGACCTGGTCGAGGGTGCTGGCGAACCGCTCTGCTGTCTGGTGGGGCAGTCCGTACATCAGGTCGATGTTCAGCGACCGGATGCCACGGCGACGGGCCTCGTGCACCGACCACGCGACGGTCTCCGCGGTTTGGTCGCGGTTCACGGAGGCGGTGACCACCGGGTCGAGGGTCTGCACGCCCAGGCTGAGGCGCTCGATGCCGGACAGCACGGCCATGCGGTCGTCGTCGAGGGTCTCGGGGTCGGCCTCGACGCTGACGCGGAGCGTGCCGAAGCGGCTCACGAACATCGACAGCAGGCGGGTGAGCTGGGGGCCGTCGAGCCACGTGGGGGTGCCTCCGCCCAGGTGCAAGGCCTCGGCCTGAAGGGCAGGGATCAGGTCGAGCTGGCGCTGCAGCACGTCGAGGTAGCGGTCACCGACGCGCTGGTTGCGGCTGACCGCCATGTTGCAGCCGCAGTAGGCACACTGACGACGGCAGAAGGGGATGTGGGCATACAGCTGCGCCGGGCCATCGAGGCGGGACAGCAGCTGCTCCCACGCGTCGTCGGGAGGGCTCGTCGACCAGGCCGGCACCGTTGGGTACGACGTGTAGCGGGGGACGGGCCGGTCGTGGGCGAGCAGCGTGGCGACACGGGCGTCGAGGGCCGACTGGGCGGGCGCGGTCACAGACATGGGGACGACTCCTGGGCTCCCGTGATGACTGCAAGCTGCGTGCCGGTCAGGGCTTCTTCAGGTCGTGCTTCTCCATCCGGTAGCGAAGCGCGTAGCGGGAGATGCCCAGCAGGCGCGCGCTGGCTGACTGGTTCCACCCGGTGCGGTCGAGGGCCTGCAGCAACAGGCCGCGCTCGACGGCTTCGAGATCGACGCCCTCCTCGGGGAGGGTGAACGGGCAGTCGGTGCGCTTGGACCCTGCTGCCTTCTGGAACAAGATCTCCGGCGGGAGGTGCTCGGGGCGAACCACCGGCTCGGGGGCCAGCAGCACCAGCCGCTCGAGCGTGTTGCGTAGCTCGCGCACGTTGCCCGGCCAGCGGTAGTCCATCAGGCGCTCCATGGCCTCCCCGTCGACGCCCTCGAGGTGCCGGCCGAGGCGGCGGCCCAGCATCTCGATGAAGTGGTCGACCAGCGCGGGCAGGTCGGTGCGGCGGTCGCGTAGGGGAGGCACGGGCACGTGGATGACGTGCAGGCGGAAGTAGAGGTCTTCCCGGAAATTGCCCGCCTCGACCTCGGCCTTGAGGTCGCGGTTGGTGGCCGCGAGGATGCCGACGTTGAGCGGGTAGCGGCGCACGCCACCGACCCGCTTGAAGGTGCGGTCTTCCAGGGCGCGCAGCAGGCGGCTCTGGGTGCCGATGGGCAGCTCGCCGATCTCGTCGAGGAACACGATGCCGCCCTCGGCGACCTCGAACAGCCCCTGCTTGAGGGTCTTGGCGTCGGTGAAGGCGCCGCGCTCGTGGCCGAACAGCTCGCTCTCGATGAGCTGCTCGGGCAGCGAGGCGCAGTCGATGGCGACGAAGGGGCGGTCGGCGCGTGGGCCCTGGGCGTGGATGGAGCGGGCGAGCACGTCTTTGCCGGTGCCGCTCTCGCCGGTGATCAGCACCGTGGGCGCATCGACACTCTCGAGCCGCTTGAGCACGTCGAACAGGGGCCGCAGCACCGGCGCGCTGCCGATGAACTCGCCGTAGCCCTCACGCTCTCGGCGGCGGTGATAGTGGACCTCGCTCTTGAGCCGTGCGTTGGCCAGGGTGCGCTCCACCGCCAGGGTGACCTCGCGCACGTCGAAGGGCTTCTGCAGGTAGTCAGACGCGCCGAGCTGGGTGGCCTCGATGGCGGAGTCGACCGCGCCGTGGGCCGTGAGCACCACCACGGGCACATCGCTGCCGCGCTTGCGCAGCTCCCGCATCGCCGTCAGGCCATCCATGACCGGCATCTTCAGGTCGGTGAGCAGCAGCGCCGGGCTGTGCTCGGCGACCGCGTCGAGCGCCTCTTGCCCGTTGTTGACCGGCACGGCGCGGTAGCCCTCTTGCTCGAGGTGCGCACACAGCGACCAGCGAATCAGCTCCTCGTCGTCGCATACGACGATGGTGCCCTTCATGCTGCGCTCCTTGTGTCTGGGCCTGTTCAGTGGCAGGGCGCCTCGCTCACCTCCTCGGTGAACCACGACCCCCGCTCCGCGAGACCATATATGCCGGTTCCGAGAACCACGGCGGCCATTACCAGGCGAACCCGTCGCCCCTGCAGCAGCTTTCGCAGACCGAGGGTGGCCGCTGTGAGGGGCGCGGCGGTGAGCACGCCGAAGGCGACCATGAGCAGAGCGCCCTGCCAGGCGCTTCCGCTGGCCACGGGCAGCGCGAGGGTGGCGTACAGCAGGCCGCAGGGCAGCAGGCCGTTGACGGCGCCGAAGGCGACCCGTGCGAAGGGGCGAGGGTCGCGCATCAGCCGGGCGCCCGCCTTGGCGACGCCCGGCACGGCGAACCGGGGCTCGGGCACGAAGCCGGCGAGGGCGGCCGCGAAGCCCACCAGCAGCGCGGCCGAAACCACGGTGGACAGCCAGGGGGGGCCAGGCAGGGCCGCCCCGAAGCCACCGGCGAGGGCGCCGAGGGTGGCGTAGGTGAGGGTGCGGCCCAGGTGGTAGGGAAGCCAGCCGCCCTCGCCGCTGCCGGCCACGGCGAGGGCACCGCACATGCCGATGCAGTGGGGCGCGCCGGCGAGGGCTGCCACAGCCACGGCTCCTAGGAGGGGGGTCATGCCGACTCCGCCCGAGGCAGCTGGAAGTCGACGGTCACGACCCGGGGAGCACCGCTGCGCCGCTCGATGGTGAACTCTGTCTCCTCCGTGTCCAGGCTTCGGCGCAGGCCCGCGATCAGCAGATCGGCGTCGAGCTCGTCGGGCGCCGTGATGCAGACGCTGGCGGCCCGCCGACCCGATCGCTGCTCGAGGCGATGGATCTGTGCGGCGAGCCGGTCGATGTCTGAGTGCGCGGGCTCCGCACGCCGAGCTTTGTTGTTCACGGAGGCCTCCCAGCCTGTTCCCGGCACCAGGCTGCAGGATCCGTGCCGCCAGCTGCTGCACCGGAGGACGCCGATCACGCGGTCATCCTTGTGTGAGATGGCCCAGGATCGGGGGGCGAGATGGCTCAGCTGGCGCGGTTGTTGACGTTGACCCCTTGCACATGGGGCTGGCACGGCCGTTGCTCTGGGCCCTTCCGAGGAGGACACCCATGTCAGCCACCGCATCCGCGGATCCGCCGGTCGTCTACGACGACGAGATCACCAAGAAGTTCGTCGTCGCCACTGTGCTGTGGGCCATCGCCGCCATGACAACTGGCGTCTGGCTGGCCTTTCAGCTCGCCTGGTGGCCCGCCAACCTCGGGATCCCCGAGCTCACCTTCGGCCGGCTCCGCCCGGTCCACACCAACGGGGTCGTGTTCGCCTTCACCGGCAACTTCGTCTTCGCGGGTATCTACTACTCCCTGCAGCGGCTGCTGAAGGTTCGCATGTGGAGCGACACCCTGTCGGCGCTGCACTTCTGGGGCTGGCAGGGCTTGTTGGTCGCCACGGTGGTGACGCTCCCGCTGGGGATGACGCAGTCGAAAGAGTACGCAGAGATGATCTGGCCGATCGATCTCGCCATCGCGGTGTTCTTCCTGTGCTTCGCCGGCAACGTGGCGCTGACCATCAAGAACCGTCGGGTGAAGCACCTGTATGTGGCCATCTGGTTCTACATCAGCTTCTTGATCACCATCCCGATCCTCCACGTGGTGAACAACCTGGTCATCCCCGCGACGCTCACGCGTAGCTACCCGGTCTACGCCGGCATGACCGATGCGCTGATCCAGTGGTGGTACGGGCACAATGCGGTCGGCTTCTTGCTGACGACGCCCATCTTGGGGCTGATGTACTACTTCCTGCCCCGTGCCGCCGAGCGGCCGGTCTACAGCTACCGGCTGTCGATCATCCACTTCTGGGCGTTGGTGTTCCTCTACATCTGGGCTGGCCCTCACCACCTGCTCTACTCGGCGCTGCCCGACTGGGCGCAGACCGTCGGCATGGTGTTCTCGATCATGCTCCTGGCGCCGAGCTGGGGCGGCATGCTCAACGGCCTGCTCACCCTGCGGGGGGCGTGGGACCGTGTGCGCACCGACCCGGTGCTGAAGTTCATGGTCGTCGCCGTCAGCTTCTACGGCATGAGCACCTTCGAGGGGCCGATGATGTCGATCCGCGCGGTGTCGGCGCTGTCGCACTACACCAACTGGGTCGTCGGCCACGTGCACTCCGGTGCGCTGGGCTGGGTCGGCATGATGGGCTTCGGGGTGCTGTACTGGCTGGTGCCGCGCCTGTGGAAGCGTGAGCTGTCGTCCATCGGCCTGGCCAACATGCACTTCTGGCTGGCCACCGTCGGCGTGGTGCTCTACACGGTCGCGATGTGGGGCGCGGGCCTCACCGAGGGGCTGATGTGGCGCGCCGTCGATGGCGCTGGCCAGCTGCAGTACCCGGTGTTCGTCGACATCGTGGCGCAGCTGCAGCCCTTCTACTGGACCCGCCTGCTGGGCGGCTCGCTGTACCTCACCGGCGTCTTGATCATGGCCTTCAACTTCACGAAGACCGTCTGGTCGTCTGCTCCTGCCACCCCTGCTGCCGCTCCGGCGAAGTGAGGCGAGACATGGCTGAACAAGAACACTGGCATCGCCGCATCCTGGAAGGCAACTCGGGCCTCTTCGCGATCCTGACCACCATCGGTGTCTCCATCGGAGGCTTGGTGGAGATCGTCCCGATGTTCACGGTGGGAGCCGGGCACGCCGACGAGATGCCAGCGCCCTACACCGCACTGGAGGTCGCCGGTCGCGACATCTACGTGCGAGAGGGCTGCATGACCTGCCACAGCCAGATGGTGCGGCCCTTCCGCGACGAGACGCTCCGCTACGGCGAGTGGTCGCACGCTGCGGAGTACAGCTGGGACCGCCCGTTCCTGCTGGGGTCGCGCCGCATCGGCCCCGACCTGCACCGCGTCGGCGGGAAGTACCCCGACGCCTGGCACTACGAGCACATGCGCGACCCGCGCAGCACCTCGCCGGGCAGCATCATGCCGGCCTACCAGTGGCTGCTCGTCGACAAGATCGACACAGCCGACGTGACCGCATCGCTGGTGGCGTTGTCGCGGGTGGGCACGCCCTACACCGAGGCGCAGCTCACCAACGTGGAGGAGAGCCTCAAGGAGCAGGGCGGAGCCATCGTGGAGCGCATGGCGACGACGGGCATCGAGGCCGCGTGGGACGACGAGATCGTGGCGCTGACGGCCTACCTGCAGCGCCTGGGCACCGATCGGCCCTCGCGGTCGGTGGCGGATGCGGGGGGTGCAGAGTGACCGTTCTCAAAGAAGGGGCCGCGATGGCGGACCTCGGCTGGGTCATGGGCGTGATGACCGTGGCCTTCCTGGTCGCGATGACGGCCTGGATCGTGTGGACCTGGTGGCCGTCGCGCCGCGCGATGTTCGAGCGGGTGGCGATGCTGCCCCTCGAGGAGGACTGACAGATGGGCAAGGAAACCAATCGCGTCCTGGGCCACGCTGACGAAGCGGATGGCATCGAGGAATACGACAACCCGCTGCCCGACTGGTGGCTCGGCCTGTTCTTCTTCACCATCGTGTGGGCCATCGGCTACGGCGTCGACTACCACTTCCTCAGCCAGAAGTCGCAGGCCAGCCTGTACCTGGCCGAGATGGAAGAGGCTGAGAAGCGCTGGCCGGTCTCGGACACCCCCTCGGAGGTCGCCATGACCCCCGAGGCCATCGAGGCGGGTGGGCAGGTGTACACACAGACCTGTGCCAGCTGCCACGGCCCCGAGCTGGGGGGAGGCATCGGTCCCAACCTGACGGATGCCGAGTGGATTCACGGCGGAGAGCCCGCACAGGTGGTGGCGACCATCACCGAGGGTGTGAGCGCCAAGGGCATGCCCGCCTGGGGGCCCATCCTCGGCCCGGCCAAGGTGCAGCAGGTGGCTGCCTTCGTGCTGTCCAAGAAGGGCAGTGCACCTGCGGATCCGGCGCCTGGCGCTGAGGAGGCACCGGCCGTCGCCGACGCCGCCGCGGACGCGCCCCTCGACGGCAAGGCCATCTACGACCAGAACTGCCTGGCCTGCCACGGCGCCAACCTGGAGGGGGTCGTGGGCCCCAGCCTGGTCGACGCCGAGTGGATCCATGGTGGTGAGCTCGAGCAGATCACCAAGACGATCACCGAAGGCGTCCCAGAGAAGGGGATGATCCAGTGGGGCCCTGTGCTGGGGCCCGAGAAGATCGCTGCCGTGGCACAGTTCGTGCATGACAAGGCCAACGAGGCCCCGTAGCGCACGACGCTCGGGCAGGAGGCTGGCGTGAGCATCTTCACCGGTACCCGACAGTGGATCTACACACGCACCATCGGAGGCCGCTTTCAGTCGGTGCACCGGTGGAGCGGAAGGCTGCTGATCGGCCTGCTCTTCGTCGTGCCGTGGCTGTCCGTTTCGGGTCACCCGCTGCTACAGATTGACCTACCCGCGCGGCGGCTGTACTTCGCCGGGCAGATCTTCACGGCGGCCAACGGCTACCTGATGGTGCTCGGCGCCCTGCTCGCGGCGTTCTCGCTGTTCTTCGTGAGTGCGGTGTTCGGGCGCATGTGGTGCGGCTACCTGTGCCCCCAGACGGTGTTCCTCGAGGAGTGGGTGCGTCGCGTCGAGGCCCTGGTCGAGGGGGATGGCTCAGCGCGTGCCCGGCGCGACCGGGGGCCGTGGACGGCCGACCGGCTGGCTCGCAAGACCGCCAAGGTGGTGCTTCTGGGTGCTCTGGCTTTGCTCCTCGGCATGACCGTCATCTCCTACTTCTCGGGGGCGCACGCCCTGTGGACGGGTGAGGCGGGCTCGGTGGCCTACAGCATGGTGGGCATCATCGCGGCGGGTGCCATGGTCGACTGGCTGTGGTTCCGCGAGCAGCTGTGCATCTACCTGTGCCCCTACGCGCGGTTCCAGAGTGCCCTCACCGACGACCACAGCATCACGGTGGGCTTCGACCCCACGGTGCGCATCCGCAAGGGCAAGGAAGCGGCCCTCGAGGGCGACTGCATCGACTGCGGCAAGTGCGTGGCGGTGTGCCCCATGGGCATCGACATCCGCGACGGCTTCCAGCTCGAGTGCATCAACTGCGCACGCTGTGTCGATGCCTGCGAGACGGTCATGCCGCCTCTCGGGTTCCCAAGCCACGTGCGCTACACCACCATCGCGGCGGATCAAGGGGAGAAGACCCGGCTGGTCCGCCCCCGCACCATCGCGTATGGCGCCCTGGTCACCGGCCTGGCGGCAGCGCTGGTGGCGAGCATCGGGCTGCACAATCCGGTCGAGGTCACCCTGCACCGCAGCCCCGGCACCCTGTACCAGGTGGATGAGGACGGCTTCGTCCGCAACACCTACCTGCTGCGGGTGGTGAACAACGACGCGGTCGCCTCCCACGCCTTCGCGGTCGGGGTCGAAGGGCTCGCCGACGTGCAGGTCACCGTGCCCCCCCTCATCCTCGCCTCGGGGGAAGACCGCACGGTTCCCCTCGTGGTTCGGGTGCCGGCGGCATCGGCACAGAACACACTTCCCGTGCGCATCACCGTGCACAGTGACGGCCGCGAGCGCGTCGTCGACACCACCTTCAAGGGGCCCAACGGATGACCGACTTCATCGAGAAGGGGCTTCACTACCCCCTGGGCATCGCCATCGGCCTGGGCCTGATGGTGGCGTGGAACCTGTTCTTCATCTCCCAGGCCCTCGGCACAGCGCCCGACGTCGACCCGTCGTATGTCCACGCTACCCACCGCTGATCGAGGCGAGCTGGCCTGCCCCCACTGCGGCGACGCGGTGCCGGAGGCAGGTCTGTTCTGCTGCCACGGGTGCGAGCTGGCCTACGCGATGGTCCAAGACGCAGGCCTGGCCGACTACTACGCCCGTCGTGAGGTCTCGGCACCGCGCCCGGGCCCGCTCACCGGCGCCTGGGATGCGGTCGCCGTGCGGGTGCGCGACGACGGGCAGGCCGAGGCCTCGCTGTGCGTCGACGGGCTCCGCTGCTCGTCGTGCACCTGGGTGGTGGAGCACTTGCTGGAGCGCACCGAGGGCGTGTCGGAGGCTCGGGTGTCCTACGCGACGGGGCGCACGCGGGTGGTGTTCGACCCTGCGACCACCTCGCTGCACGGGCTCGCCGAGCGCATCGCCGGGCTCGGCTATGCGCCGCGTCCCGTCGACGCGCCCGAGGGCCGCGACGAGCTGCTGAGCCGGCTGGGCATCGCGGCCTTCTGCACCGCGAACCTGATGCTGCTGTCCGCGAGCCTGTACGTGGGCTGGTTCGACGGGATGGAGGTTCGCTTCCAGGCCTTGTTCCGATGGGGCAGCCTCGCCCTGGCGACGCCCATCGCGCTGTACGCGGCGGCTCCCTTCTTCCAGGGCGCCTGGCAGGGCCTGCGCGCCCGCACCATCGGCATGGACGTGCCCATCGCCCTGGCCGTCGCGGTGTTGTACAGCCATGGCGTCGCCCAGACCCTTCGCGGAGCCGAGGGCTACCTCGACAGCCTCGGCATGTTGGTGACCCTGCTGCTGGTGGGGCGGGTGCTGGAGCGTCGGGGTCGACGGGCGGCCGCCGAGGCCAGCGCCGCGATCGCATCGGCCCTGCCCACGTCGGCGCGGCGGCGAACGGCTACCGGCGTGGAGGAGGTGCCGGCCTCCGAGCTGGCTCGTGGCGATGTCATCGAGGTGGGCTCGGGTCAGGAGCTGCCGGCCGACGGCCGGGTGCTGCAGGGCGAAGGTCAGGTCCAGATGAGCCTGCTGACGGGCGAGTCGGCGCCGGTGGCGGTGGGGCAGGGAGCCGAGGTGGTGGCCGGAGCGCTGCTCCTCGACGGCTCCCTGGTGGTGACGGTGGACCGCGCGGGCGACGAGACGGTGGCGATGCAGATGGCCGAGGCCGTGCGCGACGCGACCACCCGCCCCGTGCCCCCCGATCGGATCGAAGCGATGGCTCCGTGGTTCACCGGTGTGACGGTCGGCCTGGCGGGCCTCGCTGGGCTGGGGTGGGGGCTGACGGCGGGGCTGGAGGCCGGGCTGCAGGTGGCAGTGGCGACGCTGGTCGTGGCGTGCCCCTGTGCGCTGGGCCTGTCGGGCCCCCTGTCGATGGCCGCCGGGCTGGGGGCGGTGGCCCGCCGTGGGGTGTTGCTGCGCGACGGGCGGCAGCTGCTGGCCCTCGGTGAGGTCGAGCGGCTGGCCCTCGACAAGACGGGCACGGTGACGGTGGGGCAGCCGGCGGTGCGGGGCGGAAGCGACGACGTGGTGCGGCTCGCCGCGGCCCTGGAGCGCAGCAGCCACCACCCTGTGGCCCTGGCGCTGCTCGCCGAGGCCAGGCTCCGTGGCCTGGTGGTGCCGCTGGCCCACGACGTGCGCGAGGTGGCCGGTGTGGGGATCGAGGGCGTCGTAGAGGGCCGCGCACTGCGGCTGCGTCAGGGGGGCCCAGGCGCGGTGGTGCTCGAGGAGGGAGCCACCAGCGTGGGCCTGATCCGGCTGGGGGATGCACCGCGCGAGGATGCACGGGCCGCGGTCGCGATGCTGCAGCGTGCTGGGCTGCAGCTGACGCTGCTGTCGGGCGACCACACCTCGGTCACCGAGGCCATCGGTGCGTGGGTAGGGGTCGACGAGGCCCTGGGCGGGCTGCACCCCGACGACAAGGCGGCGTGGCTGCAGGCCCACGACGCCGCCTTCGTGGGCGATGGGCTCAACGATGGGCCTGCCCTGGCCTCCGCCCGCGTCGGTCTGTCGATGCACACCGGCGTCACCTCGAGCCTGCTGCTGGCCGACGGGGTGGTCACCCAGCCGGCGCTGCGCCCCGTGGTCGCGGCGGTCGCCGGCGCCCGGGCCACCGCCGGCGCCCTGCGCAGCAACACCCGGCGCGCGCTGCTCTACAATACGGTCGCGATCGGCGCGGCGATGGCCGGCTGGGTCAACCCCTTGGTGGCGGCGGTGCTGATGCCGCTGTCCAGTGCCTGGATCATCGCCGGTGCCCTGTCGGTGCCGCGCCGCATGGAACGCTTGGAGGCTTCGTGGACATCGTCGTGATCCTGATTCCCGTGGCGGTGGGCCTCGGCGGGGTGTTCGCCTGGCTGTTCGTGCGTGCGGCCCGGTCGGGCCAGTTCGACGACCTCGACGATCCTCCCCTTCGTATGCTGCAGGACGACGAATGAACGACACGCTGCGAGAGATGAAGGCATGGGTCGGCTACAGCGACGACGACCTGGCGGTGCTCCGTGGCACCTACGCGGTGGTCGACCCCCACATCCACCGGATCGTGGAGCGCTTCTACGAGGAGGTGCAGAAGCACCCGAATGCCAACGGGGTGTTCGACGGGCCGGAGCAGGTGGAGCGACTGAAGCACTCGCTGCGCGGCTGGCTGGCAGAGGTGTTCGAGGGGCCCCACGACGAGGCCTACGCCGAGCGGCGACGCGCCATCGGGTGGCGCCACGTGCAGGTGGGCCTGCCCGACCGGTACATGTTCACCGCCATGCATGTCGTGGAGGTGGAGCTGACGAAGGTGTTCCGCGCAGAGCTCGACGACCCGTGGCAAGCGATGGACAGCCTGTGCAAGGTCCTCACAATGGACCTCGCCCTGATGACCGGCACCTACGTCGAGGCGCGGGAGCTCAAGCAGCTCGACACCCTGCAGGCCCTGCTCATCGAGCACCTGAGGGTGGTGGTGCTGCTGGTGGGCGACGACGGGATCGTGCGCTCGGCGACCCGGGCGACGGCCTCGCTGCTGTCGGGGAGCGACGGCGTGGGGCGGGCGTGGCCCGATGCCCTGCCGAAAGGGCTGGTCGAGGCGGCGGGGCTGGCCCGGCACGTCGAGCGGGCGCTGGAGCGGCACCGCGAGGTCACCCTGCCCCGGGTCGATGTCGACGAGCGATCGTTCCGGGTGCACATCGTGCCGCTTCGCCACGAGCTGGCCACCTTCCTGCTGCAGGTGGAGGAGCTCACCGATGCGGTGGAGATGGAGGCTCGGCTGCGGCGCTCGGAGTCGCTGGCGCAGCTCGGTGCGCTGTCGGCCGCGGTCGCCCACGAGCTGCGCAACCCCCTGGCCGGCATCAGCGGTGCGCTGCAGGTGATCACCCGATCGATGACCGAAGACACGATGCATCGGCAGATCCTGACGAAGGTAGACGGGGAGGTGCGACGGCTCAACGGCCTGGTCACCGACCTGCTCGCGTTCGCGCGACCGGGCTCGGCCAAGGTGCAGCCCACGGCGCTGCGGCCGCTGGCCGACGAGGTGGTGGGCTTGCTGCAGCCCGAGCACCCATCGGCTCGGTTGGTGGTCGCGGGGGAGGGCAAGGCACAGGCCGACCCGCATCTGGTGCGGCAGGTGCTGCACAACCTGGTGCGCAACGCCATCGACGCGGTGGAGGGCCATGGCGAGGTCCACCTGACGGTCGGCTCCGGGAAGCTCACGGTGTGCGATGACGGCCCGGGCGTGCCTCCCGACAAGCAGGCGGAGATCTTCGAGCCCTTCGTGACGACCAAGACACGCGGCACGGGCCTGGGCCTGGCGATCTCGAGTCGCTCGGCACAGGCGATGGGGGGCGACCTGCGCCTGGGAACGGGCGACCTGCGGGGCGCCTGCTTCGTGCTCGACCTGGCCCCGGTCGTCTGAGCGAGCTCACCACACCCCGCGCACCGACTCCAGCTCGGCTAGCGCCGCGAGGTGGGCGCCACGGGCCTGGGCCAGCCCCGCCCGGGCCTCGTCGCGGGCCCGCCGGGCCGACAGCCAGCTCTCCAGACCGTCGAGACCTTGCTCGTAGCGCGCCGCCACCAGGGCCAGCGCCTCCTCGGCCGCCGCCAGCGCCGCATGCTGGGCCTCCAGGCTGGTCTGGGCCGCGACGAAGCGGGCCTCGGTGTCGACGCGCGCCGCGTCGAGGTCGCGCTGCTGTGCCTCCAGCGCCAGGGTGGCGTCGTCGGCGCGGGCCCGTGCCGACTGGTTCGATCCGATGCCTGCGCCCCCGCTGACGAGGGGAAGCTGTGCCTCGAGCCCCGCCGACCAGCCAAAGCCGCTGGCATCGCCGGCGAGGTAGTGCGCGGCGGTGCCGGTCGCTTCCAGGGTGGGACCTCGATCCAGCAGCGCGGACGTGCGTGCGCCGCGGGCGGCCGCTACCGCCTCCTCGGCAGCGACCAGGGCCGGGTGGCGCTCCCTCGCGTCGGCGGGCCGCAGCTCCCCGACCACGACCGCTTCGCACGTCGCCGCGACCGGCTCGCGCAGCAGGGCACGCACCCGTGCGCACCGGCCGGCGACCTCGCCTACGGCGGAGGCAGCGCGGGCGCTGAGGGAGGCACGGTCGGCGCGGGCCCTGGCGGCGTCGGCCGGGGGGCGCAGGCCGGCATCGACCAGGCTCTGCACCGCGTCGAGGGCGTCGCTGGCGTCGTCGACGGCCTCGCTCCAGGCGGCCGCCTCGTCTTGGGCGACCCACAGCTCGGCCACGGCGACCGTAGCGTCGCGCCGTGCCGTCACCCGGGCCCAGTCGAGCAGGGCGCGAGCGCCCAGAGCGCTGTGCCGCGCCGCGTCGGTGGCCGCCCACGAGCCGGGGGCCAGCAGCTGCCAGCTGCCGCGGACGCCGGCCGCCGCCTGGGTGGCCACCGGCCGCTCGAAGCCGAAGCTGGTCAGGCCGGCGCCGCGGCTGCCCGAGGCGAACAGCTCTACCTGTGGCAGGGCTCCCGAGGCGGCTTGCCAGGTGGCGCCGCGGGCCTCGGCGGCTCGGGCCTCCGCCCGCGCGACCTCTACGGCGTGGCCCACCACGCGCTGCCGGGTAGCGTCGAGGTCGACGGCGAAGGCCAGGGTGAAGGCGAAGATCATGCGCGGCCTGCCAGGCGCCAGGTGAGCGTGAACACCGCGGGCACGACGAACATCGTGAGGAGGGTGGCCAGGGTGAGGCCGCCCAGAACCACCGCGCCCACGCCGCGGTACAGCTCCGAGCCCGAGCCGGGCACCAGCACCAGGGGCAGCAGGCCGGCGAGGGAGGTCAGCGAGCTCATCAGGATAGGCCGCACCCGCCGGACGACGGCTTGCTCCACCGCTTCCTCGAGGGTCTTGCCCTCCCTCAGCCGCGCCAGGGCGCCGTCGACCACCAGGATGGCGTTGTTGACCACCACGCCGATGAGCAGCACGAAGCCCACGGCGGTCATCATGTCGAAGGGCTGGGGCCTGAGGAGCGCGTCGACGCCCCGTAGGGCCAGCACGCCTCCTGCGGCCGACATCGGCACGGTCACCAGGATGACCAGCGGGGCGAGGAAGTCCTCGAACAACGCAGCCATGAGCAGGAAGCTGATCACCACGGCCAGCCCCAGCACCTCGGCGAACTTGCCCTTGGCGACGGTGAGGTCGTCGGCGGTGCCGGCCAGGGTCACGCGCACCGAAGAGGGCACGCTCGCGGCGGGCACCACCTCTTCGCGGATCCGGCGCATGGCCTCCTCGAGGGGCACCTCGTCGGGGGGCGACACCTGCAGCGTGATGCCGCGGCGGCGCTCGATGCGCTGGATGGTGGTGGGGCCGGTGGTCTCGACGACCTCGGCCACCGCGGAGACCGGCACGACCTCGCCGCGTGGGGTGGCGATGCGGGTCGCCAGCAGCTGGCCCGCGTCGGTCACGCCCCCATCGCTCGCGCCGAGGATGACCCGAAGGTTGGGGGTGCCGTCGCGGCCCAGCTCGCCGATGATCCACCCGTCGACCAGGGCATCGACGGCCTCTCCGAGGTCTCGGCCCGACAGGCCGAGGCGGGTGCCGTCGACCCGCCGAGGTCGCACCTGAAGCTCCGGTGCTCCGAGGTCGAGGGAGGGGATGGGGCGGATCTGTGCGCCGGGCAGGGCATCGGACAGGCTCCCCATCAGGCCCTTGCCGACCCCGACGAGCTCCCGCAGATCGGCCCCGGTGAGCTCGACATCGATGGCCCGGCTCGAGCCGATGCCGCGGCCGAACAGGCTGGCCTGCGACGCGACGCCGAACATGCCAGGCAGGGAGCGCTGACGCTGGCGGTACACGTCGACGAGATCGCCGATGCGGTCGGGGTCGTCGGTGGAGGCCCCCATGAAGGCGATGGACGGGCGAGCGACGAAGAAGGTGCGTCGGATGGAGGGCACGCCCTCGATGTCGGCATGCACGTGTCGGCTGATATCGGCTTGGAAGCTTCCGCCTGCGCGCACCATCTCTTCGACGGCGTAGCCGGGCGGGGGCACCAGGATGCCGAAGAGCAGGTTGCGGTTGCCCGTGGGCAGGTACTCCATCGGAGGCAGCAGCATGGCGGTGAGCCCGACCGTGGCCGCGACGACCGCGATCGACAGCCCGCCCGCCCGGGGGATGCTCGCCGAGCACCAGGCGGCGAAGCGACCGATGCGGCTCGCTATGGCCCCCACCCCCGCCCCTTCGCCTCCGCGGGTGACGAACTGCGTCGCGAAGCTGGGGATCACCAGCACCGACACCGCCAGTGACAGCAGCACGGCACACGACACCGCCACGGCGACGTCGCGCAGCAGCTCGCCTACCTCGTCTTGCCACGCCACGATGGGGGCGAACACCGCGACCGTCGTGAGGGTCGACGCGACCAGGGCGCCCCACACCTCCTCGGCCCCCTTGCGCGCCGCCTCGGCGATGTCGTCGGTCTCCCGGCGCCAGGTGTCGATGGCCTCCATCACGACGATGGCGCTGTCGACCACCATGCCGACGGCAAAGGCCATCCCGGCCAGCGACACCACGTTGATGGTGCGGCCGAACACGCTCATGCCCAGGGCCGTGCCGATGAGGCTCACCGGGATGGCCACCGCCACCACGGCGCTGGCCCGCAGGTTGCGGAGGAACAGCCACAGCACCCCGACCGCCAGCGCGCCGCCGAGGAGCAGGTTGTTCCGCACCAGCGCCAGGGCCTCGTAGATGTAGCCAGACTGGTCGTCGACCACCGCGAGGGTGAGCCCGAGGGGGGCGAGGTAGGTCTCCTGCACCGCCTCGACCTCAGCCAGGATCTCCTCGGTCACCTCGAGGACGTTGCTGCCGCTCTCGCGGCGGAACAGCAGTGCGAGGGCCTCCTGGTCGTTGCTGAACACGTAGGCCGACCGCTCCCGCAGCCCCTCGGTCACCGTGGCGACGTCGCCCAGCCGCACCGGCGCGCCGTCGGGACCGACCGTCACGACGACCTGCTCCAGGTCGGTCAGCGCCTGGGGGGCCGCGATGGTGCGCACGACGAAGGAGCGCTTGCCCAGGGTGAGGTCGCCCCCCGACAGGTCGGCGAGCTCGGCCCGCACCACGTTGGCCAGGGTGCCGATGGGAATGCCCCGCGCCGCGAGGGCGGTGGGCTCGAAGGTGACGTGGACCTCGCGGTCTTGCCCGCCGAAGTAGTCGATGGTCGCCACGCCCTCGATGCGCTCCAGGCGCGGCAGCACCGCCTCCTCGAACCAGGTGCGGTAGTGGCTCACCGCGCTGCCGTCGTCGGCCCGCAGCAGCACCACCGCCAGGGGCGGACCCGCGGCATCGGCGGTGCTCACCACGGGCTGCTCCGACGCCTCGGGGTAGCTGGGCACCTGCGCCAGTCGGTTGGTGACCCGCACCAATGCCTGGTCGAGGTCGGAGCCGACGGCGAGCTCGAGGGTGATGGTGCCCTGATCTTGCTGGGCCTCGCTGGTCATGCGCTGCAGACCCTGCACGCTCTTGAGCACGTCTTCCTGGGGCACGAGGAGCTCGCGCTCGATCTCCGCCGGGGCGGCCCCCGGCCACCGGGTCTGCACGGTCAGCGAGGGAATGTCGATGTCGGGGGTGAGCTGGATCGGCACACTGCCCAGCGTCATCAGCCCGAACATCACGACCAGGATCACGCCTACCATCACCCCGACGGGGCGCTCGATTGCCAGGCGAATCATGGGGCGACCGTCACGGCCTGATCCGGCCGCAGCCGCTCGTTGCCTCGCACGACCAGGCTGTCTCCCACGGCGAGCTCGGGGGACTGCACCAGCACCTCGTCGGCCGAGGTGGCGAGGGTGGTCACGCCTAGTGCCTGGGCGACGCCCTCCACCACCCGGAACACGCGCTCTTCGTCGCCATTGGGCACCACCGCGTCACGGGGGACCACGATGCCGCCGGCCCGCTGCACCTGGAAGGTGACATCGATGGCGCTGCCCGGCACCAGTACCAGGCCGTCGGCGGGGGCGACGCGGAGGCGCGCGGTGCGGGTGGTGGGGTCGAGGGCCGGCACGACCGCCGCCACGGTTCCCTCGCCGCCGGGCAGCTGCACGGCATCGCCGGGAGCGACGGCTGCCGCCAGGCTCGCGGGCGCGTCGACCCGCACCTCCACCGGCTCGATCTGCACCAGGTCGAGGACGCGCTGCCCAGGGACGACCCAGTCGCCCACGTCGACGTGGCGGGCGGCGATGACGCCGGGGAAGGGGGCGATGACCTGGTGACGCCGCCACTGGGCCTCTGCCAGGCGCACCTGGGCGTCGGCGGCCTCTACTGCGGCGGCGGCGGCCTCGGCATCGGCGATGGCGACATCGAGCTCGTCAGCGGCGAGTACGCCGCTCGCCACGCGCTGCAGGCGCTCCTGGCGAGTCTTGGCCTGCCCGTGCTGGGCGCGGGCACGGCGCCGGTCGGCCCGGGCGGCGCCCAGCTGCGCCGCGGCGAGGTCGGGGTCGATCTCCATCAGGGTGTCGCCCGCGGCCACCACGTCGCCTTCGCGTACGTGGGCGCGCACCACGCTGCCGGTGGCGCCCGCGGCGAGCTCGGCACGCTCCAGCGCGCGGACTTCGCCGGAGAGCGTCCAGGCGTCGGCGAGGCTGCCGCTGCGGACGACAGCGACCTCGACGAGGGCAGCGGGGCGTGTGGTCGAGGGAGACGCAGGGGCCTCTCCCGCGCCGCAGGCGAGCAGGATCAGGAGCAGGGTCGACATGCCTCGCGCCTATCTACCGCCAGGCACAGTACCGGCGGTGGGGACACTTCGTGACGCAGCACAGGGAATCCCGGCGGGGGACCGTGGCGGGGGCTCGGCGAGGACCGGGCCACGCTGGAGACGCCGCTGACAGCGAGGTCCCAGGCACGATGCGCATGCTAGCGTGCGCCATGCTCCTCGTTCGCCCGTTCCGTGTCGCGCTGCTCGTGGTGGGGCTGGCGTGGGTGGTGGGCATCATCGCGTGGCCCGACGCGGTGCTCGGTCTCACCTTCGACGACAGCTACTACTACGCCGAGATCGCGCAGCGGCTGGCGGCGGGGGAGGGCAGCACCTTCGACGGGCTGCACCGCACCAACGGCTACCACTTCCTGTGGATGTGGCTTTGCGCGCTGGTGTTCTCGGCCGGTGCCGAGGGGGAGCCGGCCATGCGGGGGCTGCTCGTCGGGCAGGTCGGGCTTGCGCTGGCAGGGGTCGCGCTGGCGCTGGCCTCGATCCCGGCGGCGCGTCGCACCCGCTCCGACCAGGTGCTGGCCGCCGTCACGGTGGGGGCGTGGCTCGGGGTGCCGATGATCGGGCGCACCCTGGTCAATGGCATGGAGGCATCGGTGGTGTGCCTCGTGCAGGGGGCATTGCTCGGCGCGGTGGCCACCGCGCCCGCCTCGCTGCGCGCCTGGTCGGTGGCTCGCTGCGTCACGGTGTCAGGGCTGCTGTCCCTGGCCATCCTGGCCCGCACGGATGGAGCCCTGCTGACACCGGCGCTGGCCCTGTGGTGGCTGGGTCAGCTTCGGTCGGCGCCACGAGCGTATGTGGGCATCCTGCTGGGTCCCACGGTGACCCTGGGGCTGTTCCTGGCCGCGAACCAGGCATGGTTCGACACGCCCATGCAGGTGTCGGGCACCCTCAAGCGGGTGCCGCTGTCGGCGAGCGGCGTCGCGGTGCTGGTCGCCTGCGGGCTGGCGGCGGCGGGGGTGGCGTGGTCGTCGCGACGGTCGTGGTCCGACGAGTGGGCCTGCACGGGGGCGTGGCTGCAACGCACCGCCTTTCACGGCGCCTTCTGCTTCGCGCTGCTGGGCTACTACACGGGCCTGCAGACCTTTGCGAGGCAGTGGTACTTCGCGCCCCACGTGCTGTGGCTGACGGGCCTGCTCGCTGCGTTCACCCTCGATCTGGGGGCGAAGGCGCGGGCCGACCGTCCGGATGCTTCACCGGGTCGGGCCCTTGCGCCGGTGGGAGGCATCGTCGTGCTGCCGCTGGTGGTGGCCGGGGTGATGACGTTGGGGCAGCTCACGGCGGCGGATCGGCTGGCGGTGCGACGGGCCGACCGGGCGGCGGCGGCGTGGGTGGAGTCCCACCTGCCTCCCGACACACGGATCGGCTCGTGGGATGCAGGGCTCATCGCCTTCCACACGACCCGGCCGGTGGTGAATCTCGACGGGGTGGTCAACGACGTGGCCTGGCTGCAGGCGATGCGTGAGGGCCGGGCCGGCGCGCGGCTGCGCGACGAACGGATCGAGTGGTACGTCAACCACGGCCTGTACGAGGGGGGGCGGTGCACCTCGGTGGTCGACGCGCTGGCCGTGTTCGACGCCGAGGCGGCGGCGCGACTCGAGCTGGTGGAGGTGTGGCCCTTCGAGCAGACGGGCCGGATCAACGGCCAGGCCGGGGGGCTGCACCAGATGGCCGCGTGCGTGATGCGACTGCGCGTCGGCGACGATCGTTAGTCGACGACCTCGTGTTTCACAGGGTCGTCGAAGAATTCGCCAAGAAAAATGGCGCGGTGGGTGGTCGTTCCCTCGCTGTTTGCTAAGGCTGTACAAAGCGTGTGCAACGCTGTACTCACTTTGAACAGGGATGGACCCATGACTCGCAGCTTCTTCTTCTCGCTCGCCACCATCTCCCTCCTGGCCTGTGGGGGCGACAAAGACGACGACACGACCGACACGACGAGCGCTGACACCGACACCGACACCGACACCGACACGGATGCCGACACCGACGCCGACACGGATGCCGACACCGACACCGACACCGACACCGACTCCGACACCGACACCGACACCGGCACGATGATGGGCAACACCATCGTCGACATCGCCGCGGGCGACCCGCAGTTCTCCACGCTGGTCGACCTTGTGGTGCGTGTGGGGCTCGACGCCACGCTGGCGGGCCCCGGGCCCTACACGGTGTTCGCTCCCACCAACGACGCCTTCACGGCTCTGGGCATCGACCCGAGCACCCTGACCGACCAGGAAGTCGAAGACATCCTGCTGTACCACGTGATTCCGTCCGAGGTGCCGTCCACCAGCATCCCGGCCCTCGCCGACTCGGCCAACGACCTGACCCTGTTCTTCGACACGACGGCGGGGGTGATGGTCAACGACGCGATGGTGTCGACGGCCGACATCGGTGCGAGCAACGGCATCATTCACGTGGTCGACGGCGTGTTGCTGCCTCCCACCATCGTCGATGCGGCCGTCTACGCCGGGCTCGATGAGCTGGTAGGCGCGGTGACCGCAGCGGATCCCGCCGTGGCCGGCCTGCTGTCGGGCCCGGGCGACTACACCGTGTTCGCGCCAACGGATGACGCCTTTGCCGAGATCAGCGGGGTGGTGGCCGGGCTGAGCACCCAGGAGCTCACCGACATCCTCACCTACCACGTCATCGGTGGAGCTCGTGTCGACAGCGGCAGCGTGCCGGCCTTCGGCAGCAGCCTGCTCGAGAACCGGTACAGTCAGCCGGTGAGCCTCGTGTTCGACACGACCTCGGGGGTGCTGGTCAACGGAGAGACGGTGGTTATCGCCGACGTGAAGACCACCAACGGCATCGTGCACGTGGTCGACGGGGTGCTGCTGCCGCCCACGGTCGTCGACCTCGCCGTGCACGCCCAGCTCACGGGCCTCCTCGACGCGGTCGGGCTGGCCACCGGCGACCTCGGCACGGTGCTGGCGACGCCCGGGCCGTTCACGGTGTTTGCACCCGACAACCAGGCCTTCGTCGACGCGGCTGGCCTGGTGGCGACGCTGACCCCCGAGGAGGTCGAAGACGTGCTGTTGTTCCACGTCGTGGGGGGCAACCGCCCGCTGGGCTCGGCGGACCTGATGCCGGGAATGGTGCCTTCGCTGCTGGGGCCTGGGTTGACCATCGACCTGACCAGTGGCGTGATGGTGGAGAGCGCGAACGTGGTGCAGGCCGACGTGTTCGGAACCAACGGGGTGGTTCACGTCATCGATGCCGTGATGCTGCCGCCCATGTGATCGCTACTTGGTCTTTTGTGGCGGATTCCCATACAGAGCAGGGGGGCATAGGCCCCCCTGCCCAGTGAGGACGAGATGAGTGGCTCGAGCACTGACTTTTCGACAGTAGAGCTCGAGCGGGATGGGTTCCTTCGTACGCTGCTGAGGCACCTGTCGGGAACCCTCGAAGACGTGGTCGGTCTGGAGCAGGCCGAGGGCTTCATCAGTGTGGTGGGCAAGCAGATGGGGGCGGAGATGAGCAGCGCCTATGGCCGGGCGCTGTCGGTCGATCGGCTGCCGAGGGAGCGACTGGCGGAGGTTCTCGTCGACCTGAAGCACCGCATCCAAGGCGACTTCTATGTCATCGAGGAGACGGCGGACACCCTGGTTCTCGGGAATCGCTGCTGCCCGTTCGGCGACAAGGTCATCGGGCGGCCCTCCCTGTGCATGATGACGACGAACGTGTTCGGCACGCTGGCCGCCGAGGCGGCCGGGCAGGCGCGGGTCCATGTCGAGGAGTCCTTCGCCATGGGCCATACCGGGTGTCGGGTGGTGGTGCATCTGTCGGCCGAGCCCATGCCGGGTCCCGGGCGCACCTTCTACCGGCCCCAGAGCCTGACGTGAGCGTCGAGGAAGCCCTTGTCGAGGGGCTGCACGAGGGCGTGGTCCTCCTGGAGCTGGATGGCACTATTCGGGCCATGAGCAGCACGGCGAGGGCGCTGCTGGGGCTGGAGTCCGGATATCGAGGGCACCTCACCTCTCTCGTGGCGGAGCCGACGGCCGTGGCGAGTCAGTTGTCCGTGTGGGCCACGGGTGATGCGGCGCTGCCGGCGGTGCTGACCCCGTCGGCCACGGGGGTCGCGCTGCGGGTCGATGGTCGGCGCTTACCCGGCACCGAGCCCCCGCTGCTCGTGCTGCGGCTCGAGCGACGCGACGAGGCCGCTCGCGACTTCAGCGCGCTGCGCGGCAGCCTGGAGCAGCTCAGGGAAGAGATGCGGCACCGGCGCACGCTGGAGCTCCGCAACGAGCGTCTGTTGGTGGAGCAGCGGGCGGCCACGGCGAGGGCAGAGCGACTCAACCAGGCCAAAGGCGAGTTCCTCAGGGCGGTGTCCCACGAGCTGCGCACCCCGCTGAACGCCATCTCGGGGTGGGCAC
Organism: uncultured bacterium; assembly: GCA_965367245.1. Classification (GTDB taxonomy): domain Bacteria; phylum Myxococcota_A; class UBA796; order UBA796; genus CBDUIC01. The sequence continues at coordinate 112,840 of CBDUIC010000004.1, read as the reverse complement.
AGCTGCTAGCCCGCCCGGCCGGCGCGGAGTCCTTGGCCCGAGGTGTCGAGGTGATCCAGCGCAACTGCGAGGTTCAGCGCCGGCTGATCGACGATCTCGTCGACCTGTCACGCCTGGCCAGTGGAGAGCTGCAGCTTGCCCTCGAGCAGGTGGAGCTGATGCCGGTCGTGCAGCAGGCGGTGGCGAGTCTCGCCAGCGAGGCCGAGGCCGCTGGGGTCGACGTCGTGGCGGGGGCCGAGCAGGGCGTGGGGCCGATGCTGGTGGCCGACCCCGAGCGCCTGCGGCAGGTCGTGTGGAATCTGCTGTCGAACGCCATCAAGTACACCCCCCACGGGGGCAGCGTGCGGGTGCACGTGTCGTGCGAGCCGGGCACGGTGGTGCTTCGGGTCGTCGACACCGGGCGAGGGATGGAGCCCGGTATGGCGGCGAAGGTGTTCGACCCGTTCTGGCAGGCCACGGGGCGCACGGAGGGCCTGGGGATGGGCCTCGCGTTGGTACGGCAGCTGGTCGAGCTCCATGGTGGGCAGGTCGCGGCCCACAGCGACGGGCCAGGAAGGGGCTGCGCGTTCACCGTGCGGCTGCCCGAGGAAGCGACCGCGGTCGTCGAGGTGCCGACGACCGATCGTCGGGTCTCTCCGCTGCATGGCCCGCGGCTGATCGGGGCGAGGGTGTTGCTGGTCGAAGACCACGACGACTCACGGGAGCTGTTGGCGCGACTGCTGGAGGGGGAGGCGGCCGAGGTAACGGTCTGCGCCGACGCGACGTGCGCGCTGCAGCACTTGGGTCGTGTGCCGTTCGACCTCGTCGTCAGCGACGTTCGGCTCGTTTCGCAGGGAGACCAGGCCGCGGAGCTGGATGGCTGTGAGCTGATCGAAGCGCTGCGGCGGTCGCCGGGGATCAACCAGCAGGTGCCGGCGATCGCACTGACGGCTTTCGGGTCCGAGGCCGACCGCGCCCGCACCCTGGCGTCGGGCTTCCAGCAGCACGTGCTCAAGCCGGTCGACGCCGCTGTGCTGGTGCGTGCCGCGCAAGACCTCCTCGGGGAGAACGGGGCGGGCGCCGCTGCCCAGCAGGCGTAACTCTGGCAAGAGTCACTAAGCCCGGTTAGCCTCGCGCGACGAGGTGATCCCTGGCTCGTGACGCACGAATGGGCAGCATCCGCCCGCACTCCTGGTGTCTGTGATGTGGTGGCTCGCCACGACGATGGCCTTCGGGGCCGACGTGACGGTGTGGCACGCCTACCGGGGCGAAGAGCGAGCCGCGATCGAAGAGCTGGCTGCGGAGTTCGGTGAGGCCGAGGGGCACACGGTGAAGACGGTGGCCGTCCCCTTCGGCGCCTTCGACAGCAAGCTCGAGACGGCGGTGCCGCGGGGCAATGGCCCCGACCTGTTCCTCGCGGGTCATGCCTCCCTCGGCAAGTGGACGGACATGGGGCTGATCGAGCCATGGCCCGCCACCCTCGACGGCCACCTTCCGGCCACCCGGGCCGCCGTCACGGTGGGCGACCAGGCGTGGGGCGTGCCCCTGGCGTTCAAGAGCATCGTGCTGCTCTACGACCCCTCCGTCGTCACCGAGGTGCCCACCACGACCGACGAGCTGGTGGCACAGGCCAAGGAACTCACCGTGGATGGGCGCTACGGCTTGGCCTACCAGGCCGCCGAGCCCTACTTCCACGCCGCGTGGGTGCACGGCTTCGGCGGATCGCTCCTCGACGACGACGGGAAGGCCCAGCTCGACACCGTGCCGCAGCAGCGCGCGCTGGCCTTCGCCCGACGCCTCGCCCACGACGAGGGCATTGCGCCCAAGCAGCCCACCTCCGAGCTCATCGGTCGGCTCTACAGCGAGGGCAAGGCGGCGTTCGTCATCAGCGGCCCGTGGTTCGTCGCCGACATCGACCGCCCCATCGCCGCCGCGCCCTTGCCGGTGATCAGCGAGACGGGCAAGCCAGCCGCGCCCTACCTGACCGTCGACGCAGCGTTCGTGGCCACTCAGGCCCAGGAGCCCGAGGCGGCCCGCGCCTTCGCCACCTTCCTGGCCGAGGAGCGCGGGGCCCGGGTGCGTACCGACGTGGGCAAGCAGGCGGTGAGCTGGTCGGCGACGAAGACCGACGACCCCCTGCTACGCACCCTCGCCGCCCAGGCCGAGCACGCCATCCCGATTCCCACCGACCCGCAGATCCAGGTGGCCTTCGAGAGCCAGGCCCGTGCGCTGCGCGACGTGCTCCGGGGCGCCGTCAGCCCCGAGGCCGCCGCCGCTGGCGCGCAGGAGACCTTCTCCATCTTGAGCCGCCCGCCGCCCCCGTCGGTGCCGGTGTGGCCCTACCTGGTGGCGGTGGCCGTCGCTGCCCTCGGAGTGCTCGGCTGGCTGCTGGCCCCCATGCGTCACGCCCACGAGCGCGCGCGGGTGTGGTCCCATCGCTACGACTACCTGTGGATTGCGCCCGCAGGCGTCGCCATGAGCCTGCTGGTGATGGTGCCCTTCGCCGTGGGGGCCTCGGTGTCGCTGTTCGCCCACGAGCGCGGGCAGTGGTCCTTCGTCGGCATCGCCCACTTCCTCGACATCCTGCTGGCCCGCGACTGGCCCCTCACCAGCTCCCTGAGCTTCTTCTTCACCCTGCTGGTCACCGTCGCGTGGACGGTGACCAACCTGACGCTGCACGTTGGGCTCGGGGTCGCCCTCGCTCTGGTGCTGCGGGAGCCGTGGATTCGGATCCGTGGGGTGTGGCGGGCGCTGCTGATCCTGCCCTGGGCCGTGCCGAACTACATCACGGCGTTGATCTGGAAGGGCATGTTCCACGCTCAGTATGGGGCGATCAACGCCCTGCTGGGGATGCTGATGCTCCGCGACGGGCCAGCCCCCATCGACTGGTTTGGCTCCTTCGCCCTGGCGTTCACCGCCAACCTCACCACCAACACCTGGCTGGGCTTCCCGTTCATGATGGTGGTCACGCTGGGCGCCCTGCAGTCCATCCCGCGGGAGCTCGAGGAGGCCGCTGAGATCGACGGCGCCACGTGGTGGCAGCGCTTCCGGCTCGTCGTGTGGCCCAGCCTGCGTCCGGCCCTGCTGCCGGCCATCATCCTCGGCTCGGTGTGGACCTTCAACATGTTCAACGTGGTGTTCCTCGTCAGTCAGGGCGAGCCCAACTCCACCACTGAGATCTTGATCAGCGAGGCCTACCGCTGGGCCTTCAGCCGCGGCAACCGCTACGGCTACGCCAGCGCCTACGCCGTGCTCATCTTCTTCGTGCTGCTCGCCTACAGCCGCGGTGCCAACCGCCTGGTCGGAGCGAAGGTCCTGTGAGACGCCCCAGCCCTTTGATGGTCATCGCAGTCCACGTCGGCCTGCTGCTGTTCACGGTCGCGACGCTCTACCCCATCTTGTGGGTGGTGAAGACCGCGGTCACCCCCGGCCAGGGCTTCGCGATGGGCGCCAACCCCATCCCCACCCAGGTGAGCCTGCAGAACTTCGCCGACGTGGTCGGCACCTACGACGCGGATGGCTGGCTGTTCGGCCGGCAGCTGCTCAACTCCCTGGTGGTGTCGGTCGCCACGTCGGTGGTGGGCCTCGTGCTGTCGACGACCGCCGGCTACGCCCTGTCTCGCTGGGACTTCCCGGGCCGCGACCGCGGGATGAACGCCTTTCTGGTCACCCAGATGTTCCCCGGTGTGGTCATGGCCATCCCGCTGTACATCCTCCTCGACGAGATGGGCCTGCTCGACTCGCTGTCGGGCTTGGTCCTCGTCTACGCCACCACCAGCGTCCCGTTCTCCGTGTGGACTCTGAAGGGCTACTTCGACACCATCCCGCGTGCCCTCGAGGAGGCCGCCCGGCTCGACGGCGCCACCCGCCTGCAGACCTTCTGGTGGATCGTGCTGCCGCTGGCCCGCCCGGCGTTGGCGGTGACCGGGCTGTTCAGCTTCATGACGGCGTGGAACGAGTTCATCCTCGCCGCCACCTTCCTCGGCGACCCGCGCAGCTTCACGCTGCCCGTGGTGCTGCAGCGCTACGTCAGCGACTACGGCACCGAGTGGGGGCACTTCGCGGCGGGGGCCATCGTGGTCAGCGTGCCGGTGATGGCCCTGTTCTTCGCCCTGCAGCGCCACTTCGTCGAGGGCCTGACGGCCGGCGGCGTGAAGGGCTGAGCAGCGATCGGGGAGGCCTCGCTCACTGCCTCGGTGGGCGGAGGTCGAGATGACACGTGCCGGATGGCTGGCCCTCGGGCTGTGGGCCTGTGAGCCCGCCGGAGAGGCGGTCGGCGACAGCGCCGACGACGCCTCCGAGGTGGCGGACTTGTCGGACGTGGAGTGGTCGATGGTGGGCACCTGGCGCGGTGCGCTGCCTGACGACCAGTGGGCCTACTACATCTTCACCGCCGACCGGCGGGGCTGCTTCTTCGACCGCGACGGGGATGACTTCGGGCGACGCTTCTACGAGGTGCACTTCGTGAACTGGGCGGTCGAGGTCGACGCGGTCGACGACGACCTCGAGGCCCCGGTGTCGTTCGACGCGGTGGGCGGCGACCATCACGACCACGACCGCTACGACATGGCGACGGACCGCCTGCTGCTGAGCGGCTTCGACGAGCTGTCGTTGTCGTGGCAAGACGTCCGCATCGACTGCGACGACAGCGGGATCGACGCGGTGGAGGGCGACGTCGAGCGGCTCGGGTGGATGGCGGGCGACGAATCCACCGGAGGGCCGCCGGGCACGGGATCCACGGGTGCCACGACGACCACGGGCGGAGGTGGCCCGACCGGTGGGGGGACCACCGGAGGCACGTCGACAGGGGGAGGGCCAGGGCCCGCGCCGTGACTGTCGTCACCGATCGGCGTCAGGCGTCGTCGGGCGGTGACGTGGTCCCACGGAACAAACAGAACAATGCGATGGCATGAGCGTTGCGAAGGGGAGGGCAGGAGGTCCTACATGACTCGCATCCTCTCCCTGCTTGCTCTCGCTGCGCCCTTTGCCGCCGCCGCCAGCGACGGCGGCCTCGACGGTCGTCACGGCTTCCGCGTCGGCTACGCCTACCTCGAGCACGAAGAGCTCACCCACCCTCACCTGTTCGTCATGGGCTACGAGCTGTCGCAGCGCAAGCGAGGAGGTGCTGGCCTCGACGTGCTGTTCGTCGAGAACGTGATGGTCTCGGGGCTCAACCAGTCGCGGATGGTGCCGTCGGCCAACCTGCTGGTGGGCGCGTCGATCCACGACACGCTGGAGATCGGGGTCGGGCCGAACATCACGCTGATGCCCGAGCTCGCGACCAACATGGTGGCGGCCATCGGGGTGACCCTGCCGGCCGGCGACTTCGACGTGCCGGTGCACCTCGCGTGGGTCAGCGACCCGGAAGGCATCGGGCGGGTGGTGCTCACCACCGGGGTGAACTGGGGTGGGGGACCGCGCACCTCGCGCGCCATCGCTGAGCGCTAGCCGTCAGCGGGAGCGTCGGAGCTGGGCGATGCGCTCGTGCAGCGGCCCCCAGTCGTCGCCCTCCGCGATGTGCGCCCACAGGGCCTTCACCTCGTCGTCGGGCAGGCCCACGAGGGGGCTGTCGTCGTCGGTGGGGCCGTCGTAGCCGGTGAGGGCCCGCCGCACCGGGTCGAAGGCGCGCGCTGCGTAGCGTTCGGCCCGAGGGCCGCGCATGGCGCGCTCGGCCCCGGCCACGCCGCCGTGCCAGTCCCACATCACCTCGTCGACCGTGAGCGGGGCTTCCTCCAGGAAGGTGACGAGGGACCTGGCCAGGGCCTCGTCGCCCGCCGGATCGCGAGGGGCCACACCGAGGCGACGCAGCAGGGCCACGTGCTGCTGCCGGGCCGAGGCACGCACCAGGTCGTCGAGGGTGGCCTGCAGGGCATCGATGTCGGCGATGAGGGCGAGGGCACCGGCCAGGCGCGCCAGGCTCCAGCCCACGGCCCAGGGCTGTCGCCCGAACGCGTAGTAGCCCTGATGGTCGAAGTAGGCGGCGGTGAAGCGGGGGTCCCAGCGCTGCAGGAAGCGCCAGGGGCCGTAGTCGAAGCTCTCACCGGTGACGTTGAGGTTGTCGGTGTTGAGCACGCCGTGCACGAAGCCGGCGGCCATCCAGGCGGAGCAGGTGGCGAACAGCCGGGTGCCCGCCACCCGGAGCAGGTCGACGGGGCCCTCGACGTCGGGGAGCAGGTGCTCGGCGACGTAGGCGACCAGTGCCTCGAGCCCCTCTCGGTCTTCGTAGAAGGCCAGGCGCTGGAAGGTGCCGATGCGCACGTGGCTGTGCGACAGGCGCACCATCACCGCCGAGCGGGTCGGGGAGGGCTCGTCGGTGCGGAACAGGTCTTCGCCGGTCTCGACGACCGACAGGATGCGGCAGGTGTCGACGCCCCGGGCGGCGAGCAGCTCGGAGGCGAGGACCTCGCGGACGGCACCCTGAAGCGTGAGCTTTCCGTCGCCGCCTCGGCTGTAGGGGGTGGGGCCGGTGCCCTTGGTGCCCAGGTCGAGGAGGCGGTCGCGGTGGTCGCGGAGCTGGGCGAAGAGCACGCCGCGGCCGTCGCCCAGGGCGGGGTTGTAGTGGCCGAACTGGTGGCCGTGGTAGCGCAGCGCGAGGGGCTGCGGCAGGTTGTCGGGCAGGGGGTGGAAGCGGCCGAAGTGGTCGAGCCACTCGGCGTCGGTGAGGGGGTCGAGCCCCACCTCGGCAGCGGCCTCGTGGCGCCACCGCAGGCGGTGCTCGGGGAAGCGGGCGACCTCGACGACGTCGTGCAGACGTGGCAGGGCGGGCCAGGTGGGTGCGGGGCGGTAGGAGGGGCCGACGGGCATGGCGCAGGCTGTATCGTCGTGGCCGAGCGAGCGACCGTGGGGGGTGCTACACCGTGCCCTGGAGTCCCCCATGGTCCCCCGTGCCTTGTTCGTCTTGTTGCTGGCCTTCGGCTGCCGCGACTTCCACGACACGATCGAGCGGCCGCTCGAAGACTGCCAGCCCTACGACCTGGCGTGCACCACCTGCACCTACGACGACGATGTGGCCGATCGAACCGACCTGCAGCGGGTCTACCGGTGTGCCTCGGGCGGGGTCGACTACGACGCCGTGCAGCGACGTTCGCCGGAGGGGGGAGCCGACGACACCCACTACTACGATGTCGACTCCGGCTACCGGGTGGCGGCGGGTCGGTGGTGGGACGAGCCCGTCGACGTGTGTGGGCACGAGGTCGACATCGAGTGGTACGGCGCCATCCTCGACGACTGCGAGGCGGTGTGCGAGCACGAGCGGCACAGTGCGAGCGACGAGGCGCTACCCGACTGCTGAGGCGGCTGTGCGACGGCGACACGCTGCGCCGCCGCGGGTGGCCTACTCGGGAGGTGTGGGCTCTTCCGCTTCGCCTGCCGGAGGGCCCTCGGGACCCCGCTCCAGCAGCTCCAAGCTCTCGCCCAGCCGCTGCATGGCGGCACCGAAGCGGGTCCAGTCGCCGGATGAGGCCGCCTCGTTGGCCTCCCGCCACGAGGTGGTGGCCTCGATGACCAGCGCCTCGGTCGGCAGCGTTGGATCCACGAACGGGTCGGCGTCGCCCTCTCCCGGCTCGCGGGCGGTGTCGGCGGCGCGATCGGCGATGCGCTGCCCTCGCTCGGTCCCAAAGATCTGCGCCAGACCCTCCTCGAGGGTGGCCTGCATCGCGATCTGGTTTTCGTAGGCCACGATGACGCGCTTGAGCTCGGGAATCGACCCCGAGTCGGCCCGTAGGTAGAGCGGCTGAACGTAGATGAGGCTCTCTTCGATGGGAATGACGAGGAGGGTGCCGAGCTCGACCGACGAGCCCTGCTGGTTCCACAGGCTCATCTTCTCGGAGATGGCGTCGTCTTGGTTGATGCGAGCGACGATCATGTTGGGCCCGTAGACCATCTTGTCTTTCGGGAACTTGTAGACCTGCAGCTCGCCGTAGTGCTCGCCATCCGACCGGGCGATCATCCACGCCGCGAGGTTGTTCTTCGACCGCGGGGTGAAGGGGAGCATCTGGATGAACTCCTCCTGCTCCTCGCCGGGCAGCTTCATGATGGTGAAGTAGGGCGACATCCGGCGGTCGGCGACGCTGGGCACCTGCCACTCGTCTTCCCGGTTGTAGAAGATCTGCGGGTCGGTCATGTGGTAGGTCGCGAACAGGTGGCTCTGCACGGTGAACAGGTCGATGGGCACGCGCAGGTGGGCCTCGAGCCCCTCTGGGACCTCACTCGCCGGCGTGAACAGCTCGGGGAGGGCCTGGCTCCACGCCTTGGCGATGGGCTCGTCGGGGTCGACCAGGTAGAAGTGGATGGTGCCGTCGTAGGCATCGACGGTGGCCTTCACCGGGTTGCGCACGTAGTTGCCGATGCCGCGCACCCGTGAGCTGTAGGGGAAGCGGTCGGTGACGGTGTAGGCGTCGAGCACCCACAGCAGCCGGCCCTCGACGATGACCAGGTAGGGGTCGGAGTCGAACGCGAGGAAGGGGGCGACCTTCTCCACGCGGTCGACGATGTTGCGGTACAGCAGCACCCGGCTGGTGGGCTTGAGGTCGGACGAGAACATCAGGTCGGTCCAGCCCAGGCGGTAGGCCCACAGCCCCCGCCACAGCGCCCCACCTACGGGCACGCCACCGTCGCCGCTGTAGGTGGTGTAGGCGTTGTCGTCGCCGGCCGGGAAGTCGAACTCGGGGTTCTCGGTGTCGACCAGGACCGGCGCGTGCACGGCCTCGCCGAAGTAGATCGACGGATTGTCGATGCGCAGATCGTCGGGGTAGCTGACCACCGGGGGGAGGTCTTTGACCCACAGCGTAGGCAGACCCTGGGGCGTGACCTCGTTGACGGGACCCAGGGTGAGGCCGTAGCCGTGGGTGTAGGTCATGGTCTCGTTGACCCAGGTGCGCGCCTGGCTCGGCAGGGCGCGGATGGGCAGCTCTCGGGGGGAGAGCATGACCTGGCGCAGGTCGCCGTCGATGCGGTAGCGGTCGTTGTCGACGCTCTGGAACTCGTAGTAGGTGCGGATCTCCTGCACCTGCGCGAAGGTCTCGAGGAGGGGGCGGTGGTCCCACAGGCGCACGTTCTCGATGGTGGCGTGGTTGGCCTCGATGTCGGCGCGGGTGAGGCGAGCCTCCCCTGACAGCGGTAGCTCGACGACCCGGTCGAGGTCGAAGGCGTAGCGGGTGGCCTCGATGTGGTCGACGATCTGGGGGCCCTCGCGGGTGAGCTCGTTGGGGTCGACGCTGAAGCGCTGCAGCAGGCCCGGGTAGACACTGGTGAGGGCGTTGCCGAGCAGCGCCAGCGCGCCGGCGCCGGTGAGGGCCCCGATGGACATCCGGCTGACGCCCACCCACAGCAGCATGCTGGCGCCGACCATGGCGACGGCCTGCACGCCGAGGAGGGGCATGGTGCCGTACAGGTCGGCGTGGCCGGGCCCGGCGAACAGGCCGCGCTGGTCGTACAGCAGGCCGTAGCGCTGCAGCCAGGCGCCCACGGCCATCAGCAGCACCAGGGCGGAGCCGAGGATGGCGACGTGGCTGCGGGCCCCGGGGAGCACCTCGACGCCCTTGGCCTGCAGCTGCCCGTCGACCTGCACCAGCTGTAGCTTGGCTCCGCCGTGGGTGGCGTACACGCCGATGGACACGAGCAGGCCCACGAACACGAGCATGGCCAGGGTGGCGCGGACCTGCTGCACCAGCGGCAGCAGGAACACGTAGAAGCTCGCGTCGAGCCCGAACACCGGGTCGTCGTAGCCGAAGCGCACGCCCTGGAGCGCGAGGAGGGCTTCGTCCCACCACGAGGTGGCCGCGAGGCCGGCGAAGGCGGCGATGAGCAGCCCGGCGCCGGTGGTGAGGGTGCCCAAGGGGGTGTTCGCGAGGACCTGGCCCACGGGGTTGTCGATGACCTTCGGGCGAGGGGTCGCGCGCCCGCCGGTCACCTTCGCGGCCCAGCGCCCCGAGCCGCCGACGATGGCGAAGGCGAGCACCGCCACCGTGGTGCCGAGCACCGCCTTGGCGGTGAACATCCGCCAGAAGACGTCGTCGTAGCCTGCGGCCTGAAACCACGTGGCGTCGGTGATCAGGGTGACCAGGGGCCCCATGCCGAACAGCACGAGGCCGAGGAGCGCGAGAGGAAGCCAGGAAGTGCGTCGTTGCATGGGGGGGCCGTAACGCTCGCCAGCCCCTCAGGGGACGAGACGTGGGGTGCCGCCGCGGGCGTCGATGGCCTCCTCGACCTTCAGCCGCTCGTACAGCTCCTCCGCCGGGGTGTGCAGGACCGCGAGGTCCCACATCCGGTAGGTGCCGTCGAACGACGTGCTGTGGAGGATCTGCGCGTCGGCGTGGTAGCCGAGGTCGTAGATGCGGCCCTCGTGGCCCTGGAGGCGGGCGATGGTCTCGCCGGTGCGGAGGTCCCAGATGCGGATCTCCCGGTCCCACGAGCCGGTCGCGAGGTGGTGCTCGTCGATACGGGCCACGGTGGTCGCGCGGGCACGGTGGCCGATCAGCTCCCCGCGCGGCGCACCGGTGCGCGCATCCTCCAGGAGCACGGGGCCCTCCTGCTCCCATCGAGCCACGAGCCCATCCGGCTCGGCGAAGATGGGCTGGACGACGCCCCTGCGGTGCACCTCGTGGAGCGCGCCGCCGTCGTCGAGTGACCACCACACCAGGTCTTGCTGTGCGAGGTCTTCGAGGATGGTCACCTCGGGGCCCTGGTGAACGATAGCGCCCGCGTGGGGGAGCTCGCGGGGGGTGAAGGGGGTGTCGGCGACGTAGGTGACGTAGGGCTGCCCCGGGGGATGGGGGACCGCGCGCTGGGTGCCGTCGGCCCGAAGCTCGACCCGATGGCTGAGGTTCTGCACGACGGCGTGGTCGGGCGTGTAGTGGCACAGGGTGGGCAGGCGAGCCTCGGTGACCCAGCGCTGCGCCACTCGCCCGTCGGGCCCGAGCTGCTCGACCGTGCCATCCCGCAGGCAACGCAAGGCGGTGGCTCCGTCGGCGGAGGTGGTGACGTAGCTGACATGGTGCGACGTGGTGGTCAGCTCGACATCGGACAGCTCGCCCTGCAGGTGCCAGGCCAGCACGAGGTCGCCGAAGCTGGTCAGGAGGCGGTCGCCCTCGAGGGCCACGCTGCTGTGCGGCGGCCCGGGGGCTGCGGCGGCCAGCAGCTTGCCCGAGGCTGCGTGGGCGACGAAGGCGACGCCCTCCACCGAGACCCCCGCCGCCAGGGTGCCCGATCCGTCGAGGTGACGCGTGGTGCCGCCGGGGGCGGGCACGACGGCCACTTCTCCTCCGTCGTCGGGCACGAAGCTGAGACGCGAGCCCCCCAGGAGGAAGCCGTGGTCGAGGCGGGTGGCCGCCCCGACCACATCGCGCACGCGGGCCACGTCGTGACGAGTCTCGGGCTGCCACAGGCGCCCTGACGCGCCGGCCAGGTGGCGGACCTCGTCGGCGAAGACCGTGGCCGTGACGAGGTAGGTCGCCGGCGGGTCGACGTGGAGCTCGTCGTCGGCGGACAGCCACCGCGTGCCTTCGGGGGTGACCCAGCCGATGGCGCCCCGCGGCGACACCGCCAGGCCGCGGTGGAGCTGCCCCGGTGCTTCGCCCACCTGTTGACCCGCGCGGTCGAGCCAGGCGATGCCTGCCTTGGTCGGGATGACCACCGCATCGCGAGCCTCCACCACCGCCAGCCCGGGGGCTGGCGAGTCGGTCGGTCGGGTCCACCGCACCGCCCCGTCGTCGGCGAGCAGGCTCACGCTGTGCTCCCCCTGGCACACGAAGCCCTCCCCCCACCAGGCCAGCTGTCGGCACCCGTGGGGAGCGGTCGCCGTGGTGTCGTGGACGAAGCGCGGCACGGCCCAGGCCCCGACCAGGGTGCCGCGGCCCTCCGGGGTCTCCCCCTCGACCAGGCTGGCGACCGCCAGGGCGCGGGCCGTGGGGTAGTCGTGGACGTCGAAGGAGGCCTGGGCCCGCTCTGCGAGGATCTCGGACAGCTGGCGCCGCAGCTCGGCCGTCGTGGCCTGTGCCTTCGCCTCGCTCTGCACGGCTCGCGCCTCGTTGGCTTGGGCGCGGTCTCGTTCCGCGCGCACGTTGACGAAGCCGATGGTGCCGACAATCCCCGCCGCTGCCAGCGCCGCCGCCCCCAGCCCGAGGGGCACCCGGTAGCGCCGCACGAGGCGGACCATCTGCTCCCGAGGGGAGTATTGGTAGGCCTGCACCATGCGACCCGCTGTGAACCGCTGGAGGTCGTCGAGGAGCTCCTTGGCGCTGGGGTAGCGATCGCCGGGGGCTACCGACAGGGCGCGCTCGGCGATGGCGGCCAGCTCGGCGGGCGCGTCGGGTGTGCGCTCCCGTGGTGGTCGCACCGTGCCGGTTCGGGCTCGCTCGAGCTGCACGGTCACGTCGTCACTGATGCCGTGGGGTGGGGACCCGGTGAGCAGCTCGTACAGGATGGCGCCCAGGGCATAGACATCGGTGGCGAGCCCGGTGGACTCCCCCCGTGCCTGCTCGGGCGCCATGTAGGCGGGGGTTCCCGACACCTGACCCACGATGGTGAGAGCGCGGTGGTCGATGTCGAGGGGGCGGGGCTCCTCCTCGGTGGGCTCGTCGTCTTCGTCGAGGGCGCGGGCCAGCCCCCAGTCGACCACCAGGGCCTCGCCGAACTCCCCCAGCATGAGGTTGTCGGGCTTCAGGTCGCGGTGGATGACCCGGCGCTCGTGGGCGTAGGCCATGGCCTGGCACACCGACACGAAGGCGGGGAGCATGGCGAGGCGGTCTTGGAGGGAGGCGGCTCGCGCCAGCGCGGCGGACAGTGCGGTCCCCCGCACGTACTTCATCGTGTAGAACGGCGTGCCGTCGGCGGACACCCCGGCATCGTGGACCGGCACGATGTGGGGATGCTCCAGCTGGGCGGTGATCCGCGCCTCGCGGAGGAAGCGCCGGCGTGACGCGCGGCTGCCCTGGCGCCTCAGCCGCTTGAGGGCGACCTCGCGCCCCAGTCGATCGTCGCGAGCGGCGTGCACCGTGGCGATGCCTCCCTGCCCGAGCAGGCCGGCGGCCGCGTAGCGTGGGACTTCATCGGTAGAGACATCGGCTGTGGGGGACTCGGGGGCCCGCAGCGCGGCGTCGGGAGCCCAGGTGTCGACGGAACGTCGGGCCACCTCGCCCGGCTCGGTGTCGAGGGGCCACGTGTCGAGGGGACTGGGTGGGGGAGTGGGCTCGTCGGGACCAGCCATGGGGCATGCTGCCACGGGGGGCAGGTCGTCGGCCACCGAGCGTCCGACCGGGGTATCGTTCGGCCATGGCAGGCTCGACGGACACGACGGCGCTGGTGCTCTCCGGTGGGGGGGCGCGGGGGGCCTACGAAGCAGGGGTGATCGCTGGCCTCGTCGACGTGCTGGGAGAGGTCGCGATCGACCTGTTCGCAGGCACGAGTGTCGGGGCGATCAACGCCGCCTACCTCGCCTCCCATGCCCACCGGGGCGACCTCGGGGTCGACAAGCTGGTGGCGCTGTGGGAGGGCCTGTCGCTGCGGGAGCACCTGCGGCCAGCGCGGAGGCCCTGGGTGTCGCAGGGCGTGCTCGACGTCCGGCCCTTCGAGCGCATCGTCCGCCGCGAGGTCGACTGGGGGAGCTTGTCGCGCAGCCTGGATAGCGGCCAGCTGCGTGGCCTGTTCATCGCAGCCCTCGAGGTCGCCACCGGGCGCACGGCGCTGTTCGCCGACCTCGCCCCCCAGGCGCGATGGACGCCCACCCGCGACCCCCAGCGCGTGGCCGTGCAGGAGCGCATCACCAGTGAGCATGTGCTGGCCTCGGCGGCCATCCCCGGGATCTTCCCCCCTCGGCGCGTGGGCGGTGGGGTGTTCTACGACGGCTCGCTGCGCTTCAACACGCCCATCGCCCCTGTGCTCCGTGCGGGCGCCGACCGTCTCGTCGTCGTGTCGCCGCTGTACCACGGCACGCGGCACGCCCTGTCGCCCACCGCACCCGAGGAGCTCGACGTGCTGTTCCTCGCGGGCAAGATGCTCCACGCGGTCCTGCTCGACCCCTTCGACTACGACCTGCAGGTGCTGGAGCGCTTCAATGCGCTGATCGCGGTGCTCGACGTGGAGCTGGGGCCACAGGAACGAGCGCGCTTCGACGCCCGGGTGGCGGCGCTGCGCGGCGTGCCGTACCGAACGATCGATGCGCTGGTGTTGTCGCCCTCCCGCGACCTGGGCGCCATCGCGCTGGAGTACGTGCGCACCCACCGGCGCCGCTTCCTGCGGCAGGGGCTGGGGGGCTGGGCGCTGGCCCTGAGCGGGCGACGCCTGGCGGAGAGCGGCACCGACCTCGCCTCCTACCTGCTGTTCGACGGGGGCTTCACCAGCCAGCTGGTCGCGCTGGGTCGGCACGACGTGAGGGCCCGCGCCGAGGAGGTGCAGGCCTTCTTCGGCGAGGCACGGGCCGCGGCGGGCTAGGTTCGGCGCCGGAGGGAGCCGATGAGCGACGTACGCATCGAGGTCGACGAACAGGTGGAGGGGCTGACCTGGCTGGTGCTCGACCGGCCCGAGGCGCGCAATGCCTACTCGGAGGCGATGGTCCACGAGCTGGTCGAGGCCCTCGACGTGCTGGAGGCGGACCGCGGTGTGCGCTGCGTCGCCCTCACCGGGGAGGGCAAGGCCTTCTCGGCGGGCGGCGACCTCAAGGCCATGCGCGACCACACGGGCATGTTCGAGGGCGATGCGGTGGGCCTGCGCGACCGCTACCTGCGCGGCATCCACCGCATCCCACGGCGCTTCGCCCGCTTCGACAAGCCGGTCATCGCGGCGGTGAACGGCGCAGCGGTCGGGGCCGGGCTCGACCTGGCGTGCATGTGCGACCTGCGCATCGCCACGGAGGGCGCGAAGATGGGGTCCACCTTCGTGAAGGTCGGGCTGATCCCCGGTGACGGGGGAGCGTACCTGCTGGCCCGCACCATCGGCTTTCCTCGCGCGCTGGAGCTGATCCTGTCGGCGCGGCTGGTGCAAGGAGAGGAGGCGCTGCGCATGGGGTTGGTCCACGAGCTGGTGGCCGACGCCGACGCGCTCCGTGACGCGGTGAGGGCGCGGGCGCGGGGGCTGTGCGGGCTCCCGCCGCTGGCGCTACGCCTCGCGAAGTCAGCGGCCTATCGCTCCTTCGACCTGCCGCTGCACGCGGCCCTCGACATCGCGGCGTCGTACCAGGGGGTCGCGCAGAACACGGCCGACCACGACGAAGCGGTGGCCGCCTTCCTCGACAAGCGCGCGCCCTCGTTCAGGGGGAGCTGACCGCCTACTCGACCGGCAGCGTGCCCAGGGTCGAGCCGGGGAGCAGCGGGAAGCGAAGCGACCACTGGCGCAGCGCGCTGTGCCGCCCTTCCTCGTCGCCCGACAGCCACGCGAGCACGGCCCGTGCCGCCCAGTAGTCGGCGACACCCCGCGCCTTGTGGGCGTCGAGGTGCGCCTGGCCTTCCTCGAGCTCGCCGCTCACCGCCAGGTGCACGGCCCGCAAGGCCTCGACCTGGGGCGACCCGGGCCAGCGTAGGCTCAGCGCGTCGTTCCACGGAGGGGGCGCCTCCCCCGTAGCCAGCGCGTGCACGACCTGGCCCCACATCCACGCCTCGTCGCCCTGCACGAGCGCGCGCGTCGCTCCCTTGGCGTCGCCAGCGATGCGGCCTGCCTCGAGCACGCCCAGCGCGGCGGTGAGCGGATGGTCGGTCGGGTAGGTGGGGACCTCGCGGATGCGCTCGCGCATCGCCTCGCCCGCCTGCCGGCCTGCCATGGCCTGGGCCAGCGCCACGCGCTGGTCGAGGGGGAAGGCCTCACGGTGGTCGACGACGAAGCTGAGCACCCCCTCGGCGGTGAGGTGCTGCTGCTCTTCGAGCAGGCGGGTGGCACGGGCGAAGGCCACCGACAGCGAGCCGTCTTGCAGCCGGGTCTCGAGGTCGAGGGCGACCTCCCTTCGGCCCTGGGCGGTGGCCGCCGCGGCGAGCAGACCCCAGGCCTCCATGCACTCGGGGGGCTGGTAGACCTGGATGCTGCCCTCAGGCAGCTCGGTGCCTGCCCAGATGGCGTCGCGGGTGGGCTGGTCGAGCTCGATCCACTGGCTCCACAGGGTGCCGGCGCGCCGCAGCGGCTGCTCGGTGAGGTCTTGCACGAACGACTGCGTCTGGCGGGTGCCCGACCAGGCCAGGCGACGCTGCCCCAGCCGCAGGTGCGTCAGGCAGTGGTCGCCGGCGTGCTCGGAGGCAGCGAGGTAGTGCTTGAGCGACTCGTCGAGCTCTCCGGCACGCCACAGCGTCTCGGCGAGGTCGAGGTGTCGATCGCGCAGGACGGGATCGCCGGGGTCTCCGAGGGGGATCGCGGCCCGCTGGGGGCCGTCGAAGCCGATCTGCACGCGGCCTTCGGCCCGGGCCTCGGTGGGGCGCAGCGCCTCGTCTTGCTCGAAGCGGGTGCGAGCGAACGCGACGGCCAGGGCATCCGCGTCGTGGGCGATGGGGGCGGCGATGGACCGCGCCGACAGGGTGCGGTCGGCAGCGGACAGGGCGAGATCGACGCGGTAGAGCGCGTCGTAGCCGAGCTGGCCCAGGAACTCGGCGTGAGGGTCGGACAGCGAGGCATCCACGGGGGCCCACGTGGGCGCCAGCTCGGCCTCGGCCAGCGTGCCCTGAACCTCGTAGGCAGACTGGCCACCCCGCAGGGTGGGGCGTGGCGTGCTCCGGGCCGTCGTGCGACTCGACGCTGTCTGTAGGGAGAGGTGGACTACCCCTGCGGCGGAGACCTCCCCGAGGGACCACTCCGCAGGAACCCGCAGCGTGGTGCCGTCGCCGGCGACGCTCTGGCCGTTGTGGTCCCATGGCTTGGTGGGCTGCGGCGACAGCTTCACGGCCTCGCCGACCGAGCGGACCAGCTCCGCCGCTTCCCGCGCAGGCACGACGCGCACGACGCCCTTCGACGGCAGCATCGCGACCCCCACCTCGGGAAGGGACGCGAAGCTGACCACCAGCCCATCCGCCTGCTCGTCGACTTCCAGGTGCACGCCGAGGAGCTCCACCTCGCCGAGGCGGAGGGCGGGAAGCTCGGCGATTCGGTGCCATTCACCCCGCAGCTGGGCCCACTCCCAGGTGCCCCCGAGGGTGGAGAGCGTCTCGGGGTCGACCCGCGACCAGCCCGACGTGAGCTCGATCCGGACCAGGGTGGGCCGAGGCGCTGCCTGGCCCTCCACCGGCACCTCGCCCGCGACGGCGGGCAGGTAGTCGGTCGAGGCGCCGCGCAGCAGGGGCAGGTCGGTCGCTGCAGGGACGACGACAGAGTCCGCCGTGTGCTGCAGCCAACCCAAAGGCTTGGCGTGCGCACTGGCGGTGAGGACGGTCAACAGGAGTGAGATCATCGGCGGCATGGTACAGGAACCGGCGCCGCGGCGTGACCTCAGGCCGTTGCTTCGGGCGCCTCGGGAGCGGGAGCGGCCACGGCGACGGGGGCCACTTCGGGCTCTGCCACGGGGGCGGCCGGCGCGAGGCTGGCAGCGAGCTGGGCCTGGGTGGCCTTCGCGGCGCACGCGCCACACAGCATCGCCTCGTGCACGATCTCGGTGCCGCTGGAGCTCATGCTCTCGACGTCCATCGACTGGTCACGACGGCGCTTGCCGGCGGGCTTCTTCACGTTGCGGTAGACCTTCGGGCGCGTCTCGAGGATCACCTTGTTGGCCTGGGTGCGGGGGGGGACGACGGTGTTGCAGGCTTCACAGCGGTACAATGGGACTCCAAGGTATGAGGGGCCACGTTCGTGGCATCGGCGGCTCGCGTCGACGGGGTCGAGCCCGAGCTGCGGCTACGCGCCGGGTAACACGCCTCCTCGCCGGGCCTGGTGACACGGCGGAGGCATGCGTGAGGGATCGGGCCTGAGCGGCAGCTCAGGCGGCCAGGGCCGACTCGAAGCGCTGCACCACCTCGTCGGGGGCATCGCAGGCCGACCGCAGCTCGACCTGCATGAGATCCCATGCACGGTCGAACATCTTGCGCTCACCGAACGACAGCGCCTTGCGCTGGCGGACCGACGCGAGCTCGCCGAGCAGCTCGGCGAGCTGGATCGGGTCGTTGCTCATCAGCAGCTCCTGGTAGCGCCGCTGGCGGCGGTTCCAGGTGGCGCGCTTCTCGGGGGCTTCGGTGTCTTGGATGATGGTGAGCAGGCGCTCGATGTCATCCTGCGCGAAGGGAGCGCGAAGGCCGTCGACCGCTGCGCGGTGAACGGGGATCCACAGCCGCATCTCCGTCGCCTCGACGAGGATCCGATACATCTGTGTCACGTCGTCACCGAGATCCATCGTCTCGATCTCCTCGATGTGCCCGACGCCACAGCCTGGAACGACGACCAGGTCTCCTTCCTTGAAATGCAAACAGCCTCCTTGGTGGTGGTGGGCCCGGCAGGGGGTGGCCAGGGCCCGGGCGCGCGCGCGACGTAGAGCGCCCTCTGTAGTCAATATGCCCGACGCAACGAGGGAGCGCCACATGCTCACCCCATCCCGCACGCCGGGCAGTCATCCCAGAACGTGTCGGGGACCTCGGGAGGCGGCAGGGGTGGCTCGTCGAGCTCGGGAATCAGCATACCGCGATCGACGGGCTTGGGGATCGCGAGCTTGCGAATCGGGCGCTTGGGAGGCTCGGGGCGTGCGGGGGGCTCGGGTGGAGGCGGCGGGGCGATGGCGACCGGCGGGGGCGGGGGCAGCCTGACGGGCGCGACGGTCACGGGCTCGATGGCCTCCACGACGGCGGGCTGGTCGATGCGCGCGAGCAGCCGTGGGGCGACCGCCGCGGCGAGGGCGGCGGTGCCGAGGAGGAAGGCAGTCAGTCGGATGCGGCGCATGGCAGTCTCCCGCGTGGGTCTGCCTCGCCAACGGTTCCGCGACGGTCGGTCTTACAGATCGACGCAGATCTCGTTGGGCACGTCGCAGCGCTGGCCCTTGGGGCAGTCTTTGTTGTTGGTGCACGGCGTGAAGCCGTCGACCCGCACGTCGGGGTTGGGCACCTGCGGCGCGGCCACCTTGAACTCGATGCAGCCGTCTTGGAGCGGCAGGCTGTCGACGGTGCGACGGGAGAGCACGGCGTTGGGGAAGCCCGTGACACCGCTGTTGACGAGGCTCTCGATCAACGTGGCCGGCACCGTTCCCTCGCCGTCGTCTTCCCAGTCGCAGAACAGGGTGATGGGCGTGACTCCGTGCTGGTCGATGGTCAGCTGGAGGTGGACCTCGGCACGGTCGGTGGCGACACTGGGGGCCCAGGTCACGGTGAGGTCGCGGTCGGTGTAGAGCACCAGCTCGGTCTGCACCACGTCGAGCGACTCTACGCCGATGCCGTGCAGCTCCACATCGCCCATGGTGCTGCCGTGGGTGCGCAGCTCGATGAGGTCGCCCGCGGCGAAGGCCGGATGGGGCAGGGTGGTGTCGAAGTAGGTGTTTCCGGGCTGGATGGGGCCCATGGCCACGTCGGCGAACAGCCCGCCGACCGTGACGGTGCCGAGGTCTTGGTTCTCCGGGTAGGGGATGCACTGACCGTCGAAGTCGCACGTCTCGCCGGCCTGGCAGGGCGGGTCGCAGAAGGGGTTGTTGCGCTTCAGCAGCTGGCAGTCGCCCTCGGTGCCGGCATCCTCCAGGATGGTGATCGGCACGACGCCGTCGGCGGCGTCGCCGGCGACGATGCTGTAGATGTCGTAGGCCTCGACCAGGAACTCGCCGTACTTCGTCTCGAGGGGGCACGCCCCGCCGAGCGCCACCGTGGCGGGGTCGCCGGTGACGGCCGGAACGGGGAAGGACGCCGTGTCGGTGTCGGTGTCGGTGTCGGTGTCGGCATCCGTGTCGGTGTCGGTGTCGGCATCCGTGTCGGTGTCGGCATCGGTGTCGGTGTCGGTGTCGGTGTCGGTGTCGGTGTCGGTGTCGGCGACGTCGGTCGTGTCGTCGTCTTTGCCGCTGCCGGAGCAAGCGGCGAGCCACAGAGTTGCCAGGATCAGGGGGCGGACAGTCATGGAGGTCTCCGTGGGGTCAGGGCGCGAGGAGGTGGGGCACGCCGGGGATGCCTACCTCGATGGCGAACAGTCGGCCTCGATCTCGGTCGGCGACATAGAGGGTGTTGGGGTCCCAGCCGGCCACACCGACGCCCCACCGCAGGTTGGGAATCCAGCTGGAGTCGAGCTCGGCGACCAGCCCGGCCGTCTTGCCGTCGGGCGACACCCGGTAGACCTTCCCGCTGATCCACTCCGTGATGTACACGTTGCCGCAGATGTCGACGTTGACGCCGTCGAAGCCGTTGTCGCCGCTGCTGGGATCGTAGAAGACCCGCGGTGTCTGCCAGCCGCCCTTGGGGTCGCGGTCGACGGCGTAGACCTTCCCGGCACCGAACGACCCGATGTAGAGCGTCTGCTGATCGGGGGAGAGGATGAGGCCGTTGGGGTACTGCACGCCTTCGGCGACGACCTCGCGGTCGTAGGGGTCGTAGGCGTTGACCCGGTTGACGCGGTCTCCGTCGTTCTCGGCCACGTAGACGTTGTTGTCGGCGTCGACCTCGACGCCGTTGGGGTAGGCGAGCCCCGCCATCAGCACGGTCTGGCCGCCGGTGACGTGGTCGACGAGGACGAGCTCACCGTTGTTGGCGTCGGCGACGACGAAGTCGCCGGTCGCCAGCGCCCGGGTGCCGGCCGTCCAGCTACTGATGTTGGGGCTGTAGACCTTGGTGTTTGTGTACGGGTCTTTGCCGATGAGGTTGGAGTTCTCGACGCTCACGACGTAGCCGTCGGCGTCGAAGTCGAAGTCTTCCGCGGTCGTCCAGTCGTCGAGCTGGGTGACGCTGAGGGGCTGCTTGGGCCACGCAGCGGTGCAGTCGAACCCGATGCCGGTGTCGCCCGTGGTCGCGGTGCTCCCGCCTGTGTCGCCGGTCTCGCCGGTGCCGATCACGACGAAGGTGGACGTGTCGGTGAGCCCGGTCGGCTCGATGGTCGTGGTGGCGGTGTCGGCCGTCGCGGCGGTGTCGCCGGTGGGCTCCGTGGCGATCGGGCCCTTCGGACTGTCGTCGTCGGTCGGGGTGCAGGCAGCGAGGAGGAGGGTCAGGGCGATCATGGGGACTCCGTGGCGCACTATGCCCGGTGGGATGGTGCGGCGTCAGGTGTGGCGTCGACCAGCGGGCGGGCCAGCAGGTGGCTGGCGCTCGCACGCTGCCACGACGCGCGGTCACCGAGGTGGCGCTGCACCTCGTCGAGGATCGTGGTCTGGTCGCCCACCAAGAGCATGCCCCCAGGCGTGAGGGCCTGCAGGGCGCGGTCGATGAGCTGCAGGGGCTCCTCGAGCAGGTACAAGATCCGAGCAGCGACGACGACGTCGGCTCGCGGCAGCCTGTGGCGGCCGTCGTCGAGATCGAGGCGCCGCGTGTGCACCGGTAGGGCGCCGCAGGCGGCGTGCACGGCGGCCAGAGCGGTGACCGATGCATCGAGGGCGTGGGCGACTCCGCCGGCCCGCGCCCACGCCAGGCTGTGGCGACCCGTGCCGCAGCCGAGGTCGAGGAGCACGCGCCCGGGCTGAAGGGCCGGTGCCCAGGCGCGGGTCACCCACAGGGCAGGCTCGCCGGGGGCGGGGTGCTCCCGCCACTCGCGGTCGAAGTCGTGGCGGGAGCCCACGGCTAGCGGACCCGCACGCCGAGGGAGAGCGTGAGGAAGTGAAGCCAGTTCTCGGTGTAGCCGTCGCCGGTTCCGTCGGGCGTTCCCGTGCCCGACGCCCCGCCACCGAGGTAGCGAAGCCCCAGCCAGGCGTCGTAGGGCTCGGCGAGGGCCAGGCCGGTGCGCAGCTGGATGTCGGCGATGGCGCCCTCTACGTCGACCCCACGACCGTTGAGGTACTTGATGGGTGCGTAGAAGCCGTCGACCTCGGCCTCGACAAGTACGCCACTATCGAAGCGCTTGCGCACCTCGAGCTCCAGCAGGGGCACCGGCCCGATGTCGCGGTTGAACTCGCTGAGGCTGCCGTCGACCGACGTGAAGCCGATGGTGGCGTTGCGAACCTGCAGGCCGAGGCCGAGGGCCACCTGCAGATCCTCGCGCTGGGTGACATGGTGCCCCCACGACAGCCGCCAGAACGAGAAGCCGTAGCGTAGATCGATGGGGCGATTCGCCGGAAAGACCAGGTCGTCGACACGGAGGCTGCGGTCGAGGGTGGCGGTGGTGCGAAGGTCGAGGGGCTGCCACACCAAGGTGAACGCCTGGCGGCGCCACAGGAGTCGCGCGGTGGGGCGGGCGAAGGGGAACAGGTTGTCTTGCCCGCCGTCGGCCACGTAGTCGAGGGGGTCTCCCTCGCTGCCGAACTGGACCCGGTGGGCCATCGGAAGCAGGGCGCCCAGCTCGGCATTCAGCTCGATGGCGTAGGGGCGGGAGGGGTCGTTGAGGGGGCTGCCGGCCAGCGCGGCGCCTAGGAGAAGGGGGAGCATGGCCTACCAGTGGCTGGTGCCGGGGCTTCCCTTGAAGGGCCCGGCGACGTGAGGGGTGATCCAGCCGCTGTAGAAGCCGCCGGGCTGTGGGGTGACGAGGTGCCCGCCTACCTCGCATCGCTGCATGGGGCCTGCGTACAGCGATGCGTAGCCGGCGATGGGCCGGAAGAGCTCTGTCGGGTCGCGGTAGGTGAACGCCGCACGAGGGGCTGTCTGGTCGT
This sequence comes from uncultured bacterium, assembly GCA_965367245.1. Taxonomy (GTDB): domain Bacteria; phylum Myxococcota_A; class UBA796; order UBA796; genus CBDUIC01. Next base: position 90,213 of record CBDUIC010000004.1, on the reverse strand, counting down.
TCACGACGACGTCGAGGTAGCTCGCCTGACCCTTCCACTCGCACCACGACCCGGCGCCATCCGACGGGCGGAGCACCCCGGGCCGGAGGTCGTCGGGGGGCAGGTAGTACACCGGCGGGTGGCTCGTCTCCAAGACGCGCCACGCGCGGCGGGTATCGATGATCCGCTCTCCGGCGAACCACACCACGATGCGCTCGCGCCACGGCTCGAGGCGCGGCGGGCGAGGGTAGTCCCACACCGACTCCTGGCCGGCGCGAGGTGGGTGCGGGGTGACGGCGGGCATGGCGACCTCCGCTCCGGCCGTATCGAGCCTGCGTCGCGCCGTAGCGGTCGATTGTCGCAGCCGGCGATTCTTCGGCAGCGGTCGTCCAGCTTCGATACAATGCTGGAATGCGTCTGCAAACCATCGTTCTTCCTCTACTGTTCGCCTGCACTCCCGAGCCCGGCGCGGAGGGGGAAGCGGGGGCGGTCGACACAGCCCTTGGGCACGAGCACGGCCACGAGGCGGCCTACTGCGGCACGGGGGCTCCCGAGTGGGGGCACGTCACCTACGACGTGTTCTATGGCGAGAGCGGGCCTCAGCTCACGGTGTTCGCGTTGCCGACCGACCCCGACGGCGGTCTGCACGATGTCGAGCTTCAGCTGTGGGGCGACCACGACGTCGACGGGAGCGTCAACCTGATCACCGAGCCCCGCGCATCACAGCGGCTGATCCATGGCGAGCCCATGTGCGGCCCGTCATCCGGCGACACGGTGCTGTGGGGGCTGCTGCTGCCCGACCACGGGTTCCGCGAGGGCGGGGCCGAGCTCGCGCTGCGCATGGTCGACGCCGACGGCAACCCGTCGGAGTTCCTCTACGTGGAGCTGTGCTTGTGGGGCTCCGACGAGGGCTGCGCCGAGGAGTGAAGCGAGGCCAGCAGCCCAGGTAGCCCGACGCTGAGAGTGGCCGCTCGCACGACGTACATCGCGAGGAAGGCCGACCAGGCTCCGGGGTTGCCCCACGGCCGCAGGGCCAGGTCGAGGGCGACGTACAGTGCCGCACTCACGACGGCGGCGTTGCGGAGCACCCGGCCCCGGGTCGCGCCGAGGAACACGCCGTCGAGCTGGAAGGCCGGCACACCGAGAAGCGGCACCATCGCGCACCAGGGGAGGACCTCGCGGGCGGCCTGGCGCACCCCCTCGTCTCGCACCATGGCGTCGACGAGGTAGGGCCCGCCCAGGCCGTAGGCGATGCTGAACAGCAGCCCTCCGACGAGGGCCAGCTGCGAGGTGACCACCATGGCTCGCCGCAGCCGCGAGCGATCGGCGGCGCCCACCGCCTCGCCCACCTCCTTCTCGGCGACGAAGGCGAAGGCGTCGAGCAGGAACGCAGACACCGCCACCAGCTGCAGGAGGACCTGGTTGGCAGCGAGGGCGGTGGCCCCGTGGCGTGCGCCGGTGTCGAGGAACCACGCGAAGCTGCCGAGGAGGGCCAGGGTGCGCACCATGATGTCGCGGTTGGCGCGAAACATCGCCGCCAGCCGGTCGGGCTGCCACAGGGCGGCGGGCGCGACCAGCCCGCGGCGCACGAGGACCAGGCCTACCGCCAGTGCGGCCCACTCCGCGATGGCGGTGCCCAGGCCGATGCCTGCGGGGCCCCACCCGAGCCCGACGACGAAGCCTGCGTCGAGGGTCGCGTTGAGGCCGTTGAGCACCAGCTGGTACAGCAGCAGCGAGCGGGTGCGACCCGTGCCGAGCAGCCAGCCGTTCACCGCGTAGCCAGCCAGGGCCGCGGGGGCGCCGAGGATGCGGGCGTCGAGGTAGCCCGCGGCGGCGGCCTCGACCGCTGACTCTGCCTGGAAGGCGGCGAGGGCGAGCGCCTTGCCCGCCGGGAACAGCAGGCCCAGGGCGATGCCCAGCGCGGCCCCCACCATCAGGGCCCGCACCAGCACGGCCCGCGACTCGGCCTCCTGCCCGGCTCCGCGGGCCTGGGCCGTCTGGGCGGTGGTGGCCATCCGCAGGAAGCCGAAGGCCCAGTACACGAAGGTGAAGCTCATCGACGCGATGGCGACGGCGCCGAGGTCGACGGCGTCGCCGACCTGCCCCATGGCCACGGTGTCGACGAGGCCAGGCAGCGCGCTGGCGGCCTGCGACAACACGATGGGCCAGGCCAGGGCGAGGACGGTGCGGTGGGTGAGGGGAGGCGTGCCGATGGGTGCAGCTAACCCTGGCGGCTGTGGGCGAGGCCTGCCGGGGCGGCTGTGGCGGTGGCCGGCGCGGAGCCGGCATTCGCGCCGGGGAGGCCCATCAGGGCGGTGTGGAGGGAGGGCTCGTGCAGGGCTGGGGTGCCCAGCCCGAGGATCCGGGGCGTGAACAGCTCGACACAGGCGATGGCGGCCTGCACCAGCTTGCTCGACAGGGGGACCCAGGTGCGGCCCTTCAGCGCGTCGCAGCCGTTGCGACGAAGCACCAGCCCGATGGCCCGGTAGACCCGCGCCGCCACCACGATGGCCAGGCGGGCCCGGAAGGGCAGGTAGTGAAGCCCGTCCCAGGCGGACGCGTAGTAGGCCTCGGCGAGGTCCAACACCCCCTCCACCGCCCCAGCGACCCCTTGTGGTGAGGCCTGGCCCGTGAGCAGCTCCTCGGGCTCGACGCCATGGGCGCGGAGTCGATCAGCAGGCAGGTAGACCCGACCCAGGGTCGCGTCTTCGGCCACGTCGCGGCAGATGTTGGTCAGCTGCATGGCGACGCCCAGATCGATGGCGAAGGCCCTCGCCTGGGGCGCGTGCACGCCGAGGACCCCACACATCAGCAGGCCGACGGTGGACGCGACCCCGTAGGCATAGCGAAGCAGCTGCCGGTCGTCGGCGACACGCACGGGCTGCAAGTCGGTCTGGCAGGCGTCGATGAGGGCCGAGGCGGCCTCGAGGTCGAGCCCCCGTCGCCGATCGACGGTGAACAGCTCGGACACGACAGGGTGCAGGGTCTGGTCGCCGTGCAGCTGCGCCTGGAGGCCCTGCAGGTCGCGCTGTCGGACGGCGGCGGGCACCGACTCGTCGTCGGCCACATCGTCGACCAGGCGGCAGAAGGCGTAGACGCGGGCGGCGTCGTCCCACTGGTCGGCCGGGAGGAAGCGCGCTGCGAAGCCGAAGCTCTTGGAGCCCTTGGCGAGCACCGCACGGGCGCGGGCCGCCTCAGCCACGGGCGGTGGCGCTCGCGTAGGTGGGCATCGACGGGTCGAGCTCACGGATGCCGGCGAGGGCACGGTCGAGGGTGGCGCAGGCCACGTCGTTGAGCTGGGGAAGCTCGCGCAGCAGCGGGTGGTCGTAGGCGGCGCGGGAGATGGTGTAGACCCGCTCCAGCAACTCCTCGAGGGCGCCTCCCTCCACGAAGCGGCGGCGGGCCTGCTCGACCTGGCGGTCGGTCGTCTCGTCGCGGGGCGTCTCCAGCAAGCCGAGCCACCAGCCTTCCTCCTCGGGGTACAGCTCGAGGTGCTGGGCCACCAGCGCGGAGACCTTGCCCTCACGCAGGTCGGCCCCGGGCTTGTCGCGCTGCTTGTTGCCGAACAGGTCGATGATGTCGTCTTGGATCTGGAACACCAGACCGATGTGGGCGAAGCACTCGGCCAGGGCGGCGCCGCGGGCGCGGGGCAGCTCGGCGAGGGCTGCGGCACCGGCCACCGGCAGCGCGAAGAAGCCCGCCGTCTTGCCGTGAGCGGCGCGCTCATAGTCGATCCATCGCAGGCGACGATGGCCGAGGAGCGACATCTCGAGGCTCTGGCCGCGCACCGTCTCGGCGGCGTACCAGGCGAGGGTGCGGGCCAGCTCCCACCGCACCGCCGGGCTGGCGTCGACCTCGTCGAGGGCGAGGGTGGGGAGCATGAGCAGCAGGTCGCCGGCGTTGATGGCCTGGGCCTCCCCGTGACGTGCCCACAGCGTGGGGCTGCCTCGGCGCACTCGGTCGCCATCCTGCACGTCGTCGTGCACCAGGGAGGCGTTGTGGAGCAGCTCGCAGGCGGCAGCCCAGCCGACGCCATCGCGAGGGGTGCCGCCGAGGGCATCGACCGCGGCCAGGGCCAGGCGGGCCCGCAGGCGCTTGCCGCCCGTGGTGAGGTGCTGCACGACCATGGCGCCGCAGCGATCGAGGTGGGAGCCCGCGGCCAGACGGACCATCAGCGCCTCCACCACGTCGATGGGGTCACCGGCGGGGCGGCCGTCGGCGATGGGACCGAGGGGGGAAGGTTGGCTGGACAAGGCGACCTCCTACGCCCCGAGAAGGGGACGGAGAATGGGGAGCGGCTGCTGCATCCCTCTACGCGTGAGGGCCCACCGAAGATCAGCGGGCACTCGACCATAGACGGCGAGCATGGTGGAGGCTACGTCGCTCACCTTAGCGTCGTGCGAAAGGTAGCGGCGGAGCTTGGCGGCCGAGATCTGGAAGAACACGGCGAAGAAGCGCTGGAGGTCGACGTGGTCGAGGCCCGCGAGGAACTCGGCGCCGAACAGGTACATCGAGCGAGTGTGGCGACGATGGGGAGGCCACAGCACGCTCCAACCTGCCGACACAGCCGGCTCGAGAGGCTCGTGCAGCGTGTCGGCCAGGCAGTCGGCCAGTGGGCCGGCCAGGGCGGCAGCGGCCCCGAGCTGGTAGCCCGTGGCGGGATGCACCATGGCCGCGGCGGCGCCGAAGCCCAGCAGGAACGCATGGGCGGGAAGCGCTGGGTCCATCGGGATCCGGCAGCGCTCTTCGAGGGTGAGCTCGCCCCGCAGTCCCATGCCGTCGAGGCGCTCGCGCAGCCGCTCCTCGAGGTGCTCCCAGGTGGGGCGCAGGGCTGTCAGGAGCACCGTCTCTTCGACGAACAGCTCCTCGTCGGACAGAGGCAGGGCGTACAAGAAGCTCGGAGGCGAGTGGGCAGCACCCCTGAAGTCCATGAAGAGCGGCTCGCTCATCCCGTGTGGACCACGAAGGGTGCCTCCGAGGGCGATCTGCTCGTGGCGCGCTGCGGGGCGGGGCAGCAGCACGGGGCGGTGCCCGGAGGCATCGACCACCCGCCGTGCGCGCACCGTGCCCCCGCCTTCGAGGGTGAGCTCGACGTGCTGTTCAATCCGGTGGGCGGCCTCGACCCGGGCCGCCGCCACCCGCACCGAAGGGGGCAACGACAGCGCGGCGTGGGCCGCGGCAGAGCCCAGTCGCACGTAGCCGGTGGGAAGCGTCAGCTCCTGGCCATCCGCCAGCACCTGCACCGACGGCCACTCAGCCACCACCGCGGGGAGCAGGTCATCGGGCACCTCGTCTCGGAACATCGCGTAGGTCGGCGCGAAGCCAGCCTCCGGATCGGGGTCGACCACCACGACCTCGAGACCCCGCGCCGCACAGGCTCGTGCGAGCATGCGACCGGCGGGGCCGGCGCCGACGATCGCAATGTCGGAGATGTGGGATGCAGAGGTCATGCACAAGCCATATACAAACACTATACAACGGCGCCACTTCTTTGTTGAGGTTCTGCGATGCTCCAGGTCAGAGAACCCGATGAACACGTGCTCGACGGGGCGTTCGAGGCGCCCGGTGGCTTCGCGTGGTGGTATGCAGATGTGCTCGATGACCACGGGAACGGGGTCGTGGCGATCCCCAGCTGGGGCTTGCCCTTCCTACCGGGCCGCACCTCGGCGGCCCGGCGCGGGGCCGCCGTGGCAGCCCTGGAGCGCCCCGGGCTCGCGTTGAGCGTCTATGAGGGGGGGCGGGAGGCGTTCTACCTGCTCCAGGAACTCCCCGCCGACCAGGCGGGCCACGACGGGCACGAGGTGCGGTTCGGGCGCAGCCTGTTTGCGTTTCGCAACGGCGGCCTGCAGGCGTCTATCGACCTCGACGTGCCTGGCGGGCGCCTGCGCGGGGAGCTGGTGGTCGACGGGGTGGCTCGGCAGACGAGTGCAACCCACGGCGAGGCGCTCACGCACGAGGCCCACGAGTGGTGCCCGCTGGTGGGGCCTGCCTCCGGCCGGTGGGACCTCACCGTCGGCGAGGCCCGGTTTGTGGGCGAGGGCACCGGCTATGTCGATCGCAATGCCGGCCTCGACCACTTCCAGGCCCTCGGCATCCACCGCTGGGTGTGGGCCCGCGCCCAGCTCTCCGATCGCCTGCGCATCGGCTACTGCCTGTGGCCAGAGCAAGGCGAGCCGGAGGCCGTGATCGTCGACGTGATGGGGGATGGCGCGCTGCGCACCCATCGGGCCCAGGTGCAGCCCGGCCCCGTCGTGCGCAACCGCTACGGTCTTCCCTGGTGGGACGGCTGGCGACTCGATGCCGGCCCCCTGCGCTTCGACCTGTCGCTGCAGCATCGGCCCGACGAGGGGCCCTCCTACCTGCGGGCCCTCGGCACCGTCGACACCGAGGTGGGGCAGGCGCCGGCCCTCACCGAGATGTGCGACGCGTCGCGGCTCGACCTGCCCTGGCAGCGCCCCTTCCTCGACATGGTGCTGCATCGGCCCCATGGGCGGAACTCGCTGTTCCTACCGCTGTTCGGCGGGCCTCGCCGAGGCCGCGTGCGGAGGTTGTTGCTGCCATGAGCGATGTCATTGTCGTAGGTGCGGGCATGGGCGGCCTGGCCGCCGCCATCGAGCTGGCGGCGGCCGGCTGCATGGTCGAGGTCGTCGAGGCGGCGGCGGGCCCTGGCGGCAAGGCGGCCGAGGTGGTCGTCGATGGGGTCCCATGCGACACGGGGCCCACCGTGCTCACGCTTCCCCACGTGGCGCGCGGCCTGTTCGAGGTCGCAGGGGCGACCCTGGAGGAGGAGCTGACGCTGCGGCTGCCCGACCCGGCGCTGCGGGTCCATCTGCCGGGCGAGGCGTCCTTCGACGTGCACCACGCCGTCCAAGCGACCCTGCGCTCGGTGGAGGAGGCGCGAGGGGGCGACGCCCGCGCCGACCTCGAGCGCTACCTGGAGCGCGCCCGGGTCACCTGGGAGGCGGCGGCCGACGCCTTTGTGTACGGGCCCCGGCCGACCCCGTGGCGGGTGGTCAAGCTGGGTCCCAGCAAGTGGTGGTCGCTGGGCCGAATCGACGCGCACCGGAGCATGTGGTCGGTGATCACCGAGCAGGTGAGCGACCCCGCCGTGCGCTGGCTGCTGGCACGGTTCGCGACCTACAACGGATCCGACCCGCGCACGGCGCCGGGCACGCTGTCGTGCATCGCCTGGGTCGAGCTGGGCCTGGGCGTGTGGGGCATCGAGGGAGGCATGCACGCCCTGGCCTGCGCGCTGGAGCGGGTGGCGAAGCGCCTTGGGGTGCGGTTCCGCTACGGCACCCCGGTGGAGGAGGTGCTGGCCGCAGACGGCGCGGTGAAGGGCGTGCGCCTTGTAGGGGGGGAGGAGCTGCGAGCCGATGCGCTGGTGTGCAACGCCGACGTGGCGCACCTGTTCCGCAAGCTGCTTCCGGGGCTCACCCACCGCTTCGACCGCACCACGCCGAGCACCTCGGGATGGGTGGGCATCGTGCGAGCGGCCCCTCGGGGCGACCGGGTCGCCCATGAAGTGGTCTTTCCGACCGACTATCTGGAGGAGTTCGTCGATCTGTTCGACCGACGCCAGGCACCGCAAGACCCCACCGTCACCACCTGTGCCCTGTCGGTCGCCCATGGCCGTCCGCGCTGGAGCGATGGGTCGGAGCCCGTCTACGTCATGGTCAACGCGCCGGCCGACGCCGGAGAGCCGGGCCTGGTCGCCTGCCGCGAGGGGGCGCTGCAGCGGCTCCGGGAGCACGGCCGGATCGGTGCCGGCGACCGGGTGGTCTGGGAGCGTGGGCCGCGCGGGCTGGCCGAGCAGTACCCCGACACCGACGGGGCCATCTACGGCACCGACAGCAGCTCGGTGTGGGCCGCGTTCCGTCGGCCGCCCAACCGGCTGCCCGACCTGCGAGGGCTGTATGCAGCGGGGGGCAGTGCGCACCCGGGAGGTGGGGTCCCCCTGTGTCTTCAGTCGGGGCGCCAGGCAGCATGGGAGCTGCTGGAGGCTCGAGGCGTTCGTTGATCAGCCGCAGCCGAAGCGCACCCGCTCCGTAGAGCGAGCGGCGAGCTCCTCGGCCGCACGGCCACCGACCATCACCCGGCCCTCGTCGCCCAGGGCGTCGGCGAGGGCCCCGGCGACCTCCTGGATGTCGAAGGCCTGTTGCGGGATGACGTAGGACAGCGCCACCAATGCTGGCTCGCGCTCTGCGACGAGGTCGACGAGCTGCTGCACCGGCACGTCGGCGCCCAGGTAGAGCAGCCGGTAGCCGCGAGCCGCGAGGTGGAAGGCTGCGCCGAGGAGCCCGATCTCGTGCCGCTCGCCCTGCAGGGTGGCGCAGATGGCCTCGGGGGCGTCGTCGGTCTGGGGCTGCACGGTGCGGGCCATGGCTAGGATCTGGTCGCGGCACCAGCTGGTGACGTAGTGCTCCTGCGCGATGCTCACCTCACCCGACTCCCACGCGCTCCCCACCTGCTGCACCATCGGCAGCACCACGTCGTCGATGATCGACGCGAACGGCACGCCCACGAGCGTTTTGTACAGCCTCTGCACCTCGGGCTGGTCGTAGGCGAGCAGGGCAGCCAGGAGGGCCTCCCGGGTCGCCTCGAGGCCGACGATGGGCTCCTTGGGGGCCTCCCGAGACGGCACGTCGCGGTTGTCGGCCCGGTTCTCTTCCCGCACCCGTCGGGCCGCCTCGGAGATCCGGTAGCCCTCCTCCAGCATCTGCTTGATGCGATGCAGCACGGCCACGTCGGCTTCGCTGTAGACGCGGTAGCCGGAGCTTGCCCGCTCGGGATTCACTACGTTGTAGCGTCGCTCCCATGCGATGAGCGTGTTCTTCGGGATGCCGGTCATGTCGGCGACAGCCTTGATCCAGTATGCCACGGGGTGCCTCGGGGTCGGTATACATGCAGGGTATGCAAACCCTACGCAAACGGCAAGAAACCGGGCAAAACAATGCGCGCGCCCAAGCGGGGGCGCGCGCTGACGGGGGGGCGGGAGCTCAGGCGATGGCGATGCGCTGCGGTCGCGCCTCCTCGGGCTTGGTGAGCTCGAGGGTGAGGACTCCGTTCGCGAGGGAGGCCTGCACCCCGTCGCCCCGCACACCCCTCGGCAGCCGGAACGAGCGGCGGTAGCCATCGTTTCCGGTGTGGGCCTCGAGCTTCAAGACCCCGTCGTGGACGGTGATGTCGAGGGACTCCCGGTCGACCTGCGGGAGGTCGGCGACCACGCGCCAGGCGTGATCGCTCTCGTAGACGTCGACGGCAGGAACGTGCCAGCGGGTGGACTCAGCCATGATCGGCCTCCTCGTGGTCCTCGGTGGTCAGCGCGGCGAGCTCGGTCACCGGGATGTGCACCGGTTCGGCGGCGGCCACGCGGGGAAGGGTCAGGGTGAACACGCCGCGGTCGAGGCGGGCCTCCGCCTGGTCGGCGTGCACGTCGAAGGGCAGCTCCAGCGTGCGCTGCACCCGCCACTGTCGTCGCTCCTGTCGCACAGCGCGCCAGCCCTCCGGCACCTCGGCCTGTCGGGTCACGCTCACCTCGAGGCGGCGACCGGTGACCGACACGTCGATGTCGGACGCGGACACGCCGGGGGCGACCAGCCGCAGCGTGAGGGCCTCCTCGGTCGTCGCGAACTCCAGGCGTGGTGGCTGCACGTGGGCAGGGCGCTCGAGGGCCTCGAGCAGGGCATTCATCTCGTGCCAGACAGCCGGGACACGGGTCGCACCCCTGCCGCCATCGAACCAGTCGACGAACATACATCCTCCTTGTCTACCACTCGCCGGTGCCGGGCGTTGGCCGCAGGCTTCCGGGAGGGAACTCGTTGACACCTTCAAGAAAATCACCGCCGGCGGGGGCGTCAACCCCTGGGGCGATCCCACGGGGGGTAGGATGGCGGACCTCGCCCTGGAGAACCGCATGAGCACGCTGCCCTTGCCCGATCTGCACTTCCTGCTCGACGACGTGCTCGACCTGCAGAGCCTGCTCCGGGCCCCTCGCTTCGCAGAGCACGATCTCGACACCGTGCACCAGATGCTGGAGCTCGCGCAGCAGCTCGCCGACGAGGTCTTCGCGCCCCTCGCGCCGGTCCTCGACGCCCACGAGCCCGATCTGGTCGACGGCAGGGTGGTGCTCCCCGACGGAGCCAAGGAGGCCCTCGATGCCTACCTGGAGGCGGGGTTCCAGGCGGCGGCCGTGGATGCCGAGCACGGTGGCATGCAGCTGCCCTACCTGGTCGCGATGGCGACCAACGTGCTGTTCGGGGCCGCCAACACGCCGCTGCTCGTGTACAGCAGCCTGTCGCAGGCCGCCTCGAACCTGTTGGCGGCCCACGGCACCCCCGAGCAGCAGGCTCAGTGGATGATGCCGATGATCGAGGGCCGCTACTACGGCACGATGGCGCTGAGCGAGACCCAGGCAGGGTCGTCGCTGGCCGACCTCACCACCCTGGCCACGCCCCAGCCCGACGGCTCGTACCGGCTGGTGGGCTCGAAGATGTGGATCACCGGCACCGACCACCAGCTCGGCGACAACATCGTGAACCTGGTGCTCGCCAAGACCCCGGGGGCCCCTCCCGGCACCCGTGGGATCAGCTTGTTCGTGGTCCCCAACCTGCTCCCCGACGACACCGGCGCCTGCACGGTGCCCAACGACGTGCGGGTGGTGGGGGTGAACCACAAGATGGGCTTCCGCGGTGCGGTGAACACGGTGTGGGCCCTGGGCGACGAGGGGGGCGCGACCGGCTGGCTGGTGGGCGAGGAGAACCGAGGCCTGTCCTACATGTTCCTCATGATGAACGAGGCTCGCACGGCGGTCGGCCTCGGGGCGTCGACCATGGCCTGGGCCGGCTACCGGCACAGCCTGGCCTATGCCCGCGACCGGCCCCAGGGCCGCCCCGCGATGCAGCGCGACCCCACGGCTCCTCAGGTGAACATCGTGGAGCACGCCGACGTGCGGCGGATGCTGCTGCTGCAGAAGGCGCTGTCGGAGGGGGGGCTGTGCCTGTCGCTGTACGCGGCCTCCCTCGTCGACCGGCAGCGCGTAGCCGAGCCCGCGGAGGCCCAGCGCCTGGGCCTGCTCCTCGACGTGCTCACCCCCATCGTGAAGGCCTGGTGCAGCCACCACGGCCTGCGGGCCAACGACCAGGCCATCCAGGTCCTCGGCGGCTACGGCTACACCCGCGACTACCCGGTGGAGCGGCTGTACCGTGACAACCGACTCAACCCGATCCACGAGGGAACCAACGGCATCCAGGCCCTCGACCTGCTCGGTCGCAAGGTGTTCGCCAAGGGAGGCGGGGCGGTGCTGCTGCAGGAGCTCACCGCCGCCGTGGCCGCTGGGAAGGCCGGGGGCGAGGTGGCCCAGGAGCTGGCCGAGGGGCTGCAGGTGGCGTTGGGCCGCGTGGTGAAGGTCACCACCGCCCTGGGCGCGGTGGGTCAGTCGGGGCAGGTCGAGCGCTTCCTCGCCAACGCCACCCCCTACCTGCACCTGGTGGGGCACACGGTGGTGGCCTGGCAGTGGCTCACCCAGGTGCTGGCCCTGGGCGAGCGCGACGATCCCTTCGCCAAGGGCAAGGTCGCGGCGGCGCGCTTCTTCTACCGCTGGGAGCTGCCGAAGACCGACCACTGGGCGTCGCTGCTCGACCCCATCGAGACCACCCCGCTGGACTGCGATCCGGACTGGCTGTGACGACCCGCCAGCAGGCTCAGCGCATCACCGCACCGTAGACCGCCTCGTACAGGCTGGCCGAGCGATCCCAGCTGCTGTCGCGGAGCATCGCGTTGCGCTGCAGCTTCGCCCACGCGCCGGGGAACTGCCGGTAGGTGCGCAGCGCCCAGTCGACGGCGCGGCCGAAGGCGTCGACGCTGTGAGGGCGGAACACCCAGCCCGTCGCGTCGTCGCGGCCGGGCTGCGCGTGGGTCACGGTGTCGGCGAGGCCCCCGGTGCCGTGCACCACGGGGAGGGCCCCATACCGCATGCTGTAGAGCTGGTTGAGCCCGCAGGGCTCGAAGCGCGACGGCATCAGGAACACGTCGGCCCCGGCCTCGATCTTGTGGGCCATCGCCTCGGAGAAGCCGACCCAGCCGCGGGCCTGGCGCGGCCACCGCACCTCCGCTTCACGGAAGTAGCGCTCGTATTCGGCGGAGCCCGACCCCAGCATGATCAGCTGCACGCCCTGGCTCATCAGCCACGGCGTGATGGCGCGCACGAGATCGATGCCCTTCTGGTGGTCGAGGCGGCTGATCAGGCCCAGCACCGGCACGTCGACCACCGGCAGCCCGAGCTGCTGCTGCAGCGCGGCCTTGCAGGCCTTCTTGCCGTCGAGGTGGTCGACGTCGAAGCGGGCGGCGAGGTGAGGATCGGTGGCGGGGTTCCACTCGGGGCCGATGCCGTTGACGATCCCGACCAGATCGGTGGACCTCGCCCTCAGCAGCTCCTCGAGCCCGAAGCCCTGGTCGACCTGGATCTGGCGGCTGTAGGTGGGGCTCACTGCCACGAGGCCCTGAGCGGCGACGATGCCGGCCTTCAGCGGGTTGAGGTGGCCGTGCATGTCGAGGGTGGGCCAGGTGCGGTCGGGCAGGCCCAGCCCCTGAAAGGAGGATGCGCGGGTGGTGCCCTGGTGGCCGAGGTTGTGAAGCCCGAGGACCACGCGGCTACCGCGCAGCGCACCGGCGGGCTGGTAGACCGACTGCAGGTAGACGGGGAGCAGCCCGGTGTGCCAGTCGTTGGCGTGAAACAGCACCTGGTCGCCGAAGCGCTGCCCGTCGAGGGCCGGCACGAAGCGAGCGGCCTCGAGGGCGGCTCGCGACAACAGGGCGTAGCGGAACAGGTTGTCGCTGTAGGCGCCCTCGCTGTCGCCGTAGATGCCGCCCCGGCGGTAGCAGGGGTTCGCCACCAGCACCCACCGCACCCCGTCGCGGTCGAGCACGTGGAAGCGCACCAGGTGCTCGGTGCCGAAGAGGGGCACGAGGGCCTGGATGCCCGTGTCGACCGCGCCCTCGACCGGCGTGTACAGCGGCGAGATCGCCAGCACCCGGTGGCCGCGGGCGGCGAGGGCGCGAGGCAGGGCCCCGGCGACGTCGGCCAGCCCACCGGTCTTGCTGAAGGGGGCCATCTCGGACGCGACCCAGGCGATGTCCATCTCGACTCCTCGGAGGCTCGCCCTCTATCGCGGCTCGGCGGAGGCGAGGGCCTGTGCGAGGGCGTCGCGCACGATGCCGCCCAGCTCTCGCACGACCTCCGCCCGCGGGCTCTGGGCGCGCCACGCGATTCGCAAGGTGTGCCCCACCTGACCGGACGCGAAGGGCAGCGCCCGTACCTGTGCTCGGCCGAGCTCCTGGGGGGCCGCGGTCTGCGGGATCACGGTGACCCCGAAGCCCGAGGCGACCATCTGCACCACGGTGGCGAGGCTGGTGCCTCGGTAGGGGGACTCGTCGACCGTCTCGGTCAAGCACTGGGCGAGGGTGTGGTCGCGCAGGCAGTGGCCGTCTTCGAGCAGCAGCAGCTTCCGGTGGGACAGCAGCTCGTTGTCGACGGCGTCGTGGGCGGGATCGGCCTGGGGGACCACGGCGAGGAACGGCTCCCAGCCCAGGTCGTCGTGCTCGACGCCGGACCGGGTCGGGGGATCGGCGAGGATCATCCCGTCGAGCTGCCCGTCGGCGAGCATCGCCTCGCAGCGGTCGGTCTGTAGCTCGAGCCAGTGCACCCGCAGGGCGGGCGCCTTGTCGCCGATCCCCTCGGCGATGGCGGGGAGCAGGTAGGGCGCAACGGTGGGGATCACCCCGATCCGGAGCACCGAGGCGTAGGGGTCGACCAGGGCGCGGGCGAGCTGGTCGAGGTCGTGGGCCGCCTGCAGCACGGTCGTGGCCTGGGCCAGCACCTCGGTGCCTGCTGCCGTGATGCGCACGCCGCGCCCGTCGCGCTCGAACAGCTGCACCCCGAGGGTGTCTTCGAGCTTGGCGATCTGCGCCGACAGCGAGGGCTGCGACACGCCGCAGGCCTCCGCGGCCCTGCCGAAGCCGTCGTGTTCGTGCACGGCCACGGCGTACTGGAGCTGCCGCAGCGAGAAGTCGGGGTTGCGTAGCCAGGTCATAGCGACAGGCTATCGCGAACATGGGTTTGTTGTGTTGGTGACGATGGGGTGGGGTCCATATCCTGCTTCCACAAGGGGCATCGAGCTCCCAAACGCCCAGGAGGCACCATGAACGACGACGCCCACACGCCCCAGGAGAGCGCCCGCTCCGGCTCCATCGCCAAGTGCCCGGTCATGCACGGCCACAGCGCCGTCGGCTCGACCGCCAACCAGCACTGGTGGCCCGAGCAGCTCGACCTGTCGGTGCTCCACGCGAGGCATCCGGGGAGCAACCCCCTGGGCAGCGACTTCGACTACGCCGAAGCCTTCGCGAGCCTCGATCTGGAGGCCCTCACCGCCGACGTCGACGCGCTGATGACCGACTCCAAGGACTGGTGGCCTGCCGACTTCGGGCACTACGGCGGCTTCTTCATCCGCATGGCCTGGCACTCCGCCGGCACCTACCGCATCCACGACGGCCGAGGCGGGTCGGGCGCGGGCATGCTGCGCTTCGCCCCCCTCAACAGCTGGCCCGACAACGTCAACCTCGACAAGGCGCGTCGCCTGCTGTGGCCGATCAAGCAGAAGTACGGGCAGCGCATCTCCTGGGCCGACCTGATGATCTTCACGGGCAACCGCGCCCTGGAGACGATGGGGCTGCCGACCGTGGGCTTCGGGGGAGGCCGGGAAGACCAGTGGGAGCCGGAGGCCGACGTGTACTGGGGCCCCGAGACGGAGTGGCTGGGCGACAAGCGCTACTCGGGCGACCGCGAGCTGGACGACCCGCTGGGGGCGGTGCAGATGGGGCTGATCTACGTCAACCCGGAGGGCCCCAACGGCACCCCCGACGCCCTCGCGGCGGCCCATGACATCCGCCAGACCTTCGCGCGGATGGCGATGAACGATGAAGAGACGGTGGCGCTGATCGCCGGGGGTCACACCTTCGGCAAGGCCCACGGGGCCGCCACCCCCGAGGGCCACGTGGGCGCGGAGCCCGAGGGCGCCGATCTGCACGACATGGGGCTGGGCTGGAAGAACAGCTACGGCACGGGCTCGGGCGCCGACACCATCAGCAGCGGCCTCGAGGGCGCCTGGACCGCCAACCCCAAGCAGTGGGACAACGGCTACTTCGACAACCTGTTCGGCTACGAGTGGGAGCTGACCAAGAGCCCGGCCGGCGCCCATCAGTGGAAGCCCACCGACGCGGCCGCTGATGGCACGGTCCCCGATGCCCACGACCCGAGCCAGCGTCACGCGCCGATGATGTTCACCACCGACCTGTCGTTGAAGGTGGACCCCGCCTACCGCGCGATCAGCGAGCGGTTCTGGAAGCACCCCGACCAGTTCGCCGAGGCCTTCGCCAAGGCCTGGTACAAGCTCACCCATCGCGACATGGGGCCGGCCTCGCGCCTGCTGGGGCCGCTGGTTCCTGCCGAGACGCCGGTGTGGCAAGACCCGGTCCCGGCGGTGGACCACCCTCTCATCGACGCCGACGACATCGCCCACCTCAAGGCGGAGGTGCTGGCCTCGGGCCTGTCCGTCAGCCGCTTGGTGGCCACGGCATGGGCCTCGGCGGCCACCTTCCGCAGCACCGACAAGCGCGGCGGCGCCAACGGCGCACGGATCCGCCTCGCCCCGCAGCGCAGCTGGGCGGTCAACGACCCCTTCGACCTCGGGAAGGCCCTCGCGGTCCTCGAGGGCATCAAGGGGGCCTTCGATGGGGCGCAGTCCGACGGCAAGAAGGTCTCGTTGGCCGACCTGATCGTGCTCGGTGGCTGTGCCGCCGTGGAGAAGGCGGCGGCCGATGCGGGGGTCGAGCTCATCGTGCCCTTCCGCCCCGGGCGCACCGACGCGAGCGACGAGCAGACCGATGCGGCCTCGTTCGACGTGCTGGAGCCCACCTTCGACGGCTTCCGCAACTTCCTCACGGGCTCGTCGAGCCGCAAGCCAGAGGAGCTGCTGGTGGAGCGCGCGCGCTTCCTCGACCTGACGGCACCGGAGATGACGGTGCTGGTGGGGGGCCTGCGCGTGCTCGGCGCGAACAGCGGGGGCTCGGCCCACGGGGTGCTGACGAACCGGGTGGGCGTGCTGTCCACCGACTTCTTCCGCCACCTGCTCGACGACCAGACCCAGTGGGCACCGGCGTCGCGGACGACCTTTGCGGGCACCGATCGCGACAGCGGCGAGCCTCGGTGGACCGCCACCCGGGTCGATCTGGTCTTCGGCTCGAACTCGCAGCTGCGAGCCCTGTCGGAGGTGTACGCCTGCGACGATGCCCACGAGTCCTTCGTGCGCGACTTCGTGGCGGCGTGGGTCAAGGTGATGGAGCTCGACCGCTTCGATCTGGCGTAGGGGAGAAGCGAGGGGGCGGGTAGAGTGCGGGGCGGGCTGGTCCGCGTCGCCGGGAGGAAGCGTGCTCGCACGGAGTGGATGGATCGGGCTGTGGCTGCTGTCGGCCTGTGCCCCCGCCTACCGGCCCCCCGCACCCTTCGCGCCGCTGCTGCAGGAGGAGGGCGACGCCAACCTCGCTGCACAGCTGGGCACGGGGGGCGCTCAGCTGCACGGCGCCTACGCGGTCAGCGACGACCTCGCGGTGCGCGCGGGCGTGCAGGGCGCCGGGTACGCCTCAGAGGGGCTGTACGGCGTAGGCACCGTCGGGGCGGGCGCCTTCGGGGGCGCGGTGGGCGCGGGAGGGCGCTGGGGCGTCACCCTCGAGGGGGGCGGCGGCATCACCCGGGGGGTGACGACGGTGAGTGTGCGATGGGACACCCCCGACGGCGACTCGGAGTGGCAGGAGATCCGAGAGCAGAACAGCGGCAGCCTGCTCCTCGCCGCCCTGCGCCCCGAGGTGGGCGTCGAGAGCGAGTTCGCAGCCACCGGATTCACGCTAGGGGTCGCCTACCACCGCCTCGCCCACGACGCGGCCTCCAGCGGGGTCGGGGTGGGGCAGGGGGTGGTGCTGGAGCCCGCGGGCTTCTTCCGCGTCGGCGTGCACCCCATTGCCTTCCAGGGCTTCATTGGCCTGGCCTGGCCGGCGTGGATGCAGGGGGAGGTGGGGCTGGTGGTGCCGCTACAGATCGGCATGGGGCTCACCCTCGACCTGCCCAAGACCGTGCCGTCGCGGGGGGCTACGCCATGATCCGCGTCTACCTGGCCTGCTCCCTCGACGGCTTCATCGCCGGCCCCGACGACGACCTCGCCTGGCTCGACCCCGGTGAGGCTCCGCCCACCGACACCTCCGCGCTCACCTTCGAGGCCTTCCTCGGCGAGATGGGGGCGATGGTGATGGGGCGGCGCACCTACGACGTGGTCACCGCTATGGGGCACCCGTGGCCGTATGGCGAGTTGCCGGTGTTGGTGGCGACCCACCGGCCCCTGGAGGGGGCGCCACCGACGGTGCGAGCCGCCGCCGGCGACATCGATGCGCTCCTCGACCAGGCGCTGGCGCTTTCGGGGGGCAGAGATGTCTACCTGGACGGCGGGAACCTGGTGCGGCAGGGGCTGGAGGCCGATCGGGTCGACGAGCTGGTCATCACCTGGATGCCGATCCTGCTCGCGGGCGGCGTGTCGCTCTTCGATGGGCTGACGCAGCGGCGCACCCTGCGCTTTGGCGAGGTCCATCCCTACGGATCGATGCGACAGGTGCGAGCCGAGGTGCTGCGCGATCCTTCGTGACGTAAATCATCGCCTGCGTCGTGGCAGTGCGTGGCGGGTGTGCATAGAGCAGGCGCGCACCACACCGATGGAGGCCGCACGATGAGCAGCGGCACCCCGTCCTCACGCCCCCTCCTCGAAGCGGCGGCGTCGCACCTGGAACCCTTCGACCTCGACGACGCGGGGGCCCGCGCGGCCGACCCCGACGCACCGATGCAGGAGCGCCTCGACGCCTACGAAGACCTCTACGAGTCGCAGGTGGGCGACAGCCTGTTCACCCGCGCCCGCAACCTGGAGCGGCGCTTCGGGCTGCGGCAGATCTGGCTGAAGTTCGAGGGCGACAACCCCACCGGCACCCAGAAAGACCGCATCGCCTTCGCCCAGACGGCCGACGCCCTGCGCCGTGGCTTCGACACCGTCACCGTCGCCACCTGCGGCAACTACGGCGTCGCCCTCGCCCTCGCGACCCGCCTCGCGGGCCTGCGCTGCGTCGCGGTCATCCCCGAGACCTACCACACCAAGCGCATCGACGAGATGCGGAGCTTGGGAGCGGAGATCCTGCGCGCCGGGGCGACCTACGAAGACGCCGTGGTGGTGTCGACGGAGCGCGCCCATGCCCACGAGTGGTACGACGCGAACCCCGGCGGCGACAACGAGCTCGTGCAGCTCAAGGCCTACGGCGAGATGAGCTTCGAGGTCTACGACCAACTGCGCGACGCCCCCGCCATCGTCGCGGCCCCGATGTCGAATGGGACCACGCTCGCTGGCCTGCACCGTGGCTTCCGCAGCCTCTACCGCCGCGGCAAGACCAGCAAGGTCCCCCGGATGATCGGTGGGACCGCGTGGAAGAAGAACCCCATCGTGGTGGGCTTCGAGCAGGGGCTCGACACCTGCCCACAGCTCGATCCGGCGTCGATCCGCGAGACCGTGACCAACGAGCCGCTGATCAACTGGTCGAGCATCGACGGTGACCTCGCCCTGTCGGCGATTCGGTCCACCCAGGGCTTCGCCTGGGGGGCCACCGACAAGAAGATGAAGGACATGGCCCGGCTGCTCAAGCAGCAGCAGGCGCTGCACGTGCTTCCCGCCAGCACCGCGGGGCTGCTCGCCCTGCTGGAGCTCCACGCCCGAGACCCCCTCCCACCGGACCGCTACGTCGTGGTCCTCACAGGACGCTACGCATGACCACCGACTTTCTCGACGGCCCCGCCATCGTCTGGTGCGACGGCGCCTTCAACACCCCGGAGGGCAAGACGGCGCACGGGCTGGTGCGCTTCACCCGCCGCTACCAGGTGCTGTCGGTCATCGACCGCACCTACGCAGGGCGAGACGCCGCCGAGGTGCTCGACGGCACCGCCAAGGGCATCCCCGTGGTGCCCGACCTCGACGCAGCCCTCGCCCACGCGCGCCAGCTGGGCGTCACTCCCACCCACTTCGTGGTGGGCATGGCGCCCGACGGCGGCCGGCTGCCCGACCATGGCCGCACGACGGCCCTGGCCGCCATCGCTGCCGGCCTGCACGTCGACTGTGGCCTGCACGACTTCTTGAGCGAAGACCCGGCCTTCGTCGCGGCCGCCGCCGAGCACGGGGTGCGCCTGCGCGACGTGCGCATGCCGCCCCACCGAAAGCACCTGCACCACTTCAGCAGCCGCATCGAAGAGGTGAGGTCGCTGAAGGTGGCGCTGCTCGGCACCGACTCCGCCGTCGGCAAGCGCACCACCGCGTGGATCCTGGTGCACGCCCTGGAGGCCGCTGGGCGCTCCGTCGAGATGGTCGGCACCGGGCAGACCGGCTGGCTGCAGGGGGCCCGCTACAGCATGGTCCTCGACAGCCTGGTCAACGACTTCGTGGCCGGCGAGCTCGAGCACGCCGTCGTGTCGGCATGGGACGAGCGCAAGCCCGAGGTGATCTGCATCGAGGGCCAGGGCTCGCTGATGAACCCCGCCTACCCCGGCGGGCTCGAGATCCTGGCCGCCTGCCGGCCCGAGGTGGTGATGCTGCAGCACGCCCCCACCCGCATCGACTACGACGGCTTCCCCGGCTACCCGATCCAGCCCATCGAGCAGCAGATCGCCGCGCTGGAGCTGGTCGGCGGCCGCCCGGT
Source organism: uncultured bacterium (assembly GCA_965367245.1). Lineage (GTDB taxonomy): Bacteria > Myxococcota_A > UBA796 > UBA796 > CBDUIC01. Next base: position 70,407 of record CBDUIC010000004.1, on the reverse strand, counting down.
GGTCGCCATCACCCTCAACCACGAGGGCCTGGAGGGCCGCGAGGCCATCGATGCCGCCTGTGCCGAGCTGCACGAGCGCACCGGCCTGCCGGTCTGCGACCCGCTCATCCACGGCGCCCAGCCCCTCCTCGACGCGCTGGCGCCCTACCTCGAGGCGCAGCGTGGCTGATCTCGACGGCATGCGCCGCCAGCTGCACGTGTGGACCCAGCTGAGGGTGGGTCCACCCGTGCTCGAGAAGCGGCGGCTCCGCGTGCCCTACACCATCGTGAAGGGCGGCGAGGAGGTCACCCGAGATCTGTCCTTCCGCTGGGCCGACGACGTGCTCGATCCCGAGGCCGACGCCCACCTGGCCTCGCTGATCGGGGTGCAGCTGGCGCTCAACTACGGGCTGTTCTGCGACGAGCTGGTGCTCCACGGCCCCTTCGACCGCCACGACCGGGCCTTCCTCACCGAGATGGCCCACAACACCGCGGTGGAGGTGTGGGTCAACAAGCTGCGCAAACCCAACCCGTTCCTGGTGCCCGGGGCGCTGCAGCTCGAGGGCGGGGTCAACCCCGTCGACCTGTGCGCGACGTTGGTGTTCCCCGATGCCGTCGACGACGACCGCGACGACCTGGCCTTCGGCACCGGGACCGCCATCCTGTCGAGCGGCGGAAAGGACAGCCTGCTGTCGCTGGGCCTGTGCGAGGAGCTCGGGCTCAAGCCGCACTCGCTGTTCGCCAACGAGTCGGGTCGCCACTGGTACACCGCCCTCAATGCGTGGCGGCACCTGGAGCGCACCCGCCCCGAGCAGACGGCGCGGGTGTGGCTCGACTGCGACCGGATGTACAGCTGGGCGCTGCGGCACCTGCCCTTCGTGCGGGCCGACTTCGACAAGCTGCGGGCCGACGACTACCCGATCCGGCTGTGGACCGTGGCGGTGTTCCTGTTCGCCACCCTGCCGATGGCCCGGCGTCGGGGGCTGGGCACGATGCTCATCGGCGACGAGTGGGACTGCACTCAGGTCGAGACCTTCGAGGGCCTGCGCCACTACTGCGGCTACTACGATCAGAGCCGGTTCTTCGACGAGCGCCTCACGCGCTTCTTCCACCGTCGGGGCTACAACCTCACCCAGGCGTCGCTGCTCCGCCCCCTGTCGGAGTTCCAGATCGAAGACGTGCTGTCGGCGCGCTACCCCGAGCTGTTCGCCCAGCAGGTGAGCTGCCATGCCGCGAGCATCCGCGGTGAGCGGGTGGTGCCCTGCGGCAAGTGCGAGAAGTGCCGCCGCATCGTCGGCATGCTGGTGGCGCTGGGGCGCGACGCGTCGCTGCTCGGCTACAGCCCCGAGATGGTGACGGAGTGCCTGGCCAGCCTGGCCGCCAAGGGCGCCAAGCAGGCCGAAGACGGGCAGCACCTCGCCGCGCTGCTGGTGGCGGGGTCCCACATCGATCCAGAGAGCCCGTTTGCCCAGGGGGCCCAGCGGCACATGGGCACCGAGCGGCTGCGCTTCGACCCGCTGTGCAGCCCGGCCACCGTGCTTCCCGTGGCCCTGCGGCAGCCGATGTGGTCGATCTTCCTCGAGCATGCGGTCGGTGCAGTGGAGAAGCGAGGCGACGCCTGGGTCTCCGTCGATCCGGTGGCGGCGCCCTGGGCCCGTGATCCCCACGCCTACGAGCACGCCAGCGTGCAGAGCCCCGCCGAGGCCTGGCCCGAGGGGCACCCGGTCCATCGCCTCGGCGAGCTCACCTGGCCCCAGGCGGGTCGTCGGCTGCGCGAGGTCGACACCGCCCTGCTCCCCGTCGGCGCCATCGAGCAGCACGGCCCACACCTGCCCCTCGACATCGACGCGTGGGACGCCGCCTACCAGTGCGAGAAGGTGGCGGCGGCCTGCACCGACCCCAAGCCCCTGGTGCTCCCGCTCATCCCCTACGGGGTGAGCTACCACCACGACGACTTCCCGGGCACCATCTCGGTGTCGCCGGAGGCCCTGTCGAAGATGGTCCACGAGATCGGCATGGCGGCGGCCCGCAACGGCATCCGCAAGCTGGTCATCGTCAACGGCCACGGGGGCAACAGCGCGGCGCTGCACTTCGCAGCCCAGCTCATCAACCGCGACGCGGCCATCTTCACCACCGTCGACACCGGCGAGACGAGCGATGCCGCCATCGGCGCCATGCTGGAGACCGGCGGCGACGCTCACGCCGGTGAGTACGAGACGAGCACCGCCCTGGCCACCCGGCCTCATCTCGTGTTCCTCGAGCACGCGCGCACCGAGATGCCGCAGTTCGACTCGCCCTACCTCGACTTCGACTCCGACAGCTCGGTCGAGTGGTACGTGCGGACCTCGCGGATCTCGGAGACCGGCACCCTGGGCGACCCCACCCTGGCCACTGCCGAGAAGGGTCGCCAGATCTGGAAGCTGACCATCGACAGCCTCGTCGAGCTCGTCGAGCACCTCAAGGCCACGCCGCTGTCGGCCCTCCACGGCCGCTCCGACCACCGGGACATCTGATGCGCATCGTGCGGGTGGAGGTGCAGCGCATGCCGCTGCCCCTCCGCGAGCCCTACACCATCGCCTACGAGACGGTGGACTCCGTCACCAACCTGCTCGTGCGCCTGGTGACCGACGGCCCCCACGTGGGCCTGGGCGTGGCGGCCCCCGACGAAGGGGTCACGGGGGAGACCCTGGAGGCCTGTGAGGCCGCGCTGCGCGAGGTGGCGGCGCCGCTGCTCACCGGCGAAGACGCGCTGCGGCGGGCCTGGCAGGTGGAGCGGCTGGCCGAGGCGATGGCGGGGCGCCCGGCGGCCCTGGCGGCGGTCGACCAGGCGCTGTTCGACCTGCTCGGCAAGGTCGCAGGGCAGCCCGTGTGGCGGATGCTCGGGGGCTACCGCACCTGCATCCCGACGAGTGTGACGCTGTTCATCACCCCCACGCCCGACGCGGTGGCTCGGGCGACGGCCTTCGTGAAGCAGGGCTTCACCGCGATCAAGCTCAAGGGAGGCGTCGACGTCGACGACGACATCGAGCGCGTCCATGCGGTGCGCGCGGCCATCGGTCCGGGGGTCGACCTGCGCTTCGACGCCAACCAGGGCTACACCGTCGAGCAAGCCTGCCGGTTCTTCGAGGCGACGCGCGATGCGGGCCTGCGCCTGTTCGAGCAGCCCACGCCCGCGAGCGAGCTGGGGGCCATGCGCAAGCTGGTGCGCGCGGTGGCGGCTCCGGTGATGGCCGACGAGAGCGTGCTGAGCCTGGCCGACGCCTTCCACTTCGCGCGCAACGACGCGATGGACATGGTGAACCTCAAGCTGGTGAAGATCGGCGGCCTCGATGCGGCGATGCTGATGAACGGCATGGCGCGGGCGGCAGGGCTCGAGGTGATGGTCGGCTGCATGGACGAAGCCGAGCTGTCCATCGCGGCGGGGCTGGCCTTCGCGCTGTCGCGCCGCAACGTGGAGATGGCCGATCTCGACGGCCACCTCGACTTCACCGCCGACCCCACCGCGGGCTGTGTGCGGCTGGAAGGGGGCGTCCTCCATCCGAGCGAGGAGCCGGGCTTCGGGATCGTCGACGTCGTGCTGTAGAGCGCTCCCGCACGTCGTCAGTCGGCGGCGTCGCGGCACCGCCACACGCCGTCGCCACGCACGGCTTCGTCGAAGCTCCAGTCGACGCGGAGCCGCCCTCGCTCGGGCAGATCGCAGGCCGTACCGATGAAGGCGATGTCGGCGTCGTGCTCGGCGCTGCCCGACACAGCCGGATCGTCGTCGACGGTGACGCCCCAGCGGCCTGCCTCGGCGGGCTCGAAGACCTCACCGTCGCCATTGCCGAGGGACCACGCGAAGGCGTCGACCCGCGGCGCTCCGCCGGCGTTCAGGTCGGGCACGGTGACCTCGAGCTGCAGCACCATCCATGCCTCCGGCCCGCAGATGCCTTGTGGGTCGGGGCTGCCGACGGCCGACAGCAGGTGGGTGCGCCTCGCGCCGCCCCGCGGCTCCTCCACCCGGGCCTCGAGCCACGCGCCTATCTCCGGGGTGTCGGCGTCGGCGGCCTCGCCGGACACGCGGTCGGCGGCCCGTCGATCGGCGGTTCGGTCGTCGACGCCCTCCACGGCCCAGGTCGCGAACCGGCCGTCGGTTCCCTCGAGCGTGATCGAGACCTCGCCTCCGCCGAAGACCCACCAGCCACAGTCGCGGGCACAGCCCCCGAGCAGGGTCGAGAGGGCGACGAGCAGCAACCGTGCGGTCAATGAGCCTCCGAGCCCCATCCTACGTCACCGGCGGCCCGTTTCGTGCGGGTCGGCCGGAGGTCAGCTCGATCAGCTCCTGGGTGATGGCCCCCTGCCGCAGGGCGCGCCAGGTCTGGGTGAGATCGCCCAGGCGCCGGTCGCACGAGCTGCGGGCGGCCTCGGCGGCCACCAGGCGCGCTCGCACCTCCGCCCGGAGCGCCTCGACGAGGGCCACGGCGAGCCGGCCCGCGACGGCCTCGAGCACGGCGGCCTCGAGCACCTCGTGAGGCGGCAGGAAGGTCTCGGGGGGCTCGGCGGCCGTGGCTCGTGCGGCCGCCAGGAGCACGGAGCGGTGCAGCTCCGGGCCGCCCTGGTCGGGGTGCAGCAGCATCACCGTGGTGCGACCGGCGTTGAGGATGGCGGTTGCGAGGGCGTCGGCACGAAGGCCCAGCTCGTCGGGGGTGCTGGCTGCATCGACGGTGAACACCACACGCTCGAGGAGGTCGGGCTCCTGCGCCGCCACCTCGCGCAGCCGGTGGCCCACCAGCCCGAGGGCCCCGGTGGCCGGGAGCTGCTGGAGGAGCATGCGCGCCAGGGGCCCGCAGAAGGCACGCTCGGGCCCGACGAGCACCCACAGCACGTCGTCGTCGTCGGTCAGGTCGATCTTGGGGGACCCCGCCAGACGCTCGACGATCTGCTCCGCTACGTCGAGGTAGGCCGTGGCCTCGGCGGCGGCGGCCTCGACCCGCGGCTGCTGCGCTCTCGCCAGGGCCCACACGGCACTCATCACCTGCTGCACGGCGGTGATGGAGGCCATGCGCGCCTCCACCGCCGCCAGATCGCGGGGGGCCTCAGGCATCGGGCGTGGGCTCGGGCCAGTGCATCGCTACCACGCGGTCGACCAAGGCAGCGAGGTGGGTGGTCTCGGCGTCGGTGAGCACGGGCTCCTGGCCCAGTCGCTCGGCGAGGGCCCCGTCGAGGGCGCGCAGCTCGCTGGGGAGCCGGGTCGCGAAGGCCTCGACCTGCTCGAAGGGCACGCGCAGCAGGCTGTCGGAGCACGAGGCGAGGGTGAGCCGCGCCAGCTCGTCGAACACACCCAGGGTCGACAGGCGCGGGGCGCGCAGCAAGCGCCGCAGGCGGCGGCCGAGCTCGAGCCGACGGCGTGCCGACGCCTCGAGCCGGGTCCCTACACGGGAGAAGGACTCGAGCTCGAGGAAGGCGGCGTAGTCGAGGCGCAAGCGCCCGGCGAGGCGCCGGAAGGCCTGAGCCTGGGCCTTGCCGCCCACCCGGCTGACCGACAAGCCCGCGTCGATGGCGGGACGCTCGCCCGCCGCGAACTGCGACCGGGACAGCACCAGCTGGCCGTCGGTGATGGCGATGAGGTTGGTGGGGATGTAGGCCGACAGCCGACCGTCTTCGGTGGTGGCGATGGGCAGGGCGGTGAGGGAGCCCCCCCCGAGCTCGCTGGACAGCTGAGTGGCGCGCTCGAGCAGGCGGCTGTGCAGGTAGAAGACGTCGCCGGGGTAGGCCTCTCGCCCAGGGGGGCGGCCGAGGAGCAGGCACAGCTCCCGCCAGGCGATGGCGTGGGCGCTGAGCTCGTCGTGCACCAGCAGGGCATGCTCTCCGCGGTCGCGGAAGTGCTCGGCCACGGTCGTGCCCGCGAAGGGGGCCAGGTAGCGGAGGGCTGGGCTGGCGTCTTCGGGGGCGGCGACGACGACCCAGCGGCCCCCTGCGGCACGCAGTGCCTCGACGATGCGCCACACCTCGGCCCGGCGGCGGCCGATGGCCACGTAGACCGACACGATGTCGGTGGAGGCCTGGCGCAGCATGGCGGTGAGGGCGAGGGAGGTCTTGCCCGTGCCCTCGTCGCCGAGGATCAGCTCGCGTTGGCCACGACCGACGGGAAACATCGCGTCGACCGCGAGCAGGCCCGTGTAGAGCGGCCGGTGCACGGCAGCGCGAGCGTGGATCATCGGCGCTTCGCGCTCCACGGGGCGAGACCGCAGGTTGGTGGGGGGAGGCCTGCCGTCGAGCGGTCGGCCCAGGGGGTCGACGACGCGCCCGAGCAGCCCCTCGCCGACGGGGATGGAGGCCAGCTGCCCCGTGCCCCTCACCCGGTCGCCCTCTCGCACCTCGTCGGCATCTTCGAGGACCGCGGCCTGCACATGGGACCGGCCGAGGCCCAGCACGAGGGCGGGCGTGCCTCGCCCGACCGTGACGATCTCCTCGACCCGGGTGTGGGGCAGCCCTGCAATGGTGAGGACCCCATCCTGGGAGGCCACGACCCGGCCCTCCTCCCGCACCTGCACGCGGGGCCGGTAGCGCTTGGCAGCCTCGCCCAGGGCCTGCGCTGCCTGCTGTGCGCTGCGTCGTAGCCTCGGGTCGGTCACCCTGCCTCCGCGGCCAGCTGTAGCCGGGCATCGTCGCGGAGCAGCTCCAGCTGCCCTGCCACCGAGGCGTCGAAGACGCGGTCGAGGACACGCACGGTGGCTCCGGCCCCGAGGCGCTCGTCTTCGGTGACGGACAGCAGCACGGGACGACCGACCGCCTCTTCGAGGGCCTGGCGAAGCCGACGGGACTGCTCGGGGGTGGGTAGCTGTGCGAAGGTCGCGTCGGCGTGGACTTCGTGGTCGTCGGGGTCGATCCCGGCCAGGTCGTCGCGGCCAGCGAGGGCGGCGAGCAGCCGGTCGACGAGGGCTTCGTGGGCGGCGTCGGGGACCAGCTCGAGCAGCAGGCGGCCCGCCACCTCCACCCCGCGCTCCACGGTGACCTCCCGCACCCATCCCAGCGCCGCTTCGCGCTCGGCCTCGAGCATCGCGTGGGCTCGCTGGCGCTCGGCAGCGGCGTCGTCGCGGGCCTGGGCCAGCATCTTGGCGCGCTCGGTGGCGGCGGCGGCGGTGGCCTCTGACACGATGCTCGTTCGCAGCTGGTCGAGCTCCTGGTCGCGCGCGGCCAGGGCCTCGGCTCGCTGGTCGACCAGGGCCAGCCGCTCGGCGGCGGTCGCCCGCGTCTGCTCGATCTCGGCGCGCCGGGCGCGGATCGCCTCAGCCACGGGCCTGTACACCACGCGCTGCAGCAACACCGCCAGGACGACGAAGTTGATGAGCTCGAAGGTGAAGGTGAGCGGGTTGAAGGTCATGGGCTCTAGGGAAGCAGGGGGTTGGCGAAGAGCAGCACCAGCGCGATGACCAGGGCGTAGATGGCGGTGGACTCCACCATCGCCATGCCGACGAACAGGGTGCGGCTGATGGCGTTGGCGGCGTCGGGTTGCCGCGCGATGGCGTCCATGGCCTGGGTGAGGGCCTTCGCTTCGCCGAGGGCGGGGGCGATGGAGCCGACGGCCACGGCGAGGCCGGCCGTCACGATGCTGACGACCGAGATCCAGTCGTGTGGGGTCATGGGGAGCCTCCGGGGGCGGGCTGGGGTTCGACGGGTTTGTCGGCCACCACCACCTGCATGGCGCTGGCGGTGAACACGAGGGTGAGCATGCCGAAGATGTAGGCCTGCACGACGCTGGTGAGCACATCGAGGAGCATCAGGGGCACGGGCACCAGCAGCCCCGCGAGCGACACGACGATGCCGCCGATGATCTCGCCGGACACCATGTTGCCGAACAGCCGCAGGGCCAGTGCGAGGGTGCGCGATAGCTCGCCGATGATGTTGAAGGGCAGCATGATCGGGTTGGGCTGCACATACGTTCGCAGGTAGGCCATGCCGTGGGCGCGGTAGCCGTACACATGGGCAGCGCCGAAGGCCACGATGGCCAGGGCCGCGGTGAGGGACAGGTCGCGGGTGGGGCTGGAGACGATGGGCAGCAGCCCGACGAGGTTGGCGGCGAGGATGAACACCCACTGGGTGAGGATGAGCGGCACCAGCGGCTTCACGTCGACGGTGACCATCTCCTGCAGCATGGACTCCACCATCTCGTAGATCACCTCGAGGGTCTCCCGGGCCCAGGCCACGCGCACGGCCAGGCGGCCTCCGACGAGGAGGAACAGCGTCAGCGCGGCCGAGACGAACACGGTGTCGGTGATGCCCAGCGGGCCCACCTGCAGCCAGATCTGCGGGGTCATGAAGTCCATCAGGGCGCCCCCACCCGGCGACCCAGCGGCCCGACCAGCATCACCTGGGCACCGATGAGACCCGGGAGGACGGCCCACACGGATCCGGGGTCGAGCTGGATGGTGGCGAAGACAGCGCCGACGGGGCCCAGGATCCCCAAGGGAAGCAGCGCCATGGCGGCGGCGGCCTGCCCGCTGCCGACGGAGCGTGCACGGGCGGCGGTGATGCCCAGGTGCCAGGCGCCGGCGAGCCAGCCCATGGCGATGGCGAACCCCACGGTCATGGTTCTTCCTCCAGGCTGTTGCGCAGGGTGCGGGTGGCCTGCCACACGGCGAGGACGAGGCCGATGAGGATGCCGGCCAGGGTAGGCCCGTCGTGGTGGGCCAGGATGGCCAGGCCCCGGCCCGCGAGGGTGCACCCCACCAGCACCAGCACGAACTGCCAGCCCAGGGTGCCGGCCTGGGCCAGCACGACCCAGACGGGCTTGGGCTGTCGCCGGGCGCGAGCCATGCGCTCGGCCTTCTTGCGGACCGCCTCGGCGTAGGCTTCCGGCTCGGTCTGGGTCATGCCGCGTCTCCCAGGAGGCGGCGCAGTGCCTCCTTGGCCAGGTCGTGCACGACCCCCCGATGCACCTCGGCGCGGGCCTCGCGCTGGCGCTCCAGCCGCTCCACCTCGGCCGCGATGTCGTCGAGCTCCCGCGCGGGGGTGGCCTCCAGCGAGATCACGCGACACAGGCCATCCCACAGCCCCAGCAGCCCGCCCGAGAGGGCCACGAAGCCCTCGCCTTCTTCGTCGCGGTACACCAGCAGCCCGGGGGGCAGCACGGCGACCAGGTCGGTGCGCCCGGGCCGGATGCCGAACCAACCGGTCTGGTCTTCCGCCACGATCGAGGCCACCGGGCTCGCGAGCACGATGCCGGTGGGCGTGCGGACCTCGAGGCGCAGCGGGCTCATCCCGACACCCGGTCGAGGTCGGTGGTGCCGCCGATCATGTACAGGCGCTGCTCGTCGACGTGGTCGAGGTCGCCGGCGAGGATGCGCGAGCAGCCCTCGAGGGTCTCGGCGATGGGCACCCGCGCCCCCTTGCGCCCCGTGAAGGCCTCGGACACGACGAAGGGCTGGGTGAGGAAGCGCTCGAGGCGGCGTGCGCGGGCGACGATCAGGCGGTCGGCGGGCGACAGCTCGTCGAGGCCGAGCATGGCGATGACGTCTTCGAGCTCCCGGTAGCGCGCCAGGGCGCTGCGCACGGCGTCGGCGACCTGGTAGTGCTCCGCTCCGACGATGTCTTCGGCCAGCAGCCGGGACTGCGAGCGGAGGGGGTCGACGGCAGGGTAGAGCCCGGCAGCGGCGCGATCCCGGGCGAGCACGACCCGAGCGTCGAGGTGCTCCATGACCGAGGCGGCGCCGGGGTCGTTGAGGTCGTCGGCAGGCACGTAGACGGCCTGCACGCTGGTGATCGTGCCGTCGAGGGTGCTCGCGATGCGCTCCTCCACCTCCGCGAGCTCGGTCGACAGGGTGGGCTGGTAGCCGACCCGGGACGGCAGCCGCCCGAGCATGGCGCTGGTCTCCATCCCCGCCTGGACGAAGCGGAAGATGTTGTCGACCAGCAGCAGCACCTCGCGCCCCTGGGTGTCGCGGAACCACTCGGAGACGGTGAGGGCGGAGTGGATGAGGCGTAGGCGGGCTCCGGGCGGGGCATCCATCTGACCGAACAGCATCACCGTGCGGTCCATCAGGTCGCTCTCGGTGAACTCCTGCCACAGCTCCTGGCCCTCGCGGATGCGCTCGCCCACCCCGGCAAAGATGGGGACTCCGCCGTAGCCGGCCGCGACGGAGCTGATGAACTCCATCAGCAGGACCGTCTTGCCAACACCCGCGCCGCCGAACAGGCCGGTCTTGCCGCCGCGGGCGAAGGGGCACAGCAGGTCGATGACCTTGATCCCGGTCCACATCGGCTCCACGCGGGCGACGTGGCGATGCAGGCTCGGCGGGGGCCGGTGGATGCCCCAGTGCTCGGACGCCCCCACCGGGGGGCCCCCATCGAGGGGGGCGCCGAGGCCGTCGATGACCCGACCGAACAGCTCGGTGCCCACCGGGACCTGCAGGGGCCGCCCGGTGCGCTCGACGGCCTGGCCGCGGCGCAGGCCGGCGGTGGGAGCCAGCGCCAGGGCGCGCGCGATGCCGGGCTCGGGGTGGGCGTGCACCTCCAGCATCAGGTCGTTCGAGCCTTCACGCTCGATGCGCAAGGCCTCGCGGATCGCTGGCTCTTCGCCGCGCGGGAACCGCACGTCGACCACACTGCCCTGAACCGCATCGATGGCACCCAGCACGGCACCCCCCGAGGGGCCTTCTGCAAGCAGTAGGCCACCGCCGAGCGTGGCTACCGCCGCCATCTCGCGGGAGGGTGTGCGTTTTCGCACCGTCGGTTGGGTGGGAATGCGCGTTGCTTGCCCTCGGGGCCGGGCGTACCGTGGGGCATGGACGTGAAGGGCCTGACCACCGAAGCCGCTGCCGCCCGCCTGGCGGCCGATGGGCCCAACACGCTGCCCGACCCCGACCGCAAGACGCTGCTCGGCATCGTGGGCGAGGTCCTCCGGGAGCCCATGTTCCTGCTGCTGGTGGCCTGCGGCGTGGTGTACGTCGTGCTGGGCGATCCGGGTGAGGCGGCGATGCTGCTCGGCTTCGTCGCGGTGATCATCGGCATCACGGTGGTGCAGGAGCGTCGCACGGAGCGAGCCCTCGATGCCCTGCGTGACCTGTCGCAGCCCCACGCGGTGGTGCTTCGCGACGGCCAGCGCCGCACCGTGTCCATGGCCGAGCTGGTGGTCGGCGACGTGGTGGTGGTCGACGAGGGCAACCGCGTGCCGGCCGATGGGCTGCTCCGCGATGGCAGCAGCGTGTCGGTCGACGAGAGCCTGCTGACCGGCGAGTCGGTGCCGGTGCGCAAGCAGCCCGTCAGCGACGACGTGGCCCTGGGTTCACCGGGTGGCGACGACACGCCCTTCTTGTTCGCGGGGACGCTGCTCGTGCGCGGTCAGGGTCTCGTGGAGCTCACCGCCACCGGAACCGCCACCGAGATGGGGCGCATCGGGGCGGCCCTGGCCTCCCTGGGAGGGGGGCGCAGCGCGCTGCAGCTCGAGACAGCCCGGCTGGTGCGGGTGGTCGCGACGGGGGCCATCGCGGTCGCGGTCGGGGTGGCGGTGATCTACGGCGTGACCCGCGGTGCGTGGCTGCAGGGCATCCTCAGCGGGCTGGCCACAGCCATGGCGCTCCTTCCCGAGGAGTTCCCCGTGGTGCTGACGGTGTTTCTCGCCGTCGGCGCCAGCCGCCTCAGCCGGGCGGGGGTGCTCACCCGGCAGATGGCCGCCCTCGAGGCCCTGGGTGCCGTGACCGTGCTGTGCACCGACAAGACCGGCACCCTCACGGCGAACCGGATGGTCGTGCGGTCGCTGTGGGCCCCCGGGGCCCAGCGGCAGCTCGACGACACCCCCGCCGAGCTCGAGGAGGCGCTGCACCTGCTCGTGGAGCATGCGCTGCTGGCCAGCCCCGCCGAGCCGACCGAGCCCATGGAGGTGGCGCTGCACGAGCTGGGTCGCGCCACGCTGCGGGGCACCGAGCACCTGCACCCCGACTGGTCGCTGCGACGCGAGTACCCGCTGTCGCCGGAGCTGCTGGCGATGACCCGGGCCTGGGAGAACGCCGACGGGGTGCTGGTGCATCAGGTGTCGGCCAAGGGAGCCCCCGAGGCGATCTTCGACCTGTGTCATCTCGACGACGAGGCGGTGGCCCGGATGGGCGCTGAGGTGGAGTCCCTCGCGAGCCAGGGGCTGCGGGTGCTGGGGGTGGCCTTCGCGGAGCACGTGGGAGACGGCCTGCCGGACATTCAGCACGACTTCGCGTTTCGGCTCGCTGGGCTGGTGGCCTTCGAAGACCCGCTGCGCCCGGAGGTGCCCCAGGCCGTGGCCCGGTGCCGCGCGGCGGGGGTTCGGGTGATCATGATCACGGGGGACTACCCCACCACGGCGGCACAGATCGCGGCGCGGGCAGGGCTCGCAGGCGGAGTCCCCCTCACGGGTGCGGAGGTGACGAGCCTCGACGAGGCCGGGCTGCAGGAGAGGCTGGGGGAGGCCACGGTGGCGGCGCGCATCGAGCCCACCGACAAGCTGCGGATCGTGCAGGCGCTGCAGGCGTCGGGTCACACGGTGGCGATGACGGGGGATGGCGTCAACGATGCCCCTGCGCTGACGGCGGCCGACGTGGGCGTGGCGATGGGGCGTCGGGGCACCCAGGTGGCTCGGGAGGCGGCCGATCTGGTGCTGGTCGACGACGACTTCGGGTCGCTGGTGGTCGCGATGGCCCACGGGCGGCGGGTCTTCGACAACCTGCAGAAGTCGATGGCCTACATCATCGCCATCCACGTGCCCATCGCGGGGCTGGCCATCGTGCCGGCGGTGGCGGGGCTGCCGATGGCGCTGCACCCGGTGCACATCGTGCTGCTGGAGCTGGTCATCGACCCGGCGTGCTCCCTGGTGTTCGAGGCCGAGGTGCCAGAAGACGACCTGATGGAGCGGCCACCGCGGGGGCCGGGCGCGCGGATGGTCGACCGTGGCGTGCTGGTGGCCTCGGTGCTCCAGGGCTTCGTGGTGCTGGCGGTCGCGCTGGGGCTGTTCACCTGGGCGTCGCAGGCCTACAGCGAGGGGGTTGCCCGCAGCCTGGCCTTCTTCGCGTTGATGGTCAGCAATGTGGGGCTGATCCTCGCCAACCGCTCCCACACCCACAGCGCGCTGGCGCTGCTCGCGGTGCGCAACCCGGTGTTCCCGTGGGTGGCGGGGGGGGCCCTGGTGGTGGCCAGCGGGGTGACCTTCCTCCCGGGCCTCAACGCGCTGCTGCACTTCGAGGCGCTGTCGCTGGCTCAGGCCGCAGTGGGCCTGGGGGCGGGCCTGCTCACGGTGCCGCTGGTCGACCTCGCGAAGCGCGCCCGACACGCCCTGTAGCGCCGGCGGTCGGGGTCACTCGAAGGTGGCGTCGAAGGCCACGACCTGGGCGTGGAGCTTGGCGCGGGCCTGCATGGCGGCGGGCAGGTCGGCCGCCTTCTTCAGCGCCGACACCCCGGGGAAGAAGCCCTCGAGGAAGTGGTGCAGCTGGTCATGGGAGTCGCCCTTCATCGTGCACTCCGAGATCATCGTCGACAGGGAGGCGTCGATCCGCGCCGCGAGGGCGTGGGCTGCGGCCACGTCGGCCGGGGGGGGCTCGGCCAGCGCCGCGCGGATGGCGGTGATGCTGTCGCGGGTGCTGTCGTCGAGGGACCACTTCGCGCCGCCATCGAGGGCGAGGTCGAGGCCGTGGGGCACCACCGGCGCCTCGGCCCACACCGCTCCGCGCAGGTCGCCGACGGCGTAGCCGCTCGCCTTGTCTTGGGGGTAGGCCTCGGCCAGGGCCTGCTGCAGGGCGGGGTCGCGCGTGTCGGTCGGGCCGTGGCAGATCACACACGGGCCCTCGACGGCGAGGGGGGCGACGACCCGCACCACCTGGGTACCGTCGGCGCGCTTCGCGGTGCTCACCGAGGGGGTGACGCCCTCGGCGGGACGCTCGCCCTGGGCCTCGAGCCAGCTGGTGACCCAGTCGGGGCCGGCGTTGCTCGGGTTGCGCAGCCGCAGGCTGGAGCGACCGACGGCGACGCCGGAGGTGGCGGCGACGGAGGCGGTGAGCGAGCCGGCCTGCTGGGAGCACACGTCGAGGGCGGCGGTGGGGCCGCCCGCCTTCATCGAGCCCATCAGTGCGCCCTTGAGGGTGGACCCCAGCAGCTGCATCGTCTCCTGGGCACGGGCCTTGGCGGCGGCGTCGATGGCCGCGGGCGCCGGCGCAGGGGCCGCGGCAGGGGCGGGCGTAGGAGGCGGCGCGGGCGCCTCGGTGGGGGAGCCGCCGCCGCAGGCGGTGAGCAGCAGGGCGAGCAGGGTCGGGCGTGGCATGGTGCCTCCTGCGAGAACCTAGCGCCCCTCGATGGGGTGGCAAGCCGGGGGGCGATGGGTCGCTCGTGGCGTGGCTGTAGGGCTGCGTTAGCCCGGGCCGATGATCGAACTGCCCGCTTCTTCTCTGTCGCTCCTCGATGCCACCGGCCGCAGCTTCGGCCGGCTCCGCGTCGTCCCCCACGAACACAAGCCCTACGCGGAGTGCATCTTCGATGTGGCCCCGGTCGACGAGGCCCAGGCGGCCCGGCCCGAGGTGCGCTGGGGCTGCAAGCGGCACTACCGTCGCTACTCCGAGCACCAGCTCCGCATCGCCGCCGACGGCACGCTCACCATCAGCAAGGCCGACTTCCGCTGGGTGCTCGAGCCCGACGAGGGCGGCGGCTACACGTCGCGCTTCCCCGCGCCCAAGGTGCGCGCCGTGTGGTCTGACGAAGCCTAGAGCAGCCGCTTCCACAGCGGCCGGCTGCGCCACAGCACCCAGAACATCGCCGCCGGGCGCCGCTTCTTCTTGCGACGCAGGAAGCGATACTGGCCCTCGAGGAAGGGGGCGTCGAGGAAGGCGCTGGCCAGGACCTCCGACTCTTCGGCGTTGATGGCCAGCAGCTCCTCGCGGCTCATACCGGCACGGAAGGTGCGCGGTCGGCCCTCGGCAATCCAGGACTCCGCGAGCTTCTGGGCTTCGTCGAGGAGCGCCTCGTGGGGGACTACGCGATCGGCGAGCCCCACCTGCTCCGCCTCGGCGCCGGTGGGCTTCCAGCCCTCGGGCCCGAGCATCCGCTGGGCGTTCGCCTCGCCCATGAGCTTGGCGAACAGCACGCTGGAGCAGCCCTCCGGCGTCACCCCCAGCGCCGCGAACGGGGTGGAGAAGGTGGCGCGGTCGGAGGCGAGCAGGGCATCGCACAGCGTCGCGGAGGTGACGGTGGCCCCGATGGCCGGGCCGTTGACGGCGGCGATCAGCGGCTTGTCGAAGCGCAGGAAGCCGTCGAACAGGGCCTGGTTGTGGTCGCGGATCCACGCATGCAGCGTGCGCGGATGCGCGAAGCTCATGGTGCTGCTGAGGTTGACGCCGGCGCTGTAGTAGGGGTCGGTGCCGGTGAGGATGACCACCTCGGTGGCGGGGTCGTCGTCGGCGGCGGCCATGGCGTCGCGCAGGGCGTGCATCATCGGCAGGGTCCACCCATTGAGGCGGGCGGGCAGGTGGAAGGTCAGCGTCGTCACGCCGTTGCGAGTGGCGGACAACACGAGGGGCGCGGGGTCGGTGTGGGGCATGGCTCGCTCTACCCCGTGGCGCCGCGTCGCGTCAGGGGGCGCGCTGCGTCAGCATGGCCGGCGGCGCGACGACACTTCCGCCCTGCAGGTAGCCGACGAACGCCGTGATCTTGGTGCGCAGGCGCTGATGGATCGACAAGAAGTCGGCGAGCTCGCCCGCGTCGTCGAGCTGCTGCACCAGGTCGAGGAATCGGTGGTAGGCCTGGTGGACCTGATCCTGTGCGCGGGCATGGGCAGAGTCCACCTGATCCCAGGGGGGCTGGTCGGGGCTGCCGACCAGGTCGGCCACGACGGTCATGTACTTGGCGTAGGTGGGGTAGAGGGCCTGCACCTCCAGCAGCACGTCGATCGACAGGCGCTCGTGGTGCTCTTCGAGTCGCTCGGAGATGGCTAGTAGATCCGCGAGGGAGTCCATGATCTGGCGCAGGTGGTCGATGGTCACCACGAAGCGCAAGATGGACTCCGAGCGGTGCTCCGACACGTCGGCCGCCGCGAGCTGCCGGACCAGGGCCGACGCCTCTTCGAGGGAGTAGCCGACCATCGCCTCGGTGCGGCGGGCCCGGGCATCGATGGTGTGGTCGCGGGTCTCGATGGCGAGCACGGCGGCGGTGTAGGCACGAGCCTGGGCGCGCAGGACCTGACCCGCCCAGTGGAGCACGACCGCGTCGCCCCCGTCGTCGCCCCGGAACAGGTCGACGTCGAGCCTGGGCAGGGGCTTCTCCTCGTCGGCCTCGTCGGGCACGAGTCGCTCGACGAGGCGCGCGAAGGGCTCGAGGGCCGCCAGGAACAGCCCCGCCGTGGCCAGGTTGAACACCAAGTGCGCGGCGGCCAGGGCGGCCGCACCCTGCAGGCCGGCGCGCTCGAGGCTTGGCCCGAAGAGGGGCAGCAGCGGCACGAACAGCAAGACACCGATGAGGTTGTACAGCCCGTGGCTGACAGCCGTGCGCTTGGCGCTGGTGTCGAGTCGAGCCGAGGCGATCAGCGAGGTGCTGGTGGTGCCGATGTTCGCCCCGAGGATGATCGGGATGGCCGCCTGCAGCGACAAGGTGTCGGCCGACATCAGCACGATGGCGACCCCCGTGGTGACGGAGCTGGACTGCACCAGGGTCGTGAACAAGGCTCCGACGATGATGGCGAGCAGTGGGTTGTCGAGGCCGGCGAGGATGTTGAGCAGGGCCGGGTCGGCCTTGAGAGGAGCCACGGCGGCCGAGACCAGCTGCAGGCTGAAGAACACCAGGCCGAAGTAGAAGATCGACCGGCCGAAGATGCGCAGGCGGGTCGGCAACAGGCCGGCGAGGAAGCCTACGAGGATCAACCACGGGGCGAAGTCGGTGAGCTTGAGAGCCACCAGCTGGGCGGTGACCGTGGTTCCGACGTTGGCTCCGAACAGCACGCCCAGGCTCTGGCGGAAGGTGAGCACCCCGGCGTTCACCAGACCCACGCAGATGACGCTGGTGGCCGTGCTCGACTGGATGACCGCGGTCACGCCGGCGCCGAGCCCGAAGCCGAGGACGCGGTTGTCGGTGCCCTTGGCCAGGAACTGACGAAATCGCTTGCCCGTGATCGCCTGGATCTCGGCGCTGAAGTGCTCGATTCCGAACAGGAACAGCACCACGGCGGCGGCGATCGCGACCCCGACCTCGATCCAGCTCATGTTCCCCTCGAGGTGCTGCGACGAGCCATCCTAGCGGACCGCGGGCTACCGGCCGGTCGCCCCACACGAGTTGCCCGGCAGCCGACAGGTTGTCTGAGGCACACTGTCTCGGGGGAACGGTATGCAGGTGCTCGTCGCGGTCGACCTCAACGATGCGGATGCCGACGCCTTCGTGGCGCAGGCCGCTACCTGGGTGGCGGCGCTGGGCGGTGTGGCCGACCTGCTGTTCGTCGACGAGTCAGCAGACCAGCACCCCTACATCAGCGAGCCCGCGCTGCGGGCGTCGATGAGCGTGCACTACGACGACTGGCGCCGGCAGATGGCGAAGCGCATCGAGGCCCTCCGTGACACGCTGCCGCAGAGTGCACGCGGGAGGGCCGAGCTCGTGCGAGGTCGTGCGGCACCCGTCATCCTCGAGCGGCTGGAGGCTGGGCACGACGTGGTCATCCTCGGCAACCGGGCGGCGTCGGGGCTCGCGAGGCTGGCCCACGGGGTGGTGGCCGAGCGGGTGTCGCGACAGGCGACCAAGCCCGTGGTCATCCTCCCGCGGGCTCAGTAGGCGAGGTCGCTACGGTTGAGGCGTGAACACCGGGGCGGCCTCGGTTAGCAGCTCGCAATGGACGATCTGCTGGTATTCGTGACCGAGCCCGGTGGGCGCATGTTGTGGACCAATCCCGCGCTGGAGCGATGCACGGGCTACGGCATCGCCGACTTCCAGTACGACAACCCCGACAATCCGTTCATTCATCCTGACGACCTGCCGATGGTGGGCGGTCTGCTGGCCGACTTCGCTGCCAGCGACGAGGTCGTGTCGAAGCCGCTGGTGAACCGCTTCATCACCAAGTGGGGGGAGACGGTCCTCTTCGCGAGCGTGGTGCACAAGGTCTCGTGGGAGGGGCAGACCGCATTCCGCGTCGAGGCGCGGCAGGTCGCGGCGTCGACAGCAGCGGATGCCCGCTTCCGTGCGTTGGTGGATGCGATGCCCGACGGCGTGGTGCAGACCGATGCGCGGGGTCGGATGTACTACACCAACCGGGTCCTTCAGGGGTGGGTGGGGCGTGACCCGGTGGCGCTCAAGCAGCTCACTGTGTTCGATCTGGTCGCGCAGAGCGACCGAGGTCTGCTCGAGCAGCAGATCGCGCGGGTCGCAGCTGGCGGCGAGGTGGCCTCGTTCGAGGCTCGCCTGGCGGATGGCGGGGAGCGGGTGGTCGAGGTGCGTGCGGCCCTGGGTCCCACCTTCAAGGCGACGCGCAGGTGCAGCTGCTGCTGCGCGACGTGACCGCAGGCCGAAAGCTCGAGGAGCGGCTTCGGCAGGCTCAGAAGCTCGAGAGCATGGGAGTCTTCGCGGGGGGCATCGCCCACGACTTCAACAACCTGCTCACGGCTGTTCTAGGCAATGTGAGCCTGCTCGAGGCCGACGCCTTGTCTGACAGCGCCCGCACCAAGGTCGGCGAGGTCAGGGCGGCTGCGGAGCGCGCGTCGACCCTGACGCGCTCGATGCTGGCCTACAGCGGCCGGGGGCCGGTGGCGTGGTCCCACATCGATCTGAACGCCGTCGTGCGCGATCTGTTGCCCCTGGTGCAGGCAGCGACCACCTCGCGCACCCGACTCGAGGTCGAGGTGGGCGCCGACCCGCTCACGGTGCACGGCGACGAGGCCCAGCTCACCCAGGTGGTGCTCAACCTGCTGACGAACGCTGCCGATGCGCAGGTGGATGGTGGCCGGGTGCACGTGCGCACGGAGGTCGTCGACGCCGAGACGGCCATGGCGCTTCCCGGAAGCTGGCCTGCGGGGCAGCCCGTAGGGGATCGCTTCGCCCTCATCACGGTCGCCGACGAAGGCACAGGCATCGACGACGGCACCCTCGAGCGCATCTTCGACCCGTTCTTCTCGACGCGGGGCCGAGGGCGCGGGCTCGGCTTGTCGGCGGTGCTGGGGATCGTGCGGTCGCATGGCGGCGGGATCGCGGTCGACACGCAGGTCGGTGTGGGCACCACCATGTACGTGCTGGTGCCGGTCGTCGAGTCCCCCGACACGTTGGCCGAGGCGCCCACCGACGTGGCATTCGTGCCGGCGGGGATGCGGGTGTTGGTCGTCGACGATCAGGTCGGCATTCGGCGTGTCTGTCGCCTCATGCTCGAGGGGGCCGGCTACGAGGTCGAGGTGGCAGACGGCGGCGCGTCGGCACTGCAGATGGTCAGCGAAGGCGGGCCGTTTCACGCGGTGGTGCTCGACGAGACGATGCCGGGGTTGTCGGGGGCACAGACGGTGGCCGAGCTGCGCATACTGGCACCGGAGCTGCCGGTGTTGCGCACCAGTGGCTTCGCTTCAGAGCGGGTCGACGTGGATGCATGGTCGGCGTTTCTGGCGAAGCCCTACACCCGCGTCGAGCTGCTGGGTGGGTTGGCTCGGCTGTTGGCGCGCTGACGGCGGTGGTCGTCTGTTCCGCTGATTCGCCGGCTGCGCTTACGCGGGCTACCGGCCCTCGAATACCCCCTCGGAGGAGTCGAACGTGGCGATCTGGTTTGAAGGCGAAGGCGAGATCGCAGCCGATGTGGCCACGGTGGCGTCCTCCTACGACGACCTCGGTGCCCACTTCGTCGGCGTCGTGCGCCGCATGCCCGGCATGTCGAGCGTGGAGCTCATCGAGCAGGGCGCCGACTTCGTCAAGATCCGCACCAACGAGGGGGTGATGCACCGATCGAACATCACCCGCTCGGTCTCCGGTGACCGCGTGGTGGTCGCGTTCGACGAGGAGTACAAGGCCGGGGAGAGGGTGGCGTCGACGTCCCACTTCACCCACACCTTCTCGGCGACCGGCGACGGCGTGCATCACCACCTGGTCGTCAGCGATCTGGAGTTTCCCGGTGTGCTGGGGTTCTTCTACCGACACTTCGGTCGGGCCAGCATGGGCAAGGCCTTCCTGGGCTCCAACAAGGCCTACTTCGAGTCGCTGCAGGCGTGAACGGCCCCCGGTGACGCGACGTGACATGCTGGAATTCTAGCATGTGCTAGAAAGGCAGCACTTCGACGATAGGAGTCCTGCCATGCTCTGGCGCCTGATGTTCGCGCTCCCGCTCACCGCCTGTGCCCTCGCCTTCGCCGCCGACGCGGTCCCCACGGAGAGCAGCGCCGACACCGCAGAGGCCGAGGAGGCCTGCGACGCGGGCGACTGCGACGCGGAGGCGCTGCGGCGCTTCGACCTCCCCGAGGCGCCGGCGCCGATGGTCCCCTACGCCGACGGCCTGCTGTTCGCCGACCTCGCGGAGACCGACGTGCGCGGTGCCTACCACACCATCGAGCAGGTCCGTCACGACCTCGCCGCCCTCGACCCCGCCGACCGCGCGCTCGCGGCGGCGTCGATGCAGGAGCTGGTGGTCACCTGCGCCTACACCCGCGCCTCGGTGCAGCTACCTGTCGCGCTGCACCAGCTGGTGATGTCGCTGGAGCCCTCCCATGTCGATCCCCTGGTGGACCGCGACGTGGCCTACCTGCAGCGCGGTCTGGCCGCCCACGTGGCCGTGCTCGACAGCCTGGGCGTGGCCGAGCTGAGCTCTCCCAGGCCGGGGGATGCGCTCTTCGGCCTCGGGGGGCCCGGCACGATGGTCGAACGCGCCACCCTGGAGGCGGGCGGGCACCCCGTCGAGGCTACGGCGGTGCTGGTGCAGGCCATTCCCAACGGGCTGCAGGAGGGCGGAGTCCTCGATCGCATCCGCTGGCACACCGAGCAGGTGGAGCGCGTGACCCATCACCCGTGGACGCTGATGCCCCACACCAGGGGCTGGCACCGAGCCCTGCGCCGGCTGGAGCCCTTTGTCGTGAACCCCGAGCAGCAGCAGCGGGTGCGCGCGGCCATCGAGCTGCTCGACGACTACGCCGGCCGCGGATGCTGACCCCACGCCTCGCGAGCCAGGCGCTCGGCCCAGGCGCGGGTGTCGCTGGGCTCGATCATCTGCGGGCCCACCCACCGCAGGAAGCCACGGGCCTCCGCGGCCCCGACGAGCGCGTCGGCGAGGGCCGCGGTGGGGTGGGGATGGCCCGCCCGCCCCAGCCAGGAAGCGAGAGCACGACGCACCGCCACCGCCGGGCCGGGGTCGTTGGGGGGAAAGATGGAGGCGGTGCCCAGCGAGCTCATGCGGAGCGCCGCGAGGGCTGGCCCGACGGACTCGAAGTCTTCACACAGCTCCACCAACACGTCGGTGAGCTGGGCCTCGGGGTCGTCGCCGGGGGCCTCGGTGAGGGTGTCGGCCCAGCGGGGACGGCCCGCGGGGAGCAGGGCACGGAACAGGAGCCTCTCCTTGCTGCCGAACCGCTTGATGAGCGCGGGTGGCGACAAGCCGATGGCTCGTGACAGGGTGGCCAGCGACACCCCCGGGCCATGCTCGACGATGCTGGCCTTGGCCTTGGCCAGCACGTCGGTGTCGCTGATGGTGCGGGGTCGGGGAATCAGGGCATCCAGAGGCTGAGGTGGTCGCGGATGGTGTCGTCGATGGTGCGGGGCGGGCGACCGAGGATCTCCGCGAGGGTAGGGTCGACCTCGCGCTCGGCCCCCAGCCGCAGCGCGGTGTGGAGCACGGTGTACACCAACGCGGCGGCCCAGGGGCTCTGCCGCCGCACGCGCTGGTGGTAGAGGTAGCCGAGGACCGAGGCCGGAACGTAGCGAATCGGCCGCCCGAGCTGCTCGGTCAGCGACGCCGCCACCTCATCGAAGGTGCGTGCCTCGGCGCCGGTGAGGTGGAGGGCGCGGCCTCGCAGGGTCGGGTCGGCGAAGCACGTCGCGGCGACCTCGCCCAGGTCGCGGGTGTCGACCCAGGTGACGGGCTGGTGCCCGGCCGGGACGAACAGCCGGTCGTCGTCGCGGATGTCGTCGCGGTAGGGGCCGCAGAGGTTCTGCCCGAAGAAGCTGGCCCGCAGGAAGGTGTAGGGGACCGAGCCCTCCCGCAGGTGCGCCTCCACCGCCGCATGGGGGATGAAGCGGTTGCCCTCCGCCCCAGCCACCGACAGGAAGACCACGTGCTGCAGGCGGTCGGCGCCGCGGTCGACGAAGGCGTTGAGGGTGGGGCCCATGTCGGACAGCTGCGGCGGGCGAAGGAGGAACAGGGCGTCGACCCCGTCGAGGGCGTGGTCCCACGTGGAGGGATCCGTGAAGTCGACCACGACCTGCTCGACCCCCGAAGGGAGCGATGCGGTCGGGGCTGTCACCCCTGCCCGCGCCTCCAGGCCTCCCTCGCCCACGCTGTGGAGCACGGCGCGCCCTACGTTCCCGGTGGCGCCTGTGATCAGCACCCGCACGTGCCCCTCCTGTAGTTAGTGAATAGATGTTCACTAACTAGGCTGAGGGCGTTCGGCAGCGGATCATGACATGTAGTTTTTGTAGCATGTGCTAGGAAGGCACCATGGCCGACCCTCTCTCTCGCCGCGAACGTCAGATCATGGACCACGTCTACCGCCTGGGCCGCGCCTCGGTCTCCGACGTGCACCAGGCCCTGGTCGACGCCCCCAGCTACTCAGCGGTGCGGGCCCTGATGGGCACGCTGGTCGACAAGGGGCACCTCGCTCGTGAGCGCGACGGCCGGCGCTTCCTCTACCTGCCGACCGTGCCCCGGGAGCAGGCCAGCGCCTCGGCCCTCGACCGGGTGGTGACGACCTTCTTTGCGGGGTCCCCCCTCCAGGCAGCCCTGGCGCTGGTCTCCGACGCCTCCCTGGCCGCCGACGAGCTGGAGGCGCTGGAGCAGGCCATCGCCAAGGCGCGGGAGGAGGGGCGATGAGCGGTCCTGCGGAGCTGGCCATCGCGGCGGGGGTGGTCCTCGACGTGGGGCTGAAGGCCACCGCGGTGTTTGCGGGAGGAGGGCTGGCCTGCGTCGGGCTCCGGGGGCAGTCGGCGGCGGTCCGGCACGGGGTGTGGGCGGCGTGTTTTGCGGTGGTGCCGCTGCTGGCCTGGTTCGCCGCCCAGCGCGGTCCCGAGGTGGCGGTGGATGCGCCGTGGGTGGTCGCCCTGTGGGCTGCCGGCGCGGCCGTGACGGCGCTGCCCTGGCTGGTGGGCCTGTCGCGCCTGGCTCGGCTCCGGCGCACCCTCCGGCCCGATCCGACGGCGCGGGGCGTGTTCCACAGCGACCAGCTGCAGAGCCCGGTCATGTGGGGAGCGTGGCGGCCGGTCGTCGTGCTGCCAGACGCGGCCAGGAGCTGGGCGCCGGCCCAGCGCGACGCGGCGCTGGCCCACGAGCGGGCCCACATCGCGCGGAACGACTGGCTGGTGGCGATGGGGGCACGCGGGCTGTGCAGCCTGCTGTGGTTCCATCCGCTGGCCTGGTGGGCGCGCGCTGCCCTGCTGCGGGAGGCCGAGCACGCCGCCGACGACGTGGTCCTCGAGGAAGGGGTGCGCCCCAGCGACTACGCCTCCCTGCTCCTGTCGCTGGCTCGCACCGGGCCTCCCCGAGGGGCGCTGGGGGCGGGGGCTTCGGTGGTGGGGGAGCGAGTGCGTGCCGTGCTGGCGCGGCGCCCTCGGAGCGGTCGGCGGTGGCCGGTGGCGGTGGTGGCGGGGCTGCTGGCTGCCAGCGTGCTCCCGGTGTGGGGGGCCTGGCCGGTGTGGTCGCTGCCGCCGGAGCAGGTGACCTGCGAGCAGGGGCCGGTGGCGTGGCATCCGCCGTTGCTGCCCTGACATGGCGATGAGGCTCCAGGATCCGGAGCTGCTGCGGCGGTTGCTGCGCGCCAGAGACCGTATGGCTGCTGCCCCCGAAGAGGACTGGTCGGTGGCCCGCGGTGCTCGGGTGAGTGGTGTGTCGCCGGACCACTTCGCCCGCTCGTTCCGGCAGGCCTTCGGAGTCCCCCCACATCGCTACTTGCTCACCCTGCGTCTGGAGCGCGCCATGGCGCTGCTCCGCGACACCGAGCAGCCCGTGACCGACATCGCCTTCGCCTGCGGCTGGAAGAGCCTGGGCACGTTCGGGCGCACCTTTCGCGACGTGGTGGGGGAGACCCCGAGCGCCTTCCGGAAGCGGGTGGCCTCCGAGGGTCCTGGGCTGCAGCCGGTGCCCTACTGCATGGCGGCCGCCGCCCACCGCCCGGATCTGAGGATCCCGGTTTCGGAGAAGCGGGAGCAAGAGGAAGACCGCTAAGCAAGGTCCCACAACGAGGAGGTGCCATGGGTCAGGGTCTTGGGGTGGTCGGGGTGTTCGTTCACGACCAGGAGGAGGCGCGGGCCTTCTATGTCGACAAGGTAGGGTTCGAGGTGCATACCGACGTGCAGAACGGTCCGTTCCGCTGGCTGACGGTGGTGCACCCCGACCAGGGTGTGCAGCTGGGCCTGTTCGAGCCGGGGGCGCCGCTGCACGACCCCGACACCGAGCGTGACCTCCGGGCCTTGGTGGCGAAGGGGGCGATGCCGGGCCTGGTACTTCACGTCGATGACTGTCGCGCCGCCTACGTGCGGATGCGCGACGCGGGGGTCGAGTTCACCCAGGAGCCGATGGAACGCTTCGGGAACGTCGACGCTGGCTTCCGCGACCCTTCGGGCAATGGCTGGAAGATGATCGAGCGCGGAACGGGGGGAGCATGAGCTTCACCCAACGGACGCGCTGGCTGCATCGCTGGCTGTCGGTCGCCTTCACCCTGTGCGTGCTGGCCAACCTGGCGGTGATGCCGTTGGGCAACGAGGCGGTGGGCATGGCGGTCGGGGGCTTCACCTTGCTGCCGCTGCTCAGCCTGATGGTGACCGGGCTCTACCTGTTCGCGGTGCCCTACGGGGTGCGGATCGGGAGGTAGCGGCTGGGCCTCACGGGAGCGACGACGCTCAGCCGCGCTTGCCTACCTCGACCCGGATGAACTCTGGCAGGTAGCTCGGGGTGCAGCCCCGAGGGACGACCTCGTCGTGGTACAGCCCCGTGCGCTCGCCCAGCGCAGCGCAGCGGGCGCGATGCTCGGGCACGAAGACTCCGATCCAGCCGGCGGTGAAGTTCATCATCGCCTGCACCTCGGGCTCCTCGCCGGCCATGCGCGCATCCAGGGCGTCGAGCAGGTAGTCGGTGTTGTCGTGGCCTGTCTTGCCCGTCCAGCGCAGGCGGGCCTGGTGGTACCAGAAGGTGCGCCGCTGCAGCGCGACGGGGCTGTGCTCCCACGAGGCGACCATGCGCTTGCCGGCGGCCGACTTCAGGAGCTGGTGGGCCATCAACCACTCCATGATGCGGGTCTTGCCGCCCTTCTCCGGGTGCTGCAGCATGTCGGCACACAGCGTGTCGACGAGGGGTTGGTCGAGCTGCTTCTTGTCGAGGAGGAGCACCGCGAGCAGGCGGCTGTGGAGGTTGCCCGTCGACCACAGCTCCATCGCGAGGGCATGGTCTTGCTTGAGGGCCTTGGCGAGCTTCTTGATGGTGCCGGCCGGGGTGCCGCTGGGAGCGACCTGGTCGTGGGCCTCCTGGGCCCTGGGCGAGAGTGGCATGGGATGACTCCGTGGTGGGACCCCGCCTATCGCTCGTGGGGGTGCCGGGCTGCTCGTCATCAGGTGGCGGACGGCATCCACGCCTGGCAGCGCGCCTCCCGCTCCGCGAAGCGCTTCGCCAGGGTGTCGACCAGCCCGCGGACCCGGGCGGGGAGGAACTGCTTGCTCGGGAACACCGCGTGGATGTCGACCGGCCCGTGGTCGGCTTCAGGCAGCACCCGCACCAGCCGGCCCGCATCCAGGTCGTCGATCACGTCGAACAGGCTCTTGAAGGCGATGCCGTGCCCGCCCACGGCCCAGCGACGCACGAGCAGGCCGTCTCCGCACAGCGGGCTGTCGACGGGCCAGGGGGTGCCCGGCCGACCCAGGGGCCAGGAGCGCTCCGGCGCGTTGCCCAGCTGCAGCGTGAGCAGCCGGTGCCCGGCGAGGTCTCGCGCGGTCGTCGGCGTGCCTCTTCGCTGCAGGTAGGCGGGGGAGGCCACCAGCACCCGAGGCGAGGCGGCCAGCTTGCGGGCCACGAGGGTGCTGTCGGCGAGCGCTCCGTAGCGGATGGAGACGTCGAGGGCGTCTTGGAGCACGTTCTGAAGCATGTCGGTGGGGTGCACGAACACCCGGACCTGGGGATGGGCTGCACAGAAGTCGGCGACCGCTGCTCCCACCACCTGGTGGGTGGTGTCGGCCGGCGCCGAGACACGGATGCTTCCCTCGAGGGTGGCGGAGCTCCCGCGGGCCTCGTCGAGGGCGCGCTGCCAGCGTCGGACGGTGTCTTGGCATCCCTCCAGGATCACCAGCCCCTCGTCGGTGGGGTGCAGGGTGCGTGTCGTTCGCTCGAAGACCCGCATGCCCAGCGCGGCCTCGATCCGCTGCACCGCGGCACTGACCGCGGCCGGCGTCAGCTGGAGCTGTTGCGCGGCCCGGGTCATCGAGCCGGTCTCCGCGACGCGGACGAGCAGCTGCATCTCGCGGATCTTCATGCCAATTACCAATCATTGGTTGAAACAGATACGGACCTGGGGGCTCTAATGCGTCGTATCCATTGTGAATAGAATCCCATCACGTTCCGGACTCCAAGGACCCACCATGAAGACCCTCCTCGTCACCGGTGCCACCGACGGCATCGGCAAGCTCACGGCACGACGCCTCGTCGAGGCCGGGCACCACGTCCTCCTTCATGGCCGAAGCGCCGACAAGCTCGCGGCCCTCGCCTCGGAGCTCGGTGGCCAGACCGAGGTCTACGTCGCCGACCTGTCGAAGCTCGACGAGGTCGAGGCCATGGCGGCGCAGATCTTGCGCGACCACACCCACCTCGACGTGTTGATCAACAACGCGGGCGTGTTCAAGACCGCCCATCCCCGAACCGCTGACGGCCACGACGTGCGCTTCGTGGTCAACACCCTCGCCCCCTACCTGCTCACCAAGCGCCTGCTGCCGATCCTCGGCGAGGCCGGTCGGGTGGTGAACCTGTCGTCGGCCGCCCAGTCGCCGGTGAACCTCGATGCCCTGCAGGGCCGTGCGCCCCTCGCCGACATGGGCGCCTACTCGCAGAGCAAGCTCGCGATCACGATCTGGACCCGCGAGCTCGCGGCCCGGCTGCCGTCCGGGCCGTTGGTGGTGTCGGTGAACCCGGGATCGCTGCTCGCGACCAAGATGGTGAAGGAGGGCTTCGGCATGGCCGGCAAAGACGTCGGCATCGGCGCCGACATCCTCGTGGAGGCAGCCCTGGGCGAGCGCTTCGCCGGGCGGTCGGGCCAATACTTCGACAACGACGCCGGCACCTTCGCCGATCCCCATCCCGCCGCGCTGCGTGGCAGCCATGCCCGTGACGTGATGGCCGCCATCGAAGCGATGATCCCGTGACCGCTCTGCTCCTCCTCCTCGGCCTGCAAGCCACCCACGCGGCGCCCTCCGAGGCGACCCTGCGCCCGGTCTCGGATGTGGAGTGGACGGCGCTCAATCCCGCCCGCGGAGACGCCAGCCCCCGGGCCGCCACCCTGTGGGGCGACCGCGCCGCAGCGGGGCCCTCGGGCTTCCTGGTGCAGTTCGCCGACGGGTTCTCGTCGCCCCCCCACATCCACAACGTCAGCTACCGCGCGGTGGTGCTGTCGGGGGAGGTCCACAACGACGATGCCGGTGCGGCCCCGATGTGGATGACACCCGGTTCCTTTTGGACTCAGCCTCTGTCGGAGTCCCACATCACGGCTTCCCGTGGCGTGTCGATGGCCTACGTGGAGATCGACGACGGGCCCTACCTGGTGCATCCGGCCGACCAGGCGCAGCCGGTGCCCGTCAAGCCCGTCAACCTCGACGCCTCCAACCTGGTGTGGGCCGCCTCGGCGGTCGATGGTGTCGACGTGTCGCGCCTGTGGGGCGCGCCGGACGCGGGGGCGGGGGGCGTGATGGTCCGCGTGCAGCCGGGCACCACGGCGAAGCTGGTGTCGAAGGAGGCCCTCCGCGCGGTCGTCGTTGAAGGGGCGACCACGCTGGGAGCTCGGGGCGAGGGGGGCCCTGGCAGCCTGCTCACGGGGGAGGCGCTGTCGCTGGCCTGCGCCGCGACCTCACCCTGTGTGCTGTACGTACGGGCGACCGCGGGCTTCGCGGTAGGCGCCCCCACCCCTGGCGAGGACTGAATCATGGGACTCGATGGACTGCAGCGCGCCCGCGACCTGCACCCTCCCACCCGTGATGCCACCCTCCGCCGAGACCCAGTCGTCTCGCGGTTCTGGGAGGAGCACCGGCAGCTGCTCACCGACGCGTGGGCAGAGTGGGAGGAGCGGGAGGCGGAGCGGCTCGCCCCGCTGGACGACACCCTGATCGACGCGAGGCTGCGCGACATGGTCGAGGCCGCTTGGAGCGACCCTACGAGGGAGGCGGCTGTCGCCGACCTGTGGCAGCCCGTCGGGCCGGGCGTCTTTCAGTGCCCCTTCTTCGCGCCCGACGGCCTCGAGGTGGTGCGGAGCTACCTGAGCGCCGCATCGAGGGCGCGGATTCCGGTGCGGCCGCCCTATGGCATCGTGCTGAACCGCCACGGAGCGATGCTCGACCTCCGCTCCGCCGGTGCCCTCGCCGGCCCGGGCTTCCAGGCCTTCTACCGTCGGGTGATCGATCGGTACATGCGGCCGATCTCCCGGCTGCTGTTTCCCGAGGTGATGGGCTTCGACACGCAGAGCTTCGGCTTCTCCATTCGGTACCAGCCGGGGGCCGACACGTCGATTCGCCCCCACACCGATGCGTCGACCACCACCCTCAACATCAACCTGAACCTCGTCGGCGAGACCTTCTCGGGGTCGGAGGTCGACTTCTACGACCCGCGCACCGGGCGGGCGAATCGCTACGTGTTCGAGCCGGGGGTCGCGGTGCTCCACCGCGGCCATGTCGCGCACGCGGCGCACCCCATCCTCGGCGGCGAGCGCACCAACCTCGTGCTGTGGTTGTACGGCGACCAGGGCCGCGTGCCTCCCCGCGGAGAGGAGGTCGTGGCGCTGCCTGCTCGCGAGCGGTGGGCCGTGCCGACGGCGGCACCGGATGCGTTCGCGCCGTTCTGATGGCCTAGTGACCTGCGCCTTCGCAGGGGTGCGGCCACTGGGACAGTGGTGGAGGCGCTGTGGTGCGATGAGCGGCCCGTGACCCGTCCGCCGCTGATCCGTACGGCCGACCCGCGCGACGTCAGCACCGACAGTGAGGTACACTGAGGGCCCCTCGGTCGCGTGCATCCGTCGCGTGGCCACCTTCCCCGGAGTCCCCATGTCCACGACGCTCCCGGCCGATGTGCCGGATACCCTGGTGCGCCTTTCGCCCCTGCAGGGGATCCGCAGGCTCGACACGCCGGCCCTGACCGACCAGGCGCAGTGGCGAGCGGAGGCACATGCCCTCCGCGCCGAGGTCGCGCAGTGGCGGGCGCTCGCGCAGGAGTGGGAGGGTGAGCTGCGCGCCGTGGCGGCGGAGCTGGCTCGGCTGCGGGCGGCCGGGGCCTGAACGTCGGCGCGGTCGCTCGCGCTCCGAGATCAGGCGGGTCCGGATGCGCGCTCACAGACCGTGGCTGGCGATTGTCCCACCGAGCCCACAGTAGCCCCCGGGGTTCTTCGCCAGGTACTGCTGGTGGTAGATAGGGAATGATGGTCTAACCTTCGGAATGTCGTTTCGTGGACACAACCATCGAGCCTTGTTGTGTCCACTGTCAGTGGGTCGAGGCGCCAGTACGGACCCGACGCTTTGCCGGCCGCCGCCTCTGAACATAGGGGCGGTGCTCACTCGGAGAGCGCATGTTCCCTCTCGTCCTTGGCTTGTTGTTCTCCTGTGGGTCGCCGCCGCCTCCCGCCCTCACACAAGCTCCTCCGAATCCTGCACCGTTGTTGCCTCCGAAGGTCCTCGTGGACGGCCTCCCAACGGTGGGAATCCTGCTGTACCCGAAAGTGCTCGGGGCAGAAGTCGGCGCCCCGCTCGACGTATTCGCCAAGCACACGGAAGCGGGTGAGCAGGTGTTCAACGTGCTGACGCTCGCAGCGACCGCCGATCCAGTCGTCTCTGAAGAGGGCCTGCGTATGCTGCCTGATGTCACGTTCGCGGACGCCCCAGCGTTGGATGTGCTGGTCATCCCGAGTGCCTACGACATGCACAGCCTGATCGCCGACGCGACGTTGATCGCGTTCATCCGCGAGCAGGACGCCCACACGGACTACACCGTAAGCAACTGTGCGGGAGCGCAGCTCGTGGGCGAGGCGGGCATCGCCGACGGCAAGAGGATCGTCACCTGGATCGGTGGTGGAGAGGAGTTGCAGGAGAAGTACCCGAAGCTGCTGGTACAAGACGACAGCAAGGTCAGCTTCGTCAGAGACGGCAAGTTCTTCTCGTCGAACGGCAACCTGGCGACCTACATCAGCTCGCTCGAGCTGCTTGAGACGATGACCTCACCGGAGCATCGACGCTTCGTCGAATCGTATCTCTACCTGGAGCGACTCCAGACATGGGACCCGCGACGGAGTGACGACTGAGCGTTCCACGCCGGCATGCCATCGAGATGCTCAGGGCTGAAGCCCCACTGGGCAGCTCACCCCCGTCCCGCCCAGACCACAGTAGCCCCCTGGGTTCTTCGCCAGGTACTGCTGGTGGTACCCCTCCGCGAAGTAGTACGTCGGCGCCGCCCGCATCTCGGTCGTGATCGCCCCATGCCCAGCCTCGGCCAGCACCTTCCCGTAGGCCTCCGCGCTCGCCGCCGCCTCCGTCGCCTGCACCTGCCCGAAGGTGTACACCGCCGACCGATACTGCGTGCCCGCGTCGTGCCCCTGCCGCATCCCCTGGGTCGGGTCGTGCCCCTCCCAGAACGCCTTGAGCAGCTGCTGGTAGGTGATCTGCTGCGGGTCGTAGATCACCCGCACCACCTCGGTGTGCCCGGTCTTGCCGCTGCACACCTCCTCGTAGGTGGGGTTCGGCGTGTGGCCGCCGGCGTAGCCCACCGAGGTCGAGTACACGCCGTCGAGCTGCCAGAACAGCCGCTCGGCCCCCCAGAAGCAGCCCAGCCCGAACACGGCCTCCTTGAGCCCGTCGGGAAACGGGGCCTGGATGCGGTTCCCGTTGACGTGGTGGACCTCGGGGATGGGGAAGCAGGGCTCGTCGCGCCCCACCAGCGCCTGCTCGGCGGGCACGATCTCTGACTTCCAGCGGTTTGTGAACAAGCCGAACATGTCGCCTCCAGGGGAGGACCTCGTATCCTCCCGGGCCCGCTATGGAGGCCCCGGCGCCACCGACAGGCCCAGCCCGGCGCTCACCCCCTGGCTGATGGCGCTCGTCCACACGTCGTAGGCGACCCGCGCCTCCACCGACACCGCCCCCGCGACCCGCCGCCCGCCGCCCCCCGACACCGTGAGCCACTGCCGGGTGCGGTCTTGCAGGGCCACCGCCAGCTGCCCGTCGAAGGCCAGCCAGCCCAGCCAGCCGCTGGCGGCCGCGCCGCCCTTGACCCCGAACACCGGCCCATCCCCGAAGGAGCGCGCGGCGTCGTCCCACCCCAGGCCGGTGCGGAACATCCAGCCGGCGTGGGCCTCGGCGAACAGTGCCTGGTGCGACAGCCCCCCGGCGAGTCGTGGCACCAGGTCGACCTGGCCGTCGCCAGGCGCTGGGTAGAGGATGCCGTAGATCGGGTCGCGCCGGCCGATGCCGTTGAGCCCATACAGCGGCACCTTGGCGTCGAGGCGCAGCGACAGGGGGCGGTCGGGGAGGAGCGCCACCTGGGGGCCCACCCACAGGTCGCCGAGGCTCAGGGAGGTGGTGCGCACGTCGAAGGTGTCGATGGCCGAGTCGACGGTGGTGACGGAGGACCCCACCACGAACGGGAGCGCCGCGGTGAGCTGCAGCCGCTCCACGAGCCCGACCTCGCCATAGGCCGACAGCTGCAGGCCCGTATACGACGCCTTGCGCGCGTCGATGTCGGGGGCGACGTAGCGGGTGGTGACGAAGGTGTCGGCGCCCAGCTTGGCGTAGACCTCACCGGGGGCCTTCGTCCAGGCGCCGGCGAGCGCCGCGCTCGTGAGCCACACGATCAACCGACGCGCACCGTGATCTGCATGCCGCCGTCGTAGCCGGCGAGCTGGTCGGTGCCGGCGGGATCCTCGGAGCTCTGGCGGCCCGACGCGGTGGTGACCCGCACCTGCAGGGTGTGCCGGCCGGCAGGGGGCGACCAGCGATACGACCACAGCGCCCAGATGTCGGCCCCGGCAGTGTAGTCGAGGGTGGCGGGCTGCCACGGCCCGCCGTCGATCGACACGTCGACCGACGCGATGGGATCGGCGCCGGCGAAGGCCGTGCCCAGCACCTTCACCTCGTCGCCCTCGTCGAGCTCGAGGCCGTCGGGGGGGGAGGCCACGAAGCCGTTGGGCTGGTACTCCGCCGACTCGCTCCACCCCTCGGGGGTGTAGAAGGAGACGTGCTCCTCGCTGACGAAGGTGACCTCCGCCAGCCACTTCACGTTCTTCATGCCGTAGCGGTTGGGGGCCAAGACGCGCAGCGGAAAGCCGTGCGACGTGCTCAGGGGCGAGTCGTCGAGGGCGTAGGCCACGAAGAGGGGCGCGTCGGCGAGGTCGGCCAGGGGCACCATCGCGTGGTAGCCATCGTGGCCCCACAGCACGATCTGCAGGGCATCCTCGGGCACCTCGACCCCGAGGCTGTCGAGGATCTGATCGAGGCGCACGACCGTCCAGGCGCCGTTGCTGATCAGCTGCAGCTGGGGGTTGGACCCCACGCACTGCAGGGTGTGCTCCTTGGCGAGGGCGGGCAGCGACGCGACATAAGCGAGGTCGAAGGCGCCGAGCACCTCCGCGTCGTGACGCACGACCACCGGTGCGGCGGCGTCGACGGTGGGCTCGCCGCAGCAGCTGAACACATAGAAGGCCCCCGCCGGGGTGACCGGATCGAGGGCGGCGGGCAGGCGAGGCGCCCGCACGATGACCGCCCGACAGCCCGGCGCTACGGTGGCTGCCCCGAGGCCCATCAACAGGTCACGTCGTCGCATGCGCAGACTATAGCCTCGCTTCCTGTCTCTGACGTCATTTGCCGCTTGGGTCATCCAGCGCCCTGGCGCTAGGATTCGCCCGACGGGAGGTTTTGTGGCAAAGGGCAAGTTCATGGCGATGGGTGTGAGCGGCCTGCTGATGCTCGGCGGTGGCGGTGTCGTCGCCCTGCTGGCGGTCGGCGGCGGCGTGTACTTCTGGGCGACCAGCGCGACGCACACGGCACTGCACACGACCTACGAGACGCACGAGGTCGACTTCCCCGTGCCCTTCCCGCTGTCCGACGAGGAGCTGGCGGAGCTGCGGGCCGAGAAGATCGCGGCGATGGGCGAGGGCGAAGAGGCCGAGGGGGCGGAAGGGGAGGATCCGGTCGACCCGCTGGAGGGTGTCGATCTGAAGGCCCTGGCGATGGAGCGGGCCAAGGAGCGGGGTCGGCACTACGCCACCGGGCGCTACCTGTGCATCGACTGCCACGGGGAAGACTTCGCGGGCGGGGAGATGATCAACGACCCCGCGATGGGGATGGTCCTCGGGCCCAACCTCACGCCGGGTAGCCGGGTGGCCGACTTCACCCCGGCAGACTGGGACCGTGCGGTCCGCCATGGCGTCAACGGGGATGGGCTGGGCACGCTGATGCCCATCGGCGACTTCAAGAAGATGTCGGATCGCGAGCTGTCCGACATCATCGTGTGGGCCAACTCGCTGCCAGCCAGCGACGCGGTCGTGCCGCGCCCGCAGATGGGTCCGGTGGGCACGATGCTGATCGCGACGGGCAACCTCAAGCCCGAGGTCTCCACCGTCGAAGATCACCACGCGCCCCACGAGGCGCTTCCGCCCAAGGAGGAGGTCAACGTCGAGTTCGGCGCGCACCTCGCTCAGGTGTGTGTGGGCTGCCACGGCGAGGCCCTCGACGGTGGCCCGATCCCGATCGGCCCGCCCGACTGGCCTCCCGCGTCCAACCTGACCACCCACGCCGAGGGCCTGGAAGGCTGGACCCTCGAGCAGTTCGTGAGCACCATGCGCACGGGCAAGCGCGCGGATGGCTCTGAGGTGCTGGCGCCGATGACGATGATCACGCCCTACGCCAACGAGATGACCGATCTCGAGCTCGAAGCCATCTTCGTCTACCTGCAGAGCGTGCCGGCGAAGCCCACCGGCACCTGATCACGCCACGGTGACGGTCGCCTCGGGGCGGCCGAGGAAGGCGGCGACCCGCTGTGCCTCGGCCTCCACGGCGGCCCGCAGCCCGGCCGACCAGCCCGACAGCGGCTGCACTGCGACGTCAACGCGCTTGGCGCGCGTCTTGTGGGTCCAGGTCGCGACGATGACGCCGTGCACGAGGACCACCGCGGCCACCCGGGCCGCGCTGCGCCACACCGCCTTGGCCTCGGCCGGCTCCCGCACGGTCCACGACTTGTCGGCATGCCCCATGAGCAGGTTGTCGTAGCCAGGGAGCAGGCGGACGCCCCCGTCGGGCCCTTCGGCCGCCTGGGCGAGGGCGTCGACATCGTCGCCAGCGAGCAGCAGCTGCCGGTCGCCACAGGCCACGTCCACCAGCTCGGGCATGCCCTCGACCCACGCCCGCGCCGAGCTCACCTTGGCGCCGAAGAAGTGGGCGATGTCGTGCACCGACGCAGGGCCGTACGAGGCCAGGTAGGCGCGGGTGAGCTGCCGGGCAGCCTGGATGGCGTCGAGGTTGGCTGCTTCGAAGTCGACGCCCGGGTGGAAGGCCGCGCGCGGGAGGTACAGCTGCTCCGAGCCCCGCTTTGGGCCGTGGCTGAGCCGCCCTTCGTTGCTCTCCAGCCAGATCATCCGCCCGGTGGCGAAGCGCCACTTCTTGTCGGGGGTGTCGAAGTAGGGGTGCTCGAAGGCGTCGAGCCAGGCCTTAGGCACCAGGTCACGCAGGTCTTCGCGTCCCAGGGGGACCTCGCTGGCCGCGACCCGCGCCGTCGCCGCAGCCATCACCTCGGGGTCGACGGGCGCCTGGAAGCGAGCGCTCTTGCCCCACTCGGGCCGCGCCGCCACCAGCAGCGGCCAGTGGGCCGGGGCGAACAGGTGGAGGGTGTCGCGGGGGCCCCAGGTGCGCACCAGCTGGCGATGGTCGTGGAGGACCGCGCTCGTCGCCTCCTTGTCGGGGTGGCCCTGGGTGCGCAGCGACAGCCCCATCAACGACATCGACTCGATCTGCGACTGGATGCCGACGTTGGCGCTCGCGGCCTCCACCGGGTCGGGGTGGGCGGTGCCGGGGGCCAGGCCGAGGCGTGCGAGGCGGAAGCGGCGAATCGTGGGTTCGTCGAAGCGAGTCATCGTAAGCAGGGCTCCAGGGGGCGGCCTCCTGTCCGATGGGGGAGGCGCGGCTGGTCGTGGACGTAGCCGAGGTTAGGGTGGCACACCTGGAGGTAGCGTGAGGAACGAGCGCATCGTGGCGGCTGACAAGGAAGAGGAAGAGGCCGACAAGGCCAAGGCGATGGGCAGCCCCATCGCGTCGAGGCTCTTCGAGAGCCGCCAGATCGCCCTGTATGGCGCCGTCGACGACGAGCTCGCCCTCAAGGTGTCGGCCCAGCTCCTCGCCCTCGAGGCGGCCGATCCCGAGGCCCCGATCACCATGATCATGAACAGCCCCGGGGGCTCGGTCACCGATGGCTTCGCCATCTACGACACCATCCGGTTCATCCAGCCCAAGGTGCGCATCCTGTGCGTCGGCATGGCGGCCTCCATCGCCACGGTCATCCTCCTGGCCGCCGACAAGGAAGACCGCCTGGTCCTCCCGAACACCAAGCTGCTGATCCACCAGGTCTTCCTGCCGGGCGTCGTGCGCGGGCAGGCGAGCGACCTCGAGATCACCGCCAAGGATCTGCTGGCCACCCGCGATCGGATCAACGAGCTCTACGCGGAAGAGACGGGGCAGCCCCTCGATCGGATCAAGAAAGACACGAACCGCGACTACTGGATGACGGCGGAGGAGGCGGTGGAGTACGGCTTGGTGCATCGCATCGTGCGCTCCCGCGCCGACCTCGCCGGCTGAGAAGCCGCACCCGTCGCCGATGGCGTCGGGTCCTGGTAGACTGTGGCTTCCGCCCCTCTCCGGGTGGCTGGAGGCCTCTTGGCTACGCGCGCACTCATCCTCGCCCTCATCGCTCTGTCTGTCGGGTGCTCCTGTCGCAAGGAGACGGAGCTGCGGCCCCTCGACACCGACGTTCCCACCGACGGCACCGTCACGGGCGACGACGACGACACGCCCTACGGCGAAGACACGCCGGGCGACGATGCCCCCGGCGACTGGGGCCAGTGGCTGTCGGCCGACCAGGCTCCCGACGGCGACCGCCTCTCGCTGGCCTACTACGACCCCGAGCGCGAGGCGATCGGCTACGCGCTGGTGGGCTTCGACGCCGACGGCACGCCCATCGAGCGCCACGAGCGGGTCGATGGCTACAGCTCTGGCGACAACGATGTGGGGCGCTACGCCTCGCAGCTCACCGACGTCGACGGCACCGCCTGGGTGGCCTACCACGACGCCGACGACGGCCTGCTCAAGGTGCGGCACCGCACCGGCACCAGCGAGTGGGGCGCGGTCGAGACGGTCGGCGATGGCGGTCGCTGGGCGAACATCGGCCTCGATGCCGACGGCCGCCTGCTGGTCGCCCACACCGCCGACGACGGCGTGCTCCGGGTCAGCCGTCGGCTGAACAACACGTGGGAGACCGAAGAGGTCTACAGCTCGGCGGCGACCGACTGGTCGACCCCCGAGGGCACGGTGGTCACCCGCCCGGCCGAGGTGGCCCAGCCCCGCATCCACGTCGACGGGGCCACCACCTACGTTGCCTTCTACGACAAGGCTCGTGGCGAGCTGCACTTGCTGACGGGCAGCTACGGCAACTTCCGCGACGAGCTCGTGCGCGGCGATGTCGACGAGGGCGCGTGGCCGTCGATGCTGTCGTACAACAACCAGCTGTTCCTCGCCTACCAGCACGTGGCCAACGAAGACTTGATCCTGGCCAACCGCAGCGCCAGCGGCGGCGGGAGCTGGAGCCACCAGGTGGTCGACGACGGGCCTGTGGTCGGGGCCGACACCGAGGTCTTCGTGCACGACGGCAAGGTGCACATCCTGTACTTCCAGGGCTTCGACTCCGACTTGTACCTGGCTGTCGACGACGGCGGCTGGCAGATCACCCGCCTGGAGGGCGGCGCCACGGCCGCGGGCTTCCACAACGAGACGGTCGAGGTGGGCGGGCGCCGCTGGGTCGCCAGCTACGACTACACCGATCGCGGCGTGTTCTTCCTGCCCCTCGAGTAGGCTAGGCTGCGGCATGGAGGCTCCATGCTGCTGACACTCCTCGCCCTCGCCCAGGCCGCCGACTGCCCCGACGTGACGCCGGTGCTCCCCGCCACGGCCTTCGACGGCACGCGGCTCGTGCGGCACGACGCCTGGTTTCAGGCCCTCGACGACCCCAAGGTCGTGCCCCTCGCCCAGGCCGGCTACGACGCCACCCTGCAGGGGATGGGGCTCACCGAGGCGGGCATCACCCGGGTCTACCCGGTCGACGGCATCGCCTGGCATCACGTGGTGAACGACGTGGTGGGCGAGGTCCCCATCGCGGTCACCTTTTGAAGCGTCTGCAACTCGGGGACCGCGTTTCGCGCCCGGGTCGACGGCCGGCGGCTGTCGTTCGACGAGAAAGGGATCTACAACGGTGTGTTCGTGATGCAGGACCGGCAGACCGGCAGCACGTGGTCGCACTACACCGGTGAGGCGCTCGATGGCCCGATGAAGGGCAAGCGTCTCGAGTTCGTGCGCGTCGAGCGCGGCACCCTCGCAGAGCTGTCCGAGGGCCGTGATGGCGTGCAGACGGTCGAGCGCAGCCAGCTGCACTGGAAGCGCAAGCCGCAGGTCGTGGGGAAGCGCTCCGACAAGGGCGAGCTGCGCGACGACTTCGCCAAGACCCTCGATGGGGCGACGCCGAAGGCGGGCCTGGCTCCGCACACCCACGGGCTGGGGGTCGCGGCGGGCACCGCGCAGCGCTTCTACAGCCTCGAGAAGCTGTACGCCGACGAGCTCATCGCCGACGAGCTGGGCGGGGTGCCGGTGGTGGTGCTGCTGCACGACGGCAGCTCCACGGCGGCCGCCTACAGCCGCTGCGTGGCGGGCACGACCCTGGAGCTGTCGGTGGTGCAGCACGATGGCGAGACGGCCATGAAAGACCAGGAGGGCACCGTGTGGGACGCCCGAGGCAAGGGGGTCGCCGGGCCGCGCGTGGGGTCCCAGCTGACCTCGGTGCGGTCGATGATCACCGACTGGTATGGCTGGGCGGCGTTCAACCCCGACACGACGGTGAAGTAGGCGATCAGGGCGCGGTCGACACCGCCAGGGAGGGGTCGACCCGCGCGACGTACCACCAGCCGTTGCGCAGCGGGTAGTGCAGCAGCAGCGAGCCATCCTCGCCCTGCACCATCCCGGCGGAGGGCCCCAGCGCGGCCTGCAGGGCCGGGTCGGGGAAGGGCGGGGTGTCGTAGATGTCGTCGAGGCGGTCGGGGCGGTCGTCGGGGGCGGCCAGCTCGGAGCGGAGCATGATCCGCGCCTGGTCGTCGACGAGGTAGGTCTCCTCGACCGCGGGGTGGTCGAGGTGCAGGTAGCGGTCGGCCAGGTAGGTGAAGCTCACCGACAGCGATGCCACCCCGAGCATGTCGCCGTCTTCGTCGGGGATCTGCATCGAGCAGGCCACCAGCAGGGTGCCGGTGCTCGCTTCCTGGTAGGGGCGGCTCCAGATCGGCCGCGGCTCGGTGGCGAGGGTGTACCAGGGGCGCACCCGGCCATCGAAGCCCGTCACATTCCACGCGGCTCCGGGCATCTCCAGGTACAGCCCCTCGGGGGTGCCGACAATGGCCCACCGGAGGGGGCCTGGGTCGTCGCGCCAGGCGGCCTCGGCCTCGACGGGATCGAGGCCGCCGAGGACCTGCCGCGTCGTCATGTGGGCTCGGCGCATGGCGTGGCGCACGGGCACCAGGCGGCGGGCCTGGTCGACCGCGACGGGCCGGTCGACCCCCGGGGCGATCACGATGTCGGGCCACTGGGTGGAGATCAGCCGGTCGTAGCTGGGGGAGTAGGCGGTGTCGGGCGGGGCGGCGCTGCTCTCGAAGACCGACGGGGCCAGCACCTCCCGCTCGGGGAGCGCCGCGGCATGGGTGAGGAGGACTCGGCTGGAGGCGGCGACCCCCTCGACCTGCGAGTGGATCAGCGCGAGGGCCTGCTCCAGCTCGGCGGCCTGTGAGCCTACCCGGGTGACGAGCTCCGTCAGCCGCGCCTCACGACGCTCCGCCCACTGGGCATACAAGCCCGCGCCGCCCAGCGCGACCACCGACACGCCCGTGGCCGCCACCACCAGCAGCAGCACCATCACCAGGACCAGCCGGAGGGTGGCCTCCCGATGCGACGACAGCCACCGCTGGGCCCCCTGCACCAGGCTGTCGGGGGCCGCCACGACGGGGCGGTTGGCTCGGAAGCGCCGCAAGTCGTCGGCGAGGTCGCCCATCGAGGCGTAGCGCGCGTCAGGGTCGAGCTGGGTGGCCTTGCGGAGGATGCCCGCGAGCTCCCGGCGCACGGTCGCGGAGCCGAGCCCGACGATGGGCTGCAGGCGCCCGGAGGCGGCGAGCTCCAGCCCCTGCTGCAGCTCGGTGGTGTTCTGTCGCGCCGGGCGGCCGCACACCATCTCGTACAGGATCAGCCCGAGGGCGTACTGGTCGCAGGGCGGGCCCATGGGCTGGCCCGTCGCCTGCTCGGGGGCCATGTAGGCGGCGGTGCCCAGCGCGTAGCCCGGCAGCGTGGCGTTGCCCTCGGGCATGCCGAGCACGTCGGCGTCGCCCAGCACGCGCGCGAGCCCCCAGTCCATCACGTAGACCTCGCCGTGGCCGCCGATCATGATGTTGTCGGGCTTGAGGTCGCGGTGCACGACGCCCTTGTCGTGGGCGTAGGCGATGGCATCGCACAGCTTGGCGAAGTGGTCGAGCAGCGCGTCGAGGGCGAGGTCGGGGGGCACCACGCCGCCGCGACGGCGGGCCTGGGCCGAGGCTGCGAGGACCTCGGTGAGGGTGTCGCCGGCGACGAGCTTCATGCTGTAGGCGAGCTGCCCGTCGTCGTCGAGGTCGGCGTCGTAGACCGGCACGATGTTGGGGTGGTCGAGCTGGGCGGTGACCCGCGCCTCGGTGGCGAAGCGGCGGGCCCAGCGCCGACTCGTGGTGCGGAGCATCACCTTGAGGGCGACATCGCGCGCCAGCACCGGGTCGCGGGCGGCATGGATCTCCCCCATCCCGCCTCGGCCGAGCACCCGCAGCCTCTCCAACCGCTCGGCATGATGGCCCCCCGTGGCCGGCAGCGCGGCCTGCTCCCGGTCGACGGGTGGCAGGGTGACGGGGGCGAGGGCCCCCTTTTCGTCGGGGCTCATGGCGCCGGCCGTGGCGCGACGAGGACGGTCTGCACGCTGCGCCCCACCATGCCATCGTGGTCGAACAGCGAGGCCTCGGCGAGCCCGGCCCCTCGGCCTCCGGAGTAGCCCTGCACCTGCAGGCCGTGCCACGCGCCACGGGGAGGCCGTGCGAAGGCCACCGTGAGGTCGGGGTTGACGAAGGTGAACCGCTCGAGGTCGGCGGGAGGCGCCAGGCCGCTCTGGGCATCGGCGATGGCCACGACCCGCTGCTCGGGCGTCGACGGCTCACCGTCGACGATGTCGTGCAGCAGCTGCACCCAGCAGGTGAGGGGGCTGTGTGGCCAGGCGCCCTGCACTACGCGGGTGTCGATGGCCTGGTGAAAGCCCTCGTCCCATGGAAAGAAGGGAAACAACCAGCGTGGGACCTCACTCGGCGCGGGCACATCGGGCCCGGGAGGGCCTGGCTCGAGGTCGAGGTGGCGGGCGAACAGGCCTCGCGCCAGGAGCACCGCGCGGCCCTCGTGGAGCAGGGTAGCCTCCCCCCGCTGGACCGACCGCCCGCCTACGAAAGAGCCGAGGGTGACGGTGAGCGGGGCGAGGGGCACGGGTCGGAGCAGCTCGGCGGTGAAGCGGGTGAGGTGGAAGCCCGCTGGGGCCCCTCGCTGCAGCACCCCCGTGAGCAGGGCGGCAGGGGGCCCGCCGTGTTGCTGCTCGTGGTGCCACGGGCCTCTCGTGGTCGGGGTGGGGACCCAGTGCTCCCCGTCGCGGTGGTAGAACGCCATGGGGGGAGCCTACCGCGACGGGCCGTCAGGGCGTGGTGCGAGCTAGGTAGTCCTACGGAGGCAGGTATGAGGCTGGATTCACGGGTCGTGGTGGGGGTGCTGGTCCTCGGCGTGGTCAGTGGCTGCGGTCGCAAGCCAGCCGGCGACTACGAGCCGGGGGGCTACGACGGCCTGAAGCTGCCCTACGTGCCCACCGCTGCCGCCGAGGGCGATGCGTTGGCAGCGGATGCCGACGGGGATGGCGTGGGCGACGACGAGGAGCTCGCGCTGGGCCTCGACCCGGATGAGGCCGACAGCGACGGCGACGGCTTCGACGACGGCGTGGAGGTGAGCGCGAACAGCGATGCCCTCGATCCCACGCACTACCCCTACGAGGGCGGCTGGGCGATCGATCCCTGTCGGGCCGACGTGGTGGCCAGCGGCGACGGGGTGGGTCAGGTCGCCTCCGACTTCGCGCTGCTCGACCAGTTCGGCGACACGGTGCGGCTGCACGACTTCTGCGGCAAGGAGGTCTTGCTGGTGTCGGCGGCGATGTGGTGCGGCCCGTGCCAGGCCGAGGCGCCCCACGTGCAAGAGCTCTACGAGCGCTACGCGGCCCAGGGCCTGATGGTCATCACTCTGCTCGGGGAAGACGGAGGCGACCAGCCGCCCACCCAGCTCGATCTGATGGAGTGGGCGTCGACCTACGGGCTGAAGCATCCCGTGCTCGCCGATCCCAACTACGGCACCAGCTTCCGCTACATCGAGGGCTACTCCATCGCGCTGCCCACGATGCACCTGCTGGGCCCCGGGGCGAAGGTGATCGCCATCGACACCTACGTGCCCGAAGAGACCCTCGTGGCCAACCTGCCATGAGGCTGGGGCGACTGGTGGGGGTGGTCGTTGCGCTGGCGGTAGGCACGGGCTGCGGCCTGTCCGAGCGCAAGCTGTACGACAAGCTGGGCAAGGCGAGCTGCGAGCAAGCCTTCGAGTGCGACAGCGAGGCGGCGAGCGAGGCGTGGGGCAGCGAGGAGGTATGCGAGACAGCCTTTCTCGCCGAGGCGGCGGAGGCGCAGCTGGTGTACCGCGCGTGTGCCTACCGGCGGAAGAAGGCGCGTCGCTACCTGAAGGCCTACAAGCGCCTCGACTGCACCGCCACCGACGAGGAGCTCGACGAGCTCGACGACCGCTGGAGCGAGGTCTACGACTGTGACGGCGGGGCGGTCGGCGACAGTGCGGCGGAGTCGGCGGCCGACACGGGCGCGTAGCGGGGCCGTGCTACAAGGCGCAGCGCCCCCGTCGGGGTGCGGGAGGGTCGCGCCATGGCTGCCGACGAACCGGGTCCGCCGCTGTGGCAGG
This sequence comes from uncultured bacterium, assembly GCA_965367245.1. GTDB lineage: Bacteria > Myxococcota_A > UBA796 > UBA796 > CBDUIC01. The sequence continues at coordinate 27,780 of CBDUIC010000004.1, read as the reverse complement.
CGGCGAGATGGGTCCCCTCCCTGTACTTCCTCGAGGGGCTCCCCTACGTGGTGGCAAACCATGTGTCGGTGGCGCTGTTCAAGACGCTGAAGGTAGGGAATGCGGAAATCGCGTTCCTGACGAGCTGGCTGTCGCTGGTGTGGGCCCTCAAGGCGCTGTGGAGCCCCTTCGTCGACGGGGTGTCGACCAAGCGCCGATGGACGGTCGCGATGCAGGCGGCGATGGTGCCGGTGCTGGTGCTGATCGCGATGGCACTGCCCACGCCGTGGTTCCTGCAGGCCTGCATCGGGCTGTTCTTCGTGATGGCCTTCGCGTCGGCCACCCACGACATCGCGGCCGACGGGCTGTACATGCTGGGGCTGCCCGACGACCAGCAGGCGGCCCTGGTGGGGCTGCGCAGCACCTTCTGGCGGCTGGCGCTGATCTTGGGGGAGGGGGGCCTGGTGATGCTCGCTGGCGTCGCCGGGCAGCAGCTGGGCGATGTCGGTGGCTGGCAGGCCACGATGGCGGTGGCGGCGGCGGTGTTCGCCGTGGGGGCGGCCTACCATGCGGTGGTGCTGCCGGTGGCCGCCGCCGACGTGCCCCGTGCCGAGCCGGCTCAGGCGGCGGGGGCCGAGGCGGTGCGCACCTTCTTCGCCAAGCCGGGCATCGGGGTGGGGCTGCTGTTCATCCTGTTCTTCCGCTTCGGGGAGAACCACCTGGCCAAGCTGGTCACCCCATTCTTGCTCGACGGCCGCGAGGTGGGGGGGCTGGGCCTGACGCTCACCGAGGTGGGCTTCGCCAAGGGCACGGTGGGGGTCGCGTGCCTGGTGGTCGGCGGCATCCTGGGGGGCCTGGCCATCTGGCGTCACGGGCTGCGGGCCTGGATGTGGCCGATGGTCTTCGCCCTCAACGCCCCCGACCTGGTCTACGTCTACCTGTCGTGGGCCCAGCCGACCTCCTACCCGCTGATCTGCTCGCTGCTGGGGCTGGAGGCCTTCGGCTATGGGTTCGGGTTCACCGCCTACATGATGTTCCTCATCTACCTGGCCGACGGCGAGTACAAGACGACCCACTACGCCTTTGCCACGGGGCTGATGGCGCTGGCGGTGTGGGTGGCACAGGTGTGGTCGGGCGCTGCTCAGGAGTTCTTCGGCTACGAGGGTTTCTTCCTGTGGGTCCTCGTGCTGACGGTGCCGTCGGGCGTGGTGGCCTGGCTGGTCGATGTGCCGGCGACCTTCGGGCGGGCACCACGCGAGCAGGGCGCCTGACATAGACTGCCCCTGCGACGACGTGGAGGCGCTGTGCAGCTGGGCATCGATCGGTTGGTAGCGGAGCACAAGCTCCGAGAGGGCCTGGCGGGGCGCCGCGTGGCCATCCTCGGGCATCCCGCCTCGGTCACCTCGGGCCTGGAGCACTCCCTCGACGCGGTGGCCGCCCTCCCCGAGGTCCACCTCACCGCAGCCTTCGGGCCGCAGCACGGCATGCGCGGCGACGTGCAAGACAACATGGTGGAGACCGAAGACACCATCGATGCGCGCCACGGCATCCCGGTCTTCAGCCTCTACGGCGAGGTGCGCCGACCCACCGAGGCCATGCTCGACACCTTCGACGTGCTGCTCGTCGACCTGCAAGACGTCGGCACGCGCATCTACACCTACCTCACGACACTGCTGTACGTGCTCGAGGCGGGAGCCGCCCACGGCAAGGAAGTGTGGGTCCTCGACCGCCCGAACCCCGCGGGTCGGCCCGTGGAGGGAACGCTGCTGCTGGAGGGCTACGAGAGCTTCGTGGGCGCATCGCGGCTGCCGATGCGGCACGGGCTCACCCTCGGCGAGGCCGCACGCTGGTTCGTGCACCACCACGAGCTCGACGTAGCGCTCAAGGTCGTCGCGATGGAGGGCTACGACCCCACGGTCGGTCCCGGGTATGGCTGGCCCTCGCTGGCCTGGGTCAACCCGAGCCCGAACGCCGCCAGCGTCAACATGGCGCGGGCCTTCCCCGGCACGGTGTTGTTGGAGGGGACCACGCTGTCCGAGGGCCGCGGCACCACCATCCCCCTCGAGGTGGTGGGCGCGCCCGACATCGATCGCGACGAGGTCGTCGCCCGTATGCACGCGCTGGCCCCCGCGTGGCTCGAGGGCTGCGACCTGCGGCCGTGCAGCTTCCAGCCCACCTTCCACAAGCACGTCGGGGAGCTGTGCCACGGGGTGCAGCTGCACACCGACGGCAAGGGCTACCGCCACGGCAGCTTCCAGCCCTACCGCATCATCCAGCTGTTCCTGCGATCGGTCCGCGAGCTGCACCCCGACTACCCGATCTGGCGCGACCACCCGTACGAATACACCGAGGGCCTCCTGCCCATCGACGTGATCGACGGGGGCCCGCTGCTGCGGGAGTGGGTCGACGATCCGGCCGCGACGGTGGCCGACCGCGAGGCGCGGATGCGGGCCGACGAGGAGGCCTGGTCGGCAAGTCGAGCGCCCTTCCTGCTCTACCCAGGATGAAGGCGTGAAGGCCACCGACGCGGTGGAGCTGCTGGAGCCTCACCACATCGCTCACGACCCGGGGGCGCCGGCGCTCCTGGCCGCGGTCCTCAGCCTGTTCGTTCCGGGCCTGGGCCAGGCCTTGCTGGGGCAGTATTCACGAGGAATGCGCCTGTTTGCCGCGTCCGCAACGCTCTGCTTCGGCTTGGGTACGGCTAATCTGGTGGTCGCCTACGACGCCTACAGCGTGGCGTGCCGCAAGCGCGAGGGCGACATCTCGGCTCACACCTCGAGCAAGTCGCTGTGGGTGTTCACGATGCTCTGGACGGGCTTCTGCCACGTGCTCGACGGGATCATCGACGCGACGCCGGTCGGGCCTGGGCCGAGCTTTGTGATCACCGTGCCCCTGATGCTCCTCAGCTACCTGGCGGGGGGCAAGGGCTTTCGGCGGTAGGTCGTCGCATCTCGCGACATGGTGGCCGCTTGACAGCTGGCTCGGACCCCGGCAGCCTGCACAGAGGCCTGCGCGTCAGCCCCAGGCATCCTCATCCGATTCGGGAGCTGTCGCATGGGCGAAGACGACACGCTCGATGGGCTGCGGGCTCGGGTCGCCGAGCTCGAGCGCTCCCAGCGGCTGCTGTGGGCTCTGGAGCAGGCCTCGGTCGCCATGGCCGGCTCGCTGGAGCTCGACGAGGTGCTGCCGGCCGTCGGTGACACCCTGAGCGTGCTCGGGGTCACCACGGTGGTCCTGCGCGTCGACGACGACGGGCAGCGGCTTCGGCTGGCCTATCTCAGCGCCGAGTCGTCGCTGGTCGACATGCTGGAGCGGGTGGTGGGCATGCGCCGCGACCGGTTCTCAGTAGACGTCGACTCGGTCGACTTCTACCGGCGCATCCTGCGTGAGCGGCAGGTGGAGTTCATCGAAGACACCCGCACGATCGCCGCGCAGGTGCTCCGGTGGGCGCCCTCGTCGGCCATCTCCTTCGTGCTGTCTCAGCTGGGCATGGCGCAGATGATCGGGGCGCCTCTCGTCGTCGGTGACCGCTCGTGGGGGGCGATGATCCTGTCGTCCAAGCAGCTGAGCCGCGACGACCGGTCGGCCATTCGGGTGTTCGTGCACCAGGTGGGGTGGGCGCTGCACAAGGCCGAGCTGATGGCGCAGCTGCGTGCGCGGGTGGGGCAGGTGCAGGAGGCGGAGCGCATGCTGCTGCAGTCGCAGAAGATGGACGCCCTCGGCCAGTTCACCGGTGGCATCGCCCACGACCTCAACAACCTGCTCACGGCCATCACCATGAGCCACGAGCTCGCCAGGATCGGCCTCGAAGACGGCTCCGACATCGGCCCCGAGCTCGACACCATCGGCGACACCACCCGCCGGGCTTCGGAGCTGATCCGCAAGCTGCTGGCGTTCAGCCGCGAGCAGGTGCTGGAGCGGAGGCCCACGTTGCTCAGCGACGTGATCGTCGGCCTGGGCCCGCTCCTGCGACGGGTGCTGGGGGAAGATGTGCGGCTGGAGATCGACCCCGGTCCCAGCGAGGAACCCTGGCTGGTCCTGGTCGACGTGGCGCAGATGGAGCAGGTGGTGGTCAACCTCGCCGTCAACGCGCGCGATGCCCTGACCAAGGGGGGCCGGCTCCAGCTGATCTGCCGCCATGTGGGGTCTGACGACGAGGTTCCCGATGACTTGCCCCCGGAGGCACGGGGTGAGGAGCTGGTGTGCCTGAGCGTGGTCGACTCGGGGCATGGCATCGCCGAGGAGGCGCTGCCGCTGATCTTCGATCCGTTCTTCACCACGAAGGGCCTGGGGCGGGGAACCGGCCTGGGGCTGTCGGTGGTGCACGGCATCGTCAGACAGCACGGCGGCTGGCTCACCGTCGAGACGGCTGCGGGCGTGGGCACGTCGTTCCACGTGTGGATGCCGCGGGCTGCCGAGGGCACCGCACCCCCCGTACCGAGGGCGAGGCCGCCCCTCGTGCCGGCGAGCCGGGTGGGGGGCCTCGAGGTGCTGGTCGTAGAAGACGACGCGGCGATCGGGCGCGCTCTGGTGCGGATGCTGTCGGCCCGTCAGCACCACGTTCGGCTGGTGCGGTCGGTGGAGGCAGCCCGCCTGGCACCGGGGGAGGGGCCTCTGTCGCTGGTGATCTCAGACGTGGTCCTGCCCGACGGCAACGGCACCGAGCTGTGTCGGGAGCTGCAAGACCACCTGCCTGGCCTCGGCGTGGTCCTCATGAGCGGCTACTCCGACCGTCGGGTCGACACCGAGCGGATGGAGGCCCGTGGCTGGGTGTTCCTCCAGAAGCCCTTCGGAGCGGTGGAGCTCGAGGCCGCCATCGAGCAGGCGGTCGAGCGGGCGGGGCCACCGTCGGCGTGAAGCGGCGGGGCCCTACGCGAAGAGGCGCCGCCCGACCGAAGCCGCACGGCGCCTCTATGGTGGCAAGTCCCCCCCAGGACCTACCCCCACCCCGCACGATCAGCCCTCGGCGGTGCTGGTCTGCGGAATGCGGCCCTCGGCGAGAGGCGCATCGGTTCGCTCGGGCAGGGTCGGGTCGCACAGCTCGACGTACCAGCCCTTCACCTGCTTCGTGTCTTCGTCGATCATCTCGGAGAACTGCGGCAGCTCGGCGTCTTTGACGAGCTCGCGCACCATGGGCTGTGCCTGCCCGCTGCGGATGCAGTGGGCGAAGGCATCGCGGCGTGCGTCGACGGCCAGGGTGGCCATCACCGACTCGCGGCAGTTGCCGAGCTTCTTGCGGTTGCCCTTGTCGCAGATCTCCAGCTGGCTGTCCTTGAGGAAGTCGGTCCAGCGGTTGTACAGCGCGTCTTCGCGGGCCTCGTCGCGCTGCTCGCGGGTGGCGACCAGCTCGACCTTGGTCTCCTCGAGCTCCACCTTGGTCTCGGTGAGCTCGGCGAGGAGGACTTCCTTTTCTTCCTCGGCGACGCGGAGGGCCTCTTGGGTCTCCGCCAGCTCGGTCTTGAGCTGCGCGAGCTCGGCGCGCAGGGCCTTGCCGACCTCGGCGCCGCGAGCCATCCGGGCCTCGAGGTCGTTGACGCGGGCCTGCTTCTCGGCGGAGTCGCGCTCGAGCTGCGCCACGCGGGTCTGCGCCTGGGTGAGCTCATCCTGGACGGGCTCCACCTCGGGGGCGCAGGCCGCGGAGAGCTCGGCATCGGTCGGGGCCCGCGCGACGGGCACCTCGACGACACTGTCGCCCTTCATCACCCAGGCGGCCCCGAAGCCGGCGAGGCCGGCGACGCCGCCCGTGACAGCCAGGGCAATGACCGCTGCGGGGCCGGCGGCAGCGAGTACTCCGTTCATCTTCGACATGGATAGCCTCCGTGGTCGCTACCATGTAGGGAGTCGCCCTGAATCGGGCGCCTACAGGCCGACTACAGGGCGGCTACAGGGCAGGAGGGTGCTCCATCCTCTGCACCGGCGGGGGGCCGCGATGGGCGGGGGCTGGGGTAGACTGGCGCCCTGGAGGCCTCTCTGTCACAGCTGGAGCTGGAGCTACTACGCAGCGACGTGGTGGTGCGCGTCATCCCCGTCGGCGACAAGCCCGTGACCCTGGGGCGCGACCTGTCCAATCGCGTGGTCCTGGTCGACGACAGTGTGTCTGCGCACCACGCCGTGGTGGAGCGCGGTCCTTCGGGCCCCCTCGTGCGCGATCTGGGCAGCACGAACGGCACGACCATCAACGGCCAGCCGGTGGTCTCCCGCAGGAAGCTGGAGCACGGTGACCAGCTCATGCTGGGTCCCGATGTCACGCTGCGGGTGCGCTTCGTGGGCGCGCAGCAAGGCGGGCAGCTGATGCTCCGTGATGTCACGGCGGGCACGGCCTACCTGCTCGGCGATCGCTTCGTGATCGGCTCGGCCCCCGACAGCCACGGGCGGCTGGTCGAGGGCCCAGCCCGGGCGGCGGTCGTCGTGGTGCACGGCGACGGAGAGGTGTGGCTCAACCACGAGCTCGACGGCACGGAGCGCGCGCTGGAGCTGGGCGACGCCTTCGAGGTCGCGCACTCCACCTTCCGGCTGGAGCTTTCGCCCTCCGGCAGCTCGCTGCCACCGACGGCGCAGCCCACGCTGGCGGCCCGCTTCCCCTACCGGCTCACGGTCACCCTCGACCAGGCGGCCGGGGCCATGGCGGTGCTGCGCGACGAGCGCACCAACAAGGAGTGCTCGATCCGCTCCGAGCAGCGGGTGGCGCTGCTCTACCTGCTGGCCAAGCAGCTGCGCGACGACCGAGCCCTGCGGGTGCTGCCGCCGCTGGCTGGGTGGTGCCACGACGAAGATCTGATGGTCGGGGTGTGGGGGCGCCAGGGGCTGAAGGGCGCGGCCAGCAAGTACAGCGTGCTGCTGCACCGGGTCCGCAAAGATGTCGACAGCGCGGGGCTCGACCCGACGTGCATCGAGAAGCGCCGGGGGGCGACCCGTCTGCGCGTCGGCAAAGTGGTGCTGACGTGACGCCGCCCGGGGGATGAGCGGGTCATCGCTCGACACCTGGGTCGAGGGCGACGACGCCCCCGAGGCGCCCGAAGCGGACCGCTACGAGGTGGTGGCGGTGCTCGGCGAGGGCACCATGGGGCGGGTGGAGGCGGTGCGCGACCACCGGCTGCAGCGGGTCGTCGCCCGCAAGAGCCTGCGGTCGACCGCCCAGCGAGCCGGGTTCCAGCGGGAGGCCCGGGTGGCCTCGGCCCTGGAGCACCCGGGCATCGTGCCCATCTACGACGCGGGCGATGGCGAGGAGGGGCCCTGGTACACGATGCGGCGCATCGAGGGCCGGTCGATGCAGGAGGCCCTGGCGGAGGCCGGCACCCTCGATGAGCGCCTGGCCTTGCTGGCGCCGTTCGAGCGGCTGTGCGAGGCGCTGGCCTATGTGCACGAGCAAGGCGTAGTCCACCGTGACGTGAAGCCCGCCAACGTGATGCTGGGGGCCTTCGGGGAAGTGATGCTGGTCGACTTCGGCGTGGCCGTGGCCCGTGGGGAGTCGACCGCTCGTGCCGCGGGCACCCCTGCCTACATGAGCCCGGAGGCGGCCCGTGGCGAGCCCCCCGATCCTTGCATGGACGTGTGGAGCTTGGGGGTGGTCCTCCATGAGTTGCTGGCGGGAGAGCGTCCGTTCCGCGGCGGCTCTCGCGAGCTGCTGGCCGCGCTGCGCGACGGCATCGACCGGCCGATGTCGCCGAGTGGGCCTCCCGAGCTGGTGGCCATCGTGCGCAAGGCCATGGCTCCCCTGGGCGAGCGCTACCCCGACGCCTCGGCGCTGCGGGCCGACATCGTGGCCTACACCACGGGTCGGCTGGTGGGGGCCCACGCCTACAGCACCCGTGAGCTCGTGCGTCGCTTCCTCGAAGCCTTTCGGGGCTATCTGCTGCTGGGGGGGCTCGCGGCCCTGCTCATCGTCGGGGTGGCCGGAGTGGCTGCGATGCGGGTGCGGGCAGATCGCGACCGAGCCCTCGAGGCCGAGGCCGCGCGCACCTATCAGCTGGCGCTGGCTCTGGAGGCGCGGGCTCGCTCCCTGGGCAACACGCCGCGCTCCCGTGAGGTGGCCGAGCGGGCGCTGCGCCTGGCTCCCCGGCTGCCCTGGGCGCGAGGTGTGTTGGCGGAGTTCGCCAGCCATGCCGGCGCGACGCCGGGCGAGGTCTTCGAGGGGAGCTGCACCGACATGGAGGTCTTGGCACCTCAGCGTGGGGTGGCGCGATGCCATGAGGGCCTGCGGTTGTTCGACACGTCGACGGGAGAGCACCTCGACACCCATCCCTTTGCGGCCATCGTGTTCGAGGTGGTCGCGGATAGCTGGCTGGTGGTGCAGGGGCGAGGTGGTCGCCTGCGGGTATCGGTGGATGGGGACCGCCTGGTGACAGAGCCCCTCCCTGTGGCCGACACGCCGACGGCGCGCACGTCGCTGACCCTCCTCACTCCTGACGAGGAGCTGCTCCTCGTGGCCGATGACGGCGACAGGACGAGCGTGTGGGCGCTACAGGGCGATGCGTTCGTGTTCCGTCGCCGACTGGCCCACGGCGTGGTGCCGCGAGGTGGCTCGGTGGGGACCGATCGGCTGCTGCTCCACGGCCACGACCACACGGTGGTGTGCGACGCTTGGATGGTGGCCTGTGAGGAGGTGGGCGTGCCCGGGGTGGTGCAGCGGTCGCTGTGGTCGGAGCGCGGCGAGCGGGCCCTGCTGCTCACGACGACGGGCGAGGCCTACGTGTACAAGCCAGGCGAGAACCTGGTGCTGATGGACCACGGCACGGCGGGGGGCGTGGTCGATGTGACGAGACTGTCGGGCGACCGGGTGGCGGTGCTCGACTCCAGTGGTCAGGTGGAGATCTACGACGGTCAGGGGTCGCTCCTCGACGAGCTCGATGGGAGCCACCTGGGCGCTCGTGGCGTGACCGGCGACGGCGACCAGGTGTGGGTGGTGGGCACACGGGGCATCCAGCCATGGCGGGTGCCGGCGGCTACGGCTCCGGCGAGCGTGCGCCTGCCGAACGGGGTGGGGGCGCTGGCGACCGGCGGAGGCTCGGTCTACACGAGCTACCGGGGTCAGGTGCTTCGCCTCGACGGGCCCGCGGTGGTGCCGGTCGGGGAGGGGCTGGGCTTCGTCAAAGACCTCGCCTTCGACACGGGAAGGCTGCTGGTGGCGCGCTCCGAAGGGGGGGTCCACCTCATCGAGGGCACGGAGGAGCGCCAGCTGTTCTCGGACGGCGCGCGGCGGGTGGGCTTCGGCGGCCCGACGGTGTGGCTCGACTACGACCGGAAGCTGTGGGTCGGCGGGGAGAAGACGGTGTGGCGGGGCGAAGGCGACCTCGCGGTGGCAGGGGGCGTCGCGGCGCTGGCGACGGCAGAGGGGCGGCTCACGGTGGTCGACCTGGCCACCCTCGACAGCGTGTGGGCCGTCGACTCCGACGCCGAGGTGTGGGCCCTGGCCCTGTCCCCGGATGGGCGTCGCCTGGCCTACGCCCTCGATGATCACCAGGTGCGGATGGTCGACCTGGCCAGTGGCCACACCGAGCTGATGCCGGGCACCCACCGCAGCTTCGTGGCGGCGTTGGCCTTCTCCCCCAGCGGGGAGCGGCTGGCGTCGGGCAGCTGGGACGGCACCAGCCGGGTGTGGCGCGACGGGCAGCTCGAGGCGGCCTTGGAGGCGCACCACGGGCGGGTCACCGAGGCGGCCTTCCTCGACGACGACGTGCTGTACACCGGCTCGTGGGACCAGACCGTGCGTCGCTGGGACCTCACCGCCTGGAGCGCCTTCAGCGAATCCGCTCCAGCACGCTGAGCACCTCGGCGATGTCGGCCTCGGTGTGGGCGGCGTTGATCTGGAAGCGGATCGTCTGATCACCCTGGGGGACCACGGGGAAGTTCAGCCCCACCACCAGGATGCCTGCGTCGAAGAAGTCGGCCACCATGCGGCGGGTCTTGTCGGTGTCGCGGACCATCAGCGGCACCACCGGGTGCTCACCGGGGATGGACTCCAGACCGAGGTCGGCCAGACCCTGGCGGAACTGGGCGATGCGGGCCTGCACGTGCTGCAGCCGGCGCAGGCCCTCGGGGCTGTCGGCCACGTCGACGGCCACCTTGGCAGCGGCACAGTCGGCCACCGACAGGGGGTTGGTGTAGATGTAGGTGTCGGCCTTCTGGCGCACCGCTTCGACCACCGCCTCGCTGGCGGCGACGAAGCCCCCGTTGACCCCGAAGGCCTTGCCGAAGGTGCCGACGATGATGTCGACCTGGCTGCCGCAGATCTCCTCGGTGCCACGGCCGGTGGCCCCGTAGGCGCCGATGCCATGCGAGTCGTCGATGATGGTGACCAGGCCCTCGGCGAAGCGCTCGCGGTGGGGGGCGAGCACCTCGTGGATCTGGGCGACGGGGGCGTGGTCGCCCCGCATGCTGAACACGCCGTCGAAGATGACCACCACGCGCTCGACGCCTTCGGGCACGTTCTCGATGGCCTGCTTGAGGGCGGCCATGTCGTTGTGCGGGAAGATGGCCTTGTGGCTGCGGGGGACCCCGGCGATGCGCATCGCACGGATGATGCAGTTGTGGTTCAGCTCGTCGCCGATCCAGTAGGTCTGCTTGTTCTGCACGGCGAGGGCGACGCCGAGGTTGGTGGTGTAGGCGCTATTGAAGATCTTCGCGGCGGGCCGGCCGCAGAAGGCGGCGATGCGCTCCTCGAGCTCGACGTGGGCGGCGAAGGTGCCGTCGATGAAGCGCACGGCGCCGGGCCCGGCGCCGAAGCGGTGGGTGGCGGCGTCGGCAGCGGCGAGCACGTCGGGGTGATGCGACAGCGACAGGTAGCTGTTGCTGTTCATGCGCAGGTAGTCGAGGTCGGAGCCGGCCAGCTTGTAGCGGGGGCCGCGGTCGCCTCGGGGAGGAACGACATCGACGATGACCCGCTCGGGGGCCTTGGCGCGCCCGCTTTCGTGCAGGGCGGCGACGTCGCGGCGCAGGCCGGCGTCGAGGCGGTCGAGGGACATGGCTTCTCCTTGGGAGCTTAGATGAGGGCGCGGTGGAGCGCGGCGGCGATGTGGCGGCCACGATCGGGCCAGATGGGGTGGGGCACGCGGGCCAGCTCGTCGGCCATGTCGTTGGCGGCCTTCGCGGTGTGGATGCCCTCGGCCTTGGCCCGTGCCAGCACCCGGCGGGTGACGACGTAGACGGCGTTGCTCCACTCCCGCCCCAGGTGGCGCTCGATAGCGGGGTCGTGGGCGATGGTGCCGAAGGCCTCGTCGGCGCACTGCACGATGCCCATCCGGTTGGCGAGGAAGTCGGGCACGTAGGTGATGCCGCGCTCGTCGAGGAGGGCGGCGTCGACCTCGGCGTCGAGGAGCTGGTTGTTGGCGGCGCCGCAGACCAGCGGGGTGTTCAGCTTCGCGATGGTGCCCGCATGGAGGACGCCGCCGAGGGCGTTGGGGGCGAACACGTCGCACGGCTCGGCGAAGATCGAGGTGTCGTCGGGGGCGACCCGGCGCAGCTCGAGGCGCTCGTCGGGGAGGGCGGCGCGCACGGTGGCGAGGCGGTCTTCGCTGATGTCGGTGGCGACGATGCTGGCCACGCCGCGGCCGAGCAGCTCGCGCATCATGAACGTGGCGACGTTGCCGGCGCCCTGCATGACGATCCGCTTGCCCTGCAGGGTGCCGTGCCCCAGCTCGGCGAGGGCGCCCTCCATGGCGCAGACCACGCCCGCTGCGGTGGCCGTGGAGGGGTTGCCGGAGCCGCCCACCTCGGGGGGAATGCAGGTGACATGCCGGGTGCGGCGGAACACGTGGATCATGTCGGGGGGCGTAGTCCCCACATCCTCCGCGGTGACGTAGACGCCGCGCAGCGAGGTGATGAAGTCGCCGTAGTCGCTGTAGACGGCCTCGCGGTAGAGCGGGTCGCGGCTGCGCGCGGTGGCGGCGATGATGCCCTTGCCGCCGCCCCACCACAGGCCAGCCAGGGCGTTCTTGCGGGTCATGCCACACGACAGGCGCAGGCCATCCCGCACGAGGCTCTCGACGGTGTCGTAGCGCCAGTGGCGGAGGCCTCCGGCGGCCTGGCCGCGGTCGGTCCAGTGGATGAACGCGGTGAGCAGGGCCCCGCTGCGGCGGCCGACGGCGAGGTAGATCCCCTCGTGGCCGTAGGCGTCGCGGGTGTCGCTCGTCAGGAAGTCGGCGAGGGGCTGCAGCTCGGCGTGCGAGGGGCGGGGCACCCCGGTGCTGTCGAGCACGACGTGGGCCTGCCCTCCAAGAGACGAGAGCAGGGCGACCAGGTCGGCCGGGGACTGGGTGAGCATGCCGGACACGGGGCCTCCAAGGGGGCGCAGGATGTCACAACCGGGCGTCGAACATGGAGAAGATCATCCACTCGGTGGCAGCGTCGCCGCCGGGGAACCACAGGTTGGCGCCGTTCGTCCAGGTGAGGCCGTCGGCGAGGGTGGCGCGCACCTCGATGTCGGGCTCGACGGCGAGGAAGGCGGCGTTGGTGGGAGCAGCGAGGAAGAACGTGTGCAGATCCGCGCGTAGCTGGAGGCGGTCGGTGGCCGCCCACGCGCCCTGCACGATCACGTCTTGCAGGCCCTGGTCGTCGCCGGGGCCGCCGACCCGGAACACGGCCATGTCGACGTGGCCGTAGTAGCGGTGATTGGCCCCCTGGAGCGGGTCGAAGCTGTTGTTCACCTCGTCGAGGGGGTCGCCGTCGCCCGACAGCAGGTCGTAGCCGAGCCCCAGGTTGGCGCGCTCGGTGGCGGCCCAGGTGCCTCGCAAGCCGAGCATGCCGGCGGTGGTGGCGACATCGGCGACCAGCCCGAGCTGCGCGTAGGCCTCGGCCTCGAGGTGGATCGGCCCGCGGGTGAGGGTGGCGTAGACCCCGGGGGTGGCGCGATGGGTGCGCTGGGTGAGGTCGGTGTCGATGTCGACGAACACGAGGGGATGGATGGACCGCGTGTCGTCGGCGTAGCCGAAGGTGAGCAGGGCGAGCCCGCGGTCGTTGGCGATGGGCACGACTTGATCGGTGGTGGACAGGTCGGTGCTGTCGCCCTCACGGATCAGCAGGCCCCGTGCCTCCGCGCTCCAGCCGTCGCGGGCGAAAGCGATGCGGGCTCCGTCGTTGGAACGCCCGGGCTGTCGCCAGTTGGCGATGGCGAGGAGGCGCTCGTTGTACAGGCCTCGCTCCATGCGGCCGATCTCGAACTCCCAGTCACCTGGGGACCACGTGAGCGTGCCGATCCGCAGATCGATGCCCTCGCCCGAGAAGTCGCGGCGCGGGTGGAGCTCCTCTCCGAAGAAGCGCACGTCTTGGAGGACCACCCTCACCGCGACGTCGTCGCGGGAGATCGTGGCGCCCAGCCGGGAGCGCATGGTGACGTAGCCGACGGTGCCGGCGCCATCGACGCCGTCGCGGCCCGTGTCGGCCTCGAAGCGGGGCCGCACCTGGGCCTCCGGCGTGACCTCGACGGGGCTGGCTGCGTGGGCGGTCAGGGCAAGGGTGATGAGCATGGGCCGGTGACTATCGTTGGGGGGCGCGGGCTGCGAGCAAGGAGGTCCGTCGCTGGTGCCGCCCGTCGCTCGAGCTCAGATCTAACACCTAGCGTCCTGACCCCAAAAACGAGCCTGGCTGAGATCTAACACCTAGCGTCCTGACCCCGGAAACGAGACCCCCGAAACGAGACTCGAAACGAGACGGTGACAGCGAAGGGAAGGGGCGGTGTCCCATGGGCCTGGAGGCACCCCATGCTCGTGCTGCTGTCTGCCCTGGCCCTGGCCGCCGACCTCGGCTCCCTCGATGTCCACGACCCCTCGCGACCCTTCGCGGTGGGCACCCGCATGGGCGCGTGGACCGGCCCCTACACGGCCCCCGCCCTGGGCGGACACGTGAAGCTACGGGCGAGTGATGCGGTGGGACTCACCGGCTTCGCCGATCACACCCTGCGCATCGAGCAAGGCATCGCCCGACATGACCACGTGATCGGCTTCAGCGCCTGGACCCCCGCACTGATCGGCACCGACGCGTGGTACCTGTCGCCCACCGTGGGCGCCTGCGTCGACTTCCGCATCGACAGCCCGGTGGCGGGCCAGCGCACGCCGGCCAACCACGACGTGCTCTTCGGTGCCCACGCCGGCCTCACCACCGAGGTCGCCCTGGCCCCTCGCCTGTCGGCGGAGGCCAACGCCCAGGCCTTCGCCTACGTCGGCAACGCGATGGCCACCGGCGACTGGACGGCGTCGGCCTCCCCGGGCCTGCACCCCAGCGCGGTGGTGCAGCTGCTGGGCTCGCTGAACCTGACGCTGTGATCTGGCTCCTGCTGGCCTGCCTGCCCGACCTGGGGCCCGAGAGTGCCGCGGCCCACGCGGGGCGCTGCGGCGACTGCCACCCGAACCACACCGAGGCGTTCGCCGGGTCCCGCCATGCCCAGGCGTCGAGCTCTCCCACCTTCCAGGCGCTGCGGGACCACGCCGAAGCCTCCCAGGGCCTGGGAGCCACCTGCGACCGCTGCCACGCCCCCGCCGGCACCGGACTCGACTGCCTGACCTGCCACGCCGCCGCAGGCAACCAGCGCCCCGCCAACGGCGAGCTGCTCCACGACCCCACGGGCCCCATCCGCGGCCCCTTCGGCGACACCGAGGCCAGCCACGCCTCCGTCGCCAGCGACTTCCTCACCGACGCGCAGCTGTGCGCGACCTGCCACGAGCTCGACGGCATCGGCGGCTTCGACGAGTCGCCCTACCAGCACTGGCAGCGCAGTGAGGCAGCTGCCGAGGGGCACCGCTGCCAGGACTGCCACATGGGCGCCGTCCCCGGTCAGCCGGTGGACCTCGCCCCCGGCGCGGTCGTGGTGGGGGGCGTGGACCGGCCGCTGTCCAACCATGCCTTCGTCGGGCTGCAGGTCGACCCGGTGGCCCTGCTCACGGCCGGACTCGAGCTCCGCCCCGTCGCCGGTGGCATCGAGCTGGTGAACCACGCCGGCCATGCCCTGCCCGACGGGGCGAGCTTCTCCCGCGAGCTGTGGCTGGAGGCACGACGCGATGGGTTCGCGACGGGGGAGGTCCACCCGCTGCATCCCGAGCTGCTCGACGCGACGGGGGCTCCGACGTGGGACCCGACCACCGCGGCGTCGGTCACGTCTCGCGCGCTGGCGCCCGACGAGGTGCGCTTCGTGCCGCTGGCGGCCGACACGACGCTGTGCCTTCGCTACCGCCCGGTGGCGGCTCGGCTATCGGCCGGCCTGGGCCTTCCGACCACCGAGGCCATCGACCTCGGCTGTGCCGGCTAGCCCAGCCACCAGCGCGTGCCGCGGGCACGGCCGGTGCGGTACACGATGCCTTGCTGCTCGAGCTCCTTGAGCATGTCGCGCACGGCGAGGTGCTCCGCGGCGGCGTCGGTGGCGATGGCGGAGGCAGCGATGCCCTCGGTCGCGCGGTGCAGCTTCGTCACGATGG
The DNA here is from genome assembly GCA_965367245.1 of uncultured bacterium. Lineage (GTDB taxonomy): Bacteria > Myxococcota_A > UBA796 > UBA796 > CBDUIC01. The sequence goes on along the minus strand of CBDUIC010000004.1, from coordinate 12,400 downwards.
CCTGCACCAGCGGATCGGGCGGGGCGGGAGCGGCCTGCTTCTTCGCGCGACGGCGTGACGTGGGCGCGGGCTCGGCGACCTCGACCCTCCGCTTACGGGGCTTCGGCGGCGGGGCCGTCTTCGGCAGCTTGCTGCGATCGATGCCCTGGCGGTCGAGGGCGGCGACGAGCTCGATGGCGTCGGTCTCGAACTCACGGGACAACTGCAGCAGGGTGCGAGCCCCGGCCACCTTCAGGAACTTCGGCCACCACGGCTGCTCCTCGGGGAGGGGCTTGGTGACGACCGGCTTCTTGGGGCGCGATGGCGGCTCGGCGGGGGTGGCGAGCCGGCGCACGACCCGTCGGACGGGCTCGGAGCGGGGCGCCACATTGCGCTCGACGCCGGCGCGCTTCATCGCCTGGACCAGCGAGACGGGATCGACATCGAACTGCTTCGACAGCTGGAGCAGGGAGGCGGTCTGGGCGGCCTCTACGAGCTGCGGCCACCACGGTTGGTCTTCGGGGTTCATCAGCGCTCCGGTCGATATCGGATTGGGGGAACGGGAATGTAGCGTGCCAGACGCGCTGGGTCACCGCGGACGCATACCCACCGCGGAGCGAGCTACGATCGAGGCGATGCGTCGATCACGCGTGGGACGACGCTTGGCGGTCTTCACCCACAGCAGGCAGTCGCGGCGGGTGGAGGGAGGAAAGGTGGCCCAGTAGTGGCGCGCGTCGGGGTTCGCATCGAGGGCGGCGGCCAGATCGGCCGGCTCGATCAGCGCCTCCACGTCGTCGAGGAACACCCAGCTTCCGTCGGCTCGGGCGGCGTCGACCAGCGCCTGACCCGCCGGATGCATGCGGCCCTCGGCCTGCAGCTCGGCGATGAGCTGCTTGTTGAGCCCGCTCCACGGCGAGCCCGGCTTGCGCGGGGTGAACCGGTGGCTGGTGCGGTCGGCGTCGACCCCCTGCGACTGGCTGTCGATCCAGCCGAAGCACAGCGCCTCGCGAATCAGCTCGCCGATGGCCAGGTAGCGGTCGCCGGTGTGCTTCTTGTAGGTGACGACCCACACCTCGGTGGCGTCGTCGTGGTGGGCGAGCAGCCAGCGCCGCCAGGCGTCGACCTCGGTGACCTCGACGCGGCTCATGGCAGCCAGCGAGGCAGCCAGTCGGCTCCGGGGCGGTCGGTGACGGCGTGGGCATGGGAGCCGTCGAAGCGGGCCACCCACACCTCGGCATCGCCCGCTTGCCCCGCACTCCAAGCGATCCACTGGCTGTCGGGGGACCACGTGGGCATCTCGTCGACGCCAGCGGCCGACAGGGTGCCGACGACGCCCTTGGTGTTCAGGTCGACCACGACGATGTCGAGGTGCTTCGCGCTGCCCTGCTCGACCAGGGCGACGTGCTTGCCGTCGGGGCTGGGCACGAACTGGTGGGTGACCACGGGCTGGTCGTGAGGGCGAACCATGTGGGGGTTGCTGCCGTCGATGCCGCTACGGAACAGCAGCCGGCTGGCGCCGACCTGGCGGATCCACAGCACCTGGGTGCCGTCACGGGTGAACTGCGGCGCGACGTCGTCGCGGGGCTCGTGGGTGAGGCGCTTCACGTCGGAGCCGTCGGCCTTCATGACGTAGACCTCGGCGTTGCCGTCGCGGCTGGAGGCGAACACGATGTGCTGCCCGTCGGGGGAGAACGACGGCTCGAAGCTGCCGTGCTCCGCCTCGGTGAGCCGGGTGAGGCCGGTGCCGTCGCGGCGCACCTTGTACAGGTCGCGGAAGCTGGCGGCGCTCGACTCGAAGGCCACCCACTCGCCGTCGGGAGACCACGCCGGGTTGCGCAGGGCCTCGGCGGGAGGCGCCAGTCGCACCGCTGCGCCCCCGGCGAGGGGCACCAGCGCGAGGGTCTCGCGGTGGCCGGCGGGGCCCTCCTGGCTGCCGATGACCAGCACGTGGGTGCCTTTGGGGTCTTCCGCGGCGGGGAACACGCTGCCCTCGAGGTCGGTCTCGAGGGGCTCCAGGGCGCCGTCGGGGAGGGCCTTGCGCATCGTGCGGGAGTGCGCGTGGCCGTGGCCGCTGTTGCCCTCGTCAGCGACCAGGAGCAGGGTGCCGGCGGGGGTGGGGTCTGACCCGCAGGCGATCAGGAACAGCAGCGACAGCATGGAGGCTCTCCGGCGAGGTCCCAGGCTAACCCAGACCTCGCTCGGATCGGGCTCGTCAGTGGCACATGACCGAGTCGCTCATGCGCACCGCGTCGGCGACGACCACGTTCTCACCGTCGCCCCAGCTCGACAGGGCCACCCGGTTGGTGCCCGCGGGGAAGGTCCAGTAGCCGAGGTGCACCCACTGGCCACCCTTGATGCGCTGGTCGACCAGGCTGCGGCCGAGCTCGTTGTCGTCTTCGTCGTAGGCGATGAAGGTCGCCATGCCGCGGTCGCTGGCGGCGGGCCACCAGCCCTCGGCCTGCAGGCACGACAGCTCGTCGGTGACGAAGGTGAAGGAGGCCATGTCGGTGCGCTGGGCGGTGCGCATCCACCAGTAGCCGGTGTTGTAGTAGCCACTGACGCTGGCCGAGGCGTTCCAGCTCGAGCTCACGTCGATCCACCAGTCGTTGGTCTGGTTGGCGCCGTTGTTCGAGTCGATGACGAACTCGGAGGGCAGGCCGGTGCTGCCCCAGCCGGTCCAGCTGCCGCCGGTGGGGGTGGTGCCGCCGGTGGAGCCCGTGGAGCCCGCGGGCTCGTCGACCACCGCGGTGAGCTGCACGCTGCTGTAGGTCTTGTAGGCGTGCACCAGGATGCTGTAGGTGCCCTCGGCGGGGTTGGTGATCACGCACTCCTCGTTGGAGGTGTTGGTGATGGAGCGGCAGTCCCACAGGCTACGCGACACCACGGTCCCCTCATTGACGAACAGGTCGGCGTCGCCGTTGGTGCCCGACAGGGTGACCTTGAGCTCGCTCGCACCGGCGGGCACGGAGATGGCGAAGATGTCTTCGGAGCCCGTGCTGGCGTCGAGACTCTCGTCGAACGCGGCCTGGGTGGGGACCGGGGTGCCCGCCACGTCACCACAGGCGACCTGGATGCGCTCGAGGTAGTCGGTCCAGGGCCAGTTGGGGCCCGGGTCGGTGCGGTTCCAGGGCTGGATCTGGCCGTGCCCGACGATGTGGTAGCTGTCGCGCGGGATGTTGTTGCGCTGGGTGATGCCGCAGGTCAGCTCGGCGGAGCGCTGGATCATGCCGGTGTTCCACGACGACTGGTTGGCGTAGCCGGCGTGCTCGATGCCGACGCCCAGGGTGTTCATGCTGGTGCCGTCGTTGAAGCAGTCGACGCCGAAGTTGTTGTCGCAGTCGTAGTTGGCCGACGCGTGCCAGGCGCGGTCGTCTTCGTCGACGAGCTGGCGCACCTCGGAGCCGTCGTCGTTGACGACGTAGTGGGCGGAGACCTTGGAGGCGCTGTTGACCAGCCAGCCCCAGCAGCCGCTGTAGACGCCCTCGCAGGTGTGGATGACCACGTACTCGGGCACTCGGCCGCTGCGGCTGTTGTAGTTGGGGGAGGGGGTCCACACGGCGGCGGCGTCGTCAAGACGCTGGGTGCGGCTGCGGATGGGCTGGCGGTAGTCGGGGAGCACCGACTGGGGGGCCAGCGTCATGCCCTCGAGCTGCAGGCCCTCCTGCAGCACGTCGTAGACCTCGTAGTGCACGTACTCGGCCGCGGCTTCGTCGTCGTCGATGCCGCTGTAGCGCGCGACCACCGGGGCCCACGCGGCGAGGTCGGAGGTATCGATGCCCTCCTCGTCGGCATACTCGGCGAGCAGCATGGCGGCGGCGATCACGTTGCTGTCGCGCAGCTCCATGACCTCCTCGACGCTCATCTCGGACAGCTCGGCGGCCAGCTCGAGCTGCTCGCCGCGCAGGCCCATCAGGCCGTGGGCGGCGGGCATGCCCTCGAACTCTTCCTGGCCGGTGACCATCTGCATGCCCGTCTCCACGTGGGAGATGGCCAGCAGCAGCTCGACCGGAACGCCGCTCACCCGAGCGGCCTGCTCGTAGGCATGCGTCGGGCCCTGGTCTTCCAGGTCGGCCTCACGAACGAGCTCGCCGGGGGCGAGGGGAACGGTACAGCTGGCGGCGAGGGCAGCAGCGGTGACGAAGAACAGCGAACGCATGGGGTGGACTCCGTTTGGGTCGTGACCCGGCCCCCTTGTGCACGCGGCGTGCCATGTGCCGCTCGCATCGACGTGGTCGGGCAGAGCGAGGCGTCGGGCCGTCGACTGCGGGATTTGTGCCGCACCCCGAATGCCCCAGTGTTGCCCCGTCGCTACAACCGACTCGCGATCTGCCATGTGCCCTCCTACGGGCGTCGGCTACCGCGCGGGCCGGGTCCCCAGGAGGGCGTGTCACACGGTGCCACATCGCCGATCAGGGCGACGCGACCTCGGCCTGCTGCCGACCGACCACCCACGCCTCGACCTGCTCCCCCAGCACGGCCATGGGCACGGGCCCGTTGCGCAGGATGACGTCGTGGAAGCCCGGCAGGTCGAAGCGGTCGCCCAGGCGCTCTTCCGCGTCGCGGCGGAGGCGCTGGATCTCGAGCATGCCCATCTTGTAGGCGGTGGCCTGACCAGGCCACACGATGTAGCGCTCGACGGCGTTGCGGGCGTCGGTCTCGCTGTTGGGCGTGTTCGCCACGAGCCAGTCGATGGCTTGCTGCCGCGTCCATCGCTGGTGGTGGATCCCGGTGTCGACCACCAGCCGGCCGGCGCGCCACAGCTCCATCGCCAGGCGGCCGAAGTCGTCGTAGGGGTCGGGGTACAGCCCCATCTCGGCGGTCAGCCACTCGGTGTACAGCCCCCAGCCCTCCGACCAGGCGGTCACCCGCAGGTGGCGCCGGAAGGCGGGCACGTCGGTGAGCTCCTGGGCGATGGACAGCTGCAGGTGATGGCCCGGGAGGCCTTCGTGGTGGGCGAGGGCAGGTAGCTGGTAGGTGGGGACCTGACTCATGTCGTGCAGGTTGACGTAGAAGACCCCGGGGCGGCTGCCGTCCACGGTGCCTCGCTGGTAGAACGCCTTGCCCGAGGCCTTCTCGCGGAAGGCCTCCACGGCGCGCACCTCGAGGGGGGCGGAGGGGCGGGTGGCGAGGACCTCGTCGAGGCGGGCGTCGACGGCGCTCAGGGTGGCGCGGGCCTTGGCCAGGTAGGCCTCGCGGCCCTCGGCCGTGTCGGGCAGGGTCAGGTCGGGGTGGGTGCGCACGTGCTCGAAGAAGTCTGGCAGCGTGCCGGGCACGTCGAGCTGCTGCTGGATGGCGCGCATCTCGCCGTGGATGCGCTCGACCTCGCGCAGGCCGATGGCGTGGATCTCATCAGGACCCAGCTCGGTGCTGGTGTGTCGCTTCAGCTGCCAGCGGTAGTAGGCCTCGCCGTCGGGCAGCTTCCAGGCCCCGTCGTCGGTGGTGGCCCGGGTCGCCTGACCCTCGAGGAAGGCGAGGTAGCCCTCCATGGCGGGGCCGAAGCCCGTGGAGAGCTCGGTGCGTGCGGCCAGCAGGTGGGCCTCGCGGGTGGCCTCGTCGAGCTCCATGGCCTCGAGCTTGGTGGTGAAGCGGGCCAGCAACGGGCTGGGCGGCCCGTCGTCGAAGGGGGCCCCGGTGACCAGGTTGCGGCCGCCGTCGATGGCGGGGCCGAAGGCGAAGGCGGGGGGCATCACCCCGAGGCCCTCCCGCGCCTCGAGGCCCTGCTGGCTGACCCGCAGCTGCTCCGGCAGGCCGCGGAGCCGCGACAGCCAGTCGTCGACGTGGGCGGGCTCGGTCAGGGGCTGCACGCCCATCAGGGTGTTGGCGAGCCACAGGTGGTGGGCCCCGATCTGGGCCACCGGGTACTGGTGCAGCAGCCAGGGGCGCATGTCGACGTCGGCCTGCACCTCGTGCTCGAACAGCCGGAACGACAGGCGGGCGGCCTCGGGGAGCGTGTCGGGGTCGAAGCGAGCGCGCATCGCGGCGAGGTCGGCCTCCGCGAGATCGATGTCGGTGCGGCGCCCTGCATCGGACAGGTCGCCCCAGTCGCCGTGGTCGTCGCCGATCCCCAGGTAGGTGCGGGTGACCGGGTGCCGCGCCATGCGACGGGCCCACACCTCGTCGAAGAAGGCGTCGAGGGCGGCGGCCTCGGCGGCGGGGTCGACGGCCTGCTCCGTCGGAGCGGCAGGCTGAGGGGGCGCCTTGGGGGCACAGGCGAGGGCGGCTAGCAGGGGGAGGATGCGCATGGGCGGAGGGTAGCGCACCGAGTGTGCGGGGCGCCGAGAGGGAGTGGCCTGTCGATGACGATGTTCTCCTCGAGGAAGGACGGGCCTCGGCCTCCCCGTGCGATACTCCGCCGCCCATGTCGTCCCCGACCCCATCCGCCTTCTCGCCCCGCAGCGCCGGCCCCTTCCTGGCGCTGGCCCTCGTGGCCATGGGCCTGTTCGCTGCCCTGTGGCTTGCCGAGTACGGCCTGATCTCCCCGCTGCCCGTGTGGACCCATCCCGAGACGGTGTCCACCCTGACCTCCTTCGCCGAGGTCACGGTCGGGGTGCTGGGCATCGCCATCACTGTGGTCGCCATCATCGTGGAGCTCGCAGCCAACCGCTACACGCCGCGGATCACCGAGCTGTTCCTCCGCGACCCCGTGAACATCGCGGTGATGAGCTTCTTCGTGGTCACCTCGGTGCTGGTGCTGTGGATCGACCTGTCGCTGTACGGCCCGCACCACCCCGAGCTGATGACGCTGGTGGCCGCGGGGCTGATGACGGTGAGCATGCTCGCGTTGCTGCCCTACTTTGGCTACGTCTTCCACTTCCTGTCGCCCGACCAGGTCATCCGCAACATCCAGCGGGGTGGTGCCCGCCGGGTGCGGGCCCTCACCGAGGGCAAGGGCAGCATCCCCGGCGCGCGCTCTGCCGCGGTCACCACCATCGAGCAGCTCGGCGACATCGCGATGGCCTCGGTCGACAAGAACGACAAGCCCCTCACCCTGGCGTCGGTGGAGGCCCTCGCCGAGGTCGCCCATGCATCGATCAAGATGAAGTCCACCCTCCCCGAGGGCTTCTTCGACACCCAGCCGCTGGTGCGCAACGATCAAGACTTCATCGCGCTACACCCCGACATGGTGCGCGCCCTGACGAGCCGGCGCACCTGGATCGAGATGAAGGTGCTGCGGCAGTACCAGGCGGTGTTCGGCGAGGCCGTCAACAAGATGCGCGATGTGAACCACCTCATCGCCATCCACACCCGGCGCATCGCCATCACCGCCGTCGACTGCGATGACGCGCCCTCCCTGCAGCAGTCGGTGCGCTTCCTCAACACCTACCTGCGGGCGACCATCAACGCCCGCGACGTGCGCAGCGCCTACAACCTGCTCAACGAGTATCGGGTGCTGGCGGAAGACGGGCTGGAGCGAGGGCACGACGAGCTGGTGATCGACATGGCGTCGTACATCACCTTCTATGGGCAGCTCGCCTTCTCGATGAACCTCGCCTTCCTGCTGGAGACGGCCGCCTACGACCTGTGCTCGCTGCTCGAGCGAGCCTCCGACGAGCAGGCCGGTGTGCACGACGCTCTGCTGGCCATCTTCCTCGATGTCGACCGCGAGCCCGACGCCGATGCCAACCTGCAGGAAGCCTCGCTGCGCGGTGTGCGCAAGGCCCAGATCAAGCTCGCTACGCACTACCTGGTGCGGGGCGACGAGCAACACGCCCGGCGCATCTTCGACGACATGAAGCTCGAGAAGCCTGAGCGCATGCGCTCCATCCGCGCCGAGCTCGAGCGGGTGGAAGAGGCAGAATACTGGGAAGTGTCGGACCGAGGCATCAACTTCGAGTGGCTGGCCCCCGAGCGCAGGGCCACACTCGACACCTTCTTCGGGTGGTTCGACGCCCCCCGTTGACCCTGGACGGGAGATCCTGCACCATCAGGGGGTGGCGCCCTCTCCTCGGCGCCGCGTTCAAGGTGGTGTGCGCATGCGATTCGACAAGCCCCTCGCCCTCCTCAGCGTCCTCGCCCTGGCCGCCTGCGGGTCGACCCCGCCCGAGGAAGAGCCCGTCTACGCCCCGGTGAAGGCCGTCGACCTGCCCGACACGGTGCAGAGCAAAGAGCACGCGGTGGTCATGCGGCTCACCGACGGCACCTCCACCGACACCGAGGTGTACCGAGCCCTCAACCAGATCATCGCCGAGATGAAGCTGTCGGATCTGCTCACCCGCGGTGGCTACCCGACCGACCGCGAGGGCAACGTGTTGCCCTTCGGCTCGGGCTCCGACACCAGCAGCGACCCGGGAAGCTACGCCGACCTGCTGGCCGGCACCTCCGTCGAGCAAGTGCGCGCCTACCTCGAGCGCACCACCATCGACAAGGCGGGGCCCTTCCCCCAGGCCGAGGCCATCGACGCCTGCGGCAACCCGATGCTCGCCGCGTTCGTGCCCGCCAGCCAGTTCGTCGACGCGGCCATCGGCGACCCCACCGCCCACGAGGCCTGGCCCGACGCCTGCGGCACCGACACCAGCTGCGACACCCTCGAGTCGGGCACCGTCGAGGCCTTCTTCACCGAGATGCGCTCCGATGGCCTGATGGACATGATCGTCCAGGTCAACGCCAACACCCTGACCGATCCGCGCACCCCCGGTGCCTTCGGTCACCTGATGGGCTTCTTCTTCAGCGACGGCGGCCCCGGCTTCTCCTCGGTGCCGCTGGTGCTCAACGCCGACAAGATGACGGTGGCCCTCAACAACCTGTGGCAGCAGCAGGCCGCCTACAGCGGGGCCCGGGGCAACAAGGAGGTCTTCGCCTTCCCCGCTGCCGCCCGCACCGTGTACAGCGACGAGGTGCAGGCGCTGATCACCCCGCTGTCGACGGCCGACTGCAACGCCGCCTACGACGCGCGCTACGAGAGCCCCCTCGACCCCCACGGCTGCGTGGAGGGGGCGGGCCTGCTCGTCGACCGGAACAGCCCGGCGGGCCAGGAGGTCTACTCGGTGTGGATGGAAGACGGCGTCAATCCGGCCAACCTCAACCAGATCCGCGACATCTTCTACTACCAGCTGCAGGCCGCCGCAGCGTGCCCCGACGTGCCCTTCGGCAAGTACATCGCCGAGGGCCCGCTGGAGATGATCCTGTGCAGCGCCGACGACGGCGACATGTGGGAGTGCCTGGCCAAGGAAGACATGGAGGAGGGTGCCTGCCGGCCCGTCGAGGGCGAGGTGGCCTACGTGCGCCCCGAGCTGCAGACCGAGCCCATCGCCATCCCCACCCAGACCTTCCCGGTCATCCTCAAGGGCGACCCGTCGCTGCTGGCGCCCACCCTCACGCCGCCGATCACCACCACCACCACCACGGGCACCGGCGACACGGGCGACACCAGCGACACCGGGGTCACCACCCTCACCTCCACCGGCGACACCGGCCCCTTGGCCGTGCCGTTCATCGGCACCCAGGTCGAGGTCGAGCTCACCGTCGGTCCGGGCTCGGTGCTCTACCTCCACGAGCCGGAGCGCTTCCTCGGCATCGTCGGCCCGTCGGGCCCGGTCGAGCTGCCCGATGCGACCACCAACAGCCACTGCGAAGAGGGCGGTCCCAGTCGCTACGAAGTCGGCGGTGACTGGCCGGCGGGCACCTACACCCTGCAGGCCGAGTGGGCCGAAGACAGCCCCGAGCTGTTCGTGCACCTCACCTCGGTGGCCGACTGGATCCGCTACTGGGAGTGATCGACCGCCTGCTGCAGCGCACGCACTGGGTCTTCGACCTCGATGGGACCCTGACCGTGCCGCAGCACGACTTCGACGCGATGCGTCGGGAGCTGGGCATCCCACGGGGGGTCGACCTGCTGTCGGGGCTGGCGGCGCAGGGAGGGGAGGCCGAGCGGCGAGGCCTGGCGCGGATCGCCGAGTGGGAGTGGAGCCTGGCGGAGGGGGCGGAGCGGCAGGAGGACGCCCTGGCGTTGCTGGGGCGGCTGCAGCGTGAGGGGGCCTCCCTCGGAGTCCTCACGCGAAACCGGCGCGACGTGGCCCTACGCACGCTGGAGGTCATCGGGCTGGCGGGCTGGTTCGACGACGTGGTGGGGCGCGACGAGGCGCTGCCGAAGCCCGCGCCCGATGGCGTGCAGTGGTGGCTGCGGCGGTGGCAGGTGGGTCCGGAGTCGGCGGTCATGGTGGGGGACCACCCGATGGACGCCGTCGCGGGTGCGGCGGCGGGGGTCGCGACGGTGTGGGTGCGGCGCCATCCGGGGTGGGAGGGTCGGGCCGACCTGGTCGTCGACGACCTGCGTGACGTGCTGGAGGGGTAGGTGGCGGGAGCGAGTAGGCGAACGGGGCCGTTTGGGAGTCGTATCTGCTCCATGAGCCATGCTGTCTACGCCACGGTTGTCGCCAGTGCGGTCGTCCTGGCGGGCTGTCGCCGCTGCGAGGAGCTGACCGACCTGCAGGCAGAGGGGGGAACGGCGCACCAACGGGGCTTGGTGAACGAAACGATGCGGTCCATGGCGTCTTGGCTGCATCCGAACAGCATCTGCTTGACAAAGGTGAAGCTCAAGGCCTTGGGCGCAGGTGGGCGCTACAACTCTGTTCGTCGGAGTGTGGCCATCGATGAGGGTGTCGATGACGCCCTCGTGCCACTGTATGTGGCGCATGAACTGTGTCATGCGGTCGACCTGCAATGGGGGATTCTCGACGAGCACCCGGGGGCGTTTTCCTACACGGCAGGTCGCGCACCCATGCGGCACACCGACCGGGCCGTCGACCGTGAGGCTGTGGCGGAGGTGTGCAGCCTTGGTGAAGACGGGCTCGCCGCTCTCCGGCAGGTCGAGTGCCCAGATGATCCCGCTGGGGTGTGGCAGCCGGTGGATGTGATCCTGGACGAGGTCTACGGTACTGCGCCCGGCACTCTTGGTTCCATGGGGCTGGAGTATGTCGCCAAGGCAACGCCCATGGCAGAGTGGGAATCGCCTGCCTGGCTGACCGTCTCCAGTCATCCCGACGAGAACGCCCTCGTGGTGACGGTCGTGCATGGTGGGGGGAGCACGCGCCTGACCGTGGATGCGGGCACAGGGGAGAGGGTGGCGTCCCCGTCGTCGCCGAGCGTTGATGTGGCGGTGGGGCAGCCGCCCCTTGTGCCACGCAGCCTCACTCTCAGGGGCTGGGCATCGCGTCCCGGGCTTCAGGGAGAGCACCTGGCGTTGGTTGCTGGGAGCTTGCCCAGAGGCGACGTCGAGCGGCTGGTCGTCGTGTCTGAGGATGGTGTGGTGCCTATAGATGGCTGTGTGGGCTCCGGGAGTGCTTTCGCGCACGGTCGTGGGGAGGCGCTCATCGTCACCCTGGAGGGTCCAGATGTCGTGTGGTACCGGCTCGCGGGTGCGCTCGAGTAGGCGCCCTGGCGCAAGGGCAGGTCGCGCTCCGGGGATCGAGGAGGGGCGGAGCCGACGGTTCGAGCGCCGTGGCTGCGAGACGCCGCCAGGCGACGCTGATCCGGTCGTTGTGGAAGGGGGGGCCACATGGCGGCCCACCGACCGGTGAAAGCCGCTCGACGGAGGTCGAACCGCCGACCTCACGGCTGGCGGGTCCGAGCATCCTGCTACCAGTCACCCTCGACGTCCCGCACGAGAACCTGGCGTTCGCCCTCGTCGCTGCGGTCGTCGTCGAGAGGGCGAAGAGGCTGCCGCGTGGCGGGCCAAGGCGGCGGCGAAGGGCCACTCGACGAGTCCACGACGTTTCGAGGGGTCGCATCAGGGGGGCCGAAACGGCATGTGAGGTCGAATCGCGGATCGGAGGCCGTCTCCAGGATGGTGCAACCGTACAACGCCGATAATGGCGAATGTGTGGCGGCCCTCACGTCACAAACCAGTGATTCGACCTCACAAAAGGTCTGACACCCCTCGATTCGACCCGACGAAACGCCCAGCACGCTGCGAGGGCTCGCACCTGAGATCTAACACCTAGCGTCCTGACCCCCCTTGGAGAGACCCCTCGAGGTCTAACACCTAGCGTCCTGACCCCCCTTGCGGAGCCGCGACCCCCCTTGCGGAGCCGCGTCCTCGACCTCTGGCACGCCCCACCCGAAGCCACGAAGCCGCGAGGAGCAAGGCTTCGAGCACCGTGACAGCCAGCGCTGCGGGCGCCTGGAGCGGGAAGCTGGTCGGGTCGCCGTCGAGGGGGCGTTGGGGTTGCCACATGACGGACCCGACGGAAGGCGAAGGGCCGCACGACGGAGGTCGAGTCCACGACCGGCCAGCTGCCTCTCCCGTCTACCGGGACCAGATCTAACACCTAGCGTCCTGACCCCCCTTTCGGAGACCCCCTCAGATCTAACACCTAGCGTCCTGACCCCCCCTTCGGAGACCCGACCCCCCTTTCGGAGCCCCGGGATCAGCAGATGTCGGGGTACTGCAGGCACACGTCGAACAGGTTGTCGTCGTCGGGCG
>CBDUIC010000003.1:0-149528 GCA_965367245.1 uncultured bacterium | reverse complement strand
TCCCGCTACCAATTAACGGGACTCTGCCCCGAAGAGCCCCGCCGGGGCTGCGCCCCGGACCCGCGACTCAGAGGGCGAGCCGCAACGCTGCGTCCGCGGCGTGGTGCACGGCGCGCTCGCGGGCGGGGTCGAGATCTAACACCTAGCGTCCTGACCCCGAAAACGAGACGACTGACCCCGAAAACGAGACGACCGGGGCTGCGCCCCGGACCCGCGACTCAAAGGGCGAGCCGCAACGCTGCGTCCGGGGCGTGGTGCACGGCGTGCTCGCGGACGGGGTCGACATCTAACACCTAGCGTCCTGACCCCGAAAACGGTGCACGGCGCGCTCGCGGGGAGGGTTCGAGATCTAACACCTAGCGTCCTGACCCCGAAAACGAGACCCGAAAACGAGACGCTCGCGGGCGGGGTCGAGATCTAACACCTAGCGTCCTGACCCCGAAAACGAGACGCCGCAGTGCTCCCCTCGTTAGAGGGCCAGGGTGTTCCGCCGCCGTGCCATCCGGGATGCGTTCGCCGCGCTCGACGAAGCCACCACCCAAGCCGCCTGGCAGCAGGCTGCCGAAGACCTCGACGAGGTCCTGGGGCTCGATGCGTGGCGCGAGGAAGACCAGGCGGCGGAGTACGACGCGGCGGCGGTGAAAGACGTGATCGGTCGCATCGAGCGGCACATCCTCCGCCGAGAGCCCCGCGCGCTGGTCGACCTGCTGCACACGGCACTGCATCGCCACCTGCCCGACATCAGCGACCCCAACCTGTACGACACGGCCTTCGGCGGCACGAAGCGGCTCGTGACGCGGCTGCACGACGCGGTGGTGGAAGCGCTGAACTGGCTCGCCGACACGCCCTTCCCCGGGGTGAGCGAGGAAGCCAAGCTGGCGGAGTTCCGCCGGCAGCAGAAGACCTTCGGCTCGTCGGCCCTGATGCTGTCGGGCGGCGCGACGCTGGGGTTCTACCACCTGGGCGTGGTCAAGGCGCTGTTCGAGGCCGGCCTGCTGCCCAGGGTGCTGTCGGGGGCCAGCATGGGGGCGATGATCGCCGCCGGCATCGCCAGCCGCACCGACACGGAGCTGCGCGAGCTGTTCGCCGACCTCGATCAGCTCGATCGCTCGGGCCTTGGCCTCGCCAGCGGCCTCGAGATCCTGCAGCGGCGGGCGGTGCTCGACCCGGAGTGCCTGCTCGCCACCATCCAGCACAACGTGGGGGAATACACCTTCGAAGAGGCGCATCGCCGCACGGGTCGCACGGTGAACATCAGCGTGTCCCCCACCCGCCGTCGACAGAAGCCTCGTGTGCTCTGTCACCTCACCAGTCCCGACGTGCTGCTGCCCTCCGCGGCCCTGGCGAGCTCGGCGGTGCCCGGCCTGTTCCCGCCGACGAAGCTGGCGCGACGAGCCCGCGACGGGCAGGTGGTGGCCTACCTGCCCGACGAGCGATGGATCGATGGCTCCATGCGGTCCGACCTGCCGATGGTCCGCGTGAGCCGGCTGCACAACGTCAACCACTTCATCGTCAGCCAGGCCAACCCCCACGTGGTGCCCTTCGTGTCGGGCCGGCAGCAGAAGGGCCTTCGAGGCTACGCCCGCTGGCTGGCCGCCGCCGCAGTCCACCGTCAGGGCGTGCAGCTTGTGGGCCTGGCCCGCGACGTCGGCGGCAAGACGGCGGTGGGGCCGGCCCTCGACGTGGCCCACGCGCTGTGGGCCCAGGCCTACGGGGGCGACATCGACATCGTGCCGCCGGTGCCGCTGCGCGCCTACCTGCGGGTGGTCAGCAACCCGAGCCGCGCCGAGCTCGACGACTACGTGCTGGGGGGCGAGCGGGGCACCTGGCCCCAGCTCGCACAGATCCGCGACAGCACCCGAATCTCCCGCACACTGATTGGCTGTAAGCGCCGACTGAAGGCGAGAATCGAGGGGTCGCGTGCGACGTCGGTGATGGCCGAGCGGCGCTGATCAGTCGGCGAGGCCCCCCAGCCACAGCGAAGCCCGACCGTCGAGCACCCGAACCAGCACGCCCCGGGCGGGCACCTCCGCGGGCATGGCGTGCACGGGAGCCTCGGGCAGCCAGAATGCGTCGCCGAGTCGCCCCTCCTCATGCAGACCGCGCAGCACCTGCGACGCCCTCGTCGGCGCGAGCCAGTCGTCGTCGAGGAAGCTCGACAGCCACGCGGCCCAGGTGCTGGCCGGGTCGTGGCGCTGGTGGACCGCGCCCATGGCCTCGCCCGTGGCGGGGCACGGGCGCCGCTCCAGCCGAGTGAGTAGCTGGGCCGCCAGCGACCGCACGGTGGAGGCATCGACGACGCGGGCACTGGGCGTGGCGGCCTCGGCCACATGGCGCAGGTGCACGTTGCCTCGCAGCGTCAGCTGGCGCCGCAGGGCCGATTCCAGCGCGAGGTCGGGGGTGCCCCACAGGTGGTGCAGGGGCTCGTAGGCCTTCAGCAGCTCGACCGCCTCGTCAGGGTCGGAGGTCAGGTGCAGCAGCTCCCCCCAGCGCTGCCCCTCGGCCAGCGACGACAGCAGCGGCCACACCGGCTTGGTCTGCGTCCAGTAGGGTGCGTCGAAGAGCACCATGGGGCTGCTCACCCCGTGGGTTCCGTAGTGGTTCTGGGTGAGGTCTTGGAAGATCTCCTGGATGGTCCCTGCCGAGCCGGGTGCGAACACGACACCGTGTTTAGCTAGAGCTAACAAGCCATCTTCACGAACAGAATTGGCAAAGTACTTTCCGATGTGCGTCGCGAACACGGCCGGCGGCTCGTGGCCGTACAGCCAGGTAGGGATGCCGAGGGAAGGGAAGCGTCGGCGGTCGGCCCCGGCGAGAGGGTAGCGGCCGCGCAGCGCCATGGCGCGGTGCAGCCAGTCGGCGTCGGCATACTCTCGATTCGGTGTGGACGCGGCGGGACGCTCGGCGAAGGGGCTCGCCAAGGCCTCGTCGAGCTCGTGGTCGGGTCGCCCCGCGAACCAGGCACCGAGGTGCGTCGCCTCCATCGCCCCCGGGCCGCCTCCGCTCGCCGTCAGGTAGCCGCTGCGGGTGAGGGAACGCGCCATCCTGGCGACGTGCCCATAGGTGGGGCTGCGCCGCTCCAGGGCGTGGCCGCCCATGATGGCGACCACCCGGCGACCGTCGACCAGCTCACGGATGCCGTCGGTGATGGCGTGGTCGTGGAGGCGCTGGGCCAGCGACACCGCGATGCTCGACGGCTCCGGGCCTCCGTCGTCGAGGTACTCCTCGTAGATCAAGTGGTCGAGGGTAGCGAGGTGACCGTCGGGATCGGAAGGGTCGAAGCCTGCAAAGAGCTCGTCGACGTCGTAGAGGAAGGGCCGGTGCACCCGGAAGCGACGCGGGGGCAGGGCGCCGATGACGGACGCCCCTGCGCCGACGAGGCGTGAGGCGACCTCTCGCGGCAGGTCGCATCCGAGGAACAGGGTTCCTGACAGCTCTGTCTCGACCAATCGGTCGTGAAACGGGGACAGGTCGCGGAGCTCGACGCAGGCAGGGCTGCGGTCGATGGTGTCGAGCCAGGCGTCGACCTGCTCGGGCGTGTTCAGCTGTTGCATAGGGCCTCGGTGGGGCCGCTCAGGGTATCCGACGCAGCGTGCCGTCGGCCGCGTGACAGTCGGTGCAGATCAGGTCGAGGTGCCGGCCCTTGAGCTCGAAGCCGGTGGAGGCATGGTCGAAGGAGGAGGGGCGGAAGCCGGCTACCGTGTGGCAGGCCTGGCAGGCGCCGAAGTTGCCGTGGGCCTCGTCGCCCTGGGCTTGGTGGCAGCTGGCGCAGTCGGTGGCCAGGCCACCGAAGGCGCCCTCGGTGGTGTGGCACTGGGTGCACGACACCTCTTCGTGCATGCCCTCGATGGGGAACGACGTGTTGCGGTTGTGGTCGAACAGGTTGTCGGACCACGAGGTCGCGGTGTGGCACACGCTGCAGGCGCCCAGGTCGTCGTGGGGGCGGTCGTCGGTGTGGCAGCCGGCGCAGGCGATCGGCGTGTTCACCCAGTCGAAGTCGGTGTGGCAGTCGAGGCAGGCGGCCGTCTGGTGCTTGCCGGGGAAGGCGCAGGTGCAGGGGCCGTGGTCGAAGGTGGCGGGCGTCCACCCGCTGACCTCGTGGCAGCGCGCGCAGCTGGAGGTGGTGCCTCCATGCGCCTCCTCGTGGCAGTCGGCGCACACCACGTCGCCCTGCAGGTGGGCCCCGTGGGTGTGGCAGTCGGCGCAGCCCTGGTCGGCGTGGGCGCCGCCCATGTCGAGGGTGTGGGCCGACAGCGCCTTGAGCTGCTCGGCCCATCCCGTGGGCACATGGCAGGTGCCGCAGGCAGGCCCGAGGGCCGACTGGTGGCTGTCTTCGTGACAGTCGGCGCAGGCCCCGGCCATCTCCCCGAGGGGCTTGCTGTGGCAGTCGTCGCAGGTGGGCTTTCCGTGGGCGCCCTCGAGGGAGAAGCCGGTGACGGCGTGGTCGAAGGCGGCCAGCGCGTCGGCCTCGGTGAGGCTGCCGTCGAGGCCGTTGTGGTCGCCGTGGCAGTCGATGCACGCTCGGTCGGCTACCTCCGCGTGCCAGCCGACACCGCCGTCGATGCGCTCCTGCAGCCCCGTGTGGCACGACAGGCACTTGGTGTCGGGGATGCCGTCGAAGACGAGGTGACAGCTGTCGCAGTCGGCCGCCCACTCGTCGTGGACCGAGGCCACCGGGCCGGGGGCCATCATGGTGCGCCAGGAGCCGGCGCCCAGCACGAGCACGGCAGTGGCGAGGGCAGCGGTGCGTGCGTAGCTCACCAGAACCTCAGGCTGGGGGTGAACATCAGCGCGAGGGCGATGTGGACGAAGGACAGGAAGTACATGGCGATGGCGAGGGGCCGGTGCAGCAGGATCCACAGCCGGAAGATGCCCTGCGCGCCGCCGAGCACTGCCTTCTGCCACTCGAGGGTCACCCGTCGCGCGGCCAGCGCCCTCACCTCGGGCTCGAGGCCCATGCTGTTCAGCTTGCGCAGGGCTCCGCGCCGCTGCATGTCGGAGCCCACGATGGCGAACACTCCGCCGCGCTGAGGGGCGCTCGCCCACAGCGCGTGCACCTCTCGGGGGACCTGGCTGTCGAGCTGCTTCAGCTCCTCTTCCAGCTCGCGGATGGCCAGGTGCTGGCCGCCGAGGGTCTTGGGCACCTGCGCGTACAGGTAGCGACCGAACAAGCCGGAGAAGAACACGATGGCGACGGCGATCAGGTTGAGGATGCCAGGGTTGAGCAGCGCGGCGTGCCCCTCCCGGTAGAGCATGGGCACGCAGTGGAAGAACACCAGCAGCACGCCCTGCAGGCCCAAGAAGATGTGCAGGTGCAGCCAGGTGGACAGCCGCGCCCAGCCTCGGAGAAGCTTGCTCCGGCGCGCGATGCTGTAGACCAGCATCACCACCATCGACGCCAGCCCGATGCTTCCGAGCGCCACGTTGAGGGGGCTGCTGCTCTCCGGCTGCAGCACGGCGTAGACCCCTGTGAGGCCGATGGCCTCGGCAGCGAGCAGGGCGAAGTACACGAATGGCAGGAAGCGGGACACGGGCGGAGGATACACTCGCGCCCCGAGGAGCACCATGGATGCGTTGACACTGCTGGGGCTGTGCATGTTCTCCGGGCTGGTGCTGATCGGCCTGGGCATCGCGGCGACCGTGGTGACCGGCGCCAGAGCGGCGTCGCTGGCCCGGGCCGACCTGGCCAGCGCCAAGGCGTCGGGGGCCCTTCCTCCCTCGCTGCACCCGGTGGTCGACGAGGCGCGCTGCATCGGCTCGGGCACGTGCGTGCGCGCGTGCCCCGAGCAAGACGTGCTGGCGGTGCTCGACGGCAAGGCGCAGGTGGTCAATCCGACCTCGTGCATCGGTCACGGGGAGTGCCTTCGCGCCTGCCCGGTCGACGCCATCAGCCTGGTCCTCGGGCACCACACCCGCGGCGTCGACATCCCCTTCGTGCAGGCGAACTTCGAGACCAATGTGCCGGGGCTCTACGTGGTCGGCGAGCTCGGTGGGATGGGGCTGATCTACAACGCGATGACCCAGGCGCTTCAGTGCATGGACGACCTGAAGGCGCGGTCCCCCGAGCCGGTAGAGGGAGCGCATCAGTTGTTGATCGTAGGCGCCGGCCCGGCGGGCATCGCCGCGTCGCTGGCGGCGATGGAGCAGGGCCTCGATGTGGTGACGGTCGACCAGGAAGATGCCGGCGGCACGGTGCTGCAGTTCCCCCGGCACAAGATCGTGATGACCAAGCCGGTGACGCTGCCGCTGTACGGCACGCTGCGGGTCACCGAGGTGACCAAGGAAGCGCTGCTCGACAAGTGGAACGACATCATGAGCCGCACCGGGCTGACGGTGCGCAGCAAGGTGAAGGTCGAGTCCATCGAGCGAGGCGACGACGGTGTGTTCACGGTGGCGACGACCGACGGGGAGATCCGCGCGTCGCGGGTGATCCTGGCCATGGGGCGGCGAGGGTCGCCCCGCAAGCTCGGGGTCCCAGGGGAAGACAAGGCGAAGGTGACCTACCGGCTGGTCGACCCGGAGTTCTACGCGGGCAAGCGGGTGCTGGTGGTGGGGGGCGGCGACTCCGCCGTGGAGGCGGCGGTGGCGCTGGGTGACCACGGCGCTGTGACGACCCTGTCGTACCGCAAAGAATCTTTTGGCCGAATCAAGAAGAAGAATCAGAAGAAGATCGATGCCGCGTGCGACAATGGTCAGGTCGTGATGGCCTGGAAGACGAACGTGACGCGCATCGACGACGACGCGGTGACCCTGAAGGGTGACGACGGCGAGCGGCAGGTGCCCAACGACTACGTGCTGGTGTTCGCCGGCGGCGTGCTGCCGACGAAGTTCCTGAAGGCCGCTGGCGTGGAGATCGAGACCTACCGAGGCGAGGCCTACGCGCCAGCCAACGTCTGATCGGCGCAGGCACGGGCGATGGCCGGGTCGTCACGTCGCGCGGCGGCTCGGGCTGTCTCGCTCGTGAAGCGGAGGCGGCCGACGGCGCCGGGCTCGGGGAGCCACAGGCGGCGCTGCAGGAGCGTGTCGGCGACGGGCGCGACCGGCGCAGCGACCGAGAGCCGAGCCGCCACCTCGCGGAGCTCGGCGAGGTCGAGATGCCGACCCAGCTCGGCGGCGATGGCCACCACCACGGCGCTCCCCGCATCGGGCACGGCCTGGCTGAAACGTGCCTGCCAGCTCGCGGGGGTGTCGAGGTCGCCGACTTCGTGCCCGGGCGGCAGGGTGAGGCCACGAGGGCCTGGCTGCAGCATCCCGTCGAGCAGCCATGCGTCGAGCTGCTGGAGCGCGGGCCCGATGCGACCGCGAGCGGCTCGGGCGAGCTCGTAGCGCAGACCATCGGTGAGGGGGGCGACGTGCCCTGCGGCATCGGCAATGACGGAGACCGGAAGCGGAGGGAGGTCGTGCGCGGCCAGATCGCCTATGATGGCCCTGGCCTCCCGCGCTGTCGCTACGACCACCACCGCGGCGGACAGCTCCATCAGCTGCGCCGCGATCTCGGCGGCGACGGGGTCGGTGTCGGCGTCGTCGATGGTGACGACCACGGGTCGCTCGAGGGCCCAGCGGGCCACGACCTCGGCCAAGGCCTGGGGCGGCACGACGCCGGCCGGGGTGCACAGCGAGGTGACCAGCGGGTCATGGGTCGGCGCCCCGAGCACGGCGGCGGTCTGCGTCGCTCTCATCACGCCAGACAAGCCGCGGGTTCTGAGCCAGAAGGCGAGGGTGGCGCGGATGGACACGCCGGGGGCGATGCGAACCCAGCGGAGCCCCTGCTCGGAGGCTCGCTCCCCGAGCCACGTAGCCAGCGCCGTCGCGCCGATGCCGCTCGCCCCTCCGAGGACCACGCCTCGCGGGCGCCGGTCGCTCACCGCTCCGGTCACCTGCTCCCACAGCCAGGCCTGCTCCCGGTCGCGGCCCCCCATCGGCGGGTGGGGGGCAATCCGCAGCGCACCGCTGGGCCGCTGGGGAGCTCCGCCCTTGGGCCGATGCACGACCGGCGGAAGCTCCAGCCACGCGGTGGGCGCACTGGGGCCCGGCGAGCTCGGCCGGTCGTCGCCGAGGTCGTGCAGCTGGATGGTGGTGCCGGCACGCAGCCAGGTGGCGGTGCCCGGATGCTCGGGGGCTGCGGGTCGTGGAGCTGGGGTGGGCCCGCTCTGCTCGATAGCGGCGAGAGCGGCCGCCGCATGGGCGGCGCTGGCGAAGCGCTGGCGAGGCTCCTTGGCAAGCAGCCGGTGAACCCAGGCCTCGACGCCCGACGGCGCGTCGACACCGGCGGCCGACACGAGCGGGGGAGGCGCATCGAAGAAGTGGGCAGCCCGGAGCGCTTCGCGGTCGTCGTGGGGAAACGGAGGGGCCCCGGTCAGCAGATGCATGACGAGGGCCCCGAGCCCATACAGATCGGTCGCGGGGCCGAGGGCTCGCCACTGGCCGCGCAGCTGCTCGGGACTCATGTAGGCGGGGGTTCCTGCCACCCTGGTGCCGTGATCGTCGTCGGTTCGCCGCGCGAGGCCGAAGTCGGTGAGAGCCGCGGTGAAGCCGCCCGCCGTGGCCCGGAGCAGCACGTTGTGAGGCTTGATGTCGAGGTGCAGCACGCCGCGTGCGTGGGCATGGGCCAGCGCGTCGAGGAGGGTGAGGACCACCTGGCGTGCGTGCGACCACGGCATCCGGCCGCAGTGGGGGCGGAGGCTGCCTCCGTCGACCAGCTCCATGGCCATCCACGGCGCATCGACGGGCCAGCCTCCCTCCGTCATGAGGTGGGCGGCGAGGTCGACCTTGCCATGGTCGAGCAGGGCCACGACCGCGGGGTGATCGAGGGCAGCGACGGCCGAGGCCTCGGCCATCGGGTCGACGCCTTCCGGGACCTTCGCGGTGCTCACCTTCACCGCCGCCGTCTCCCCGGTGAGGGTGTGCCGTGCCCGCCACACCTCTCCCTGGCCGCCCCTCGCCAGCCGAGCCTCGAGGAGCCACGGCCCCAACGGGATGGCGGCCCCCTGTGCCCTGAGGGCCCGCAAGCCCTCCCGCTCCTCGTCGAGGGGCTCGCCCGACACTTCGCCGAGCAGCCGGACCGCCAGCGCCGTGAGCGCCACCGCGCTGTCGCCGTGGCTCGTCGTCGCCGTGGGGCCGATGGCGAGGGCTCGAGCCTCTCGGGCCCACAGACGCGCCTCATGGCCCTCGAGGGCAGGCGTGGAGTGCAGCGCGGGCCCGATACGCTGCAGCGCCCGCTGACCGGCCGGGTCGACGGCCCTGCCTTCCGCCACGGCGATGCCTGCCACCGTGAGCTGCGCGTAGGCCCACAGCGGCCCGAAGGTCTGGGCTGCGGGCCTTCCCTCGAGGAAGGTCGCCAGCTGCTGTTGCGCCAGATCGATTCGCCCGAGTCGCGCCGACGAACGGGCGCGGAGCACCCACGTCTCCACCAGAGCGGGCAGCTCTTCTTGCGAGGCTGCCGCGAGCCGGTCTGCCGCCTCGGGGTCGTGGTCGATCAGCAGGGCCAGCGTGGCCTGGTTGAGGTGCACGAGGGCGCGCCGCGAAGGCAGCTCGAGTTTGCGCTCTAGGGACGCGAGGATGTCGCGTGCGGCACCGAGGTCGCCGGCGGTGAAGGCCTGGCGCATCCGCAGGAACGCCATCCTCATGGAGAGGCGGAGGTCGTCGGCATCGTCGATGGCCTGCTGCAGGTCGGACACGTCGAGCTGCTCGCCGAACTCCAGCCGTGCGGCGACCTCGTCGAGCCACGCCTCGAGTTGCTCGGCCGGGCTGCCTTTCTGCAGGTAGCGGCGAGCCTCGGCGAAGCAATGCACGGCACGCTGTCGGAGACCGGTCACGCTCAGGACGCGGCCGCGCCGTTGCGCGGCGTGGGCGAGGAGCTTCGGGTCGCTCGTGCAGGTGGCGGCGCGCACTGCCAGCTGCCACGAAAGAGCGAACTGCCGCGCCTGGTGGGCTCGCGCTGACCGGATGAGGTGCACGAGGGCCTGCGCCTCACCGTCGCCGGCTCGCTGCGCGCGTTGCTCGGCAGCGTCGAGCCCAGCCACATCCTGTCGGGGCACCGGGGTGAGGCGCTGCGCCTCGAGGAACGCGCGGAGGGCTACCGGATCGTCAGGTGCCGGCGTCATGGTCGTCGGGTCGGGTGAGGTGCTCCCAGGCGGGGGGGAGGGGGCCGTCGAGGATCTTCTCGGCCATGGCTCGGGTGGGCAGCACGTAGGTAGCGGTGCCGGCCACGAGCTTGTCGCCGCCCTGGGTGAGGGTGATGCGCACCTTCACCCGACTGCCAAGATCATCGACGATGACCCCTCGCGCCTCGATGGGCAGGTGGGACCTCGCGGGGCGCAGGTAGCGGAGGTTGAGGGAGCTGGTGAAGCCGAAGCAGCCCTTCAGCCCGATGACCGTCCAGGCGCCGATCTCGTCGGCCAGCGTGGCCTGCAGCCCACCGTGGACCACGCCCGGCGCGCCCTCCCAGCCCTCGCGTGCCTCGAAGGTGGTGACCACCTCGTCGCCGTCGCGGAAGAACCGCAGCTGCATGCCGGTGTGGTTGGTGGGCCCGCAGCCGAAGCATTGCTGGTCGGGGCCGAAGGTGAGGGGGTCGAGAGGCTCCATGAGGACTCCGCTAGGGGATCTGCCAGCTCCACAGCGACAGGTGGCAGTCGGTGCACTCCGACGGGGCACCGCTGTGTGCGGGGATGGAGGCCGGCCCCTGCAGCGCCTCGGCGAAGTGGCAGTCGACGCAGTCGGTACGGATGCCGATCCACTGCTGGTTGCGGTGGCAGTCGAGGCAGGGGGTCACGAAGTGCTTCCCGCGCAGCGGCCACAGGGCGAGGTTGTGGTCGAAGCGCACCAGCGACCAGCGGTCGGGGCGGTGGCAGTCGCCACACACGCGGCCGGCCTGGCCGTTGTGCACGTCGTCGTGGCAGCTCGCGCAGCGGGCCACCGGGGCGGCGCCCTGCACCGGGTGGCAGCTCGCGCAGCCGACGGCGCGGTGCCGGCGCTCGAGCTCGAAGCCGGTGGGCCGGTGGTCGAAGCGCTTGGCGGCGGCGGCGAAGCTGCCCTGGTCGAGCTGGTGACAGCTGTCGCACGCGCGTCCGCCAAAGGCGGCGTGGGAAGCGGTATGACAGGTCTCGCAGTCGGGATCCATCGTGAGCCGCATGGCGCGGCCGTTGTCGCCCTGGTGGCAGTCGGCGCACACCGCGTTGCCATGCACACCGGCGAGGGCGAAGCCGGTGCGGTCGAGGTGCACGAAGCCCTCGACGGGGAGGAAGCCCTCGACGCTGTGGCAGTCGGTGCACGCCTCGCCGAGCTTGCCGCGGTGACGATCGACGTGGCAGCCCGCACACTCCAGCGGCAGGTCGGACAGCTTGCCGTCGGGATGGCAGCTGTCGCAGCTCAGATCGGTGTGCTTGCCCTTCAAGGGGAAGGCGGTGTCGGCATGCCGAGCGAGGTCGAAGGAGGTGGGGGACCACGCCTCCGACGTGTGGCAGCTGTCGCAGGCGTCGCCGACCGCGCCCTCGTGGGCGTCGGTGTGGCAGGTGGCACACGACACGTCGCTGCCGTGGGGCTCGGGCTCCGCCTCGGCGGGCTCGGCGGCGGCCAGGCCAGCGAACAGCAGCAGGGCGTGGAGGCTCACCATGTGCGCTCCAGGAAGGTGCCGACCTGCACATAGGCCCGCCACTCGTTGTCGCCCAGCTGTCGCTCCAGATCGGCGCCGACGAAGCCGTGGCGGCTGACCCAGAAGGCCCGGAGGAACCCGATGCGTTGCGCCTCGAGCACGAAGGGCGACAGGTCGTCGGCCTGCAGGGCGCCGGCGCCCACGGTGTTGCCCACACGGCCCGACACCGGAACCGCCGCCCGCTCGATGAACGAAGCACCCGCCTCCAGCGACAGGCCGTTGCGGTCGTAGCCCGCAGACACCGACCACAGCATCCGGTCGGTGCCGGCGACATCGTCGGTGTCGGGGGTGTCGGTGACGATGTCGTCGACGAAGGCGCGGGCGCGGGCGAACAGGCCGGGGACCACGAGACGGTGGGCGTCGAGCTGCCCGCCCAGGCGCCGCTCCTGGCGACCCGGGCGCAGGCGGAGGCGGGCATCGGCTCGGGCCGCGCCGATGTCGTGGGAGCCGGTGAGCCGCAGCCGGTTGTCGACGAAGTTGGGGTCGACCAGCGAGGCGTCGGCGGCACCGTCGCCCCCGTAGGCGAACGCGGCCTGCTGGGCGTGCAGGTCGTAGTCGACCCGCAGCCAGTCGGTGGGGCGCCACGAGGCCCAGGCGACGGCGTTGGAGAACCCTGTCACGTCGAGCTCGACCGTGGTCTGCGCCCGGTTGGTGCCGAGCACGTAGCTGGCGCGCTGGGCGAAGGAGACCTGGCCCCCGATCCACAAGGGGTCGGCGGCCTGCAGCGACGTGCGGATCAGCGAGGAGAAGGCACCTTGGTCAACCGTCTGGCTGGTGCCGGCAGTGCCGAGGAGGAACTGGTCTTCGGCGTAGCTGGCCATGGCGGAGAACAGGTAGCGCTCGTGGCGGCGCTGAAAGCTTCCGCCCACCGCTGGGAGGAAGCCCCCGAGGTTGACCCGCGAGCTGCTGATGGCGCGGCGGCCACCGAACAGGGTGAGGTCGGTGGACTCGTCGAGGTGCAGGGTGCCGGAGAGGCCGTCGATGGGCAGCCACTGGAAGCTGTCGGCGACCATGCGGCCTCCGGCGACCGTGAACCGGTCGGGGGCCAGCTCGTAGGCGACGAAGGCGTCGGTGAGCAGGTGCAGGGGCCGGTTCTGCGCGAGGCCGGCGATGGGCTGGCGGCCGCGGTAGTCGAGCTCAGCATGGAAGCGGTCGTCGAGCTCGTCGAGCTCGGCCTGCAGCCGGGCGCCAACGTCGGTGGTGCCGCTCACCTCGTCGGGGCCCGACAAGGGCTCGGCGCTGCGGCTGGCACTGTGGAAGACGTCGAGGGCCGCCTCGGCATCGAGGGCCCCCGCCGACGCGTTCCACACGGTCAACAACCAGATCACCCGCGCAGGATGAACCAAGGGGCTGCGGCGTTCAAGGGGATGTCTGCTGGTTGACGGCGGAGGGCGCGCCTGCCACGCTGTGGCGGCCTTTCGGTGGAGGGGTGGTGTTCGTCTGGTTGCTGTGGGCCTGTGTGACCCCTGCGGAGCTTCCGCCGGCGCCCTCGTGCGCCGAGTGTCACGGCACGGAGGCCAACGCGGCGCCGCCCTCGGCGCTGGGGGGCATCGACGACCCGACCTACATCGGCGTCGGAGCGCACCAGGTGCACCTGGCAGGAGGCGCCAGCACCAAGCCGCTGAGCTGTGCGGAGTGCCACATCTTCCCCGAGTCGCTGGAGGCGGAGGGGCATGTCGATACCCCCTGGCCGGCCGAGGTCTCGTGGGGTCCCATCGCCAAGACCCAGGGCGCCGCTGCTCCGTGGGACCGCGAGGCGGGCACCTGCACCGTGTGGTGCCACGGCACCGATGCGCCTGCTTGGGTCGAGGGGCAGGCGGGGTGCGGCAGCTGTCACGGGGTCCCACCCGCGGAGCCCCATCCGCAGGTCGACGACTGCGGGCTGTGCCACCCGCCATCGAGCCGGGAGACCCACGTCGACGGCCAGGTGCAGCTGCTCGGGGGCACGACGGTGCCGACGGAGACGGCGCTCACGGGGGAGACGGGCGACACCGGCACGCCCCAGCCCCAGGGCTGCACCGACTGCCACGGCGCCGACGGCGACCCCTCGCCGCCTCCCGACACCCAAGGGCGCACCGATCCCAGCTTGATCACCGTCGGCGCCCACGAGGCCCACGTCGACGGCAGCGTGTTCAGCGACGGCATCGCCTGCTCCGACTGCCATGTCGTGCCCGCAGCGGTGGGCGACGCGGGGCACCTCGACGCCGCCCCCGCGGAGGTGCCCTTCGGGGGCTTGGCCGTCAGCGGTGGCGCGACGCCGGCATGGACGGGGTCCACCTGCACCAACACCTACTGCCACGCCGGTCGCCCCGGTGGGCGCACCCCCGAGCCGGAGTGGGCGGGCGACACCGACCGATCCTGCCAGGCCTGCCATGGCGCGCCACCTCCCAGCCCCCACCCGCAGAACAGCGCCTGCGAGACGTGCCACGGGGCGGTCGCGGGCCCGGGGTTCACCCTGGTCGACCTCACGCGCCACATCGACGGAACCGTCGACTTCAACTGATCAGAACGACGTGACGGGCTCCAGTGCCGGTGCCTCGAGCAGGTCGGAAGGGGCCACCACGGGTCGTTCCAGGGGGACTTCGCCCCAGCGCGCGAGCATCGCCCTGCGCGCCTCCGGCTCGTCGACGCGGTAGCTGCCGACGGGGCGCAGAGGAGCGAGCTCGAGCCCCGTCGCACGCAGGTAGGCCTCGCGGACGAGCTCGCTGCAGTACAGGGCGTCGTCGCCGGGGGCGAAGGCGAGGTCGTAGGGGCGACCGAGCCAGGCCTCCTGCAGCGCATCGAGGCGGGCCAGCGCATTCGGGGTCCACAGACCCTCGGCCCTCGGTCGCCGAACCTCGACGACCTGGTCGATGCCGCGGGCGGCCCAGGCCTCGAAGGGGGTGCGTCGTACGGGCTGCACGGCCTCGAACACCCAGGGCTGCCCGTCGATGATGCGCACCAGACCGACATGGGTGAACCGCGATCCGGTCGCTGCGGCGATGGCGGCTGCCTGGGCCGACCGGGAGCGCTGGAACACGACGTCGCCGTCGCGGAGTCCTCGTGGGGTCTCCCGCTCGGTGACCACGAGGAAGCCGGCGACGTCGTGGTCGTCGGCGGGGGGCGGCAGGCCGTCGGCTCGGATGCCGGACAGGCTGCCGTCGAGGTACAGCGCGTCGTCGCAGCCCAGGGTGTCGCGGAACAGGGTGGCGAGGTCGTGCAGGCGTACCGGCGCGGCGGACGCGACCAGCGCGACGGTCCACGGCCCGCACACGCCAGCGGCATTACGTAGCTTCAGGCTGGTAGACGACGGCCCAATGTGCGGGTGGACGTCGCCAGCGGCGAGCAACAGCGGCCCCGACTGGGCCGCTAGCTGAAGGCCGGGCCCGGGCGTCCAGTCAGGCGTCGCGATGATCGAGGTCCCACGGGCATCGAGGGCGAGCACGCCGTTGGGCTGCAGGAAGAAGTTGCCGGCGCCGGTGCCGCGCTCCAGGGGGCTGTGCTCCCGGCCTCGCTGCACCCACAGCCCGACGGGGTCATCCGGGGTGTGGAACAGGGCCGCGTTGGTGGCGGCGAGCACGTCGTCAGGCAGGTCGGCGAAGCGGTGGGCTTCGCCGGGGGCCTGGCCAACCAGGCGGAGCTCCGCCTCGCGCAGGTCGACGGTGACGACATGGTAGGCCTGGCCGAGGTGCTGCACGGTGGCAGTCTCGACGGGGGCGGCGGCGGCGGCGAGCAAGAGGGTAGTCCACATGAAGGCAATGTGGCCTGCCGCTGTGCAGGGGCTGTGCAAGAGCCTAGAAGTAGGTGCGCATCTGCAGGAAGGCGACGGCAGGGTAGGTGCCGAACTCGCTGGCGAGCACGGGCAGATCGACGGCGAGGGTGCCACCGTCGGGGAGGGTGATGGTGCTGACGGACTCGGTGGGTCGCTTGCCGAGGCCGACGAAGCCGCCGGCAGCGACTACGGTGTTGTCGGAGGCGTTCCACGACAGGCTGGGGGCGACGAAGGCCGAGCCGTCTTCGATGTTGGTGATCAGGGCCGCGCTGCCTGCGATCAGCGGGGTGATCTGCTGAGACGCGGTGAGGGCGGCGTAGGCACGGCCGAACAGCCACAGCTCGCCGCGGGCGAAGCGGGGATCCTGGGCGGTGTCGAGGTAGTCGGCGGGGTCGGCGGCGCCGAGGGTCTGCAGGTAGAGCTCACCGGTGAGGGTGGTGTCGGCGGCGGGGCGCCACAGGCTGCCGACCACGCCGCGGAAGAAGGGGTCGGTGGTGTCGTCGGTGGGCACGGTGACGGCCAGGTCGCTGTGCACGCCGATGGGGCCGATGGAGCTGACGACCGAGGTGCCGGCGACCAGATCGCCCTGGATGCTGCCCAAGAACAGGCCGAGATCGGTGACGCCGGCGGTGGTCTGGCCGTAGGCCGCGAGCACGGTGCCGTCGAGGTCGAGGTCGCCGGCGTAGGCCGCGACGACGGTGAGCTGGCTCATGCCCTGGTAGGCATCGACTCGCAGGGCGTCGACCCCGGGCTTGTACTCCTGGTCGATGACAGCGGGGGTGAAGGGGTTGACCAGGTCGAGGGGGGTGAAGGCCATGCCGGCCCCGAAGGAGACGGGCTGGCGGCCGGCGGTGAGGGTGAGGGGCCCGGCGGTGTAGCGGGCGGAGAGGCGGTCGACGCGGCCGCGGAGGGTGAGGTCGGCGTCGGTGGCGACCCACGACAGGTCGACGATCTCGGGGGCCTGCAGCCCGACGCCGGTGCTGGTGCCGCCCAGGGCGCCGGTGGCGGAGGCGGTGAGGGCGGTGGTGGCGTGATGCACGTCGAAGCGGAGGTCTTCGGTAGGCTGCACCCGCAGCTTGAGGCGGAGGTCGGCCACGCCCTGCCCCGTCGGGTCGTCGGGGAGCAGGGGGCTGTCGTAGGGGATGGTGGCGGTGAAGAAGCTCTTCAGGTCGCCATGCAGCGTGACGGGCTCGTCGGCCGCCAGCGCCGTCGCCAGCCACCAGATCATCACTTGGTGGTGTCCTCGTAGATGCGGCCGTCCTGCATGTGGACCACGCGGCGAGCGGCGTCCATGATGCGCGGATCGTGGGTCGAGAACAGGAAGGTGATGCCGTGGTCGACGTTGAGCGACCGCATCAGGTCGATGAGCGACTCGCTGGTCTTGGAGTCGAGGTTGGCGGTGGGCTCATCGGCGAGGACCAGCGCAGGGCGACCGGCGATGGCTCGGGCGACAGCCACCCGTTGCTGCTGCCCGCCGGACAGCTCGCCGGGGCGGCGGTGCTCCATCCCAGTGAGCCCCACGTCGGCGAGGGTCTTCATCACCCGCTCCTTGCGCTCCTTGGCGGGCATGCCCTGCAGCAGGAGCACGAACTCGGCGTTCTCGTAGGCCGACAGCACCGGCACGAGGTTGTACGACTGGAACACGAAGCCCAGCTTGCGCAGCCGCACGTCGGCGAGCTGCGAAGAAGACAGCTTGCTGATCTCCACGCCGTCGATGGTGATGGTGCCCGAGGTGGGCTGGTCGAGACCGCCGATCTGGTTGAGGAGGGTGGTCTTGCCGGAGCCCGACGGGCCCATGAGGGTGGTGAACTCGCCGGGCTCGATGTCGAGGTCGACCCCGTCGAGGGCCTTCACGGTGATGTCGCCCTGCTGGTAGTGCCGGACGAGGTTGCGCACGCTGACGATGGACATGATGCGGACTTCCTTGATTATGGGGCGCGCATGGCGTCGACGGGTTGCAGGCGGGTGAGGTGCCAGGCGGGGTAGACCCCGGCGAGCATGGTGACGACCACGGTGGCCAGCAGGTAGGCGCCCATGCGGTCGGCATCCCAGCCTCCACGCATCAGCGTGGAGATGACGAGCCCCTCCATCTCGATGCTCTCCCCCATGTAGGCGGAGTAGTCGATGCCGTAGGCGACGAGGTAGGCGGCGATGAGGCCGCCGAACACGCTGCCGACGATGGTGCCGAGCACGCCGAGGAAGGTGGCTTCGAGCAGCACGAGCATGCCCAGGCGATACGGCTTCATGCCGATGGCCAGCAGCACCCCGAACTCCTTGGTGCGCTCGAGGACGCTCATGAGCACGGTGTTGAGCACCCCCATCGCTACGATGAGGCCCATCACCGCCATCATCACGTCGCCCGAGACACGGTCGATCTCGATGAAGTTCACCAAGCTGGGGAGGGCCTCGGGCCACTCCAGCACGTCGCGACCGGGGGCGGCCAGCAGGGCCTGGGCCTTCTCGGCGGCCTGGGGGCTGTTCTCGGGGTCGGAGATGTGCAGGGCGACCTGGTGGACTACGTCTTCGCGCTCCATCAGCTCCTGCGCGGTGGCCAGCGTGACCAGCGCCACCATCCCGTCGAGCTCCGATCCGCCGGTGCGGTAGATGCCGCGCACGCGCAGCATCCGCGACACCATCTCGTCTTGCTCGCTCGTCTGGCCCATGTAGACGACCTTGTCGCCGACCTCGACCGACAGGGCGTCGGCGAGCCCTGCGCCGATGATCAGGCCGCGGTCGTCGTCGTCGGCGAGCCACTCCCCCGCGACCAGCTTGTCGTCGAGGGTGTCGATCAGGGCTTCCTGGCTGGGGTGGCCCCCGCGCAGGGCGATGCCCGCGGAGCTGCGGGGCGAGGTGAGCAGGCCCCCCAGATACAGCCGCGGGGTGACCACGCCCTCGGGGAAGGCCTCGCGCAGCTGTGCGGTGACGGCGCCGGCATCGGCGAGCACCTGCTCGGTCTCCCGCTCCTCTTGCCACCCGTCGGCCTGGACCACCACGTGGCCCGCCATGGTGGAGATGCCGATGCGCAGCATGTCGGCATACTGGCCGGCCTGCATCGAGACCATCATCAAGACCAGCGCCAGGCCCGAGGCGATGGCGGCCGTGGTGATCAGCGTGCGGCGCAGGTTGCGGAACAGGTTGCGCAGGGCGAGCTTCGCGAGACGCATCAGGTGCCTCTCATGGCGTCGACGGGGGTGAGGGTGCGCAGCGTCATGGCGGGGTAGACGGCAGAGGCCATAGCGACCAGGACGCCGCCCAGCCCGTACAGCACCATGACCGGCCAGTCGTAGGTGCCGATGATCAGCGACGAGGTGATGACGCCAGCGACCTCCATCGACTCGCCCATGAACGAGCTGTAGTCGAGCCCCCATCGCACGAAGGGGTAGGTGCCGATGGCGCCGAGGAGCACGCCGAGAACCCCACCGAGGGCTCCGATCAGCGCCGCCTCAGCCATCAGCAGGGCCATCAGCTGGCTGGGGCGCATGCCGAGGGCGAGGAGGACCCCGAACTCGCGGGTGCGCTCCAGCGCGCTCATCAGCACCGTGTTGGCGATGCCCAGGGCGACGATGATCAGCAGGAAGGCGTTCATCGTGTGGGTGCCCGACATCTTCATGTCGATGAAGCCGAGGAGGTTGGGCACCGCCATCGTCCAGGGCAGCACCTCGGCATCGGCCACGCCCAGGGCGGCCACCGCCCCCAGCGCCCGATCGGTCTGGTCGGGGTCGTCGAGGTGGAGCGCCAGCTGGTGGACCTTGTCTTCGGCGTGCAGCGCCGCCTGAGCTGCCTCCACCGTGGAGAGCACCAGACTGCCGTCGACGCTGGCCGCGCCGGTGTGGAACAGCCCGGTGATGCGGTGGAGCTGGCTGACCATCTCGTCGGACCCGGGGGGCTGGGTCATGAACACGACCTTGTCGCCGACCTCGACGGACAGGCGCTCAGCGAGGGCCCGACCGATCACCAGGCCGCGGTCGTCGCCAGGGACGAGCCAGGTGCCGTCGACGATGAGCTCGTCGAAGCGGTCGATGTCGGCCTCGACGGCCGGGTCGAGACCCTTGAGGCCGACCCCCACCGACGAGCCGGGGGCGACCAGCAGCCCCCCTGCGAACACCCGGCGGCTGATGGTCGCGTTGGGCACCGCGTCGGACAGCCGCTGCTGCAGGGCGCTCGCGTCGGCGAGGAGCATCTCCGTCTCTTGCTCGGCCTGCCAGCCCGTGGCCTGCACCACGACGTGGCCAGCCTGGCTGCTGATCGCCTGCGCGAGCATGTCGGCGTAGAGCCCGGCCTGCACGTTCCACATCAGGATGGCGAGGGCGATGCCGACAGCGATGGCGCTGCCGGTGATCAGGGTGCGTCGGGTGTGGCGCACCAGGTTTCGGAAGGCGAGTCGCCACATGGCCTACTCCGTGCGGATGGCTTCGACGGGCTGCAGACGAGCCGCCCGCCACGCCGGCCAGAGGGACGCGCCCACCGACACGACCACGAGGGCCGAGATGGGCGCGAAGAGGCTGAATGGGGTGACTTCGCCGTAGATGACGGGGTCGAGGCGCACGCCCATCATCTCGAAGCCGTCGGGGTTGCCCGCCGTCATGTCGAACCCGTAGAAGACCACCAGCAGGTCGAGCAGCCCGCCGATCACGAGCCCGATCCCACCGGCGAGGCCGGCGAGGAACGCACTCTCGACGAGCACCATGGCGATCATCTGCTGGGGCTTGAGGCCGATGGCCTTGAGCACGCCCAGCTCGCGGGTGCGCTCGAAGACCGACATCATCATGGTGTTGAGCACGCCGAAGCTGGCGACGGCGAACACGATGCCGAGCATGAACAGGCTCGCGAAGCTCTGCATGCCCATCAGCTCTGCGGTCTGGGGACTCGCTTCTTGCCAGGTCTGCACCTGCACCGTGTCGGGGACCACGCCCTCGAGCTGGTCGACGAAGGGCTGCAGGGCGTCGGGGTCGGTGGACAGCACCGTGATGCCGTGCACCTGATCCGGCAGGACCAACAGCTCCTGCAGGTCGTGCAGGTGCATCCAGGCGCCGCCCTTGTCCATCGCGGCGTTGCCGGTGCTCGACAGGCCGACCACCGTGTACAGCTCGTTGCCCAGCGACCCGTCGGCCGACTGCGTGAACCCGACGACCTCGTCGCCGACCCCGATGTCGAGCTCCTCGGCCAGCCCCACGCCGACGACTACCTCGAGGTTGGCCTCGTCGCCGAGGAAGCGCCCCTCGATGATGCGCTGATCGATGTGGGTGAGGGGCAGCTCCCGCGCGGGCTCGATGCCCTGCAGCTGGGCGCCGGTCGACATCTTGGCGCCGCCGAGCAGGGCGAAGCCGTTGAGCCGCCCCGTGGCCCCGAGGGCGCCAGGGGCTGCCTCGATGGCGCCGAGGGTGGCCTGCGCGTCGGGGATGGTGTCGAGGAGCTTCTTGCCGGCCGGGTAGTCGGGGTGGTGCACCTGCACGTGCCCCAGCTGCTGGCCGACCATGATCTCGAACATCTTGCCGTACATGCCGTCGGTGAACGCGATGAGGCTCATGCACATGGCCACCGCCACGGCCATCGCAGTGGCAGTGATCAGCGACCGACGCTTGTGGCGCCACAGGTTGCGCCACGCGATGGCAATGAGGGTGCGCACAGCGCCTCCTACTTCTTGAGGGCCTGGAGGCTGAACGTGCTCGCGTCGTGCTCGACGTCGAAACTGAGCTCGTCGTAGGTGATGCGGGTGAACTCGTCGGGCTTGTCACCGGGGATGACCGACATCTCCATCGGCACCTGCCGCTCGCCGACCTGCTCGATGCGGTCGAAGCCGAGGGTGCGCACCAGGTTGCCCTTCTCGTCGAAGTATTCGATCTTGGTGGGGACCTTGTCGGGGCGGATCGTCACCACGACCTTGCCCCACACCACCGCGGCATCGGGCTTGGGCACCAGCTCGATGACCCACTCGCCCGTGCCGTCGTCGGCGGGCTCGGAGACCATCTGGTAGGTGAAGTCGTCGCGAAGGCGGCTGTTGCGCACCAGGTCGTCGTTCGACAGGTGGCTGCCCATCCAGCTGCCCGACATCATCCCCGCGGGGATCTTCATCGTGCGGTCGACCTTGGGCATGTAGTTCCACAGGTTGTCGCCGACCTTCAGCGTGGCGATGCCTGCGTCCTTGGCCGGCTCGAGGATGACGATGAGGCTGTTCTCCTCCCCCTGGGACTTGGCCTTCATCTTCATCGACCGCTCGTAGCGGTCGGTCTTGACCTGCATCGACATCACCGCCGTGGAGGAGGCTCCTCGGTTGACGTCGTCGGTGGCGTCGAGCAGCTCTTCGATGGTGGGCTTGTCGCCGGCGAGGGCCGTGGTGGCCACGAGGAGCAACAGGGGCAGGAAACGTCGCATCAACTCTCCATCTGCAGCGCGCGCCACTCGTCGATGAGGGCGGGCAGGCGCGCGAGAAAGAACTCGGTGAATCCGCGGAAGTCAGACAAGCGGTCGTCGATGGGCTCGCCCATGGCCCGCTTGAGGGTGATGGCCTCCTTGGCCAGCTCGTGCAGCTGCTGGGTGCGAGCGACCTCGAGCTGCAGCAGGTCGGTCCACACGTGAGGGCGAATCCGGTAGAAGGCCGCGCGGCTCCCCGGCTTTCGGGTGCGCTCGATGAGACCCATGGTGGCGAGCAGCTGCGTCTGGGTGCTGATCGAGCCCTTGGAGGCGTGGGTGGAGGCCGCGAGCTCGGCGCTCGACTGCTCGCGCGGCTCGCACAGCAGCAGGTGGCCGACGATGCGCCCCGCCACGGGTGACAGCCCCGCCCCCTCGAAGACGAGGCTGATCCGGTCTGCCAGTTCTTGCGCTCGCTGCTGCATCGTACCCGTCAGTTTTAGTCATTCAGTAATAACTGAACGAACAGGACGGGCAAGTATTTGGATCAGCGCTTCGTGAGGTGTCGGCGCTCCAGCAGCCCCTGCACCCGCTGCAGCAGGTCGTCGGGCCGGAAGGGCTTGGCCAGGAAGTCTACGTGGGCGCCGTCGCCGCCAGACGGCACCGCGCCCCTGGCGTGGCCGGAGATGAACAGCACCGACAGGTCGGGCCGGCTCTGATGCAGGATGTCGGCGAGCCTGGGGCCGTGCATGTCGGGCATCGTGACATCGGTGATGAGCAGATCGAGGGGCTCCGCGGCAGCGGCGTGATGGAGCGCCTCCCCCCCATCGGAGGCGACGAGCACCTCGTAGCCGGCTCCTGCGAGCACCCGTTGGCACAGAGAGCGAAGGGCGGGCTCGTCTTCGGCGAACAGGATGCGACCCGGTCGGGTCGCTTCCACGGGATGGCCTGGCTCGTCGGGGCGCGTCGCCGCTTTGCTGGCGGGGATCCACAGGGTGAAGGTGGTGCCACGGCCGGGCGCGGATGCGACCGTGATGTGCCCCTGCGTCTGGCGGACGATGCCATAGACCGTAGCAAGCCCCAGGCCGGTGCCGTGGCCGGCAGCCTTGGTCGTGAAGAAGGGCTCGAAGAGATGGGCGGTGGTGTCGTCGCTCATCCCCACGCCGTCGTCGCGAATCTCGAGCCGCACGTACGCGCCCGGCGACAGGCCAGGACGCTGCGTGGCGACGTGCTCGATGGTGGTGGAGATCCGGAAGGTGCCGCCCGTGGGCATCGCGTCGCGTGCGTTCACGGCCAGGTTGAGCAGGATCTGCTCGAGGTGGACTTCGTCGATGCGGGCTGCCCCAACGCTGGCTTCGAGGTCGAGGGCGACCTGCACGTCGCTGCCGAGCACCCGGTCGAGCATGCGCGCCGTGTCGCGGACGCTCTGGTTGATGTCGATGACGTCGGGGCCGAGCTGCCCACGTCGGCCCACGGCGAGGAGCTGCCGGGTGAGGTCTCTGGCGCGCTCTGCCGCTCGCATGATCTCGTCGAGGTCGCGGCGCTGGGCGTCGGCCTGCAGGGTCTCGCCCAGTATCTCGCCGAAGCCGAGGATCACCGCCAGCATGTTGTTGAAGTCGTGGGCGACGCCGCCGGCGAGCTGCCCGAGGCTCTCGAGCCGCTGCAGCTGACTCAGCTGCGTGTGCAGCCGCTGCTGCTCGGTGACGTCTTCGAGCTGGCCGACGAAGTAGGATGGCGACCCATCAGGCCCATAGGTCGTCGACACCGACAAGCGGCCCATCAGCACGCTGCCGTCGGCGCGCACGTAGCGCTTCTGCACCTGAAAGGAGCCAACGCGGTCGTGGTAGGCGGCGGCCTTGTGTTCGGTCTCCACCTGCAGGTCGTCGGGATGGGTGATGTCGATCACCGTGCGTGCGAGCAGCTCCTCCTGGGAGTAGCCGAGCATGCGGCACAGCGCGTCGTTGGCCTCGAGGATGCGCTCGTCGGTGCCGACCACGGCCATGCCGATGGGGGCGTCGCGGAAGGCCTGCATGTATCGCTGGGCACGGCGCGCTCCCTCGTCGGGGGGCCCCTGGCTCACGTGCGTGCCCCACCGTGGGAGGCCCCACGGGGTGGCTTCGGCCCCACCAGCGTGCGCAGCGTGGCCTTCACCACCACCTCCCCCGTGGGGTCGTGCAGGGTGACGGGCACCTCGTACTCGGTGCGGCGGCTGTCGGTGGGCACGGGGCAGTCGCAGCGCCCCTCGATGGTGCCCCGCGCCTTCTTGACGTAGTCGAAGCTCATCCCGGCGACGATGAACCGTGCGTCGTCGGGCATGCTGTAGGCGAGGGCGACGTTGCCGGTGAGCTCGGCGAGGTTGGCGAGGGCGACAGCGTGCACCGACCGGAGGTGGTTGCGCAGGGCGGGGCGGTCGTTCATGCGGACCCGGCTGTGGCCCGGCTCGAGCTGCACGACCCGAGCCCGAATGGTGCCCGTGTAGGGAGCCATCCTGCCGACGAGCCGCGAGAAGACGCGGTTGCCACCGGGAAGAGGAGACAGCCGGTCCCACGCCATTCGGAGGAGGTTGGTGTCGCCATCGAGGTCGATCAGCTTCATGGGTCGTCCTGGGTGGACGGTGCTCCTATCCCGGATACGCGCGAGGCAGCGTCCCACACTCGATGCGCCGGAGGTCTCATGGTGTTGCTCGCGTCGCCCACGTCCCCGTTCACCCGAGCCGTTCGGGTGCTCGCCCACGAGCGGGGCATCGAGCTGGAGCTCCGCTACGTGTCGCCCCTCGACGACGACCCGGAGCTGCTGGCCCACAACCCCATCGGCAAGGTGCCGGCGCTGGTGGCAGCCGGCGCGATGCCGCTGTGCGACTCCCGGTCGATCGTGGCCGCCCTCGATCCGCGGCCGCGGTCGCGGGTCGACCGATGGCACGAGGCGATGGCCCACGGGCTGATGGAGGCGGCGCTGGTGGTGGTGCTGGAGGGCCGGCGGCCGGCTTCGGAGCAGTCGCCGTCGTGGATGGCACGCCAGCAGGTCCGCCTGCACCGGATCGTCGATGCGGTGGAGGGATGCCTGCCGCCCGAGGCCGACTCGGCGGGTGCGCTCACCCTGGGCTGCGCCATGGCCTACCTCGACTTTCGCCTCCCCGCGCTGGGCTGGCAGGCCCACGCTCCCGCGCTGGCGGCGTGGCAGGCGGAGCAGTGCCAGCGCGCCTCGATGCGGGCGACCATCTACGGAACGGCGTAGACCTCGGCGCGCTTGAGCCCCTTGCGGCTGGCGTCGTCGATGACCCCCAGCGCATGCTCGGCGGGCCCGACGGGCTCGGCGAGCACGTAGGTCTGGCCGTCGTGCTCGAGGGTGGTGTCGCCCGGGCGGGGGGTGATGCCGAGGCCGACGAGGGCGTGGCCGGGGATGTAGATCACGGCCGTGGGCAGCTCGGGGTTCTCGGCGCGCAGCAGCCCGAGGAACAGCACCGCCTTGGAGTCGCAGTCGCCGCGGTTGCGGAACAGCAAGGCGAGGGGCCGCCGGTAGCCGGGGTCGTCGCCCTTGCGAGTGCGCTTCTCGTAGGGGATGGACTGCACGAAGGACAGCACCTGGCTGATGGCCTGGCGGCGCTTGCCCACGCCCTCGGTCAGGGCCGCGGCCACGGGTGCGAGCCCCGGCGCGTAGTCGCCGACGAGGCGGGCGTGGTCGAAGCTCAGGCTGCCGCTGGCCATGCGGAAGAACCGGTTGTCGGCCAGCCACCCGTCGATGGCCCGATCTCGAACGGCCTCCGCCTCGGCCAGCGCGGCGCGGGCAGCGTCGGGGGGGCCCGACACGCCGATGCGCACGCCGCCGCGCTCGATGGAGGCGGTGACGGTGACACTGCGCAGCGTGGCCCCGTAGGCCTCGATGGCCGCCACGGCGTGCTGGTTGAGCTGACGGCGGGGGAGGAAGGTCAGCTCGGCCCGGTCGCCGTCGATGAGGTCGCGGTCGACCTTGTAGTGGACCTCGTAGCGGCCGGCGTCGTCGCGCCACCCCACGTCGAACGACCAGCGCTTGGCGGTCTCGACGCGCTCGAAGCTCGTCTGCTTGGCCAGGGCGAGGGTCGGCCACAGGAGGCACAGGGTGAGGATGCGGCGCATGAGTCCTCCTACCCCAGGGACGGGGTGGGGGAGGTCGCATTCACGCGCAGAGGCATGAGCAGGACTTACACTGGTGGCCCACCGCGCTCCACGGCACGCTCGTAGGCAGGCCGAGCCCGGATGCGGGCGACCCAGTCGTGCACCTTGGGCACGTCGTCGCGGATGGCGTCACGCTCGATGGCAGCGACCACGCCGTAGGACATCTGGATGTCGGCGATGCCGAACTGCTCCCCGCTGAACCACGGGTGCTCGGCCAGGTGACCCTCCAGGAAGGTGGCGTGGCCGGAGATCTCCGGCCACGTGTAAGAGGTGTTTACGTTGCGCACGATGCCCTGCACGACGGGGCGA
Organism: uncultured bacterium; assembly: GCA_965367245.1. Lineage (GTDB taxonomy): Bacteria > Myxococcota_A > UBA796 > UBA796 > CBDUIC01. The sequence continues at coordinate 123,319 of CBDUIC010000003.1, read as the reverse complement.
ACGAAGAAGGGCACCTTCGCCTTCGACACCTTGCTCATGATCAGCCCGACCAGCAGGGGCGTCATCAGCGAGCCCTCGGCGTAGTGGAGGAAGAACCGATGGTGGGCGAAGTCTTCGCTGTCGCGCGACGGAAGCAGCTCGCTGCCGAACTCCTCGGCGAGGGTCTCGAGGATGGCGCCCGACTCTGCGAGCACCCGGCCGTCGATCTCGACCACCGGGGCCCGCCCGCGAGGATGGACGCGGGTGAGCTCGGGAGGGGCTCGCCAGGTCTTCGGGTCGCGCTGGTAGCGGCGCACCTGGTAGTCGGCTCCGACCTCCTCGAGGAACCAGAGGATGCGATGGGAGCGGCTCTGCTCCAGGTGGTGGACGGTGATCGCCATCGGGCGCTCCAGATGTAAGCAGGGATTGCACAGCATGTAAGAAGGGCCAACTACTCTTCGAGGAGCTGCTCCATCTCGTCGAGGAGAGAGCCCATCTGGCGGACCAGGGCACGGTAGGGCTCGGGCTGGGTGAGGTCGATGCCCGCCGAGACGAGGAGCTGATGTGCGTCGTCGGAGCCCCCCGCTCGCAGCAGCGCCTGGTGGCGGTCGAGGGCGCCTGGCACCCCATCGATGACCTCCTGGGCGAGCTGCGACGATGCGGCGAGGGAGGTGGCGTATTGGTAGACGTAGAAGTCGAGGTGCAGGTGGGGGATGTAGGCCCACTCGAAGGCGTCGGCGTCGGCGATGCGCACCACGCCCTCGTCGTGGCCGAAGGTGGTGTGGAGCAGCTCGCGGTAGCGCTCGGTGATGGAGGCTCCGGTGAGGGGCTCGCCTCGCTCCTGGGCTTCGTGCAGCTGCAGCTCGAACTCGGCGAACATCGCCTGGCGGAAGAAGGTGCTCCGGAGGTTCTCGAGCTGCTCCCCGAGGAAGAACAACCGCTCGGCGCGTGACGACGCCTGGGCGCGGAGGTGGTGCAGGAGGAGGTGCTCGTGGAAGGTGCTGGCGACCTCGGCCACGAAGATGGCGTAGTGCGAGGCGGGGTAGGGCTGGTGCGCCTGGCTGAGGGCGGTGTGCATGGCGTGGCCCATCTCGTGGGCGAGGGTGCGCACGGAGCCCCAGGTGTCGTTGTGGTTGAGCAGGATGTAGGGGTGCACGCCGAAGGCACCGCCCGACATGTAGCCGCCGGACACCTTGCCGGGGCGCGGGTAGACATCGATCCAGCCGCCGTTCAGGCCCTCGGCCACCGCCTGTTGGTAGGCGCTGCCCAGCGGTGCGGTCGATGCCAGCGCCCAGCGCTTCGCGGTCGCGTAGTCGAAGGAACGCTCGGTAGCGACCAGAGGCATGTACAGGTCGTGGTAGCCGAGGTCGTCGAGCTGCATGCGCCGCGCGCGGAGCCGCAGGTAGCGGTGCAGCGTCGGGCGGCCGGCGTGCACCTCGGAGATCAGCGTGTCGACCACGGCGCGGGGAAGGAACTCGGCGTGCAGGGCCTGCTCCAGGCACGAGGAGAAGCCCCTGGCCCGGGCGAGGCCCCAGTGGGAGCGCACGGTGGTGGTGAGCAAGCTGCCCAGGGTGGCCTGGTGCCGGCCGAAGCTGCCGTAGAACCCGTCGAAGGCTTGGCGACGGACGGCGCGGTCGGGGTGCAGGCGCAGGCGCTGGAAGGTCGAGGGAGTGAGCTGAGTGGAGTTGCCGTCGACATCGATGTGGTCGAAGGCGAGCTCGGCCGAGGTGAAGGTGACGAAGGTCTCGAAGGCGGCGCGGTGGGGCTCGCTGGTCAGGGCGAGGAGCTTCTCCTGGTCGGCGTCGAGGGTGTGGGGGCCCCTGCGCAGGGTTCGCTCGACGGGCACTCGGTAGGGCGCGAGCTCGGGCTCGTCGCGCAGCCAGCTGCGCACGTCGTCGCCGGCGGCGAGCAGCTCGGGATCGAGCCACGCGCTGGCGGCCTCGAAGGACGCGTAGAGGTGGTCGGCGCGGCCCTTGCGTTGCTGCCAGCCGTCGTGGCGGGTGTCGGCGTTGCTGTGGTTGTGCGTGTAGGTGCGCAGGGTGCCGATGGCCTGGTGCGCGCTCCAGAAGGTGCGGAGCACGGCAAGCAGGCTGCCCGGCCCTCGGTGGAGGGTGGCCTGCAAGGCCGCGAGGCTCTCGACCTGCTGGGCGGCCGACGCCAGGGCCGCCTCGAAGTGCTCCAGGGTCGCGTAGATGTGGGTGAGGTCCCAACCATCTGCAGGGGGCGGCGGTGATGCGTTGTCAGGGGGCCTGGGCGCGTGGTCCATCGGATCCTCCGGTCGGGCCGGTACCCCGGTGGTACCGCCTGTCAATCCCGACGACGGCTCGTGAAACGGTGGTACAACCCGGCCGGAGGTGGGCATGGTGTTGGTGATCGTGGCGGTGGTGGGGCTGCTGCTGGTACAGGTGTTCCTGGTGCCGGCGCTTCGCTACGGGCTGGTGTCCGAGCGGTCAGTGGCCGACAACCTACGCTACACGGCGGGCCCGCGCGACGAGGGCGAGCCCACGAGTCCGCTGGTCGAGCGGGCGATACGTGCGGAGCGCAACCTGCTCGAGACGTTGCCTGCCTTCTTCGTCCTGGCGGTGCTGGCCCACGTAGAGCAGGCGGATCCGCTGGCGGTGACGGCGGGCTGGGTCTACTTCGCGGCACGGTGCGCCTACCTGCCGATGTACCTCGCCGGGGTGCCCTTCCTGCGAACGCTCTGCTTCATGACCTCCCTGCTGGCCATGCTCGCCATCGGCTACACGGTGGTGTGATGGGGATCAGGGCAGGGTGGGGCTCTGGTCGGCGATGAGCGGATCCATCCGCTGCACCCGGGGCTCCATCTCGGCCCAGAGGCGGTCGAGCATGTAGTGGCCGGGCTGGTCGAGGAGCAGGTCGGTGAGCTCGGTCGGGTCGACGGACCGGTCGTACAGGCGTCGCTGGCCGTCGTCCCAGCGGTAGTGCAGCACGTAGTCGCGCCAGGCAGCGGCATGGAGCACGCCCTGGCGGGTGTAGGTGCTGCTGAACAGCGTGCGATCGAGGGGGGCCGCACCCAGCGGCGCGCCGGGGAGCTCCTCGGGGATGTCGACCCCGACCGCGTCGAGGATGGTGGGGACCACGTCGATGGCGTGCGTAGGCTCCGACCAGCTCGCGGACTGCAGGTTGTCGGCCCAGAAGAACAGCAGGCCGTCGGTCTCTTCGCCGAACAGGTAGTGGGCGTGGGTCTGCTGACCGTGCTCGAAGAAAGCCTCGCCGTGGTCGGACCACACCACCACCAGCGTGTCGTCGAGGATGCCTCGCTCCTCGAGGATGGGCCAGCCCGTCGCGAGCTGCTGGTCGATCCACCGGATCTCGCCGTCGTAGCGCACCTGTAGGTGGGCCAACAGCAGCTCCTGCTCCTCGTCGGTGAGGTCGGGCCACTGGCCGGTGGCTTCGTAGTGGCCGGGCTGGGTGTCGAGGTCGAACGGGAGCGGCTCGAGCTCGTCGGCTCCGACCCGCAGCTCCTCCGGCGGCGTGTAGGGAGCGTGGGCCTCCATCAGGTGCACGTGCATGAACCAGCGGCCATCGGCACTGTATTCGTCGAGGTCGTGCACCACCTCGCTGCTCGCCACGTCGAGGAGGTTGGCCGCGCTGGGCAGGGCCAGCGGGTTGATGATGTCGTAGCCCTGAGCGTTGCCCCACTCAGGGCCCAGCCACATGTTGGTGGACTGCAGCGAGGTGCCGAAGCCGGCGTCGGACAGCAGGGTGGCCAGGGTGGTCTGCCCGGGGGGGATCGGGGTGCGACCTTCGGGCTCGAGGCGGGGCATGTGCCCGATGTCTTCGGGGTACTGGCCCTGCAGCGTGCAGCTGGTGGACTGCCACGTCCAGTTCGAGCACTGCCGGTGGTGCTCGGCCACGACGCCCTCGTTCATGAGCTGGTCGAAGAACGGGGTGAGATCACGGTCGCCGAAGCGGCCGACGTTGTCGCGCCGGTAGGTGTCGATGCTGATCATCAGCACGTTGCGGGGGGGAGGCCCGTCGAAGCTCAGGAGGGGCTCGCCGGGCTCGGGGGCGACGAAGGTGCCGGTGTCGACCCCGGGGTCGGGGGTCGGCTCGGGCTCGTCACCGCCGCACGCGAGCAGCCACAGGGTGGTCCACAGCAAGGTACCTCCTGCACCACCTATGCCTGCCCATCGGCGAGTTGTCGACCGTCAGATGTCGACGAACAGGGCCTCGCGCTGCTCGGCGAGGAAGCGCTGGATGGCTGCCTCGTCGCTGGGGGAGAGGTCGACGAACGACATCCCCATGCCCGGGCTGCAGTCGCTGGTGAGCTCGTCGGTCTGCCGAAGCCACCGCACTTCGCAGGTGATCGTGGTCTCGGGCAGCAGCGGGGGCACCGACAGGGTCACGTCGAAGCGGGTGCCCAGCGGGTGCAGCTGGTGGGTGGCGATGAACAGCCCGCCCTCGCTGATGTTCTCGGACCAGCCTACGAAGAAGTTGTGGTCGCTACCGACCGTGACCTCGACGTTGGTGGGAATGCGGACGTGCTCTCGACGGGATGCGTACATCAGGGCCCCCTGGGCGTGTGGACCCCCCTTCGACACAAGGTCGGCAGATGTTGAGTACGCTGCTGACATGGGAGGATCGTCTTGATGTGGACCGTGCTGATCTCGATGGCCGCCGCCGCCCCCTCGGTCGCGGCGCTGCAGGCGTCCATCGATGCCTACGACGAAGGTGCCGTCCACCGGCTGCCCTCCCTCACGCCTGCCCAGCTCCAGCAGCTGATCGACGGCGACTGCGTGAGGGTGCTCGCCCCCAGCGCCGACCCCGGAGGGGCCTCGGCGGCGACGGGCTTGCTGCTCACGACGGTGGAGCGGGATGCGCTGTGGCTCGCTGCCCAGGACCCCCACGCCCAGGTCGACCCCGATCTCACGGAGTTCGTGGTCACCCACAAGGGCCCGGATGCGGCCACCTGGTATGGCTACTGGGACCTCCCCCGACCGGTGAAGGATCGGCAGTGGGTGGTCGACAGCTACAACAACCACGAGCTGGCACGGGCCACCGAGGGGCAGGCGTGGGAGCACGTGTGGTCGCTGGTGCCCGACGGGCTGGAGCAGGTGCGGGGCATGGTGAGCCCGACGCCGGTGGAGGGGATCGGCGTCGACCATCTGGAGCACGCGATCTTCACCCCGGTGAACCGGGGGTCGTGGATGATGATCGAGGTGGAAGACAAGGTGTTGCTCGCCTACCAGGCCAGCAGCGTGGTCGGCGGGGCCATCCCCGACTGGATGGTCTCGAAGCTGGTGATGATGCGCCTCGAGTCGGTGCTGCGTGGGGTGGAGAAGCGCGCCACGGCGTGGGCGCCGACGCACTACGGGGCCTCGCACCAGCCGGTGTACGGCGGCGACGGCGCGCCCATCGCTCGCCCCTAGAAGTAAGAGCTGCTCATACATCAAGTACGTATCGCTCGCATGGGGGAGCGAATGTTCGTTGTCCGGATTCCGGACAAGGCCCGCACGGCGCGACCCGCGTCCTGGGAGGCACGAACAGTGCAGTGCATGGGGCCGGGAGGTCGCATGCGGTGGTGGTTGGGTCTGGGGCTGGCGGTGCCGCCTTCGGGGGCGCGGCTGGCCGTGCAGCAGCGGCTGGCGCCGCGGTGGTCGTGGGCGGTGGTGTGTGGCGGGCTGCTGTCGGTCGGCGTTGCGCTGTCGGCGGCCTGGCAGCTGCAGCTCGACGAGCTGTACCTGTCGTTCTTGCTGGCGGTGTTGGGAGTGGACGTGCCCCCGGTCGACCTTGCCCCGGCCCTGCACCGGCTGCGATGGGCGGGGGTCGTGGGGGTGGGGCCGCTGCTGCTCGTGGGGCTGTGGCGAGGGAAGCTGGCCTTGGGGAGGCTGGGGGAGGTGGTGCGCCGTGCTCGGGCGTTCTGGCGCGACCCGCGCGGTGTGCGGGGTCCCGAAGATGTGTATGCCCGGATGATGTGCACCCCCCATGGGCTGGAGCTGGTCGCGGTGGAGGGATTCGTGGCCTTCGCGACCTTGGAGGAGTGGCCGCTGCAGGTGCGCGTGGTGCGAGGTTGGCTGGCGATGCAGCAGGCCGCGGTCGATCAGGCGCTGCTCGAGGGCCGGCGCTGGGTGCACGTCGGTACCGAGCGATGTGAGGCGGTGGACGCCGCGGTACGGCTGGCGCAGGTGGGGCGCTCCCTCGGTCGCACAGGGTAAGGTGCTCCGATGGCATGGCGTGTCGAGGTGTGGCGAGACGGCGAGGTCGTCGGGGTTCGGCCCCTGACCGGGCACCTGGTCGTGGGGCGCGACCCCACGCGCTGTGACGTGGTGGTCGATGCCGAGGGCGTGTCGAAGGTGCACGCCGAGGTCCACCCTCACCCCCGGGGCATGCAGGTGCGGGATCTCGGCTCCAAGAACGGCCTGAAGGTCGACGGGGAGCGGGTGAGCGAGGCGGTGGTGGGGGAGGGGCAGCGGGTGCAGGTGGGCACGGTGGCGCTGCGGCTGGCGGGGGTGGCGGAGGCGCCCTGGCGGTGGGCGGCGCGGCACCTCGCATCGATCGCACGGGGGTCGCAGCAGGCGCGGCTGCAGGCTCTGGTGGAGGCGGTGGCCCAGGTGAGTCGGGCCCCCGACGTGTGGGCGGTTCGCTGGGAAGCCGACGAGCTGATCGGGCTGGCGTCGGCATCGGGTGACCTGTCGACGGTGCCGCCGCCGGGTCGGATCAGCCGCTCCATCGTGGCGGATGTGGCGGCCAGCGGGCGGCCCTGGTGGGCCGATGATGCCCATGGGCAGCCAGAGTGGGAGGCGGCCGGCTCGGTGCAGGGGCTCCGGTCGGTGGGCTGCCTCCCGCTGGGGCCAGGGGGAGCGCTGTTCCTGTCTGACCGCCGCGGCGCAGGGCGGTTCGGAGCGAGCTGTCGGGAACGGGTAGAGGCGCTGTGCTTCCTGGCGTCCCAGGTGATCGACCTGCCGGCCGAGGCGGCTGCCGAGGCCCCCCCGCGTGCCGACGGCCTGGTGGGCACGGGGCCGGCGATGTCGGCGCTGTTCGACCGGCTGGAGGCCTTCGCTCCCTTTCCCTATGCGGTGCTGTTGCTGGGCGAGCGCGGTACCGGCAAGACCCACCTCGCCGAGGCGCTCCATCGCCTCTCGGGGCGTGAGGGGCCCTTCGTGCACGTCAACGCGGCTACGCTGGCCGAAGGCACGGCCGAGAGCACGCTGTTCGGCCACGAGGCGGGGGCGTTCACGGGCGCGGGGGAGGTCCACCTGGGATGGGTGGAGCAGGCTGCAGGCGGCACGCTGTTCCTCGATGAGGTGGGCGACCTCCCCGATGCCGTGCAGGCCAAGCTGCTGGTACTCCTCGACCGTGGCGCCTTCCGTCGGGTCGGTGGAGAGACCGAGCGTCGGTTCGAGGGGCGCATCGTGGCCGCGACCAACCGCCCGATCGACCAAGGCGTTCTTCGCCGTGACCTGTATGATCGGCTCGCTCAGGTGGTCTTGAGGGTACCTCCGCTGTCTGATCACCCGCAAGACATCCCCGCTCTGGCGCAGGCACTGCGTACCCGGGAGCTGGCGCGGCTGGGGCTGCCAGGGGGGCCGGGGTGGTCGGATGCGGCGCTGTGGCAGCTGGGGCGCCGCCAGTACCCGGGCCGCAACGTGCGGGGCCTCGAGGCCGACGTGCGCCAGGCCCTTGTCGCCGCCCTGCACCAGGGGGCAGGGCAGATCGAGGTCGCCCACCTGCCGGAGCCGGGGGTGGTGGCGCCGTCAGGCACGCCGATTCCGTCGGTGCCGGTGGCCGACCACGGGCAGGCGATGCGCGACTACGAGCGGGCGCTGCTGGAGGCCGCCCTGGCGGCCCATGACGGCCACCAGACGAAGGCCCGCGAGGCGCTGGGGCTGTCCCACGGGGCGTGGTACCGCGCCAAGGCGCGGGTGGGCCTGACGTGATCCTCGCCCCGGGCGACGAGGTGGAGCGCTACCGGGTGGTCCGCGTGGTGGGGCAGGGCGGGATGGCGGTGGTGTACGAGGTGGTGCACACGCGGCTGGGCACGAGCCACGCGCTGAAGGTGCTGCGCCGGGCGAGCCCGTCGCTGGAGGCGCGGCTGCTGTCGGAAGGTCGGGTGCAGGCGTCGCTGCGCCATCCGCAGGTGGTGCCGGTGACCGACGTGATCGACGTGGGCGACACCCTGGGGTTGGTGATGGACCTCGTGCGAGGCGTGTCACTGGCGACGCTGCTCGCCCAGGAGCGGCTGGGCCTCGACGCGATCGACGGGCTGGCCCTCGATGTGCTCGATGGCGTAGGGGCGGCCCACGCGGCAGGGGTGGTCCACCGAGATCTGAAGCCGTCGAACATCCTCGTGGAGGTGGACGGGGACCGGGTGCGGGCCAAGGTGGCAGACTTCGGGCTGGTGCACGTGCTCGACGGCTCGCGACCCGAGATCGCGGGCACGCCGTCGTACATGGCACCCGAGCAGGTGATGGGGGCACGGGTCGACACGCGGGCCGATGTGTTCGCGCTGGGCGCCATCCTGTTCGAGCTGGTGGCGGGCACCCGCGCGTTTCCCGAGGGGGCGAGGCCGAGCGGGCGGATGGGGAGCGGCAGGGCCCCCGCGCTGCCCCCTGAGAGGGTGGTCCCCCTGAGGCTGAAGCACGCGGTGGAGGCGGCCCTGCAGGTCGACCCATCGGCGCGGCCGGTGGATGCGGCGGCGCTACGGCGGCTGTGGCTCGATGGCTGCCGCCCGCGCCACGCGGGATGGCCGGTCGAGCAGCTGGCCCGGGTCGAGGCTCTCCTGGAGGAGGGGGCGGCCGACCTCGCCCGCACCCTCACCCTCCCGCCGACCAGCCCAGCACGATGAGCGACAGGTAGATCCACACCTTGAGCAGCCGCACGAGGCTGCCGGCGAACACGAGGACGAGGGGAACCCGCGCGGCGCCAGCGGCCCAGGTGGCCACGGCGTAGGGGAAGGGGGTGAGGGCGGCGACGGCGACGGCCCAGGCCCCGTAGCGATCGAGGAAGCTGCTGAGCCGGTAGCGATCGAAGAAGCGCTGCACGGTCGGTCGCCCGCCGAGGGCTCGCCCGAGGAACCAGCCGATGACCCCCGCGGCGACGGAGCCCGCGCTGGCCGCTGCCCAGATGTGCCAGAAGGGAATGCCGCCCGACCACGCGAGCAGGAGCACGGGCTCGTGGGTGAGGGGGAGGGTGTCGACGATGGTGACCGCGAGCACGACGCCGGGGAGGCCGAGGTTGCCGACGAACCACGCGGCGAGCCACTCGAGGGGCTCGCGCAGGAGGAAGCCCAGGGCCGCAACGCCGGCGAACAGCGTTAACAGACCGACCGCGGCCCTCCACAGGAGGGTACGAGGTGCGATGGGCTCGTCGGCTGGCGTGTCCAAGCGGTGGCTCCACGTATCGGTGGAGATTACGATCGCAGTGGCAGGCTCTCGACGAGTCGACAGGTACGGAGGACACAGTGACTCGAACGATCGCCTTGTTGATTGTGGGCGGATGGTGGTCCGGGCCTGCGCTGGCTCAGGATGCGGCGGCCCCCGAAGCCGAGGAAGCCACGAAGGGCGCGGCTGAGGAAGACGCAGGCGAGGCCACGAAGGCGGCTCCTGCCGAGCCCACGGCCACCAAGAAGCCCGCCGAGGCGCCCGAGGCGGAGGCCACGGCGACCAAGGAGCCTGCGGAGGCGCCCGAGGCGGAGGCCACGGCGACCAAGGAGCCTGCGGAGGCGCCCGAGGCGGAAGCTACGGCGACCAAGGAGCCGGCCGAGGCGCCCGAGGCTCGCAAGCTGTCGTCGGCCCCGATGATGCTGCCGCCGCCGCCGCCGCCGGAAGACGAGCTGCCCATCCCCACCCTCACCATCGACCGGATCCCTCCCTCCACCAGCTACGAGTTCGCGGTGCAGGTGAGCTACGGCCAGGTGTCCTACTTCCGCGACACCGTGCCGCCCTGGGTCGGCTTCGGCCTTCGGGGAGCCTGGGGCAAGAACTTCGGCCTGCACCGGATCGGCGGCCAGCTCAGCTTCACCTCCGAGGGTGACATGGGCATCCACACGCTGCTCGTGACGGAGCCTGCCTTGGCCTACGACCTGGTCACGCCGTTCGGCATGCAGCTGGGCGTGTCGGGTGGCCCTGCATTGATGTACTGGAGCGACAACTCCACGCAGATCAACGAGCGCGCCTTCGGCGTCGGTCCCAGCGTCGCAGCCCGCGTCGGCTGGTCGCAGACCTGGACGCGAGTGGGGCGGCGGCTGTTCGTGTTCGCCGAGCCCAAGCTGCGGATCGCTGGTGGCAGCGCCGACGTGCTGGTCGCTGTCGCGGTGGGCTCCGGCGCCGGGCGCTGAGGTATCGTCCGGCCTCCACGGAGGTCCCATGGATCCGGTTGCCCTACAGTTCCTGCAAGAGCTCGACGCTGCTGCTGGCGAGGGTGAGCTCCCGTCATCGGTGATGTCGGGTCTGGTGATGTGCGGCGACGACGCCCTGCCGGGCCTGCTGGAGCGCCTCGACCCCGAGCGCCCCATGCACCAGCAGCGCCATGCCGCGCAGGCGCTGGGGCGAATCCAGGCCGACGAGGCGCTGGTGCCACTCATCCACGCGTTCGCCTCGGCCCCCCCCGACCCGAGCATCACCCGAGCCCTCGGGTCGGCCATCCGCGCCTACGGAGCGGCGGCCCACCCGGTGATCCTGGAGGGCGCGAGCCGCGAGGCCTATCTGCCCGCGGGTCGGCTCACCCTGGTGGGCATGGTGGTGACCGCGGGGGGCGAGGATCCCCGCATCGACGATCTGGTGGCCGAGCTGGCCCCCAAGGCCCCCCGGGTCGGGCTGTTGCTGATGAAGGAGCGCCCGCGCGCACGGTGGATCGAGGTCATCCGCGACCACCGCGACGTGTTTCGCGTCACCGAGCCGGGGCTCATGGCCGAGGTGTCGCTGCTCTGCCTTCCCCTGGCCCAGGCCACGCGGGCCGAGCACATGCAGGCGCTGGAGAAGGTGTTGTCGAAGCAAGAGGCCTACGCCGCCGAGGTCATGGCCCGGCTGAAGAAGAAGCCCGACGACGCCTGACATCTCCCGACAAGTGATCAGGGTGTGGCGCGATAGGTCGTCGGTCGTCGGCCCCTGGCGGCCGAACCTCAGGATGGGCGTTATAGGCCCCTCCCTGATCCTTTCGGTCTGATGGAGGCCCCTTTGATTCGCAGTGCTCTCACCGTCCTGATCGGTGCCATTGCCCTCGGCGGCTGCGCCGATCCCGAGATGGCCAACCGCCTCGAAGCCCTGGAGAAGAAGGTCGAGGCCCTCGAGGCTGCGCCCAAGGGTGGCGCCCCCGCCGCCGCGAACGCAGAAGAGGAGCAGGCGGCCGCCGACCTGCTGAAGGCTGCCAGCGCCCACGCCGAGAAGATGGAGTACGACCAGGCGAAGGCCAAGCTCGCCGAGCTGAAGAGCAAGTACGGTGCGACCCGCGCCGCGCGTGCCGCTGCCCGCCTCGAGTCCGAGCTCGAAGTGATCGGCAAGGATGCCGGCCAGCTCGAGGTCGACAAGTGGTTCCAGGGCGACCTGGCGAGCCTCGACGATGGCACCACGCTGCTCGTGTTCTGGGAGGTCTGGTGCCCCCACTGCAAGCGCGAAGTGCCCAAGCTCACCGAGACCTACACCAAGTACAACGGCAAGGGCCTGAACATGGTCGGCCTCACGAAGATGACCCGCGACATCACCGAAGAGCAGGTCACCTCCTTCCTGGCTGAGAACAAGGTGGGCTACCCCATCGCCAAGGAGAAGGGCGACGCGATGTCGAAGCACTTCGGTGTGCGCGGCATCCCCGCGGCCGCGGTGGTCAAAGACGGCAAGGTCGTGTGGCGGGGTCACCCGGCCCGGCTGACCGACGAGATGATCGACGGCTGGATCTCCGGCTGATCATCGCCTCGACGATGTGATGCAAGCCCCCGGCAACCCTACGGTTCCGGGGGCTTGCTGCGTGTAGGGTCCCCTTCACGATGTGTCATCGGGCGAATGGTCCTCCGGTGGCGGCCGTCGGCTGCCAGCAGAGAATGGAGGACCCATGAACTTCGCACTGATGCTGGCCGCTGCGGCCTACGCTGGTCATGCCGACGCCGTGCTCGAGGTCGACAACGACTTCGAGGGCGAGCTGACGATCTACGTCGATGGTCGCTACGAGGGCACCGCGAGGGGTGACGCGCGCACTCGCGTCGAGGTGAAGCCCGGCAAGCGCGACGTGGTGCTGCAGCGTCCCGGTGGGGCCGTGCTGGCCTCGCGCACGCTGCACTTCCACAAGGGCATCACGGCGGTGCTGCCCATCGCTGCGCCCAAGGCTCCGCTGATGGTGCGCAACACCAGCGCAGTCCCCCTACAGGTCGACGTGGGGCCGGGGGATGGGGTGTGGATCTCGCCGAACACGGCCGTCGAGCTCGTCGTCACGGCGGGTACGGTCGACCTCGAGGCGCGGGTGCGGGAGGCGGGCCACATCGAGCGGGTGACCGTGCGCACGCTGTGGGTCGAGCCGGGGCAGCGAGCCGAGACGGTCCTCGACTACCGGCCGGTGGCCCACACCCGGCTGTCGGTCCGCAATCAGGGGCACGAGCGGCTCAGGGCGGTCGTGGATGGGGTGGAAGTGGGGTTTGTGGACCCCGGAGAGCGCCGGTCGGTCGCGGTGTCGCCCGGTCGGGTGACGGTGCGGTTCTATGACCGGCACGGCCGCCTGGTCGAGGTGCGCGATGTGCACGCCGACAAGGGCCAGAAGACCGCGGTGGTCGCCTCGGTCGTGCCGCCGCCCCCGCCTTCGCCGCAGCGTCCGTCGGGCAGCTGCTCGGGTGGCTCGACCCGCGTAGCGCTGCGGTAGCGGGCCGAGCAACGTCATGTTGCGTGTCGGAGAGCAGGGAGGAGTCGATACGGGATGCTCAACCTAGGAGACATCCATGCGCTTCGTGACCCTGCTCTCCCTCGCTTGTTTGACCGCCTGCGGCGGCAGCGAGCCCGCTCCGGCCCCCGCCCCCGCCCCCGTGAAGAAGGCCGAGCCGGCCCCCGAGCCCGCCAAGAACAAGGCCAAGGGCAAGGCCAAGGCCAAGGTGGATCCCGCGGAGGCGTTCAACAAGCTCGCCACCGACGAGGAGAAGCACGCGTTCCTCATGGAGCTCGGCGAGAAGGTCTACAAGACCGGCGACGGCGGCATCGCCTGCATGACGTGCCACGGCGCCGAGGGCAAGGGAACGCCGGGCGCCTTCCCTCCGCTCGTGGGCCAGAAAGACCACATGGGCGACTGCGCCAAGCACGCCGGCATCGTGATCAACGGGATGCAGGGCGAGCTGGTGGTGGATGGCGTCACCTACAACGGCGTGATGACCCCTCAGGGCGCGATGCTCAACGACGTGCAGATCGCCGCGGTGATCTCCTACGAGCGGCACTCGTGGGGCAACGACTTCGGCTACTGCATGCCCGAGTCGGTGGCCGCCGCTCGCTGATCGGAGAGGCAGCGACGCCGGGTCCCGTGCTGTAGGCTACGGGCGATGGCGTCGCTGGTTCCCACCCTCCACAAGCACCTCGAGCGGGCCGACGGTCTGCTCGCTGCCGGCCGGTCCAAGCAGGCTCGCCAGGCCTTCGAGCAGCTCCTTCAGGCTGCCCAGGACCGCGCCGATCGAGGCATGGAGGTGCTGGCCCGCGCGACCCTCGCGCGGATGGCGCTGCAGCTGCACGACCTCGATGAGGCGCGCTCGCTGCTCGCGTCGGCGGGCCGCGCCCTCGACCCACACCACCTGCCCAGCCATCGTCGCTACCGCGCGGCACTGGCCCGCCTGGCGGTGGAGGAGGGGCCTGCGGCAACCGCTCGTGAGGAGTTGACCCGCTACCTGCAGTGGGCCGAAGACGAGCGACAGGGCGAAGAGGTGCTCGACGCGTCGCTGTTGCTCGCCTCCCAGGTGTCGGCCCTCGAGCGGGTCACGTGGCTGCAGCGCGGCATCGAGCAGGCGCTGGCGCTGGGAGCGACCGAGCGGCTGGGCGAGGCCCACATGAGCCTGGCGGCGGCCTGGGAGGCCATCGACGAGCTGGCCGATGCGGTCGAGGCCTACTCCCGTGCCCATCACTGGCACCTGGCTTCAGGGCGCCCCCGCGACGTGGTAGCGGCCGCGTGGGCCGTAGGAGCCACCGCGAGCCAGCTGGAAGACTGGGCCCGCGCGCGTGATGCCCTGCGGGAGGCGCTTCGTGGGGCGGAGGCGGCGGATGACTGCGACGACCTGCTGGCGCTGGTGCTCGCCGACCTGGCGACGGTGGAGGAGGCGGCGGGCGACGTGGTGGAAGCGCGGCGGCTGATGCTTCGGGCCCTGAAGCGCGGGCGGGAGCAGCAGCTGGCGACGCTGTGGCCCGAGCGGTGGGCGACCATGGAGCGCCAGGCCCGCGCCCTGGAGCTGTAGCTAGACTTCGTCGATCCACTGCTCGAGGCGCGGCAGGTCGACCGTGGCAAGCTGGTGCAGCAGGGCCTCGGGGCGATCGGCCACCTGCACCAGAGGGGCGTGGAGGGGGCGGACGAAGCCCTGGGCGACGGTGTGCTGCAGGAAGGCCACCAACGGCTGGTAGTAGCCGGCGACGTCGAGGAGCCCCACGGGCTTGTCGTGGTAGCCCAGCTGCAGCCAGGTGATGGCCTCGAACAGCTCCTCCAGCGTGCCGTAGCCCCCCGGCAGCGCGATGAAGCCGTCGGACAGGTCGGCCATCTGCTGCTTTCGCGCATGCATGTCGGGCACGATCCGGAGCTCGGTGAGCCCCTCCATGCCCAGCTCGAGGTCTTGCAGCTTCTCGGGAATGACCCCGATGACTTCCCCTCCGGCCGCGCGCGCGGCGGCCGCGACGGTGCCCATCAGCCCGACGGAGCCTCCGCCGTAGACCAGGCCGATGCCCTGCTCGGCGAGCAGCCGGCCGGTGGCCTCGGCAGCCTGGGCATAGGCCGGGTCGACCCCGGTGGAGGAGCCGCAGTAGACGCACAGCCGGCGGAAGCGGCGCATCAGCTGCGACCCTGGCGGGCGATGGCCACCCGCCGAACGACGTTGAGCACGATGAACGGCAGCCCGCCGCCGAGGCGCACGTCGTGCCGGAAGGCCCACGACCACGCGAGGGCCAGGGCCGCGATGGCGAGCAGGCCCAGCGAAGCGCGGCGCACCCACGCGGGCTCGGCCCGTGCCCCGATGCTGCCCGTCTCGGTGGGAAGGAAGGCGAGGAGCACCATGCCCACGATGGCGAACAGGGCGAAGCCCTGGGTCTCGGCGAGGACCTCGGCGAGGGCGGGCACGCCGATGGCGAAGCCCAAGGCTCCCAGGCCCAGCCACACGTACGTGCCGACGAGGATGGGGTTGAGCAGGTGCCCCGCGGCACGAATGCCCGCCGCTACCGCCAGCGCGAGCGAGGCCGCGAGCCCGAAGGCCACGCCCAGTGACGACAGCTCGACCTCGCCGCGGGCGATGATCGGGAAGGCCAGCACGAGCACCGGGACCAGCTGAAGGGCCTCGGCCCAGACGGGGTTGGGTCGCATGGGGCCCTATAGCCGGCCAGCTCTTTCTACTCTTGCACGATCAGGCGCATGCTTCCTCCCACGCTCGCCCCAGTGTCGGAGCGACGCTGCGTGTGAAGGTCAGACGTGCGAGAGGGCCGCTGTGTTCGTCACGAGGCGTCTTTGGATGCCACGGGCCAGCGGCACAGTGCCTCTTCGGGCAGCTGCAGCTCGATCTCACCGAGGTTGAGTGGGCCGCCGTCGCGCCCCTCGGCGGTGGGATGCTCGGCACCCACCCGGATGGAGGGCGGGGTGTGGGGGCTACGGGCCCACTGCAGGCGGCCTCGCACCCACCCGATGGTGGCGTTGACGTAGACATCGAGCTCGTCGCCGGACCGGATCCGCTGGTCGGCGAGGTAGCACCGCCAGCGGCCCTGCCGCTTGACCACCTGCAGGATGCCCGTGCCGCTCGGCAGCTCGATGTCGACCTCGACCTCGGCGCCGGCCTCCTCAGCCTCGGCCTCCTTGGCTCGGTCGATGGCGAGCTTGCGCGCGGCCTCGGCCTGCGCGCGCTGCATGAGCTGGTTGATGTCTTCCATGCCCATGACGACTACGCCGGGGGCAGGGGGGGAGGACCACTCGACAGCTGGGCGGCGATGGCCTCCACCTCAGCCGCCGGCTTCCAGCCGGGCCAGCCCTGCTTCCACACGTGGTGGGTGGCGTCGGGGTCGGACTTCACGGCGGCAACGATCTCGGCGATGGTGCGCTCACCCTGACCGCCGGGGCCGTTGTAGTGCAGCTTCTCGGCCCCGGGGAGTGGCGGGGGCGCTGCGGCGGGAGGCGGCAGCTGCGACGTGAGCTCGGTGACCTCGGTGTAGGGCTTCCACGCGGGCCAGCCTGCCTTCCACACCAGATGGCTGGCGTCGCGGTTGGCGAGGATGTGGCCCACGATCTGCTCGGTGGTGAACTGACCCTGGCCGGCGGCGCCGTTGTAGTGCCAGGTGTCTTGCCCGGGCAGGGGAGGCGGCGCAGCGGCGGCGGGTGCCTGCAGGCCGGTGTGGGGGTTGAACGTGCCGTTGCCCTGCGCCGCACGGCCCATCATGTTGCCGACCTGGTTGCCCATGCCCAGCCCCACGCCCATACCCACGCCGATGCCGCCCATGCCCTGGTTGCTGGCGGCCTTCTCGATGGCGTCAGCGGACTTGAGCTGGGTGTAGGCGTTGAGGTCGCCGAGGATGCCCATCTTGGAGCGGTTGTCGAGGGCCTGCTCGACCTCGTCGGGCAGGCTGATGTTGGAGATCGTGAAGTCGGTGATGGTGATGCCGTACGACTCCTGGAACGTGGGGTTCATCTCCTCGCGCAGCTGATCACCGAGCTCCATGTAGGCGGTGGCGAGGTCGAGGATCGACATCCGGCTCTTGGCGATGGTGGCCGACGCCGACGAGACCAGCTTCTTCTTGAGCTGCCCGGAGATCTCGTCGGTGGTGAACAGGCCGTCGGTGCCGACGATCTGGCGCAGGAAGGTCGCCGGATCGGTGATGCGGAAGCTGTAGATGCCGAAGGCGCGCAGCCGCACCATGCCGAACTCGGCGTCGCGCACCGTGATGGGGCGCGGGGTGCCCCAGTTGTTGTCGGTGAACTGCTTGGTGTTCACAAAGTAGATGTCGCCCTTGTACGGCTCCTCGAACTTGTAGGCGATCGACTGCAGGAACCGCATGATCGGCGCGTTGCGCGTGTCGAGTGCGTAGCTGCCCGGGCCGAACACCTCCGACAGCTTGCCCTCGGCGACGAACACCCCGGCCTGCGACTCGCGCACCACCAGCTTGGAGTTGTCGGTGATGGCCTGGTTGAAGGTCGGGTAGCGGAAGACGATGGTGTCGTTGGTGTCATCGGTCCAGTCGATGACCTCCATGAACTGGGCACCAGCGTGCTGCTTGAGCATGTTCCAGAGCGACATCCGAGAGCCTCCAGCGAGTGTCCGGGCGTGGCCCGGTGGGGTTGGAGAAGGTACACCGCTGACGAGCGGGTGCAAAGCGCCCTCGCGGTCCGTGCGAGGTACGGCCTGCACGGATGGATCATTGCATGGGAGCGTGGGCACCGTGGGTGCGCTGCAAGACATGGTGGCCCACCATCCGGTGAAGCGGTTGGCGGCGGTCGGAGTAGGGGTCACGGCGGTGCCCCTGGCGGCTACGTTTGTCGCGACCGGGTGGCTCGATGGGCTGCTCGTGGCCGTGGCGCTGCTGGCGGGCACCACGATGGCGGCCGCGACCGTGGCGCGGAGGCAGCTCGACCAGCTTCCCCTGCGGGTAGCGCCGGTGGCTGCGCGCTCGCGGGTCGATGGGCGGTCGGTGGTGCGGTTTCGGGCGTGCCTCGGCCTGGGGCGAGCCTGTCGGCCCCGGGTGTCGGTGTCGTTCGAGCCGGAAGGTGGGGTCCCCCGTGACCTCGAGGTGCAGCTGCCGTGCGACCTGGTGTGTGGGCCCTTCGTGTTCACCACGCTGGAGCCCGAGGAGGCAGGGGCCTACCGGGTGACGGTCGCGGTGGGCGAGGAGGAGGCCCAAGTGCACATTGGCCCCCACGACGTGCGTGAGGGCCAGTTCGTTGGCGGTATCGCCGTCGGGCGCTCGGTGCGCTTCGACGGCGACTGGGAGCGCGTCAGCCTTCCTGGATGCGACGAACCGCCCGCTCGACCTCACGAGCGATGACCTCGTCGCTGGTGTCGAGGGCCTGAAGGGCCGGGAGCGCGCGGGCGTCGCGGGCGGAGCCCAGCGCACGGATGACTCGCTGGCGAACGCTGGGGTCGGGGTCGGACAGGGCGGGAAGCAGGTCGTCGACGAAGGCGGCCGCTTCGGGATGGCCCCCCATCTTGGCGGCAGCCAGCAGGCGCGTGGGCGCATGCTCGTGGGCTAGCGCGCCGCGCAAGCCCGGGCCTGCAGCGGTCAACGGAGCCCGGCGCAGGCCGCTGAGCAGCACGGAGCGGACCTCGGCGTCGCGGTCGGTGGCAGCGAGCTCGGCCCACGCGGGGTGCCACTGAGCGTCGGACTCCTCGAGGAGCATCACCACGCCGTGGGCGATGGCCGGGCGCAGCTGCGGCTCCGGCTCGGTGAGCAGGCGGTCGAGGAGGGGACCCAGCACCGTCTGGTCGAGGCGGTCGTCTTGGGCAAACCACAGGCCCGCCCGCGACTCGCGGATGCGCAGCGTGTCGGCGACCTCGCACGGGGCGGGGTCGGTGGCGCACGCCGCGCGGGAGGCGGCGACATCGTCGCGCCAGCCGGCATGGGCGAGGCCAGGGAGCAGAGCGGCGAGGATCAGCAGGGAGCGGCTCACTTGTTGCCTCCGATGTCGTTGGTCCACCAGTCTTCGTTCGAGGGGGTGCGCACGACGTTGCTTCCGCAGTGCACCTCACCCAGGCCCAGGTGGTAGATCTCCCAGTCGTCGAGGTAGATCGGCGTGACCAAGGGGGGGAGCAGGGCGTTGACGGCGTCGATCATCGCGTCGCTGCTCTGGTCGTCGAGGTCTTCCCGAAGGAAGGGGTCGGCCATGAAGAGCTGGGTGCCGCCGTAGAAGTCGGTGACCACCAGGTTGACCATGCCGGGGATGAGGGCGGCCACGTAGGTGCCGCAGAAGCGCACCTCCTCGAAGATGCCGGGGAAGAGCACGACCTCCTCGGGGAGCAGACCGAGCTCGGTGATCATCTTGTCGAGCTCGCCGTCGAGGTAGTCGGCCTGCAGGTCGTCGTTGAGGTCGCGCAGGCCCTGGTCGGCCAGGATCTGGCCCACCGTGCTGTAGCCGTGGTTCCCGGCGCCGGCGTAGCGGGGCAGCTGGGTGGCTGGGTCCATCGACTCGAGGATGTCCCAGGCGGTCTGCGTGTCGGTGTAGAGCAGACGGAAGCCGCGGGGAGCGGTGGGGTCGGGGATGAACGACATGAACTCGTCGACGTGGCCCACGCACAGCCAGCTGGTGTCGACGGTGAACGGGTCTTGCAGGGTCATGTCTTCGAGGTAGTCGAACAGCTTGTCGTCTTCGGGGGCGTAGAACGGCGTGGCGCCGTAGTAGATGCGGCCGAAGGGGTAGCCGTCGACAGGGGGGCTGACCTCGAGGTTGCCGAAGGAGTCGAGGCTGTTGGCATAGGCGAGGGGGGAGAACCGGAGCACGCCGAAGTCTTCGCCCTGCCAGCGGTCTTCGGGGTAGTCGTCGAGCCCGCGGTCGCGGATGGAGTCGATGACGGTGTCCATCACCATCAGATCGGGGGTGTGGCTCGTGGCGAACTCGATCTCGTCTTGGACCCATGGGTCCATGAAGTAGGGGCTGCCGGGGATGGGCTCGAACGCTGCCCCGAGGGCAGCGGTGTAGCCATCAATGAACGCAATGTTGTTCGAGCCGTAGGCCGACACCTCCACCGACATCACCGTCTCGGCGGGCTGCAGGTGGTGGTTGAGGATCAGAGGCGCCGACCGGAGGCGGGTCTCGGAGCTGCTGGCCGCTGCGCCGCCGAGGAGCTCCTCGACGAGGAGGGTTCCATCGACGTTGAACTCGCCGAACTCGACCATCAGCTCGATGGGGGTCGCGCTCCACGGGATGTTGGCGGTGGCGCCTTCCTCGTCGTCGAGCAGCATGGCGCCGTCGTAGTACAGCCGAGCATTGCTGGTGCCGTTGATGGTCAGCCGGATCTCGTCGGCTGGGACTTCGCTCGGGGTGATCTCGAACGCGACGAGGTCGTCGTCGGTGGGGTCGGCGTCGCGGAAGTCGTTGTCGTTGTCGACGTTGCGGAGGCCGTAGACGACCTCGGGGCTGGTGATGTCGACGATGGGCCCGGTGGTGTCGTCGTCGTCGTCGCCGATGGTGGTGTCGTCGTCGTCGTCGCCGATGATGGTGGCGTCGTCGTCGTCGTCGCCGACCGAGGTGTCGTCGTCGTCGTCGCCCGTCGCCGAGCCGCTTCCTTCCGTTCCGCCCCCGCTGCAGGCAACGAGTGCCGTCAGCATGAGCCACCACATCGATCGCATGGACCCTCCCGTGGCGCTACTGTAGCGTCTCGACCTCCGAGCCGAGTGCAGGAGGCGTCAAGACCTCGAGGGGGTAGCCGTGACCTGGTGGTGGGCGACGCTGGCGCTGGCCGGAGGGTGGGGCCTCGATGACCTGGTGCGGGTCGACGTGCCCGATCACCCCGAGGCCGTGGCGACCTCGCGTTTCGGGTCGATCCTCGAGGGCCCCCCCGGAGACGGTACGCCCTGGCGGCCCATCGTGGTGCCGTCCACCGACCGTGTGGAGCTGCCCTTCGCGGCGACGGAGACCCTCGGCACGATCGGAGCGGCCGGATGGCATGCCGACGGCGTCCGGGGGCGGGGCGTGAAGGTCGCGGTCTTCGACAGCAACTGGTTCGTCGGCGAGACCGACCCGGTGGAGACGGCTCCGGTGGTCACCCACGACTGCTTTGCGTCGGCGACGTGCGAGGTCCCCTTCGATCTGTCACGACCTGCGCTGACCTTCGAGGCGGGCGCCCACGGGTGGGCCTGTGCCGAGGTGGTCCGAGACGTGGCTCCAGATGCAGAGCTGCACCTGGTGCGGGTGAACTCGGTCACGGCCTACGAGAACGCGGTGGACTGGGCCATCCGCGAGGGCATCGACGTGATCAGCATGTCGCTGTCGTACTACAACCAGTCCCACTACGACGGCACGGGGCCGCAGGCGGAGCTGGTGGAGCGCCTCGATGATGCGGGGGTGCTTCTGGTCACGTCGGCAGGCAACAACGCCGACCAGCACTGGGCGGGGCGCTACCTCGACGTCGACCACGACGGCCGCATGGATGGCGACGGTGACAACGGGCTGTGGGTCTACCTGACACCGGGGTCGGCCACCCTCTACGTGAACTGGGACGGGTGGGACCGGTGCGGGGAGGTCGACCTCGACGCAGAGCTCATCGACGAGCGTGGATGGGTGCTCGACCGAGCCGACGACGAGCAGCTGCCTGACGACGAGGGATGCGAGGCCTACGAGCGCCTGCGCGCCACGGTCGCGGTGGAGGGGTGGTACCGAGTGGAGGTGTCGGCACGCGCGGGGGCGGCCGTGGGGGTGTCGGTCGACGTTCTGAGTCGCGATGGCGTGATCGCGCCGATGGTGAAGAACAGCTCGGTCAACGACCCCGCGGCGCACCCTAGGGCCTTCGCGGTGGGGGCGGTGCGGGCCAGTGACTACGCCACGGGCACGGTGGAGGGCTTCTCGTCATGGGGGCCGAATCACGCGGGGGTCTCGCGGCCCGACATCGCCGGCCCCGATGGGCTGAGCACCGACACGTACGGTCCGGTGGGCTTTTTCGGGACCTCGGCGTCCACGCCTGCCGTGGCGGGCATGATCGCGTTGGTGATGAGCGACGACCCATCGCTGTCGCCGAGGGAGGCCGCGACGCGTCTGCAGGGCTGGGCGAGGTCCGATCAGCCCTCACTGACACCCGACCCGCGCTGGGGTGCTGGCAAGGCACGCCTCCCGCAGCGTCATCCTGCCCCCGGGGGCTGCGGGCGCGGTCCGCTGTTGATGGTGCTGCTCCCGGGGCTGTGGTGGCGTCGACGCACGCTTCGTCGGCTCGACCCACGTGAGGGGGCGCGATGGCGTGGCGGGCCGTGCTAGGGTTCGCTGACGGAGGATGCATGCGTCGGAGCGCAGTGCTGAGCGTGATCCTGGCTGCTGGTTCGGCCGCCTGCGACGCCCGAGAGCGGGTGCCCTCGGTGACGCCGGCGCAGGTGCTCAGCGACGCGGCGGCGGTCCAGGTAGAGGCGGTGCCCTCTACGGGGCCGGTGCCGCTGGTAGGCTGGGTGCGAGCCGTCAACCAGTACGGCGCTGCGGTCGCGTCCAATCCTCAGTCGGTCTCGGTCGGCGACGTGCCGTCCCTGGTGTCGTTCGATGGCGTCGGCTACGGCGGCGTGACCATCGACTCCGTAGGCGTGACCGAGGTGAGCGCGGGGTCCTCCCTGGTGCAGATGAACGGCTTGGCCAGCTGGTACGAGCCACCGGGCCTGGTGCCGTCAGCCGCAGCGCCCCTCGCCGGTGTGGAAGAGGTCGTGGGGGTCACCACCGGTGCGCTGGCCATCGACGGCAACGACGTGTGGTGGGTCGACCACGAGGGCCTGCGCCCCCACAAGGTGCTGAGCTTGTCGGAGCCCGTGCTGGGCTTGCGCGCCGGAGAGGTCGACGTCGACGGGTTTGACGACGCCATCGCGTGGACCTCGAAGACCGTGTTCCTGCTACGGGGCCGCAATGGCGGCGGGATGTCGTGGGGAGGAGGCTTCACGGCCCCCGGCTACACGGTGGGCGGAGCCGACATCGGCGACCTGTCGGGCGACAACCTCCCCGATGTCGCGATCGCCTGGGCAGGCGGTGACGACGGCGGCGTCTTCGATGTGTGGAACGGGGATGGGCTGTTCGGGTTCATCGCCGCCGAGCCTCGGCTGCTCGGCGGAATCCCCATCGACGTAGCGGTGGGCGACAACACGGCAGAGGGGCGGCAACAGGGCACGGTGCTGCTCGCGAACGGCACGTGGCGGCGGTTCATCGAGGGGGCGCCCTCCCGCTACATGCCCATCGGTCCCGACACGCCCCTCAACGTGCTGCTTCCCCCGGGCGCTTCCATGGGGCCCGCCATCGACCTCGACGGCGATGGCGCCGATGAGATCCATGTGGTGGGGCCACGAACCCCCGGTCAGCTCCGGCAGGTGCACCTGTTCGACATCGACGACGGCATCCTGATCCTGTCGTTCGACAACGAGCAGGCCGCCTATGTCGCGGCAGGGGATGGCGATGGCGACCTCATCGACGACCTCTGGCTCCTTCAGGAGACCGGGCAGCTTCAGGCGCTGTCGAACCAGGGCCGGGGGGCGACCGCGACCTATCCGCGGATGAACCTGCTGTCCGACCTTCAAGATCTCGGCCCCATCGCCGTGGACGACATCGACGAAGACGGCGCCAACGACTTCTTCCTCGCCAGCGAGGGCGTCTGGTCATGGACCCGCGGTCGGGTGTTCCGCGGCGACGAGACGCGCTTCTGGGAGCCGCGGAAGCCCTCGGAGTCCTTCCTTCGTGAGGCGCTGGTTCCCCCCGCGCGGCACGTGACCCTCGACGGCGACCCAGCGACCGAAGAGTTCCTGGCCTTCCACGAAGACGCGGGGCGCCTGCAGTTCCTGGTCCTCGAAGACGTCGGCGGAGACCGCTCCGAACGGGTGGGCTACGCGTTCCTCGACGACGGTGGGAGCCCCCGCGACCTGGTGGTCTGCGACCGTCGAGCCTATGCACTCCTCGACAGTGCGTTGGTGTCGATCGACCTGTCCGACCGCACCTTCCCGATCGTGTCGGCCACGCTGCCCATCGCACAGCCTCGTGGGGTGACCTGCGGTGTGGGTCCTGCCGGCGCCGCGGTGGGCGTGCTCGACGGGGAGACCGTCTTGCTCCTGGGGCCGACCCTCGGTGAGCTGTCGCGGACCACTGCAGCGGGCGCCTACGGGCTCACCTTCGGTGATGTCGGTGCTGGCCCCGAGGTGAAGGTGTGTGGCTCGCCCGGCTGCGCCATCGCTCCGTGGCGCCTGGGCGACGGCGTGACGCGGTACATCGTGGCGGAAGACAGCGGCGTGCGCTCGGTGGCGCCCGACGGAACCTTCGCGGTGATCGGTGGTCGTGCCGACACCCTCACCTTCGCCGACATCGACCTCGACGGCGTCACCGAGCTCGTGACCCACGACGCCGCTTCGGGTGTGATCGGTCTGTACCGTGACCTCGGGGTGGCGGTGTCGCCTCCGCAGCTGTGGCACAACCCCATCGCCTGGGAGGGTGGGGTGCTGGTCTTCG
Source organism: uncultured bacterium (assembly GCA_965367245.1). Lineage (GTDB taxonomy): Bacteria > Myxococcota_A > UBA796 > UBA796 > CBDUIC01. The sequence goes on along the minus strand of CBDUIC010000003.1, from coordinate 99,079 downwards.
ACGGCGATCGCGACGGTGTGCCCGACTTCGCCGGCATCGACACCGACTCTGGGTCGCTGCGCTTCCTCGTGCCCGACCCTCCCGAGGGGTCCACCTCCACCCCCACCACGGCGACCGGGCCGACCGCGGATACAGGCGTAGGAACGGCCGCCGGCACCGGGAGCACCGCTGACACCGGAGCCCGATGAACCGCGGCGTGGGTTAACGACCAACCGCGACGTTGCACTCACATCGTGCAAGGCGGGGTCACCGCCATTTGTCCTGCCTCACCGACAACCTTGTCAGATCGGGTTGACCACCCCCTTGCGGGTCGCCTATAAGGTCCGCTCACTGGCTTCCCGCTCGAGGACCGCATGCGCACCTCCCAGATTCTCGTCGTCACCGCATTGCTCGCTGGCGCCTGCGCCCCGCAGAGCGCCGAGCTGATCAGCGGCGAGTTCATTGCCTTCGTGGCCGACTCCAACTCGGTCACGCTCCGCAAAGAGCAGCTCAAGCTCGACAACTTCGCGACCTATCACCAGATCGACTGCCGATTCTTCGTCGATGAGCAGGCCGGTGAGGTGCAGCGTCTGGAGGATCGGGAGGCCGTCTGCGGCTGGGGCGACGAGGGCGACGACGAGGCGCACTTCTTCCGCGACACCGACGGCAACCGCGAAGAGTACGACGGCGACCCTGTCCTCGACATCGCCGACCTCGACGACGACGACGACGGCATCACCGACTACTACGACTGTGACGACAGCGACCCCAACGTGGGCGCTGCAGGCACCGAGGTCGTCACGCTGCCGAGCGGCGAGGTCGCAGAGTTCTACCTGCCTCCCTCCAACTGCGACGACAACGGCGACGGCTTCTGGCCTCCCATTCAGGAGCCGTGGCTGTCCCGCGACGGCTTCCACGTGGTCTCCGGCGAGCTCGACCCCTGGCGGGGCGAGGGCATCGTCACCCACGAAGGCGACCTGCTGGTGGGCTTCCACCACTCGATGCCAGGTGGCGCCGACATCCGGTTCCAGTTCGCGGTCGACCGCTTCTTCCAGCCCACCGAGTGCGTGGTGCAAGACAACGGCGACGTGGTGGCCTCGGCCCTCGATGGCGACTGGATCGACGAGTGGTCCACCGAGCTCGACCGCATCGCCGCGCTGGAGGGCGACGACGAGGCCTTTGCGCCCTACGCGCACCTCGAGCCCTACCTCGACGGCGGCCGTCTGTTCTTCCTCAACGCCAACGGCTACCAGTTCAACCCCGAAGAGAACAGCGACTGGTGGTACACGCCCGAGCAGTGGTCTGCAGGGGCTGCCCAGGGCTTCTTCGGCGAAGAGCGCATCTCGCATCGCCCGCCGACCTACGCCGAGCCCGAGCTTGGCGATCTGTTCCAGCGCCTCGGCCTGTCGGAAGACGACCTCGCGGGTGGCCTCGGTGATGCCTTCACGGCCGACTACCTGTGGTGGTGTGAGCAAGATGCGGGCGACCTGAACGAAGACTCGGATTGCCTGGCCGTTCTGGAGGAGCGGATTGCTCGTGTGGCCGACCAGGCTCGCATCGAGTTCGAGGGCAGTGCCCGTGCTGACGAAGACGATGATGTCTTCGCCTACCGGCCCATCACCCACATGAACGAGTGGCGTGCCCTCGACGGCACCGAGTCGGGCTACGACGGCTGGGGCGAGCTGAACTACAGCTACGTCGTGTTCTCCGAGAACTCCGATCTCCGTATCGGCGGCAGTGCCGAGGGCGCGTTCACCCTCGTCCTCGATGGGGAAGACTCCACCACCCGCGTCTACCTGAAGGGTCAGTTCACGATCCCCGAGATCAAGTCCGACAAGTGGGCTCCGCAAGACCTCCGCGCCGAGAAGCGCGAGGAGTCGGGCGTTACCTACTGCGCCTACTGAGCTCGGTCAGCGCGACAGCTGCGCCACGTATTTGAGTGAGCTGTCGTTGAGGGGCGTGCTGCGGAAGTCTTCAGCTTCGTGCAGCACGCGCAGGCCGTGGCGGGCGAAGGCCGCGCGTAGCTCGGGCAGCTCCCACATCGTGAACCGCAGGTGGGCCTTGCGGGTGCCGCTCGCCGACGCGTAGGTGTAGACCACGTGATGCGTGCGGGTCGGGGCATCCCACCAGCCCTGCTCCCAGCTCTTCACGGCCTCGCCGCGGACAGGGTCGATGAGGTGCCGCTCTTCGTAGCGCTCGTTGGGGTCGCGGTCGTACAGCTCGATGTCGGGTAGGTAGGCGTCGAGCCCGATGACGCCGCCTGGAGCGAGGTGGGCGAGGAGCACCTCGAGGCTTGCGTCGAGCTCTTCGTCGGTGCGGCAGTGATGCAGCGCGTTGAAGGGCCACAGCACGGTGGCGAAGCGGCGGCCCAGGGCCAGCACTCGGAAGTCTCCCTGGAGGACCTCGACGCGGCCGCGCACGTCGGATGGCATGTCGGCCAGGCGTGCGCGAAGCCCGGTGAGCATGCCCTCCGACAGGTCGACGCCGGTGACATGGGCGCCCACGGAGGCCATCGGGAGGGTGAGGCGACCGGTGCCACAGCCGAGCTCGAGCACGGGGCCCTCCGCCTGCCACGCCATCGCCTTGTAGTAGGCGATGTCTTCGTCGTGGTCGGCGTACTCGAGATCGTACAGGTGGGGATCGCGGTAGGGGTCGTCGCTCAAGGGAGCCACGCGGCCTCCAGCACACGCTGCACCAGCAGGTGTCCGTTCCTGCGTAGCACGTCTTCGGTACTCCCACGCCGATCCGTGAGGCGGTGCTCGACGGTGAGCAGATCGACCCACGCCTCGCACGATGGGGGGAGAGGCCCAGGGCACACGATCGGCGCGAAGGCGACGGCCTGACCGGGGGCCGCGACCACCCGGCCGACCAGCACATCTCCAGGCTGCGGCACGTCGACGCCGGGCAGTAGCGCGGGACCCGTGACGGCCACGTCGGGGGCCGAGGTGCCCAGGCCGACCGCGGGGCCTAGCGACCACGTCGCCCCCACCGAGAGGATGGGCCACGCGGTGAGGGGTGCCTGGGCGATGGCCCGCACGGCCGCGCGGAGCTCTGCCAGCGGCACCGGGCTGCGACCGGCCCAGCGCTGGAAGGCCGACAGGGGCAGGTCGTCGGGTACCAGGAAGGCACCGTGGGCTGTCGCAGCTCGAAAGAGGGCAGGGTGGCATCGGGTGTTAGTGGCGTGGGCCCACGGGCCCAGCAGCCGGTCGGGCGCGCTGTTGCCGAGGCCCGGCACGAGATCGGTCGCCAGCCGAACGACGGTGTCGATGGAGGCGACCGACTCGATCGCCGCAAATCGCCGGTGCTCGGGCTGCCGCTCCGCGCCCAGCAGCAGGGGACCCAGCCAGGGCTCGACGGGGGCCACCTCTCCGGTGGCCCAGGCCTGGCGGAGCGCGACGCGGCAGGCCGCCACCGCCTCATCGTGAGCGACCCGGTCGAGGAGCCCACCGGCGGCGACGTAGTTGCGCCACGCCTCGTCGATGTCGAAGTGCGGCGGCTCGTCGAAGGGGGCGCGATCATCGGTCGGGCCTGGCCACGGCTCTCGGCTCACGGGCCGCTCGGGCGGGCGGGTCATGCGGACGGGTATTGCGTGGCGGCGCGACGGAGCGACGAGGCGACGCGACCTCGGAACTCCTCGGGTTGAAGCACCTCGGCGTCGGCTCCGAAGCCCTGCACCCATGTCTGCAGCTCGACGGTGGTGGCGACGCTCATCCGCAGCTCGAGCCGGCCGTCGGGCAGCGTGCCGAACGTCTGGGTGGGGTGCCACGTGCGCTCGCGCACGTAGGAGATCACCCGCTCGGCGAAGGCGATGGCCACGTGCTCGGGAGGGCCGCTGATGATGCCGAAGGCGTGAGCGATGTGGGCCTCGGGCCGCCATCCGTGGGGCGCGGGAAAGCTCTCGCGCCGCCGCGCGACGGCGACGAAGCGCTCGACGGCGTAGGTCTTCACCAGGTTGGCCTCCACATCTTTGGCGAACAGGTAGAGCCCCTGCCGGAACGTGGCGAGGGTGTAGGGGTGGAGCAGCTTCTGGCTCTCGACGCCGCTGGCCTTCCGGTAGCGGGCCTCCAGCGGGTTGTTGTAGACGAGTGCGGTGACGACGTCGTCGAGCACGTCGCTGGCGAGCCGGTAGTCTTTCGCGGGCTCGGGGACCGCCAGGAACTTGGTGTCGAGGTGGCGCGTGAGGTTGCGATGGGCACGGGAGATCGCGGGCTCGAGCCGCTCGATCGCTCCATCGAGGTCGTCAGTGAACTGCGTGCCCTCGAGGAAGTTGAACAGCTTGCGACCGAAGTGCAGCGACAGCACCTCGGCGAGGGACAGCTGCACGCCTGTGCGCCGCCAGCGCGCGTCGAGACTGATCAGGCGATCGTCACCGCGCCCCTCGTCGTGCAGCGGCAGATCGAGCTCACGCAGGTCGGCGAGGTAGCGGCGGAGGCTACGCGCATCGAGGTCGAAGCGGTCGCACAGCTCGGACGCCTGCACGCCTCCACGGCGCGTCATCAGCTCGACCATCTTGACCAGCTTCTGGGACTTGTTCACCGGGACCTCGAGGATCGCGTGGAGGGGGCGGACACTTTCTGGCCTGCATGCGGGCCATCCTTCACCTGTCAGCGGGGCGGGCGCCAGGCACCCCTGAACAGTTGACAGGTGAACGGAAGTTCAGTAACCTCTCTCTCATCGCTGCTCCACCCCGCCGGCAGGCACCTCTGCTCACAGAGCGTTCGACCTACGGCCCGGAGGTTTTCACCATGGACTGGACCGAGATGATCACGACACTGAGCGCTTGCTGGGGAATCATTGCCGTGGCCGGGTTGGGCATCGTGGCCCTGCCGTGGTCGTCCGACGAGCTGGGGGCCACGCGTGGCGCCCTGTCGTGGGGAGCGGGGGCGGTAGCACGAGCTGTGGGGGCCCCGGGCTCGGCGCAGCCGGTCGCGGCGCTGGCCGAGGTGGTCGTGCTCGACCACCACCGCTAGCCAACCACCACCGCTAGCCAACCACCACCGCTACTTGGCCGCTGCCGCTACTTGGCCGCTGCCGCCTTCTGCTCCGACTGGAGCTGCTCGAGCTCGCTCCACCCGATGAGGCGCTCAGAAGCAGAGTCCCACAGCTTGAGACGGAGGCAGGCCGCCACGTCGGAGGGGCGCCACGACGTGCGGTGGGGGTTCTGCAGCTCGGGCATCGCCGCCATGGTCTCGGGGAGACGGTAGAACGGGATCTTGTGGTTGAGGTGGTGCACGTGGTGGTAGCCGATGTTGCCGGTGAACCAGTGCATCACAGCCGGCATGTCGAACATGCTGGAGCAGCGGAGCGCCGCGTGGTGGTAGGTCCACGAGCGGCGGTCGCGAAGCTCGATGCCGGGGAAGTTGTGCTGGGCGTAGAACAGGTAGGCGCCCAGCGCGCACGAGATGAACGCCGGGAGGAGCACGCCTGCGAAGGCGGCGAAGGGCCCGAGGAGCCAGCCCACCAGGCCCATGAACGCGAAGTGCACGGCGAGGGCGGCGGGGCCCTGCCAGTTCTCACGCGGCGCGCGAACGAAGGCCGCGGTGCACATGCCGCCGATGAACAGCGTGAAGTAGCCGAACAGGATGGTGAGGGGATTGCGGGCGAACCGATACCAGCGACGCTGGGTGGGCGTCATCATCCGCCACATCGAGGTCGTCACGACCGGGTAGGAGCCGATCGACGCCCCGAGCATCCGCGCGTTGTTGCGGTGGTGGTAGTCGTGGGTCTCCTTCCAGACGGGCGGCGGCACGAGGGTGTACCACCCGTAGACGTTCATCATCGCGGCGCCGAGGGGGCTGTCGCGGAACACCGCACCGTGCTTCCAGTCGTGGAAGAAGATGAACATGCGCACGTTGGTCAGACCGCACACGAGGCTGCCGAGCAGCTGCACCGGCCACCACGGGGAGAACAGGGCGACGGTGAGGGAGGCAGCCCACACGGCCACGGTGGTCGCCCACAGGCGCCACGTGGTGGAGGCCTGCTCTTCCGAGAACGGCTTGGATTGGCGAATCAGCGCCGCTCCTGCCCTGCGTTCGTCGGCGTTCATCTGCACCTCCACATCATGCGGCGCATTAGCCTGTTGTCGATCCGCGTGCATTGTGGCCAGGCGGTCAGAAAGCTCGATGGGCACTACGTGATCCTTGCGGTCTGCCAGATAGCACCATCTGCGAGCCCAGTGAGGCGGCGTCGGAGCCGGCCGCGCCTTTGTCGGCCCCGCCCGGCGGCGATCGTGGTATGGTAGGGGCCCCTTCCCCCCCTCCCGCCCGCCCCCCTCCTCTCCCCCCTGTGAGCCCGCCATGGAAGCTTCGATCCCCTCGCAGCCGTCGGCTGTTCCTGCGCCCCTTGCTCGCGTCGTCGCCAAGTACCGGCGTGATGTGCATCGTCTCGCCCCCGGGGCGACGGCCGAGGCGCTCACCGCCCTGGAGGCGCACCTGCAGATGCGCCTGCCCCTGGGGCTTCGGCGCTTCTTGCTCGAGCACAACGGCGCGTCGCTGTTTCGGGGAGCCCTGAGGCTGCGCAGCTCCTCGGAGATGAGCGCTGCCAGCGGTCATGCACCGCAGGTCGTGCTGTTCGCCGACAGCAACGACGGCAGCCGCTGGGCCTTCACCCGTGACACCCGCGGGGCGGTGTTCGGCGTGTGGAACGGCGATACCCTCGAGCCGCTGCATCGTGGCTTCGCGGGGTGGCTGGCTGGAGGCATCGCGGTCATCGAGACGCGGGTCGCCGCCCCCGACGACATGCTGGAGCTTCGGCACGAGGCCGACCCCGACGATGCCTTTCAGCTGACGGCCGCGGGGCGTCGTGCGCTGGAGCGTGGGCAGCCAGAGCTCGCCGAGACCTTCCTACAGCGGGCCACCCAGCTCGACGCCGACCACGTCGAGGCGTGGCAGTACCTGGGCGACGCGGTGGCGGTTCGCGACCGCGGCGCAGCACGCAAGGCGTGGATGGAGGCCTTCCGGCGCTGCGCGCTGCCCGGCCCCTACCCGGGCGCTCCGTGCATCGCGCCCGAGGTGGTGCGGAGCCTGGGGCGCACCCTGCACGACGCGGAGGCCTGGGAGCGTGAGCTGCAGCGCTTCCTCGACGAGCGGGTGGGAGACATCCACGGCGAAGAGGGGGCCCAGCTGGTGGTCGCCGTGTCGCGGCAGCTGGCGCTGAGCCTGGTGGCCCGTGGGCGGCGTACCGACGCGCGCCTCGCGCTGCAGTCCCTGCTGGCGACCTGCCGCTCGGCCACCTACCGGCACACGCCTTGGGATGCGCTGCTGGAGCTGGTGCGGGTCGAGGTCGGCCTCGGCCACCACGATGAGGCGGAGGCGCTGCTGCGGCGCGCCCGACGAGATGGCCCGCCGGAGGCACGGGGCAAGGCGCTGGTGCTGCTGGCCGAGGTGGCGACCACGCGGCAGGAGCCCTGGGCAGAAGACATCTTCGCCGAGGCGGCCGCCTGCGAGCTGGGTGCCGAGGAGCAGCTCCGGCTGGGGCTGCTGAGGGTCGAGCGTGCGGTGCGCGGTCAGCGGGTGACCGAGGCCGAGGCCCACCTCGAAGGGCTGCCGCGCAAGGCGCGTCGGCTGGGGCGCGTCGAGCTGGAGGGCCTGGTGTGCCTGGCGGCCGGTGACGTAGAGCGCCTCAAGGGGAACCTCGACGCCGCCGCCGCTGCCTACGACGAGGGGCTGAAGCGGGTGGGTGACCGGGCCCCCGAGGCGCGCGATCGCCTCCACCTGCGCCGGGCCGACGTGCTGCTGCAGCGTCGTGATGTGGCGGGAGCGGAGGAGGCCTGTGCGACCGCGGTGCGGGGCTTCGGCGCGGCCGAGCTGCCGGTCCGAGAGGCCTGGGGCCTGCTGCGGCTGGCGCGGCTTCGGGCGTGCGACGATGGCCTCGACCTGCGGCTGGTCCAGATGGCGAGGGAGCGCTTCGTCGCGGCCGACCTGTCGGCCGGGGTCGCCGCCCTCGACTCGCTGACCGGCGACCCTGGAGCGAGCCTGGCCTGGCACCTGGAGCGCTCGACGGCACAGGCCCGAGCGCGACACGACGCGCAGCGGGCCCGGCCTCCCTTGGAGCGGTGCGATGCCGATCGCCCGGAGCGTCGCCTGGGCGCCCATCGCCTGGCCATCGCGGCCTGCGACGATGGGGTGGTGCGCGCCTTGTCGCAGCAGATGGAGCGCTCGGCGCGGGCCATCCTGGGGCGTGGTCGGGCCACCGATCCGCCGGTGCTGCAGTACGTGGCGGCGGTCGACCTGCTCTCGGGCCACCGTAGCTACGAGGCGGCCAGGGTCCTCCTCGACCACCTGCTGCTGCAGCGGGTCGACGGGGTGCCCCTTCGCGCCCTGCAGGGGGCCATCGCCCGGTCGCCGAACGCCGCGCTGGTCGACGGGCTGCTCCGCTGTGTGGAAGACCCCCGCTCGGTGCCGAGCCAGGCGGTGGCTGCGGCCGCCGAGCTGCTGGGCCTTCGTCGGGAGCGCTGCGCGGTGGGGGCGCTGCTGAAGCTCGCTAGCGGGGGCTCACCCGTTCGCCGCCGGGCTGCGGTCATCGCCCTGGGTCGCATCGGCGACCGCCGTGCGGTCGATGGTCTGGTGCCCTGTCTCGACGAGGTGAAGCTCGCCGAGGTCGCTGCGCTGGCCCTGTTGATGCTGGGTGACCGGCGTGGCGTCGACTTCCACGGGCGCGCCCTGATGCAGGAGCGCACCGACCTGTCGGGGCACCCGGGCGAGATCGTCGGGCGCTACGGCGGGCCCGACCACCTGCTCCTCCTCGTGCGCGCTGCGAAGGGCGAGAGCGAGCAGGCTCTGGGGGCGCTGCAGGGCTTGGGCCTGCTGGGCGACGCCCGCGGAGTCCCCACCCTCCTCGAGGCACTGCACTCGCGTAGCCGTCGGGTCATGGAGGTCGCCTCGGGGGCGCTGCAGATCCTGTCGGGTCGCGTCGACGACATCGAGCAGCCCGGGGTGCGCAGCCGCTGGCACCAGTGGTGGGAAGAAGAGGCCGGTCGCTACCCCGAGGGTGTACGGCACCGCGACGGAAGGGTGTTCGATGCCGGCCTGCTCATCGACAAGATGGCGCACCACGACCCGTGGGTGCGGCGCACCAGCTACGACGAGCTGGTGATCACGACCGGCCACGACCTGCCCTTCGACGCCGATGGCCCGTGGCGCGTGCAGCAGCACCACCTGCGTGCCTGGCGCGCCTGGTGGGTGAGCGCCAAGCTGCGGATGCCGGCCGGGGCCTGGTACCACGACGGTCGGCGGGTGCATTGAGCCGCCGGGTCGACCACCTCCGGCGCCTCCTCGACGCGTTGGCCCCCGCCGACGCGGTGGAGGCCGCCTATCTCGACCGCTTCGATGCCTTGCTCGCGGGGGAGGGGGATGCGCTGTCGCGCGACCACTTCGTGCCTGGGCACGTCACGGCCTCCGCCTTTGTGGTGTCGCCCGACGGCGCCCAGGTGCTGCTGATCGAGCACAGCAAGCTGCATCGATGGCTCCAGCCGGGTGGCCATGTGGAGCCTGGCGATGTCGATGTGCTGGCCGCCTGCCGTCGTGAGGTCGCCGAGGAGGTCGGCCTGAGCGAGCTCGAGCCGCTGGTGGCGGGGCTGTTCGATGTCGATGTGCACGACATTCCCCCCTTGAAGGGCGATCCGGGGCACGCCCACTTCGACGTGCGCGCCTTGTTCCGTGCGCCCGACTGGTCGTTCGAGGCGGGCTCGGATGCGAAGGCGGCACGCTGGGTCCCCCTCGAGGAGGTGTCGCTGGATGCCTCCGACGCCTCGGTGATGCGGGCGGTGGCGAAGATCCGCGCGCGCCTGGGGTAGCATCCCGCCACGGAGGTCGGGATGCGTGCGACGGTGCTCGGGGGTGGTTCGTGGGGAACGGCGCTGGCGACCCAGCTGGCGCGGATCGGTCACGACACAGTGATGTGGGATCGCAATCCCGAGCGGTGCGAGCACATCAACACGCACCACCAGAACCCTCGCTACCTCAAGGGCGAGGATCTGCCTGAGAGCCTACGTGCCAGCCCCGACCTGGCCGAGGCGGTGTCGCGGGCCGAGCTGCTGGTGCCGGTGGTGCCCTCCCACGCGCTGCGGTCGGTGCTGGAGCGAGCGGCTCCGCACCTGGGCAGCGACACGCTGGTGTGCTGCGCCACCAAGGGCATCGAGAACGAGACGCTCGACACGATGTTCGACGTGTGTGTGGAGACCCTCGGCGGTGCCGAGCGGGTGAGCATGCTGTACGGGCCGTCGTTCGCGCTGGAGGTCACCCGCGGGCTACCGACGGCGGTCGTGGTGGCCGGGGCCGACCCTGCCGCCCACGAGGCGGCCGAGGCCTTCCACGGCGACATGTTCCGGGCCTACCACACCGAAGACGTCGTAGGCGTCTGTGTCGGGGGGTCGCTGAAGAACGTCATGGCCATTGCGTGTGGGGTCAGTGATGGCGTCGGCCTCGGCAGCAACGCGCGCGCTGGGCTGATCACCCGTGGGCTCGCGGAGATCACCCGGGCGGCAGTGGCGATGGGGGCGCACCCGCTCACCATGTCGGGCCTCGCAGGGATGGGCGACCTGGTGCTCACCTGCACCGGCAACCTGTCGCGAAACCGGCGGGTCGGGCTGGCGCTGGGTGAGGGGCGCACCCTCGCCGACATCCTCGAAGAGCTGGGCGAGGTCGCTGAGGGGGTCACGACGGCGAAGTCGGCCCACCAGCTGGGCCACAAGCTGGGCATCGAGATGCCGATCACCGAGCAGATCTACGCGATGCTCTACGAAGACAAGCCAGTGCACGACGCGGTGCGCGACCTGATGGGCCGGGAGCGGCGCGCCGAGCGCGACTGACCGCCTTGGCTACAGCGACACCCTCGACGCGTCGAGGAAGGCGGAGAGCTCTCCGACGAAGGGGATGGGCCCGGCGAAGTCGACCTGCAGCCCGCTTCCGTCGGGCTCGAGGCTGCCGCCGGTGACGGGGATGTCGTAGGTGAAGAAGCCGAGCAGGTCGACCCCCCCGGTTCCGGTGATCTCGCCGTCGATGTTCTCCAGCTCGAACAGCCAGTTCATCGGCACATCGATCCCGAGCAGCGACACGAGGCAGTCGGCGTCGCCAGTTCCGATCACGCCCTGCTCACCGAAGTCGACGAGGGCCGCACCGGTGCAGGTGATGGTGATGTTCTGCACGGTGCCGTCGACGGAGAACAGCCCTGCGTAGACCCCGGTGTAGGGGCTCTGCACCCGCACCTCGCTCACGCTGTGGGCGACCCGCACGCCGTTGGGCAGGTCGACCAGGACGGTGAGGTCGTGGGTGCCGAGCTCCAGCGTGTCGCTGTCGAAGCTCGCGGCATCGCCGTAGAAGTCGGGATCGACGCTCGACTGCCAGAACACGGCCTGGGGCGCGAGCTCGTCGCCTGCGGGATTGCGCACGATGACTTCGTAGTGTTGGACCTCGCCCCACGGCACGACATCCCCCGGCATGGGCTCGACGATCCTCGCCCATGCGCCGTCGTACTCGGTGAAGTCGTCGGTGGGGTCGGGCTCGGACCAGGTGGCGTAGGGCGCGTCGGTCCAGCCCGTGGCGGGGGGCGGCACGTCGGGGATGGTGGTGTCGACGATGGCGGGTGGCGCGGTGGTGTCGATACTCACCGAGCCCGGCGCACAGCCCACCGCGAGCACGGCCATGAGAGAGGTCAGGCGTTGAAGCGGCATCATCGACTCCGATCGCGAACGAGTCCAGGCCCCTGGTTACCCTGCCAGCGGCGTGCGGGCGACCCGCGGAGGACGCATGGACTACGGCCTGGTCATCGGTACCGCAGGTCACATCGACCACGGCAAGACCACCCTGGTGCGGGCGCTCACGGGCACCCACCTCGACACCCTGCCCGAAGAGCAGGAGCGAGGCATAACGATCGCCCTGGGCTTTGCGCCGCTCACGCTGCCCGATGGCCGCACAGTGGGCTTCGTCGACGTGCCGGGTCACGAGCGCCTGGTACGCACCATGATTGCAGGGGCGACCGGGATCGACGCCGTGCTGCTGTGTGTCAGCGCGGTCGACGGCGCGATGCCCCAGACGCGGGAGCACCTGGCGATCCTCGAGCTGCTGGGCGTGCCGGCGGGCGCGGTCGTGGTGACGATGGCCGATCTGGTCGATGAGGAGATGCTGGAGCTGGCGGTGGAAGACGCTCGCGACGCGGTGGCGGGCACCTTCCTCGAGGGGGCCCCCGTGCTGGCGACGTCGGCGACCGAGGGGCAGGGGCTCGACGCCCTCCGCACCTACCTGCAGGCCCTGTCGCCGCGACCGCGACGGCGAGATGGTCCGTTTCGACTCCCGGTGGACCGCACCTTCAGCCGGCCAGGCTTCGGCACGGTAGCGACCGGCACGTCGTGGTCGGGCACCCTGTCCGACGGCGCGACGGTGCAGCTGTTGCCGTCGGATCGCACGGCGCGGGTGCGAGGCATCGAGGTGCACGGCGAGGCGGTCGAGGTCGCGGAGCCGGGTCGCCGCACGGCGCTCAACCTCGCCGGCGTCGACACGAGTGAGGTCCCACGGGGCACGGTGGTGGCGACCGAGGGCGTGCCCTGTCCGCACATGCTCGACGTGGCCTACCGCCACCTGGCGGGCGCGCCGGTGCTGCACGATGGTGACGGAGTGAGGGTGCTGCTCGGCACCGCGGAGCGGATCGGGCGCATCGTGCTGGCCGACGTGCGGTCGGAGCTGCCGGGCGGAGGCAGGGCCTACGCCCAGCTGCGGGTCGATGCACCGCTTCCCTGCCTGCCGGGGGACCGCTTCATCCTGCGGCGCACGAGCCCGGTCGAGACGCTGGGGGGAGGGGAGGTGCTCGATCCGTGGGCGCCGAAGCTGCACCGCAAGCGACGGGAAGAAGCGGGAAAGGAGCTGGCCAAGCTGGCGTCAGGCGATGTCGGGGTGTGGCTCGTTCGCGCGGGGGAGGCGGGGCTCGCTCCGGCGGACTGGGCGGCGCGCGCACCAGGGGTGGATGCGGCGCAGCTCGGCGGGCGCTGCTTCGCGCCGACGGTGGTGGCGCGGCTGTGTGGGGCGCTGCTGGAGGCCCTGGCGGCGTTCCATGCGGCGCAGCCCCTGGCGCTGGGGGCCCACCGGCGCGAGCTGCACCGCGGGCGGCTGGCGCACCTGCCGGAGCGGGTGTTCGATGCGGTGCTGGCGCGGCTCGCGTCCCAGGGAGCCGTGGAGGTCGACGGGGCGCTGGTGCGAGCGTCGGGCTTCGCGGTGGCCCTGGAGCCGGGGCAGCAGGCCCTCGCCGACGCGGTCGTCGCCAGCATCGAACGAGCGGGCCTCGAGGGGCTGCGACCCAAGGAGCTGCATACGGCCCATCCCGAGCCGGAGGTGGCGGCGTTGCTGCGGGTGCTGGAGGCGGCGGGGCGCATCGTCAGCGTCGACAAGGTGGGCTGGGTCGTCCCCGACACCATCACGCGCCTGCGGTCGTTGGTGGCGGGCCACTTCGCGTCGAGTGCGGCGCTCAGCACAGGGGCGTTCAAAGACCTCACGTCGCTCACCCGGCGGGCGGCGATTCCCTGGCTGGAGTGGCTCGACGCACGGGGTTGGACGCGCCGCGAGGGCGACGAGCGGGTGCGGGGCCCGCGCCTCGACGGCTAGCTCTAGAGCCCCACGCCCAGCGACAGGCGACCCATGACCGACCGACGCTGGGCCGCGAGGCTGGTCTCGGCCTGCCGGTAGCGGTCGGCTGCCTGCAGCAGCGGCTCTACGCGGCTGCGCGACAGATCGTCGATGGCGCCGTCGGTGGCGACGGTGCTCAGGGCCTCTGCAAAGGCCAGGGCGTCGCGGGTGTCGCCCGACTGCTGGTAGCGCTCGAAGTCGGCGAGGAGGGGAGCGGGATCGATCCCCGCTTCCCGTAGGGGGACCAGCGCCGTCTCGGCGGTGGCGATCGTGGCCGCGAGGTCGCTCTCGGCCCGCTCCAGCGACCAGCCGGCCGCCAGGTTGGTGCCCACCGCACCCAGCCATATGGTCGCCGCGAGGGCGATGCCGATGGCCGAAGCCGTGAGCACCGAGCCCAGCATCGACGGCGCATCGTCGATGGTGGCCACCGGCTGCGAGATGTTGGCGCCGTGCGGCATGCTCGGCGCGGGGCGCATCGTCGAGGCCTCCTCCGAGGCGTAGTCGACGAAGCCCGACTGCGAGTCGCCCGGCCGGATGTGCACGGTGGCTGCATCCTCGTAGCCCTCTCCCGCAGAGGAGCTGTGCTGCAGCACCGTCTGCTGGCCCTCGTAGAGCTGGTCGAGGGCGACCCCCGACGAAGGGACGTAGGTGGGCTGCTCGTCGTCGAGCCCCATCTCGTCGCGGAGGTCTTCGAGGGCACCGTCGGCCAACCGCTCCGGAGGGCCAGCGGCGAGGGCCAGCCAGTCGTCGTCGAGGCGCGGCAGCTCGGCGCCGAGGTGCTGACGGGCGCCGTGGAGCTCACGGGCGAAGGCCTCCATGTCGCGGTGGCGGTCTTCACGGCGGTAGGCCGCTCCCTTGATCAGCACCGGCCGGAGGACCTCGGGGATGCTCCGCATGATGTCGTCGTCGGCCTCGGCGTAGAACAGCTCGGCGCTGGGCTTGCCGGTGATCAGCGAGTAGAGCGTGACGGAGAGGCTGTAGACATCGGCGCGCACGTCGACGGCCTTGGCATCGTGGCGCTGCTCGGGCGCCATGTAGGCGAAGGTGCCCATCACCGTGCCCGTAGCCGTCATGGAGGCGTCGGCGGCCTGTGCGACCCCGAAGTCGGTGACGACGACCCGCTCGGCCTCGGCGATGAGCAGGTTGTGCGGCTTCACGTCGCGGTGGATCACGCCGGCCTGGTGCGCGTGGTGCAGGCCGCGGGCGGCCTGCAGGGTGACCTCCGCAGCCAGGGCGGGGGGCATCGGACCATTGCGCCGCACCCACTGAGTGACGGCGCCACCGCGGGCCAGCTCGAGGATGATCCAGGGGATCGGGCCGTCGTCGCCCACGTCGAGCACCCGAAGGATGAACGGATGCTTGAGGCGCTGCATCGTTTGCGCCTCGTTCAAGAAACGCTGTCGGACCTCACGGTCTTTCAGGTACTTGCGATCGAGGACCTTGGCCGCGACCCAGCGGCGTTCACGCTGGTCGAAGGCCAGGTAGACGCGGGCTTGGGCGCCCTTGCCAAGAAGGCGAACAGCCACGTAGCGCCCGCCGAGTCGTGGCGGGCGTGGGCCGGTACCTGGCATGAGCTGAAGTGGCTGCATCGGGGGGCGGGCTACGGTGACACGTGGAAAACCGGTGCTCGGAGTCAGTACCGAGCCGGCTAGCACATTCTAACCGGGCGGGGTGTCCAACGGGTTTCGTGTTGGGTTCCTTGGGGAGGCACGGTTAGCCAAGGCGCCCTGGAGGACTGATGCTG
Source organism: uncultured bacterium (assembly GCA_965367245.1). Lineage (GTDB taxonomy): Bacteria > Myxococcota_A > UBA796 > UBA796 > CBDUIC01. The sequence goes on along the minus strand of CBDUIC010000003.1, from coordinate 83,746 downwards.
ACCCGCCGCTCCCACACCTGTGGATCGCTCCGCGAAGCCGACGAGGGCGCCACCGTCGTGATTCAGGGATGGGCCGACGCCGTCCGCGACCGAGGGGGCGTCACCTTCCTCGTGCTGCGTGATCGACACGGCGTGGTCCAGGTCACGGCCGACGATCGCTGCAGCGACGACGTGCGCGCCGAGGCCAAGAACGTGCGCCTCGAGTACGTGGTGCAGGTGACGGGTCGTGTGGCGCTGCGCGCGGAGAGCGCGCGGAAGGCCGACCAGGCGACGGGGGCTATCGAGGTGCTCCCCGACAGCCTGGAGATCCTGTCCACCACGAAGCCGCTGCCCTTCGCCATCAGCGACAAGGCAGAGGCCGGCGAAGAGGTGCGGCTGCAGTATCGCTACCTCGATCTGCGGCGTCCGACGCTGCAGCACAACCTCGTCGTGCGCCATCGCGCGATGCTGGCCGCACGCAAGGTCCTCGACGAGCTGGGCTTTCTCGAGGTGGAGACGCCGATCCTCACCCGGGCCACGCCCGAGGGGGCGCGCGACTACCTCGTGCCCAGCCGCGTGCACCCCGGCCAGTTCTACGCGCTTCCGCAGAGTCCACAGATCTTCAAGCAGATCCTGATGGTCGGTGGCTTCGACCGCTACTTCCAGATCTGTCGTTGCTTCCGCGACGAAGACCTCCGCGTCGACCGGCAGCCGGAGTTCTCGCAGATCGATGTCGAGATGAGCTTCTGCACCCAGGCGATGGTCACCGAAGTGGGGGAGTCGCTGATCCGAGGCATCTGGAAGCAGGTGCTCGATGTCGAGCTGCCCACCTTCCCGGTGATGCGCTACGACGAGGCCATCGCCCGCTTCGGTGTCGACGCGCCGGATCTGCGCTTCGGCATGGAGCTGATCGATCTGGGCGATGCCCTCGCCACCACGTCGTTCCCCCCGGTGCGCAACGCCCTCGACGCCGGCGGCATCCTGCGCGGCATGGTCGTGAAGGGCGGCGCGGGCGACACCTCGCGGAAGGTGATCGACCGCTACACCGACTTCGTGCGCAACTACCGCATGGGTGGGCTGCTGTGGGGCAAGGTGTCTGAGGGGTCGATGAGCGGCCCGCTGGGCAAGGCTGTCGGCGACGACCTCGATGGCTTCCTGGCGTCGAGCGGCGCGGCGGTGGGCGACCTGGTGCTGGTGGGGGCAGGCTCGCCGAGCCACGTCAACCCCGGCATGGGCCGGCTGCGGGTGCAGATCGCCAAGGAGCGCGACCTCATCGGGGAGGGCTGGGCCTTCTGCTGGGTCGTCGACTTCCCTGCCTTCGAGTACGACGAGGATACCGACCGGTGGTACGCCATGCACCACCCCTTCACCAAGCCCCGCGACGAAGACATCCCCAAGCTGGGCACGGCCGAGATGGGAGCGATCTACGCCGATGCCTACGACCTGGTGTGCAACGGGCTCGAGGCGGGGGGAGGGAGCATCCGTATCCATCAGCCCGACGTGCAGGAGAAGGTGTTCGAGACCCTCGGCATCGACGAGGCGGAGCAGCAGGAGAAGTTCGGCTTCCTCCTCGAGGCCCTCGCCCACGGAGCGCCGCCCCACGGCGGGTTCGCCATGGGGCTCGATCGGCTGATCATGCTGATGACGGGCGCCGCGTCGATCCGCGACGTGATCGCGTTCCCGAAGACGACCTCGGCACAAGACCTGATGAGCGGCGCGCCGTCGGGGGTTCCGGAGGCCGATCTCGACGAGCTGCACATCCAGTCCACGGCCGAGGGCTGATCGGTTGACACCCTCTCTGCTACTTCCGGGTGACTGGACGAGCCCGCGTCTGTTGGTGCGGATCCTCTACACCATCGGTAGCGAGTGGGACCTCACCGAGCGCGGCCTCGTCGATCGAGGCTCGGGCGACGTGTGTCAGCTGCGGATGGGCCCCCCCGACGAGGGGATGGCAGCCCGCCTCGAGGCCGACGACGACCCGGTCTACCCGTCGCTCACGCCGGAGCGCATCGACGGGGTGCGCAGCCACAAGTCGGTGGTGGCGGTCGAGCCGTCCGAGGGCCTGACCGGGCTTGCGGCCTGCCGTGCGCTGCTTCGCTGTGGCGATGCGCTCATCGATGCCGGCGCGCAGGCCGTGTGGGTGTCGAGCGGCCTCGCTCACGGTGCCGAGCGGTGGCAGTCGCTGGCCGAAGACCTCCACGATGACGAAGGCCTGGCCCTGTTCCGTGCCTTCGTGCACCCGCTGGTCCGCGCAGAGGGCCACTGGCGCACCCGCGGTATGCCGCTGTTGGGGCACCGAGAGGTCGTCGTCGACGGCACCGTGGCGGAGCCCTACGCCTACGATGTGCTCGATGCGCTGGGGCAGCGGCTGGCAGGTGGTCCGGGGCTGGTGGGGGGCGAGATGCTGCAGCCCGGCCGCACGGGCCCGCGGCTGCTGGTCACCCGGGCCGACGACTCCCTGGCAGTGGATGACGAGGGGCACTCCCCCGCCGGCGTGTGGCGGGTGGCGCTGGCCTGAGCTCAGTTCTTGAGCTTCTTCTTGTCGAGGTCTTGCTGGCCGTCGCGGCTGTATTCGCAGGCCATCGATGGGTCGGCCTTCAGCATCTGGATGTGCTTGTGGTCGATCCGATGCTTCTCGTTCTCCGGCTTCATGGCCAGGGCCTTGTCGTAGGCGTCGTTGGCCTTCTCCAGCAGCTCGGGCTGGTCGCGCTGGGTGGCGATGCAGGCTCGGATGACCCCGAGCTCCTTGTAGATCGCGATGTTCACCCGGCCGGCAGCTGCCTTCTCGAGGTAGGACAGGCTCTTGTCGAGATCGCCGCGGGTTCCCGCGATCACCTGCACGATCCACCAGTCGGGCACCAGCCGGTAGAACACGCCGAGGGCCTGGTAGGCGTCGGTCGGGAGGACTTCCCGCTCGCCCACCGACGCGTAAGTCATGCCGCTGTTGGCGGCGGCGAGCCAGTCGGCCTCGACCGAGCGTGCCAGGAACAGGCTCGACAGCACGCCCTTGGTGGTGCCGAGTCGCGCCGTGGCCAGCCCACGCGCGAACCGGATGTGCGGGTCGTCGGGGCGCAGGTCGAGCCCCTTGTTGGCGAGGGCGCCCATCTGCGTGTAGTGCGCGATGCGCTCCGAGGTCGGCCGGTCGCCCATCAGCTCGCCCTGCTCGTACATGAACCGGGCTGCGAGCCAGTACAGGTCGGCATCGTCGGGGGTGCTGGCGATCCGCTGCGTCACCTCGGAGAAGCCTCCATCGAAGTCGCCGGCTCCGTACATCTGCTCGATGTCGTAGTGGGGGCTGGACTCGGTGACGTGCCCGGGGAGGTCGGCGGCCCACGCCAAGGTGGCCAGGATGACTGCGATCATTGGAGGACTCCCGAAGAGCGCGCGCTCTATCCGACGATCCGGCGAAGCACCACTTCCGAGGGGTCCCCAGACGGGATAGTCGCCCGGCATGCGCTCGCTCCTGCTCCTGCTGTTCGCCTGCGACGTGCCCTACGACGTGCCGCGCGTGCCAGTCGATGGCGGGGCCTACGTGGCGCCCGAGGAGGGGTGGCGGCGCGCCCGCGAAGGGCTGGTGAAGGCGAGGGCATGCCTCGCCGACGTGCCTGCCTACTGCCTGACCGACGAGGCGTTGGTCGATGCGGCCATCCAGCTCGACCTCGATCTGCATCACCATGGGCGCATGCCGACCAACGAGCGGTGGCTCGATGAGCACATCGGCCGGGCACGGGCTGCGTGGAACACCGAGATGAAGGAGGAGCCGGAGGCCGTTCGTGCCCGGGTCGCTGCCAACTGGGCGGAGCCGCGGGTGGAGACGGTCAAGGGGCGAGCCGATGTGTACCTGCACGTGCCGCCGGGGGAGCTGACGCTGCACAACGGCCACTGGAAGTCGGTGTCGCCGGCAGCACGAGGCGGTGAGATGGTCAGCACGGTGGTGGTGGAGCAGCTCCTCCACTGGGCGGCCGAGCGGCCCAAGGCCAAGGTGGTGCGACTGATCCTCGACGTGCCCCAGCCCAAGAAGGGCTTCGAGCGGTTCGACGTGCGCTGGTTCAAGGCGCGGTCCGAGGTGGTCGTGTTCCGTCCGAAGCGGCCCGTCGCCTGGACGACCGGGCCCGACGCCGACCTCGCCAGCTACGAGAGGGGGGAGGCGCTGTTGCGAACCGATGCGCTGCAGGCGTGCGCCATCACCCGCTACGGGGAGCCGCCCGACTGCGAGGCCCCCGTGGAGGGGAGTCGTGGCCGGGGCAAGGCGAAGGGCCGAGGCAAGGCGAAGGGAAAGCGCGGGTGATCGCGGCCGAGAAAGGTCCTCCATCCGATGGTGTCGGGATTCGTGACATCCCATGACATAGCTCGGGGTGGTCGCGCCGAAGAGGGGTCGGTAAAGCCTGACCTACCGGTCGGTAGGTGCCTGCATACCGATCGGTAGGGGTCCCCGTGGACGACGATAGCGATCGACGCTCCGACATTCTCGCCGCTGCCGCGCACCTGTTTGCCCACAAGGGCTACGGGTCGACCAGCGTGCGTGAGGTGGTGGAGGCTGCGGGGGTCACCAAGCCCACGCTCTACTACTACTTCGACTCCAAGGAAGCGCTGTTTCGCGAGGTCATCTCGTCGAAGCTCGAGGGGGGAGCGCACGTGCTCCAGAGTGCGCTGTCGGAGGGCGGTGGTGCCGTCGACGTGCTCCGTCGCGTGATGAAGGGCTGGTGCGCGGGTGCGGCCCAAGACCTCGATGGCGTGCGCTTGATCCTCACTTGTGGGCTGCCGATGGCCGACGAGCCGGAGGTCGACCTGATGTCGCGTCACCTGCAGAGCATCGAGCCACTGGCGCAGCTCATCGCCGATGGCCAGGCACGCGGCACGTTTCGCGCCGAGGTCGACCCGCGGGTCGCCGTGATGGCCCTGATGGGGTCGCTCAACTTCCAGCTGATGGCCCTTCTGAAGGGCCAACCGTTTGACGATGGCCTGGTCGACGCACTGATCGACGCATGGCTGCACGGAGTGTCCGCATGATGGTGTCGCTGTTGATGTCCCTGCTGTGGGGGTGCGGTGCGTCCGATGCCGAGTCGGCTCAGGCGGCCGCGAAGACCCCGCCGCCGTCCCGCGCGGTGCGGGTGGAGGTGGTCGAGCTGGAACCTTCCGCTGCCACCCTCGAGCTCGACCTGCCTGGGGAGGTCAGCGGCCAGCGCGACGCCAACCTCGCCGCCGCCAACGGTGGCTTCGTGGAGCGTGTGCGCGTGGTCGAGGGCCAGGTGGTGAAGAAGGGTGACTCGCTGATGAGCGTCGACAGCGCCATCTACGCGGCACAGCTCGAGCAGGCTGACGCGCAGCTGGAGCAGGCGAAGGTCGATGTGGGTCGGCTGGAGAAGCTGGGCGACCTCGGCTCGGATGCTCAGCTGGCGCAGGCGCGCACGCAGCTGCGGGTCGCGGAGGCGAACCGCTCCCTCGCCTCGGCGCGGATGTCGCGCGCCGTGGTCCGCGCACCGTTCAGCGGCGTCGTAGCCACCGTGATGGTGGAGGAGGGCGAAGTGGCCTCGCCGGGCTCACCGGTCGCGCGGCTGATCCAGCTCGACCCCGCGGTGGTCACCCTGTCGGTGTCGGATCGCGACGTGGTCAGCTTGGCGGTGGGCATGCCGGTGTCGGTGACCACGGCGGCCAACTCGCAGCGGCTGGAGGGCGCGGTGCAGCGGGTCTCGCCAGCGGCCGACCCACGCACCCGCGCGTTTCCGGTCGAAGTCGAGGTCCCCAATCCCAACGGGGCGCTGCTGCCGGGGATGATCGCTCGGGTGCGTGCCGAACGCGACCTCGCCGAGTCGGTGATGGTCATCCCACAAGACTGGCTGGTCACGCAGCGAGAGCGCCGCGGGGTGTTCGTCACCAGTGGCGATGTGGCCACCTGGCGCGACGTGACCCTCGGGGATGTCATCCACGACAAGGTCGTGGTCACCGAGGGGCTGTCCCGAGGCGACCGCGTCGTGATCACCGGGCACCGCGATCTGGTCGACGGCGACCCGTTGATCGTGTCCCGTGAAGGCCGCTGCTGCACGGCAGGCCGCCCCACCTTCGAGGACTAGGCACATGCGTTCCGTCATCCGCTGGCTGGTCGATCACAGCACCACGGTGTTCATTGCGGCCATGGCCGTGTTCGTGTTCGGGGTGCTCGCGTGGGTCACGCTCCCGCGCGAGTCGAGTCCCGACATCACCATCCCGGTGGTGATCGTGTCGACGCCCTACGTGGGGGTGTCGCCCGCCGACGTGGAGAACCTCGTCTCGGTGCCGATCGAGAACGAGCTCGCTTCGCTGCGTGGCATCGAGAAGCTGACGTCGACCTCGGCCGAGGGCGTCTCCATCGTCGCGGTGGAGTTCGAGCCCGAGTCGAACATCGAAGACGCGCTGCAGCGGGTGCGCGACCGGGTCAGTCGAGCACGGCCCAAGCTGCCGACCGACGTGGAAGACAGCTCGGTGCGGGAGATCAGCTTCTCCGACATTCCGGTGGTGTTGATCAACATCGCCGGCTCCGTCGACGAGGAGCACCTCAAGAAGCTCGCGGAAGACTTGGAGGAAGACCTCACCCGGGTCGACGGGGTGCTCGACGTGAAGCTCACCGGCGGCAAAGAGCGCGAGGTGCAGGTTCACGTGATCCCGGAGCGGCTGGCCCACTACGGGCTGTCGCTGCGCGACGTGGTGGGGGCGATCGGCGACGAGAACGTCAACATCCCAGGCGGCAACGTCGATCTCGGGCGGGGCAACGTCTTGCTTCGGGTGCCCGGAGAGTTCGACGATCCTCGGGAGATCGAGGGTGTGGCGATCAAGCGGGTAGGCGACGCGCCGGTGTTCGTGCGCGACGTGGCTCGGGTGGTCGACGGCTTCGCCGAGCGCGAGACCTACAGCCGCATGGCGGGCCAGTCGTCGGTCACGCTGGCGGTGACGAAGCGAGCCGGGGCGAACATCCTGGAGGTGGCGTCGAAGGCCAAGGAGATCTCGGCAGAGCACGCCGAGGGCTGGCCAGAGGGGGTGTACTTCCGTGCCCTGGGCGACGAGTCGAAGGCCATCGAGCAGTCGGTGTCCGACCTGCAGAACAACATCATCACCGCGTTGATCCTGGTGGTCGGCGTGATCGTGTTCTTCATGGGCGTGCGCTCGAGCCTGTTCGTGGCCATCTCCATTCCGCTGTCGATGTTCGGGGCGATGCTGGTGCTGCAGAGCCTGGGCTTCACGCTGAACATGGTGGTGTTGTTCGCGCTGATCCTGGCGCTGGGCATGCTCGTCGACAACGCCATCGTGGTGGTGGAGAACGTCTACCGCCACGCGGAGATGGGCAAAGACCCGCGCGAGGCCTCCATCGATGGAACGGCCGAGGTCGCCGTCGCCGTCGCCGCCTCCACCGCCACCACCGTGGCCGCCTTCTTCCCCCTCGTCTTCTGGACCGGGATCATGGGCGAGTTCATGGGCTTCATGCCCAAGACCATCATCATCGTGCTCACGATGTCGCTGTTCGTGGCGGTCGGGGTGTTGCCCGTGGTCATGAGCAAGCTGATGCCCAAGATGGCCGTGCGAGAGGGGGCCGACGCGGTCGACCCCAAGCTGCGCGAGGCGCCGCTGGGCAGGGTGATGGGGGCCTACCGAAGCCTGCTCAAGGCCAGCATCCGCTGGCGCTACGCGAGCGCTGCCCTCGGGGTGGTGCTGTTCATCGTCACCTTCGCCATCTACGTGCCGTTGAACCACGGCACGGAGTTCTTTCCGGAGTCCGAGCCCGATCGCGCGGTCATCGGGCTGCGACTCCCCGAGGGCACGACGGTGGAGTCCACCGACCGGGTCGTTCGCGAGCTCGAGGCCATGCTGGCCACCGAGCCCAACGTCGACACCTGGGTGGCGGAGTCGGGCGTCTCGGCAGGGGGCGACGCGCTGTCGGGTACGTCTACCCGGCCCAGTGAAGCTCGGATCACCGTCGACTTCCTTCCCAGCGCCAACAACGCCGAGCCTGGTGACACGATCCGAAAGGAGAACACCAAGCTCACCGTCGACCGGCTCCGAGGGGTCGCCCAGCAGCTGCCGGGGGCGCGGATCACCGTGGAGCCGGCGGGGATGGGTCCCCCCGTCGGTGACCCCATCAAGGTGGAAGTGAGCGGGGACGACTACGACCAGGTGGGTCTGTTCGCCCAGAAGCTGCGTCGTCAGATGGCCCAGGTGCCAGGTACCACCGACCTGCGAGACGACTACGTGGTCGGCCGGCCCGAGCTGCGCCTCCGCATCGACCGTGGGGCCGCCACGCGCGTGGGGGTGAGCACCTCCGCTGTGGGGGATGCCGTGCGCACGGCCATCGCAGGGGCGGTGGCCACCAGCCTTCGCGATGGGGAAGAGGAGATCGACGTGGTGGTCGAGCTTGCCCCCGAGTACCGCGAAGACGTGCAGATGGTGCTCGACCTGCGGCTTCCGGGCCGTGAAGACACGTCGCCGCAGACCTTTCCCGTGCCCATCAGCACGGTGGCGTCCTACGAGCTCGTCGGTGGGTCGGGGAGCATCCAGCACATCGACCAAGACCTGGTCGTGACCATCGTGGGCGACGTCCTCGATGGCTTCAACGAGAACGAGGTGCGTGCCGCCGTCGCCGAGCTGATGGAAGAGGTGGAGCGGCCCCCGGGCATCGCTCTGGAGCTCACCGGCGCCAACCAGGAGCAAGAGGAGTCGATGATCTTTCTGCTGCGGGCGTTTGCCATCGCGGTCTGCCTGATCCTGCTGGTGCTGGTGACGCAGTTCGACAGCCTGGCGATGCCGTTCATCATCCTCGCGACCGTGATCCTGTCGCTGGTCGGGGTGCTGTGGGGGCTGCTCCTCACCGGCACGCCCTTCGGCATCATCATGACCGGGCTGGGGGTCATCAGCCTCGCCGGGGTGGTGGTGAACAACGCCATCGTGCTGCTCGACTATGTGCAGCAGCTCCTGGCGCGTGGGCTGTCGACCACCGACGCGCTGGTGGAGGCCGGGCTCACCCGCTTCCGCCCGGTGATGCTCACCGCCGTCACCACCACCCTGGGGTTGGTGCCTATGGCCATCGGGATCGCCTACGACTTCCTGAAGTTCAAGCTCATCGTGGGCTCGGCGTCGGCGCAGTGGTGGGGGCCGATGGCGGTCGCCGTCATCTTCGGGCTGTCGTTCGCGACCCTGCTCACCTTGGTCATGGTTCCGACGCTCTACAGCATCTACGACGACATCTCCGGGCTGCCGAGCAAGGTGAGGGGCCTGTTCCGAGGTCGTGCGCAGCAAGCAGCGGCCGCATCGGCGGGGGCGGCAGCGCTGGCCTTGGCGCTGCATCCCGGGGTGGCCCAGGCGTTGACGCTGGAGCAGGCGCTGTCGGCCGCCAAGAGCGACAACCTGGAGCTGCAGCTGGCTCGGGAGCGGGTGCGAGAGCAGTCGACGGTGGTGGGGCAGGCATGGGCTTCGCTGTCGCCGCAGGCGTCGGTCAACGCCGCCTACGTCATCAACAACCAGGAGATCGTCCTCGACTTCGAGTTCCCGGAGATCCCGGGGTTCACGCTGCCGCCCATGGAGCCGACGGTGGTGCAGGAGAAGGCCTTCTGGCAGGGCGACCTCACCGTGAGCCAGCGGCTGTTCAGCGGCCCGGCCTTGCCCGCGTTGCGGGGCTCCTACCAGCTGCGCGACGCCGCCCGTGCCGATCTCGAGCGCATGGAGCAGCAGACGCACCAGCGCGTGGTCGCGGCCTACTACCAGCTCCTCACGGCGGAGCAGCAGGTGGCGGTGGCCGAGCAAGGCGTGCAGCTGGCTGAGGCCCAGCAGACCCTGGCCGACCGGCGGGTGGAGGCGGGGCTCACCGATCGACGCGCCCTGGTGCAGGCGCAGCTGGCCGTGAGCCAGGCCGCACGCGACCTGGAGGGCGCACGGCAGGGGCTGGTCGATGCCCGCGAGGGGCTGTCCCTGGCGACCGGCATCGAAGACCCCAGCGGCCTGGCCGTGCCCGAGCCGATGGAGGTGCCCACCGATGTGGAGGGAGCCATCGTCGATGCCCGCACCTACCGGCCCGACCTGGAAGCCAACACGCTGCGACGGCAGGCACTGCAGCAGGAGCGCACGGGGCAGTTCCTGCGCTTCCTTCCGGTGGTCGACGGCATCTTCACCTACAACTACACCGAGAACACCAGCTTCAACGACCGGAATTGGACGTGGCGTCTGGTGTTCCAGGGCACCTGGACGATCTGGGACGGTGGCTTCTCCACGGTCGACCGGGCCGCGACCTCGTCGCGACTCCGCCAGGCGCGGCTGCAGGAGGAGCTCGCGACCCGTCAGTCTGAGCGCGAGGTGCGGGTGGCCTTCGAGGGCTATCGGCGCGCCGCTGCGGCCTACGACTCCGTGCAAGACGAGCTGCAGCTCGCACGGGAGAACCTGGAGCTCGCCGAGCGCACCTATGCGGCCGGGTCGTCGACCTGGCTGGAGCTGGAGCAGGCCAAGCTGCAGCTGCAGTCCACCGAGCTGGTGGGGCTGCGGGAGCGCATGGCCCGCGACCTGGCGGCCATCGACCTGCGGGTGGCGACGGGCTCGCTCTGAGCTGGTTTTTTCCCGCGCGGCCCTCCAGGCAGCTACGCTGAGGCCATGGCGGTGACCTGCGAGCACGCGATCTGGCAGCGCCTGCAGCGAGTGCAGGCGCTCCACGACGGTGCCACCACCCCTGGAGAGAGGGCCGCTGCGGCGGAGGCGAAGAAGCGCCTGATGCAGCGTCTGCATGCTGTGCGGAAGGCCGATCCCGTGGCCCGCTTCGTTGAGGGCCATGTGCGCACCCTGGGCATCTCACGCCCCCCCGAGCCCCCGGCGGTCGAGCTGCCGACCCGACGGCAGGTCTCGGCCATGTTGGCTGCCTGGGAGGAGGGAAGCTGCACCGACGCGCGGATCCGCGACTGGGCGGCGCGCCTCGTCGGCGCCGTGGATCTCCCGTCGCACCCCGACGCTGTGGGGGCCTGTCGCGCCGAGGTGTTGCTGCAGCTGGCGATGCTGGAGCGCGTGCCCCTCAGCCCCCGTGACGTGCCGGCGGTGCGACGCTTCCTGCGCACGCGTGACTGGGGCGAGTGGTTCGCGCTGGTCGCCCGGGCATCGGCGCTGGCCAGCTGATCGAGCGCTGGGGTGGTACCCTACCTCCCTTGGAACGTGGTAGGAGGACGCATGCGAAACTCACCTCTCGGCTTGTTGCTGTTGTGCTCCCTCGCTGCCCTGTCGACGGGCTGCAAGGAATACTTCTCTGTCGACGAAGCCTGCCACCCCGAAGGCAACTTCCGCGGTCGCGACCTGGGCTCCCCCGCCGAGGCGTCGGTGGTCGACCGCATGAACTGCTACCGCAGGCTCACGAAGCTCGAGCGCTACGGCGTGGAGAAGCGGCTCTACGAGTCGGCCGCTGGCCACGTCAACTACATGGTGCAGAACCCCGATGTCTACTCCACCGACGGGGAGCTCGCCTACCTGCGGCAGAGCACCATTCGGCCCGGGTTCACCGGCACCGACGTCTATGAGCGGATGGACGCGGCCGACTACCAGCTGTACGGCGTCAACGGCAACTACGTCATCCAGGTCGTAGGCATCATCGCCGACAGCGCCGGCGCAGCCAACCCGGGCTTCATCGAAGAGAACTTCGCGACGGTCGGCAGTGCCGATCCCGGCGACCTCATCGACTACATCATGCGCCTGCACTGGCTGCAGGAGTCGGTGCTGGCCCCCTCTGTCTACGACGTGGCCTACGTCGAGCGCCCCCTCGATGCTGCGTGGTGGGAGGCGGCGGCCGAGGCTGGCAACTGGGCGTCGTTCTTCGAGGGCGACAACGACTACAGCCTGCCCGTCAGCGGCAAGGCGATCTACTACGTGATCGTCGCCGAGGGGCTGCCCTACGAGCACTCCACCGAGCCCATCACCTACCCGAAAGACGGGCAGACGGGCTCGGCGCTCACCTACCCCAACCCGGTGTACAAGGAGGCGATCAACGGCGACCTGGAGGAGTTCACCTTCTCAGCGCCGGTCTACATCTCGTACATCAGCCCGTCGGGCGGTGGCACGGCCACGACGACCGGGTCGAGTGTGGTCGCGGCGTCCCCCAACCCCTTCGACATGAAGATCCAGAACGCATCGATCACCGGTCCCAGCGGCCCGCTCGATGTGGCCATCTACAACTTCACGGCCGACGACAGCACCGACGAGTACATTGGGCCTCCCGTGGGCAGCCTGCTGCTCGGGGCCGGGGTCTACGCGACCACGCCGTTCCAGCCGAACACGCCCTACACCGTCTACATGGACCTCACCACCACCGACGGTCCCCAGAGCTACAACTGGTCGTTCACGACCGGAGCAGGCGACACCAACGCGACGACAGCGGCTCGCTCCCAGGGGCCCGACGGCGTGGGCCCGGTGAAGAGCAAGATCGGCGGGTTCCGAGCGCACAAGCAGCTCGTCAAGCCGTGACGTGACGGCTCAGCTCGCCTTCCTGTTTCTGAGCTACTTGCTGGCCTCGATCCCGTTTGGGCTGGTGATCACGACGCTGTATGGCAGCGACGCCGACATCCGGGCCACGGGGTCGGGCAACATCGGCGCCACCAACGTGGCGCGGGTCTACGGCTGGCGGTTGGCCGGCTGGGTCATCTTCTTCGATGTGGCCAAGGGCTTCGTGCCTGTGCTGTTGGCGAAGGCGCTGTGGCCGGATGCGGGGCTGTGGTGGCCCGGCCTCGTCGCGCTGTGGTGCTTCACCGCGCACTGCTTTCCGGCCTACCTCGAGTTTCGGGGCGGCAAGGGAGTGGCGACCGGGGCTGGGGGTCTGCTCGCGCTGTCGCCCTGGGTGACCGTGCCTGCTGTCGGTGTGTGGGTCACGGTCGTGGCGGCGACCGGTCGCTCGTCGCTGGCGGCCCTCACCTCGGTCGTAGCGGTGTGCCTGCTGGCGTGGTTCGTCCACCCCGAGGTGTTGGCCGTGGTGGCGCTGTTCGGGGTCGGGGTGTTCCTCACCCACGCGACGAACATCCGCCGGCTGGTGCGGGGCGAGGAGAAAGAGGTGATCCGCCCCGTGCGCTGGACACGCGGCGACGAGGGGGGCCTCACCGCCGAGCAGGCGCTCGCTCAGGGCCCTGGGGGGGGCGCAGTGCCTCCCGTCTGGCGGGAGGGAGTCGCCGACCCGCTGGAGGAATGAGCCCTCACTGCACGGGAAGCAGGCGACCTTCTACACCGTCGAACAGGAAGATGTGGCCGGGTGCGAAGTCGACCCTGGCCCGGGTTCCCGACGCGTCTTCGAGCAGCGTCTCCCCGACGAGAACGCTCACCCGCGTCGACGGGGGAGCGGTCAGGATCCAGCCCTCTGCCTCACGACTGAGGGTGGCGTAGGGCGCGGGGGCCGCCGGATCGGTAAACAGCAGCGCATAGGTGGTCAGGTTCTTCAGGCGCCCGGTCATCTGCTGCACGCGCTGCTCGACGATGCGTGCTCCCAAAGGGTCTTTCTTCGCTTCCTGATCGTCGTCGTCGCGAGCGTCACGAGCCCGAAAGCCCGCCTGACCGGGCCGCTTGTAGAACGGAAGCACCAGATGGACCGGCTGCTTGGGCCGGAGGGTCGACACCGCAGCCGCCGTTTCCTGCACCAGGTGCTCGGTCTGCTCCCATGCCTGGCGTTGGACCTCGTTGGTGCCGTGCAGCACGGGAGACCGCACCAGGCAGGCCGCCAGGATCAGCGCGGCTGGCACCGCGGCCAACATGGACTGCCAGCGCTCCCGCTGCACCTGGGCCACCAGCATGCCGACCAGCAGGGCGAGGGGAGCGACCATCAGGTAGGTCTGTCGGGGGAACCACACCCCCTGCGGCGTGAACAGCAGTGTGAAGCCGACCAGCCACGCCAGCATCAGGCCTGCGGGCTTGCCCCACGCTTCCCGCAGCCCGCTGGCCGTCGCGGCCCCGAGCATCAGCAGACCCAGCATGGCCGTGCTGGCGGCGCCGACGGTCAGGGGGAGCTCCAGCGGCCCCGTGAAGCCCAGCAGCCGATCCCACGTGGCGGTGAGGATGGGGACCATGCGGGCCGCGCGGTCATCGACGTGGTAGCCGCCGACGCCCCCGATCACCACGAAGCGCTCCACCAGCAGTGTCAGCAGCACACCGCCGAGCACCGTCAGGCTGTCGCGGTCGCGGTCGCGGGACCACACCAGCAGCGCCCCTACGACGAAGACCACGTAGGACGCGTCGTTGGACAAGGCCGCCGCGCCGAGCAGCAGCGGCCCGATCAGCCGTGCTTTGCCTGGCAGGGTGAGCAGGGCCAGGCCGCCCAGCGACAGGGCCGTCGCCAGGGGGTAGCCCCGCCGCGCGAGGTGCGGCACGACCAGCTCCGCGATGGGGTGGCCAGCCATGAGCGCTGCGGCGACGACCCCGCCGGCCTTGGGCAGCATCGGGGCGAGGCGGCGGTAGAGCACGTAGACGAGGACCACGCAGCTGGCGTGGAGCAGCAGGTCGGTGACCCGGTAGCCGCCGACCAGGTCGTTCACCGCGTAGGACAGGCCGGTGACGGGCCGGTAGCCGACCTTGAAGTGCTGCGTGAAGAAGATCCACTCGATGAAGACCTGCTTGAACACGCGGCTGCGTGCCATCCAGATCGATGCATCGCGGGACATGGGCCCCAGGGGCAGCACCCACAGGTAGGGCCACAGGCAGACGATGGCGATCAACGCCGTGAAGGCTCCGGCTGCCCCGCGTCGATCCGCCATGGGTCCTCCGGCGGCACGGCTAACGGGTGACGTCGCGGGAGCAAGGGGCTAGGCGTCTCGCGAGGTCCCCATGTCGTCGCTGCTCGTGCTGCTGCTGTCTTGTGCACCCGCCGACCCGCCCTTCGTGGCTGCCCCTCCGCGGGCTGACGTGGCGGGTCGAAACGTGCTGGTCGTGCTCCTCGATGACGTGGCCACCGACCGGATCGGGGTGTACGCGGAGCACGAGCAGCCGGCGCGCACCCCCACCCTCGATGCGTTGGCGAGCCAGGGCCTGCGGTTCACCGAGGCCTACGCCTACCCGGTGTGTTCGCCGAGTCGGGCCGCCTTCCTCACCGGGCGGCACGGGCGCCGAACGGGGATTGGCTACAACGTGCGTCCGGATGCCGACTACGCGCTGCCGCTCCACGAGGGAACGGTCGCGGAGCTGCTGAGCGCGGGGGAGGTCCCCTACACGACCGCGGGGGTGGGGAAGTGGCACCTGCAGCCGCGCAACGAGCAGACGGTGAACCACCCGCTGGCCCACGGCTTCTCCACCTGGTCGGGCTCCATCGGCAACCTGGTGAAGCCCGACACCTACACCGACTACAGCTGGTACCACCCCGACGGTCGGGTGGAGACGCACGCGTCGGCCTACTTGACCACCCGAGAGGTCGACGAAGCGCTGCGGCTGGTCACGACGCTGCCCGAGCCGTGGTTCGTGCTCGCCGCGGTCCATGCGCCCCATGGGCCGTGGTCGGCTCCCCCCGCCGAGCTGGTGACGCAGCCGGTGGCAGACGACGCGCCGGTGGCCGAGCTGTACGACGCGATGCTGGAGGCGGCCGACACGGAGCTGGCGAGGCTGCTGGCGGTGGTCGACCTCGACGACACCCTGGTGGTGGTGATGGGCGACAACGGCACGCCCAAGGATGCGGTGAGGCCACCCATCGAGCCCAAGCACGCCAAGGGAAGCGTCTACGAGGCCGGGGTGCGGGTGCCGTGGATCGTCGCGGGGCTGGGCATCCAGCCTGGGGTGAACGACGAGCTGGTGCACATCGTCGACTGGTTTCCCACGCTGGCCGAGATGGCGGGGGCCGATCCACGCCGAGAGGGCTACCCCATCGATGGGCAGAGCCTGTGGCCACTGCTGCGGGGGGAGCCCCATGCCCCGCGAGAGCTTCTGTTCACCGAGAAGCACTACACGCTGCGCGACGGGGCATCGGTGCGGGCCGTGCGAGGGCCGCGCTACAAGCTGATCGAGCGCCAGGCTGGCTTCGAGGGGCTGTTCGACCTGCAGGGGCGCCACGACGACGGCCCCAACTTGCTCAAGAAGGGCTCGACGCTGTCGGAGGGAGAGGAGGCGGCCTACCAGCGCCTCCGAGCCGACCTGACGCGGGTGCACACCGAGCTCGGGCGGTCGCCGGCCGACAGCCGGTTCGGCTGCCAGTAGCTCGGGATCGGGCGCGCGCCGTGGGTGGGGTGCGCCGAAACAGGGGGTGTACGGCCACGCGCAAGTTGCGGCTCGCCGTACATGCCCTCTCCGCCGGCTCGACTCATCGAACGAATGGACAAAGCACGAAAATCAGTCGGCGATGGCCTTGAGCCGGAGCAGGCGGAAGGCCTCGACCCCCGCACAGATCGCCACGCCGGACGGCGCCCGTAGCTCGGGCCGAGCCGACATCCAGGTGTCGTCGTGCACTCGCCAGCCCAGGTGCTCGATCTGCCGGCGCCGAAGGGAGGCCGCGCCGGTAGCCGACGCACTCAGCCACCGCGAGCGTGCCGAGCCGACGGCCAGGGAGGCACCGGTGACCTGCTGGCTCTGCAGCATGCCGGGGAGGTCGAGGATCAGGGTCGCTTGGGGGACCTGGGTGCGGAGCCGCTGCAGCAGGTCGCGGAGGGCCGGCACCCCCAGCCGCACCGCGACGCCCTCGAGCACCACCAGCACCGGCTGATCGGTCGGAGGGAGCGCCCACTGCCGCTCCTTGGCGGTGTCGCGACGGATGCCATCCCAGTGGCCGGCGAAGGTGGAGTCCGCCAGGACCTCCTCCTTGAACGCCATCACCTCTGGATCTTCCAGCTCGTGGTGGCCCGTGATGCCCATGAGCAGCGGCCGCAGCCGATACCACCGGGCGTCGAAGCCACCACCGATCGACCAGTAGGCCAGCGTCTCGCCGCGCGCCTTGGCCGCCGCTACCTCCCCGGCCACCATGCCGTCGACGATCTGGGACCTCGCCCTCAGCATGGCGAGGATCGAGGGGGCGGCGAAGGTCGGCAGCAGCTTGGGGTGACGACGCAGCAGCCAGGCCGCTACCGGATCCGGCGCGCGACGCACGCGCTGACCCTCCACCGCACCCATGGCGTAGAGCGTCCAGCGTGTCACGATGGGGAGGCGGTGCTCCAACGGTGGGTCCGATGCGGGGGGGGAGGGGGGATCCTACAGCACGCGAGCGGCTGGGCGACAAAGCCCTTGACGACGGGGCGTGTGCATGCGGAAATGCGCGGGATGCGCACTGCCTCGTCGTTCGTGGCCCTCTGTCTGCTCGCCGCTGGTTGCACCGCCGCCAAGGCGTCGATCCAGCTGGTGAATGCGGAGCAGGCCCTCACTCGTGCCGAGTCCCAGGGGGCGCCCGATGGCGCGCCCTATGAGTACGTGATGGCGCGGCGCTACCTCGAGAAGGCACAGGAAGAGGTCGGCTTCAACGAGTACCGGATCGCCGATGCGCTGGCCAGGCAGTCGGCTGAGTGGTCCGACCGGGCGGTGATCTTCATCGAGAAGCGTGGCAAGACGAGCATCGACCTCGACGACTTCAGCGAGCTGCCACCCGACCCGATCGTGCCTCCCCCCGACGTGCCGCCGCCGGCCCCGGATCCCGATCTGGAAGAAGACTGGCTGAAGACCAGCGAGCCCATCGAGCCCCTGCCGCCCGTCGACGACGAGCCCGCCGAAGAGGAGCCCGTGGAGGAGCCCGACGAGTTCGAGATCGAGGAGTCGGAAGACGACATCGAGCTGGGTCCCAAGTGAGGGCGCTTCTCCCCCTGCTGGTCCTCGCCGCCTGCGCCCAGCCGCAGCTGGTCAAGGAGCGCCTCGACGCCACGAGCTCCACCATCGCGGCCGCGCACAAGGTCTATGGGCCGCTGTGCGCCCCCACCGAGCTGGCCAACGCTCAGGCTCACCTCGACTTCACCCGCATCGAGCTGCACCAGGGCTACGTCCGGCGCGCCGGTGAGCACATCGACATCGCCTACGCCAACGCCGTCGAGGCGCTGAACAAGGCCACCCCCTGCGGCGGAACCGACCAAGACAAGGATGGCATCCCCGACATCGTCGACCAGTGCATCAACGAGCCGGAAGACCTCGACGGCGACCGTGACGAAGATGGCTGCCGCGACGTCGACCCCTTCGGCGACGAAGACGGCGACGGGATCATCAACCAGGAAGACGGCTGCGTCGACGACCCGGAAGACTTCGACGGGCACAACGACGAAGACGGCTGCCCCGAGACGAGCGAAGACTCCGACGGTGACGGCATCGTCGATGTCGTCGATCAGTGCCCCGAGCAGTCGGAAGACCAGGATGGCTTCAAGGATGCCGACGGCTGCCCCGATCTCGACAACGACGAAGACACCATTCCGGATCTCCGGGATGCCTGCGCCCTCGTCGCGGAAGACCTCGACGGGTGGGACGACGAAGATGGGTGCCCCGATCCCGACAACGATGCCGACGGGGTCCCCGACAAGTTCGACAAGTGCCCCAACGAGTTCGGGGATCGTGACCGCGAAGGCTGCCCCCTCGAAGACGCCGACAAGGATGGCATCGCTGACGTGAACGACCGGTGCCCCACGGAGCCGGAGACGAAGAACGGCTACCTCGACGAGGATGGCTGTCCCGACGTGCCGCCGGGCTCGGTGGTGGTGACGAACACCCGGGTCGAGATCAAGGAGGTCGTGCAGTTCGAGACGGGCTCCGCGACGCTGCTTCCCGCGAGCTTCTCGGTGCTCAACGACGTGGTGCAGGTGCTCAAGGATGCGCCGACGATGCGGCTGCGCGTCGAGGGCCACACCGACAGCGAGGGGCCCGACAGCTCCAACCTGAAGCTGTCGAAGGAGCGCGCGGGCTCGGTGCGCGTCTACCTCGAGTCCAAGGGCATCGAGGCCAACCGGCTCACCGCCGAGGGCTACGGTGAGACGAAGCCCATCGACACGAACCGCACCCCCAGCGGGCGTGCGAAGAACCGTCGCGTCGAGTTCCACATCGTCAAGAACGACAAGTAGGGCGGCCCCGCATGGTCGCTCGCCGCACCCGGGCACGGGGTCGATCCGGCGGGGGCGGCGGCGGGAGGCTTCATCGGGCAGGTCGAGGGCCGATAGCGGTGGGGGAGCCCTCTTCATGACCCCTCGTCTCGCCATCGTGCTGTCTTCGTGGGCGGTGGCCGCCGCCAGCATGGTGGTGGTCGCGCCCAACCTGGAGGGGCCCCCGGGAGCGCTGATCACCCTTCCGGTGCTCGTCACGTCGTGGGCGTATGGGCTGCGGGGGGCGCTGTGGGCTGCGGCGATCTCGCTCCCCACTTCGGTGCTCTCGATCGGGGTCGCCACGGGTGACTTCTTGGGGTTGATCACCAGTCCTGCGGTCCTGGGGGGCCATGCTCTGACCGCGCTGATCGGCGTGGTGTTGGGCTACTCGAAGTCCCTGCGAGATCGCCTCGTGGCGGAGACCGAGCGTCGAGCAGCAGCCGAGCGTGACAAGCAGGCGGTGGAGATGGAGGCTCGCCTCCTGCGCACCGATCGGCTCGCAACCCTCGGCACCCTCGCGGTGGGCGTCGCCCACGAGGTCAACAACCCCCTGACCTACATGCTGGGCAACCTCGAGCTGGCGATGGGTGAGGTGCAGGGGATGCCAGCCAGCGACCGAGCCTCCGTCGACGCGGTCCTCGAGAACCTGCGGCAGGTGGAGCACGGGGCGGGTCGCATCGAGCAGCTGGTGCGAGACCTGCTGCTGTTCGGCCGCGAGCAGGCCGATCGTTCGGGAGTGGTCGACCTCGGTGAGGTGGTGCGGCGGGCGGCTCGCCTGGGCCAGCACGAGCTGTCGCCTCGCGCTTCCTTCGAGCTGGAGGTCGACGACACGCCACCGATCACCGGCGATGAGGCCAAGCTGGAGCAGGTGGTCCTGAACCTGATCATCAACGCCTGCCACGCGGTGGAGGAACGCGACGACGGCGTCATACGGGTCGCCTCGACGGAGGGCGCTGACGGGTCGGTGGTCGTCACGGTGGAAGACAACGGTGCCGGCATCCCAGAGGATGTTCAGGCCCGGATGTTCGAGCCCTTCTTCACGACCAAGACGGCGGGAGTGGGCACCGGGCTCGGGCTGGCGATCTGCGCGAGCATCGTCGCGAAGCATGGTGGGGAGATCACCGTGTCGAGCACGCTCGGCCGCGGCACGTCGGTGGCTCTGGCCTTCCCGCGGGCAGTGTCGGCCGCGTGAGGCACCACGGCCGCATCGGGCTGCCTACTGTGGGACTTCGATGGGGGCGGGGGCACCGAAGCGCACACCGACGACGTGGGCGATAGGCCCTCCATCGGGGCCCAGCGGGATGTCGATGCCGTACTCGATGGCCCCGCCGTCGCTCTCCACGCCGACCCCGGCGGTGACCGAGGGGATGCCGCTCGGGCCATCCCAGCGGCCCCCAGCACGGATGCGGCCGGCCCCAGGCCTCGCCTCGGCCCCTGCGTCGACGAACACCGGGACGCCGTCGGTGTCGACGTCGATCCATCCGCCATCGATCTCCAGCGCGGCAGGGGTGCCGTGGACGCGAATCCCGGCGCCGACCTGAGTGGGGCGATCGCCCAGCACATCGAGCGGCACGAGGTTCTGCCCGGACAGGCCGAGGGTGAGGAACTCCGTGGGCTGGTAGCCCATGCCGACATCCACATTGCCCGTGGTGCCGCTGCCGGTGCGATCGTTGTCGTATAGCGACAGGTGCCCGCCGACGCCGAAGGCCAGGGTGTCGTCGAGGGCCGACAGCGACCCGGCGAGCGCGAAGTCGTGGTTGCGCTTCATGTTGGGGATCTCCTGGTTGGGGGTCGTCCAACCAGGGAGCTCGTCGATGGTGAGCTCGGGCTCGTAGCGATCGCCGGAGTAGCTGAAGCCCAGCGCGAAGTTCTCTGCGGTGCGCCCATCCATCCCGGTGGCCGCCCAGTGCAGCCCGGGACCGATGCCCAGCTGCGCCGAGAAGTCGTAGCGGTCTTCCAGGGCGAGCAAGCCGGGGTTCGTGGTGATGGCGGCGTTGCTGTCGTGGGCGGCGAGGCTGGTGGAACCCATCGCCAGGCTGTCGGCGCCGACGACGTCGGGAGCGGCGAGGGCCGAGAGCGGGCTCAGCAGCACGAACATCGGCAAAAGGGCCTGGCTGGGTCTCGACATGGGCGCTCGTCGGTTAGTGGGGCGGGCCCCGGAGGGGGCAGGCCTGGGCCTGTCTGTCTAACCGGGGTCGACCGGAGGGTGACATGGAAGCCGAACGCCTACAGTTCTTCAAGGGTCTGCTCGAGGAGCGTCGCGACAGCCTGCGCGCCAAGGCCGGCGAGGCCATCGGCGACCTGGTCGGCGAGCGCACCGCGATGAGCGACAGCAACGACATCGCCTCGGAGGAGTCCGACCGCGATCTGGCCCTGCGCATGCACGACCACGACCGGCTGGTACTGCGCCAGATCGAAGGTGCCCTGGCTCGGGTCAACATCGGCGACTACGGCGAGTGCGTAGCGTGCGGCGACGAGATCGGTGAGCGCCGTCTGATGGCGCGCCCCATGGCGACGCACTGCATCGACTGCATGACGGAGCTCGAGGGCGCGCAGCGGGGTCGGGTCAGCTTCTGACCGGGCCGCGGGCTACGTCGCCGACGATGTATGCCCGCGTCGCCATCGCCCGCCCGTTCACCGACCCGCTCACCTACGCGGTGCCGGCGCACCTGGGTGAGCTTCGCCTGGGTCATGTGGTGTTGGTGCCCCTCGGGAGGCAGGGAGAGACGGGCTACGTGCTCGAGCTCACCGAAGAGCCCGGCTTCGATCCGGCGAAGATCAAGCCCATCAGCCGAGTCCTCGATCCCATCCCGGCGTTCGACGAGGAGCAGCTCGCTTTTCTGCAGTGGGCGGCCCACTACTACAAGGCGCCGCTGGGCATGGTGCTCCACACCGCGCTGCCGTCGCAGATCCGCGCCAAGGTGCTCCGGGTGGTGCATGCGACCGAAGAGGGCGTCGAGGCGCTCACGAAGCGCACCGTGGCGGGCGAAGACGCGCAGGTGCTGCGGGAGGCGGTGAGCCGGCCGGGGCTCACGGCCCGGGGTCTCGCGCGGCGCCTGGGCCAGGAGCTCGACCGCAAGGCGGTCGCCAAGGCCCTGCGCCACCTGGAGAAGGCCGGCCAGGTGGCCTGGTCCGACAAGGAGGTGGGTGGCCGCGTCGCTATGGTCGCCACCGTGGTGCGCACGTCGAAGCCTCGCCCTGCGAAGGTGGGGTCCCGCATGAGGGAGCTGCTCGACCGGGCCGAGGCACACCCTGACGGGATGGATCTGTCCGCGCTCCTTGATGGGCAGCCCAGCTCGGCCCGCAGCGTGGTCACTCGGCTCGAGCGCGATGGCCTGCTCGAGCTGGGAGAGCGAGAGCAGCGCGACCTGCTCGACGACGCGCCCGCCCTCGGCCCCAGTGCGCCCCCGGTGCTCAACGCTCACCAGCGCGCGGCCCTCGAGGTGCTCACCCAGCCCGACGCGAAGGGCGGGCACCTGCTGTATGGGGTCACCGGCGCGGGGAAGACGGAGGTGTTCCTCGGCGCGGCCCAGGCCACCCTGGAGCGAGGCAAGCAGGTGCTGGTGCTGGTGCCGGAGATCGGGCTCACCCCACAGCTGGTGGGCCGGTTCCGGGCGCGCTTCGGTCGCGGGGTCGCGGTGCTGCACTCGGGGCTCACGGGGGCCCAGCGGCTGGCGGCGTGGCGGCGCATCCGTGCGGGCGAGGTCGACCTTGCTGTCGGCGCCCGGTCGGCGCTGTTCGCTCCCTTCCGCGACCTGGGCCTGATCGTCGTCGACGAGGAGCACGACGACTCGTACAAGCAAGACGAGGGGGTGCCCTACTCGGCGCGCGACCTCGCGGTGGTGCTGGCGCACCGCAAGGGCTGCCCGGCGGTCCTGGCCTCGGCTACGCCGTCGCTGGAGTCGTGGCACAACGCCCGACAGGGTCGCTATGCGCTGCTGCGCCTGCCCGAGCGGGCGACGAAGCGCCCGGTGCCCGAGGTCGAGGTGGTCGACCTGACCGAGGTGGGGCCAGGTCCCGATGGAGAGAGGCCTCTGCTGGCTCCCGTGGTGGAGCAGGCGCTGCGCGACACCTTCGCTCGCGGCGGCCAGGCCATCGTGCTGTACAACCGGCGAGGCTATGCCACCGTCGTGAGCTGCACCGCCTGCGGCGCCACCTACGAGTGCCCCAACTGCGGCGTCGCCATGACGCTACACAAGGGCTCGCGGCGGGTCACCTGCCACTACTGTGCCTTGTCGCTCCGCTACGACCGCCAGTGCCCCGTGTGCCACGCCGACGAGCTCGATGAGGGGGGCAAGGGCACCGAGCAGATCGAGGAGCGCTTGCGGGCCCTGTACCCCGACATCGCCATCGCTCGGATGGATGCCGACACCACCTCGCAGCGAGGGGCGCACCACCGCATCCTCTCGGCCTTCCGCGAAGGGGAGACGCAGCTGCTGGTGGGCACGCAGATCGTGGCGAAGGGTCACGACTTCCCCGGGGTTCACACCGCGGTGGTCATCTCGGCCGACCGTGGGTTTCGCATGCCCGACTTCCGGGCGGCGGAGCGCACCTATGCGTTGCTGGTGCAGGTGGCGGGGCGCGCGGGGCGAGGGGAGGTCGCGGGCCGGGTGCTCGTGCAGACGTGGAAGCCCGATCACTACGTGCTGCAGCACCTCGACGACGTGGAGCGCTTCGTCGACACCGAGCTCCGCATCCGGTCGACGCTGGGCTATCCGCCCTACACCCGGCTGTGCCTGGTGCGTCTCGATGGGGTCGACCGTCGGGCGGTGGTGGCGGCGGCTGAGGGGTTGGGGCGCGACCTGCGAGCGGCGTCCCGGGGGCAGGGCCTCGGCGTGTTGGGCCCGGCGCCAGCTGCGATGCCCCGCCTCGTGGGGCGGTGGCGGTTCCAGCTGGTGGTGCGCAGCGATGCGGCCGGGCGGCTGCAGCGGTTCCTCGACGCGCAGCAGCCGAGGCTGAAGGCGGCTGCCAAGAAGGGCGTGCGCGTGCACTGGGACGTCGATCCGCGGCACCTGATGTAGCCGTGTGCGGTCGCCGTGGGGTGAGGGGGCTAGGCTGATGTCATGGGCCTCAAGCTGATGATCTACGACCGCACCTGCACCCACACCGGGCGCCTGCCGGTCGGCCTCACCCACAGCTGGGTGGTGGGGGCGCGGGTCTATGCGGCGACGGGCTCCCTGCACGGCGCGTCGGGGGCGTCGACGTGGGAGGAGGCCCTCGCGTGGTTGGGGGAGGCCGACGAGCCCATCGACGAGATCCAGTTCTGGGGTCACGGCCACTGGGGCATGGCGCTGATCGACCGACGCCCCCTCGATGTCTCGGCGCTGGCACGGGGGCACGCCTGGCGCCCGGCGCTGGAGCGGATCCGCGAGCGGATGGCCCCTGATGCGCTGTGGTGGTTCCGCACCTGCGACACCCTGGGGAGCGCTCGCGGCCACGACTTCGCCCGCCGCTGGTCCGACTTCTTCGAGCGGCCGGTGGCCGGGTTCACCCACATCATCGGCCCCTGGCAGAGCGGCCTGCATCGCCTGCAGCCCGGTGAGCCGCCCCACTGGGACCCCACCGAAGGCCTCGCGGCGGGAACGGCCGAGTCCCCCGAGCGCTCCACCTGGTCGTGGCCCGGCCGCCCGAACACCATCCACTGCCTGCGCAGCGACGTGCCCGCCGGCTGGTGAGCGCCCTCAGCGGGTCGCGTGCTCCCGCCGATGGAAGCGCCGCTCCCACGCCTCGGCCAGCTCCTCCCGGAAGTCGGGGTGGGCGATGGAGATCAGCTTCTTCGCTCGGTCGTGGAGGGGACGGCCGTACAGGTTGACCGCGCCATACTCGGTGACCACCCAGTGCACGTCGGCCCGGCTGGTCACCACACCGGCGCCCTCTGCGAGGCAGGGCACGATGCGGCTTAGGGTGCCCTTCTTGGCCGTGCTGGGCAGGGCGAGGATGGGCACGCCGCCGGCCGATCGCGCGGCGGCTCGGAGGAAGTCGACCTGGCCGCCGACGCCGCTGTAGATCTGCGTGCCCATGCTGTCGGAGTTCACCTGGCCCGTCAGGTCGACGGAGATGGCGCTGTTGATGGCCACCAGCCGGTCGTTGCTGCTCGCGACGAACAGGTCGTTGGTGTGGTCACAGGGGTGTGCCTCGACGACGGCGTTGTTGTGGACCCAGTCGTACAGCGTGCGGCTGCCGAGGACGAAGGTGGTGACGACCTTGCGGCGGTGACGGGTCTTCCGGCTGCCCGTGACCAGACCGGCCTCCACCGCGGCCATCACCCCGTCGCTGATCATCTCCGAGTGCACCCCGAGCTGCAGGTCTTCGTGGGTGCATAGCAGCGAGATGACGGCATCGGGGACCCCGCCGATGCCCAGCTGCAGGGTGGCGCCCTCGGGCACCAGCGGCACGATGTGCTCGGCGATGCGGCGCTCGACCTCGGTGGCGGGTCGGGGCGCGAGCTCGGGAAGCTCCTCGTCGTGCTCGACCACCGCATGCACCTGGCTGATGTGGACGAAGCTGTTGCCGAGCACCCGCGGCATGCGCTCGTTGACCTGCACCACCACCTTCTTGGCGGTCTCGACCGCGGCGAGGGAGGCCATCACCTCGGTCCCCAGGGAGAGGAAGCCGTGCTTGTCGGGGGGCGAGACGGTGATCAGGGCTACATCGAGGGCGGGCTCGGTGGCGCGCACCAGGCCCGGGATCTCCGACAGGTGGCAGGGGACGTAGTCGGCCCGCCCGTCGTTGACCTGGGCGCGGTCGGCGGGGCCGACGAACCAGGCGTGGTGGCGCACGCGGGGGTGGTCGCGGGTGGCGACAGGGTCTTGCCCGAGCAGCAGGACGTGGCCCAGGGACACCTCGCCCTCGGGAGCGCGACGTGCCAGGGCCTCGGCGAGGTGCCGAGGCGTGGCGGAGTTGCCGCTGATGTACACCTTCGCCTCGTCATGGAGCCCGTCGAGGGCGGCGTCGGCGGTGGTGAGCTTGCTTCGGTAGGCGGTCTGCCAGGGCATGGGCGCTCCAGGCCCTACGGCTAGCCTCGGCCTGTCTAGCCCACCAGCTTGTAGCGCCAGTGGGCTGCGTCGCCCTGCTCGGCGGCCTCGTGCATCGCGTAGGTGCGCAGCTGGAACTCGGCGACCTGGCCATCGACGTGCACGGCGGTGTGGATGGACTGGTAGCCGTTGGACTTGGGCTGGGCGATGTAGTCGTCGAAGGCGTCGTCGAGGGGGGTGTAGCGCTCGTGCAGGGCCCCCAGCAGGGCGTAGACGCTGGCCTCGGTGTCGACGACGAGCCGCAGCGCGACCCGGTCGAGGACCTGGTCGACGGTGAGGCCCTTGCGCTCCATCTTGCGCCAGGTGCTGTAGGCCGACTTGGTGCGGTGGCTGACCTCTCCGGTGACACTCAGGCCCTGCATCAGGTTGGTGGCGTGCTGCGCCAGGGTGCCGGCGACCCGGGCCCGCTCGTCGGCGCCGTGGCTCAGCGCCTCGTGGATGGCGGGGGAGAGCACGTGGAACGACAGGTCGTCGAGGTCGCTGCGGAGCGAGGCGAGACCCGCGCGCTCGGCCAGCGGCGACATCACCTGCAGGGTCTCGGCGGCGAGGGTGGCAGAGGGCGCGACCTGCAGGCTGTGGATGCGTGCGTCGAGGGCGCGGGAGAGGGGGGCGGGCGACGAGAAGCTGTTGGCCAGCGCGTCGATGGCGTCAGGCGTCGACAGCTGGTGAGCGCGGTCGGCGCCGAGGCTGGCGCCTTGAAAGAGGGATGCGAGTACGAGCGAGCGCCACATGGGTCCTCCGCAGACTCCCGAGAGATGGGATCGACGGCCCTCGACGACAACCGCCACCAGACACGCCGTGACATTCGGAGAAAGACGCAGCGAAGGGCGCGCTACTCCGTGGCGTCGGGGGCTCCATGCTCCAGCTCTTCAGCGTGGCCCTTGCGCTCCTCGGCACGGGCGCGCTCTGCGGCCTCCGTCTCGTCGTGGGGCACCGGCTCGACGGGCTCTTCGCCAGGGGCGCACACCCCCGGGGGTGTGGGGAGGTCGCAGATGGCGCCGGCCCCGGTGAGCCCGGCGAGGGTGGGTGGGACCGGCAGGTGGGCGAGCTCGACGACCTCGGCGTAGATCTGTGCCAGCGGCTTCTGCCCGAGCTTCGCCCGTTCCTCGTCGGTCGCCGCCGGGTCGACGGGGAACAGGCAGGTGTGGTTGCCCTTCTGGCCGCGCATCACCCCGTAGAACTGCGGCCGGCCCGAGGTCACCAGCGCTGAGTCGCGGGCCTGGGCTGCGACGTAGCCGGCCGGCTCGATGCCGCCGGCGTAGGCGGTGCTGGCCAGCGCGAAGGCGGCCTCCATGTCGGCGACCTCGCCGCGGCGCAGCAGCACGGCGGCGTGGTAGCGGTCGGCGAGGGTGCACAGGTTGTCGTCGGTGTGCAGCTTGCGCACCTTGGCCAGCACGCCGGCCAGGTCGGCAGGCGGCGAGGCCGCCATGGCTGCGAGAGCCTTGGTGGTCGCGGCCTTCTCGCCGTCGGTGCGGTCGGGGCAGGCGGCGTGGGCAGTCAGCAGGGCGAGGAGGAGGGTCGTCATGCGGCCAGCATACCGGCCGGCGGCAGCCTGGGGGGCGGGCGCTCACGCCGGGGGCTGGGCCTTGATAGGGTGCGCTCCCCTTGGAGGACTCCATGTTCGCGCGCGCCACCATGATGCTCTGCCTGCTGTCGGCCTGCGGCCCCAAGGCCCCTCCCGCCGCCGCCACGCCCGAATCGTCGGCGTCGACGGAGGCCCCGGAGGCGACGTCGGCCCCCGAGGAAGAGGCGGCCTGGGCGTATCTGCTGGAGCCGTGGGAAGGCCCCTATGGCGGAGTCCCCCCCCTCGACCGGGTCGAGACCGAGCACTTCGCTCCGGCCGTTCGCGAGGCGATGGCGATGCACCTGCGACAGGTGCAGGCGATCGGTCGCTCGGTGAACCTGCCCACCTTCCAGAACACGGTCGTGCCCCTGGAGCTGGCGGGCGACGAGCTCGAGCGCGTACTGACGATCTTCGGCATCTTCACCTCGTCGCTGTCGACACCAGAGCTCCGCGACGTGCAGGGCGAGCTGGCGCCCGAGCTGGCCGCGCACCGCTCCACGCTGTTTCAAGACGCGCTGCTCTACCGGCGGCTGAAGGTCATCGACGAGCAGGCAGAGCTCGACACGGCCGAGCGTCGGCTCGTCGAGGAGCTGCTGCTGGGCTTCCAGCGCGCGGGGGCGGGGCTCGAGGAGGCCGAGCAGGAGCGGGTCGCGGCGATCAACCAGGAGCTGTCGACGCTGTACAACCGCTTCGGCGACAACCTGCTGGCCGACGAGGAAGGCTACGTGCTCTACCTCACCGAGGAGGCGCAGCTCGCAGGGCTTCCGGATGGCATCGTGGCGGCGGCGGCGGCAGCGGCGGAGGAGCGGGAGCACCCCGGCGAGTGGGCGATCACCAACACCCGCTCTTCGATGGACCCCTTCCTCACCTTCAGCACGGATCGTGCCCTGCGCCAGCAGGTCTGGACGACCTACTACGCCCGCGGTGACAACGGCGACGAGCACGACAACAACAAGCTGATCACCCAGATCCTCCAGCTGCGCGACGAGCGCGCCAAGCTGCTGGGCTTCGCGTCGCATGCCGACTACCAGCTGCAAGATCGCATGGCGAAGACCCCCGAGCGGGCCATCGAGCTGATGGAGAAGGTGTGGCCCGCTGCCAAGTCCAAGTTCGCCGAGGAGGTCGCGCAGATGCAGGCCCTGGCCGACAAGGAGAAGGCCGGCATCCAGATCGCTCCGTGGGATGTTCGGTTCTACGCGGAGAAGGTGCGCAAGGCCGAGTACGACCTCGATCGCACCGAGCTGCAGGCCTACCTGCAGCTCGACAAGCTGCGGGAGGGCATGTTCTGGGCCGTGGGCGAGCTGTACGGCTGGTCGTTCGAGCCGGTCGACGACGTGCCCGTGCCCCACGAAGACGTGCGGGTGTGGAAGGTGAACAACGCCGACGGCTCGCTGCGGGGGCTGTGGTACTTCGACCCCTTCGCGCGGCCCGGCAAGCGCAGTGGGGCGTGGATGAACGCTTATCGGCTGCAGGAGCGCCTCGAGGAAGACATCCTCCCCATCGTCTCGAACAACTCGAACTTCGTGAAGGGGGCGCCCGGCGAGCCGGTCCTCATCTCGTGGGACGACGCCGAGACGCTGTTCCACGAGTTCGGCCACGCCATCCACGGCCTGGCCTCCGACGTGAACTTCCCCTCGCAGGCGGGAACGAACGTGGCCCGCGACTACGTGGAGTTCCCCTCGCAGCTCAACGAGCACTGGCTGTCGACGCCCGAGCTGCTGTCGGTCTACGCGGTGCACCACGAGACGGGCGAGGTCCTCCCCCAAGAGCTGCTCGAGCGGCTCGATGCCGCGTCGAACGCGGCGATGGGATTCAACACGGTGGAATACCTGGCCAGTGCCCTCATCGACATGAAGCTGCACCAGGCAGGGGGCGAGCCCATCGATCCCGACACCTTCGAGCGGGAGCAGCTCGAGGCGCTGGGGCTGCCTCCGCAGGTGGTGATGCGCCACCGCACGCCCCAGTTCAGCCATGTGTTCAAGGGGGAAGGCTACTCGGCTGGCTACTACAGCTACCTGTGGAGCGACGCGCTGACGGCCGACGTGGCCGCGGCCTTCGTGGAGGCCGGCTCCTTCTACGACGAGGCCACCGCGAAGCGGCTCTACGACACCATCCTGTCGGTGGGCAACACCGTCGATCCGGCTGAGGCCTTCCGCAACTTCCGTGGGCGCGACCCCGATGTCGAGGCGCTGCTGCGGAAGCGTGGCCTGGTGGACTGAGGGGTCGGGGATGGTCAGCGGGCCCCGACGGCGGTAGACTGAGGGCCTCCCCCCGGGGCTCGCCCGAGTCCCACCCTCCCTCCCCGCTCCTCCCCGGAGACCTCCCATGACGATGATGATGTTCGCCCTGTGGGTGGGCTGTGCGCCCACGGCCCCCGATGACGCCGAGACCGGAGCGGTGGAGCTGTCCTGGACGGTCGGCCCCGACGGCTGCGAGCAGGCCGGCATCGTGGAGGTCTCGGTGGTGATGGACAACGCGTTGATGGGCAGCGCTGCCTGCGCCACCGAGTCGCTGCGCCTCGAGCGCATCGAGCCGGGCCTGCGCGCCATGGAGGTGTACGGCCTGGATGTCGACGGCGTCGAGCGCTACGCCGCCGATCCCGTCGACGTGGTGGTCGACGCGAAGGGCACCACCGAGGTCGGTGAGCAGGTGCTGACGGCGCTTCCCGCCCGGCTCGACGTGAGCTGGTACTTCGACAACGCGCGGCTGTGTTCCAGCAACGAGGTGGTCGACGTCGAGATCAGCGTGTGGGACGACGGCTACCTCGCCGCCGAGGGGGTCGCGAGCTGCGACGACGGCGCTGCCACGCTCAAGGGGCTGCCCAGCGGCGCCTACCTGGCGGAGGTGTCGGCCCTCGACGACGACGGGGTCGCACTGTTCGGGGGCGTCGCCGAGGTCGTGGTCGACAAGGGCGACGTGCACGAGATCGAGGTGCGGCTGGAGGCGCTGTAGGCCTGGCCTACTTCTCCCACGGCTCCACAGGCAGCACCACCTCGGGCATGACGTCGGGGTCGGGGATGGGCCATGTGCGGCCCCACAGGCTGCGGCCCCCGTCGACGGTGAGGATCTGCCCGGTGATGTAGGCGCCTCCTGGCCCTGCGAGGAAGGCCACCATCCACGCCACCTCTTCGCAGGTGCCCAGCCGCTTGGCGGGGACTTCGCTCTGGTAGGCCTCCGCCATCTGCTGCCCGGCCGGGTAGTTGCGCATGCCGTTGCTCGCGATGATGCCGGGCTGCACGCAGTTGAGCTGGATGCCCTTGGCCGCCCACTCTACCGACAGGCTGCGGGTCATGGCCTCGACGCCGGCGCGCGACGCGACCGAGTGGGTCATGCCGGGGAAGCCCCGGTTGGTGAGCATGGTGATGTTGACCACCCGGCCGCCGTTCTTGAGCATCCATGCGTCGGCGGCGGCTCGCGTCATGTTCCAGGTGCCGGTCAGGTTCGTCTCGATCACCGCATCCCACCCCTTGGGGCGGATCTGCTCGGCGGGGCTGAGGAACTGGCCCCCGCCGTTGTTGACCAGCACATCGAGGGAGCCGACCGTGCCCACGACCTCCTCGACGCACGCTGTCACGGCGTCGCGGTCGCGGATGTTGCACACCACCCCGTGCACCTTGCGGCCGATCTCTTCCGACAGGCCCGCCGCGGCCGGCTCGATGTGCTCTGCCTTGCGGGAGGCGATGACGACGGTGGCACCGGCGTGACCGACCTCTCGGGCGATGGCGGCGCCGATGCCTGTGCCGCCTCCGGTGATGAGCACCACCTTTCCTCGGAGCATGTCGGAGCGGAACAGTCGGCTGGTCATGGGGCCTCCAGGCGACCCGCTGCTATCGCGCCGACGGTGTGGTCCACACCTCGACCTGGGGCGGGTAGAGGCTGGGGATGCGCTCGACGCGGTACATCTTCCACCCCTCGGGCAGCGCCTCCACGTCGCTCGACAGCCGGAGGGCCAGGGCGGGATCGTCGGGAGCGTCGAGGTCGTACTCCACCAAATGCACCGCCTTTCGCCCCCGGCCGAGGGCCTCGTTGAGATCCTCGCCCTCGCCGTCGATGAAGCCGTAGTCGCCCAACACATGGCCGGTCAGGGGCAGCGGATCGGCGTCGCCCAGGGCCGGGGAGTACAGCGGGCCGACGGGGCTGTGGGCCAGGCTGGCTACCTGCTCGACCGTCATCGCCACGGGGTCGACTCGGTAGCCGACCACGCGCGACAGCTCGGGCTCTGCCTGTTCCTCGGGGGTGTAGGGGGTGCGGCCGTAGCTGTGGTTGTCGAACATCCACACCACGCCGTCGGGCCCCACCGCGGGGGCGTGCTGGTGGTAGGGCCACGACAGCTCACCGATCGGCGTGAGCAGGTAGGGAACGAACTCGGGGGCCCAGCCAGTGTGGTCGCCCAGGATCCACACGAGCTGCCCGTCGGCGTCCAGCTTCACCACGGCGTCTTGATGGCGCGCGCTCACCAACACACCGCCGTCGTCGGTGGGGACCACGCCGTTGAGGTGCACCCAGTCCCAGCCGGCGGCGGTGAACTGCAGGCTGTCGAAGCCGATGCGGTGCGTGTCGAGCACCTCCGACATCCACACCTGCTGCACGATGTTCCCCTGGTCGTCGAGGCGCACGATGCACTGGTCGGCCACCGCCCACGCGACCCCGTCGGTGCCGGTGGGATCGTCGTAGTCGGAGGGGTAGCCCACCACGGTGGTCGAGCCGTAGCACAGCGTCCACAGCCCGCCGTCGGGTAGCGGGAAGGCCTCGTGGTGGGACGTGCCGGTGGGGAGGGGCACGTCGACCGGGTCGACCGGTGAGTGGGCGAACCGCTGGGTGATCTCGCCGAGGAAGGTCATGGCGGTGGGCTCGTCGCTGCGGATGCCGAAGATGACGGCGTCGTCGGGGCGCACCCGCACGTCGCCGAAGCTCCCTGCGTCGTCCCACCACCACACGAGGCGTAGCCGGTCGTCGAGGGCGACGAGGTAGTCGATGGAGCTGCTCGGCGACTTGATGGCGGCGAAGGTGTAGCCGGGCTCCATGCGCTCAGAGTCGCGCGCGAGGACCTCGATGGTGGGGAAGGGGTCGGGGTAGGGGGGCGTCTGCCAGGTGCCGGCGTCGACCTCGAGCGAGGCACCGTCGGCGGCCTGGAGCGTCAGCGTGAGCGTCACTTCGCCGTCGGCTGGGCTCCCCAGCACGGGGACCACGTGATCAGCGCGAACCTCGGGGAAGGCCACGTGCATCACGCGCTCCCCATCGTCGAGGTGCAGCGTCAGCGTCGTGGGCTCGGTGGTGGCGACCGTGAGCACCTTGGCGAGGGGGATCACGTCGCCGGCTGGCGGGCTGCCGAGGGCGGGGGGAGCTGCCAGCGCCACGCTGGGCGTGCCGGGAACGGGAGCGGGGGTGGTGGGAGCAGGCTGAGTCGTCGGTGCCGGGGGCGGGATGACCTCGGGGGACGCCGGTGAACAGCCGACAAGCAACAAGGCGGTGGCGAAGCGCATGCGCTAGAGTAGCGGCTCCGCGGAGGGTCGGCATGAAGCACGGTTGGAAGGCGTTGTTGGTGGCGCTGCTGAGCAGCGGCTGTGGCGAGCTCGACGAAGAGGGCTTCCAGACCCGCTACATCCGCGAGATCTGCACCTTCTACGAGAACTGCACCAAGCTGTACTTCGTCGAATACTACGACGATCAGGCGGAGTGCGTCGAAGAGCTCGAAGACAACTACGACGACTACGACTACTACGACGACTGCGACTTCGACCCCGACGAGGCCGACAAGTGCCTCGACAGCCTGAAGCTGTTCGCTCGGTCGTGCGACTACTCCGACTACGACGACGCCTGCGGCGACGTGTGGGACTGCGGCGGTGGCCGTCGGCAGACCGACACCTCGTCGTACTACTACTCCTACTACTCGTCGTACTAGGCGGTCGGTGCCGCGCCGCGCAGGGCGTGCACGACGACGCTGACGATGGCCAGGATGAGGAACACGCCGAACAAGAGCTGGGCGATGCTCGAGGCGCCCGCCGCGATGCCTCCGAAGCCGAGGGCAGCGGCGACGATGGCGACGACGAAGAAGGCGAGGGACCAGTACAACATGGGGTCTC
The DNA here is from genome assembly GCA_965367245.1 of uncultured bacterium. GTDB lineage: Bacteria > Myxococcota_A > UBA796 > UBA796 > CBDUIC01. Next base: position 50,103 of record CBDUIC010000003.1, on the reverse strand, counting down.
CGTAGGAGCTGGCGAGGAGGGGCCGACCGCGTGGTCGTCGCCCCTCGTCGCCGTGGGGTGAGTGGGACTGTGGGAGCGCAGGCTCGGCGAGCCGAGGCCTGGCGTCGACCGGCCTGCACGATGCGGGCCGTGACATGGCTACCCGGTGTGGTCTACACGTAAGAAGGCCACTGTGTTGAATGCAAACAATCTCGGCAAGCGGTCGCGCCTGGTGGGTGATCTCTCCCGTTGGAGGGTCTGTGATCACGTAGTGATGGCCATGCGCGACTGTTGCGCAAATAAAAAAGCACCATTCCCTTGCGCTGCGCGGAAGCGTCACATACAATTGCTCCACGAAAGCGATTTGCATTGTACGATTTTCTGGGGGTTCGAGCATGCTCGACAACACGATGGCCAAGGGGACGAAACAGGTGACCGTAGAGCTTCTGCAGGAGCAGGTGCGCGCCATGCACGAGCTCGAAGAGCGCGCCATCGGGCTGCTTGCAGAGGTGCCGGAGCTCGCCCCGATCTTTCAGCGCAAGCGGTCTGGCCGCTCCAAGACCCGGGCCTATCTGGTGGAGCGGATGCAGGAGGCGCTGCGGCAGGCCGCCGACGAGGGGCTGTCTCACGACAACCTCCCAGGCGCGCGGGAGGCCGCGGGCGAGGCCGAGAAGCTCCGGTGGCGTGTCGCCATGCACGGCCGCTCGGTGGCTCGGCGTGAGGCGCGGCGGCTGGCGCGGCACGGCTCGCAGCTGGAAGACCTGCTGCAGGAGGCCACCCTGGGCCTCCTCGACGCAGCCAAGCGCTTCGACCCGTCGCAGAAGGTGAAGTTCACCACCTACGCGCGGTGGTGGGTGCGGGCGCGTCTCACGAAGGCCATCGACCACGATCCCACGGTTCGGATCGGCGGCTCCGCCATCGAAGAGCTGCGCAACATCCGCAAGTGCATGAGCCGCTTCGACAAGGCGGGCGAGGCATGGACCGATCGGCTCATCGCCGATGAGCTGGGGTTGACGATCGACCGGGTCCGCTGGTTGTTGGCCGTGCAGAAGAGCGTCTCGCTCGACGAGACGATCGACAACGGTGAGGGCCAGGGCGCGCGCCGCATCGACCTGCTGGCCAGCGACGGGCCGTCGCCCAACGAGGAGGCGGCCTTCCGCGAGGAGCTGACGCGCCTGGCCGAGGCGGCACAGCGGTGCCTGACGGAGCGGCAGCGCGTCATCCTCGCTCGGCGGTTCGGCTTGGGCGGCACCGAGCCGACCACCCTGGTGGAGACGGCACGGCTGCTCGATCTGAGTCGCGAGCGCGTGCGCCAGCTCGAGAAGGAAGCGCTGGGCGCGCTGCGGCGCGACGGCGGCATTCGCCCCACCTCGCTGGCCGCGTGATGGCGCGAGTGGCTGGCGCTCCACAGCGCATCGGGTAGCGGATGGCTCTGCTGCCGTCGTGGGCGACGGCCTCGTCTGGGGAACCCCCAGGCGGGGATTGGCGTGCTGAGCCTCTCACGGGGCTGCTGTACGCCGGAAGGGTAGATCCCGATGATGCCCGCCTGTGGGTGGCTTGCCCCGATGGTGGGCGCCACTGGATGGATCTACTGGGGCCGGGCGGAGCGCAGACGCTCCCCATCGACCTGCAACCTCCGGCAGAAGGAGGGGGGGCAATGGGGGTAGCGCTGGCCTCCCTGGGCTTCGAGCTTCGCCCTGCCTCGGCCTACGAGGCGGTGCTGCGCAGTCCGGGTGGTGCGGTGGGCAGCTGTCGGTTCCGCACGCCACCAGGGGGCGGGTCTGACGGCGCCGACGTGGTCATCGGGCTGCTGAGCTGCCACAACCCGTTCTGCAGCGACGGCGCCTACCACCCGCGGAGCCTGCGGTTCCTCGACGCCTTGCCCGACGCCCTCGAGGAGGCTGGCGTGCAGCAGCTGCTGCTGATGGGCGACCAGATGTACACCGACCAGCCGACGGAGCGGTCGCTGTTCGACGACGACTACTTCGCGACAGTGGGTCCGCCGGGGCGAGAGAGCCTCCTCGCGTGCCGTCGAGGGGAGATCCGAGCGTTGATGCAGCGCCGCTACCGGGTGTTCTGGCGCCACCCCGCCTGGCGCAACCTGCTGGCGCGCTTCCCCACGTCGATGATCTGCGACGACCACGAGATCATCGACAACTTCGGAAGCGCCCCCGCCCACGCCGAGGCGCGGTGGCAGCGGGTGCGTGATGGCGCGCTCGACGCGTTCTACGACATGCAGGGTCGCGGTCGCTTCGAGTCTCGACCCGACGACTTCGGCCATCGCTTTCGGTGGGGCCGGGTCTCGGTGTTGGTGCCCGACCTGCGCACGCACCGTCGCTGTGTCAGCGGCGAGCTCGACATCCTGGGGCCCGGGGAGGAGCGCCTGCGCAGCTGGCTCGCCGACACGGCGGGGCAGGCAGCCGTCGTGGTGGTTCTGTCGGTGCCCTTCGCCCATGTTCCCGACGTGCTGGTCGACGTAGCGTCGCTGCTCGACAGCGATGGGGGGGATGTGGCCGACCGCTGGAGCGCCAGGGCGGCTCGACCGGCGCGAGACCGTCTGGTGGCCATCCTCGGCGAGCACCAGCGCGCCCACCCGACGCAGCGACTGGTGCTGGCGGGGGGAGATCTGCACGTGGGGGCGCTGTTTCGCATGGCGTGGTCCGACCCCTCCCTGCCTGACCTGTTCCAGATGGTCAGCTCCGCGGTGTCCAACGAGCAAGGGCCGCTGGCACGGTTCCTCGCACGACACCCGCCACGGGTGGCGCATGCGATGGGATCCGGCGGCGAGCTGAGCGTGCAGCTGCTCGACGACCTGCCTGCCTACGGGGACCTGAACGCGGGCGTGCTCCGCCTACGACGAGACGAGCCCAGCGACGCCCTACGAATGGAGCTGCTGGGTCTCGTCGACGATGACGTGCAGACTGTACTGGACAGCGGCTGGCGCTAGTCAGCCAGCGGTGCGCCGACGGCGGGCGATCAACAGCGTCGGTAGGAGCAGCCACGGGCTGACTCCCGCGGCGCCGACGGAGGTGCACGCAGCGCCCGACTCGAAGACGGCGTCTTCGTCGAGGAGGTCGTCGTCGCCGCCCCGGTCGCCGTCGCAGGTGCAGTCATGGGCGGCGGGTAGCGGGTCGGCGGCGACCGTGTCAGCAGCGTCGAGGTAGTCGGGGATTCCGTCTGCGTCGGAGTCATCGTTGGTGGGGTCGCCGTCGCCGTCGACATCCTCGTCAGGCCAGGTCCACAGGCCGTCTCCGTCATCGTCGAGGTCGAGGTAGTCGGGCATGCCGTTGAGGTCGGTGTCGTCGTTGGTGGGGTCGCCGTCGCCGTCCGGGCTCTCCATGATGGTGGGGACGTGGTCGCCGTCGTGGTCCATGGCGCTCGGCTCGGTGCTCGAGCTGGGCGTGACGGCGAGGGCGAGGGCGAGGGTAGTCAGCAGAAGCGTGGGGTTCATGGGGTCTCCGTGGAAGCGAGGATGGTGAACTGGACCCTGCGGTTGGTGCGCCAGGCCTGCGGGGTGGAGGCGTGGATGGCGGGATCGCTCTCGCCGTAGGCGCGGGTGGTCAGGCGCTCGGCGTCGACGCCGGCGCTGACGAGGTACTCGCGGACTGCGACAGCTCGTCGTGCGGAGAGGTCGCGGTTGTAGGCGGGGGTGCCGCGCTCGTCGGCATGACCCTCGATCTCCACCGTGGCCAGGTCGGGGTGGTGCAGGATGGTCGCGGCGACCTCATCGAGCAGCGAGTACGAGACGGGCCGGATGACGGCCTTGTCGAACGCGAAGTGGATGCGCTCGTCGAGGGTGATGTGGTCGTCGGTGACGTGCACGCGGGCCGCACCGAGGGTCACGTCGACGGGCTCGACCGTGGCGGGTGGAAGGGCAATGACCACCAGCTTCGTCTCCCGCCCCGGCGACGAGACCAGCACCCGGTGCTGTCCTGCGCCGACAGGAATGCTGGCCCGACCGTCGGGCGTGTCGAAGGGGGCGGAGGGGCCGCAGGCCGCCGGCTGGGTCGTGAGCCACACGAGGCGCGCCTCGATGGGGTTGTCGGCCTCGTCGCGAACGGTGAACACCAGCTCGCTGTCCCAGCTGGGCTCGAGCTGGAGCTGGATGGGGTGCGCGCCTTCGGCGAGGGTGAGCCCTCGCGCGCCCTGCAGGCAGGCGTCGACCCCGGCGGCGGCCCACTGTGTCTGTGGCATCAGGTCGTAGGCCGACAGCCGACCGGTGGCGGCGTGCACCACGTCCTCGGGGCCCTCCGCCTGCAGCGACGCGTCGGGGAGGTGCTCGCCGTCGTGGAAGGCGGTCACCGTCAGCGTCGCGAGCTCGTCGGGGCAGCCATCGTCGTCTCGGTAGCCGTTGACTGGCTCGGGGTCTTCGGGACAGAGGTCTGCCGCGCCGATGATCCCGTCGAGGTCGGGGTCGGGGTCGCGCGCACGTCCGAAGCCACCGCCGACGAAGGCGCGCCACTCGGGAGCTCCCACGGCTCGGGTGAGGCCGGCGCTGGCCCCCGCGAGCCAGTGTGCCCCGGAGTCCGTGCGCCCTCGCAGCGACAGGATGGCTTCGATGGGGGTCCGGCGCTCGGTAGCCTCCGCGGGGTTGAGGGGGGAGTCGATGCGCGTCTCGGCGCTGATCCCGAGGTCGTCGGTGATCAGGGAGGAGATGGCGGCTCCGGCGCGGATCTCGTCGCGGCCGCGCAGGTTGCGCGCCTGGATGTCGGGGTTGAACCCGGCTCCGACCTGGCCGGTGAAGGTCACGCGGTCGAGCCCCAGGCTCGCGTTGCCGAGCACGCCACCCGACACCGATTCCTTGCCTCGGTAGCTGGCCTCGTCGCCGGTGGGCAGGGTCAGCCAGGGCACGACGCCGAACCCCAGGCCCTGGTCGTCGATGTCGGGCCGCACGACGGCGAGCTGCGACGACAGGCGAAGGTCGCCGAACGCGGCCGGCTCGGTGTCGCCCTGGGCGTGGGTGTACAGATACACAGGCGCGGCGGCATCGAGGCGCACGTGGTCGTGCACCGCCACGCCGGCTGCGACGTTGGCGGTCACCAGGTTGTCGATGAGACCCCGGCTGCTGACGACTGTGGCGTCTTCGGTCTGTAGGGTGCGCGTGCTGCGCAGCGACTCGTCGGCATACTCCAATGCGGCGACGCCATAGGCATCGCCGCGGAGGAAGCGTCCGGGTCGGAACGCACGGATGGGATCGCGTGGGTTGCCGTCTTGTGGGGCGAGGTAGAAGTCGTGGGCATCGAACCCGTCTTGGCTGGCCGCAGCCTCCTGGGCTTGTGCGCCTGCCACCATGATGATTGTGAGCAGCGTGGTGCTCATCCGTAGCCTCCGTGTGGGGTGCGACGGCTCAGCGCCGCGAGGGTTCGGTGTGGTCCTATGGAACATGCATAGGGATGCAAGCGAATGTTTGTGTTGCATACAAAAAAGTGGGTCAATACAACTGTGGCGTAGGAGAAACACCACATGTTGAAGCTGCCCCACACGATGACATCGTTCGTTCCATGGACTGCGTTGCTGCTCGCCACGGCCTGTGCCGGTCACAGCACCCCTCCGCCCGCTGCCACGTCTGCGCTGCGTGACGCGCCTGCCCCCGAGGAAGTTCTCGAGCAGGTCGTGGCTGAGCGGCAGGCTGAGACCGCGCCGGTGGTGTTTGTTCGTGACAGCGTCGATGGCGTCGATGCGCTGCTCGACCACTGGCGGAGAATCGACAGTGCCCGCGCGAGCGATGCCGATGTGCAGGCCCACTACGAGGCGATGGCCGACGTGCTGGCGACCCACCGGCGACTGCGGGTGACGCTGCAGCCGATGGTCGTCAGCCATGATGATGCGGTCAGGGCCTTGCATGCTCGGATCGTGGGTCTGGGTCGGGTGCTGGAGGCCCAGCAGCAGCTGGTGGCCCACGGAGCGCCCGCCACGCATCTCGCCTTGGCGGCCCCGGGTCAGGAGCTGGTCTTGCTGCCTTCGAGCCGCGTGGGCTTCACCGCCGGGGCTGACCTCCGCCTGGAGGTGCACCTCGAGCCCTACGGTCTCGCTTCGGCCACGGTGGAGGCACGACCATGAGCGTCGAACCCATGAAGTCCGACCGCGCCTTGTTGTTGTTGCCGGCCATCTATGTGGCGTGGGCCAACGGCTCGGTCGAGGCCGAGGAAGCGGATGCCATCCGGGCGTTCGCGGTGGGGCAGCCCGCTATCGGCGAGGCCGCCCTGCGACACGCCGAGACCTGGTTGGCTGCTCGGCCCGACGAAGGCTGGTTTCGGCGCGGCATCGAACGCCTGGTCGCCATCGGCCACGACGCTGACCACCCTGTACCCATGAAGGCCGTGCAGGTGGCTGTCGACTACGCCGTCGTCATCGAGCAGACCGGCGACGACGGCCTCGACCCCTTCCGCATCGCCAGCGCCGCCGAGCAGGCGGCGACCAGTCGCGTCCGCCAGCTGGTGGCCGCTGCTCATCGAATCTACGGGCCCGAAGGAGGCGTCGTCGGGTGGTCCCCCACCACCCGATGGCAGAACCTTCTGCGCGAACTCGACGAACCCACGGAGTCCCCATGTTGAACGCTCTACTTGCCCTGACCCTGCTTCCCACCGCTGCCGCCGGCGACCTCGATGAGACCGAGGACGGTGCCTATGATGGGGAGGTGCAGTGGGTCGCTCGCGACGAGGGGGCCACACGCGCCTTGCTACGAGCCTTCGCCGACGAGGTGGAGGCCGGCGACCTGTCGATGGTCCTCGATGAACGGGGAGCCTTTCTGGCGTTCACTGAGCCCATCACCTTCGAGACCGACCGCTACCGGGTGCGCGCCCCCGAGCGGCGAGTTCTTCGCGATGTCGCACGGATCATGGAGGACCACCCAGGAATTCAGCTCGCCGTCATCGGCTACGCCGACGAGTGGGCCCCCGCGCTTCCCGAGATGCGGGCGTACGCGGTTCGTGACGTGCTGGCGGACCGGGGGGTACCCGAGGCCCAGCTCCTCCCGGTGGGCTTGGGCGTGAACCAGTACGTAGACCCCGCCGAAGACGAGGCGGCCCACCTCAACCGCCGCGTCGAGCTGCGTCTGCTCCCCGAGCTCGACCCCGCGGTCATCGGGATGAACGAGCTGGGCGTCGACGACTGAGCCGCCGGCGCCGATGCGTCTGGCGCATCGAGAGGCACGAGACAACGTATTCAAGAGGAGATTTTCTGTGTGGACGGCACTGTTTGTAATCATGGGCTGTGAGGGTGACGCGCTTCCGGGCCCCACCGATGGGGTCACCGACCCCGTTCGCCTGCAGGGCGCCTACGACATCGTCGAGTGGCTGGAGCTGGAGGGATGCGCGCCCGAGGCACCCGTCGACGTCACCCAGGCGCGCCCGCCCCGGCTGCGGCTGTCGGCGGCCGACGACGGAGCCGATGCCCTCCAAGCAACCGTGTGTGATGTCGGGGACTGCACGTCGGAGTTCGACCCGTGGCTTCCCGAGACGTACCTGGAGCCGGTGGCCCCCGGGCACTGGGACGACCGCTACCTGTTCTACGGCATCGAAGGCCCCGACGACGAGCGGTGCACGGCCTACGTGGCGGAGCGCACCCTCATCGAGCAGCCCGACGGGGTGACCATCGAGATCCGGCGCCTGGGCGAGGTGAGCTACCCCGCCCTGCCAGACGCCGTCTGCAGCCTCGACGAGGCCATCGACCGCGGGGTATTCGAGCAGCCATGTGCCAGCTTCGAGCGCTTCGACGCCGTCGCGGTGCCTGCGGGCGACTGAGCCTAGCTAGGCGGCCGGTAGGTGAAGGAGCTGCCGCGCCTCGGCGGGGCTGGCGATGTCGCGCCCGACCTCCCGCGCGGTGGCGACGAGATGTTCGACGAGGTCGCCGTTGCCCCGGCAGCGCTCTCCGTTCGGCAGGTAGAAGGTGTCTTCGACACCAGTGCGCAGGTGCCCACCGAGCTCGGCCGTCTTGCGATGCACGGGCCACACCTCGGCGCGGCCGATGGCTGTGACCTGCCAGGGCGAGCCCTCGGGCACGTAGCGCCGCACCACCTCGAGGAAGTCGGGGTCGCACGGCATGCCGCTGGCGACCCCCATGACCAGGTTGACCTCGGGAGGCCGCTCGTCGCGCACCATGCCCGCGGCGACGAACATCGGCACCGAGCGCAGGATGCCGGTGTCGAAGCACTCGAACTCGGGCTTCGCGCCCACCTCGAGCATGGCGTCGAGGAAGCGCTGCACCTTGGGCACGGGGTTGTCGAAGACCATCGGTGGCCAGGCCCACTGCCCGTTGCGCCGCACCTTGAGGTAGTTCAAGGTGCCGGCATTGCAGGCGGCGATCTCGGGCCGCACCCGCTGCAGGCAGGCCACCGGGCCGGAGATGTCGTCGCCGACCACACCGGTGCTCATGTTGAGGATGACCCCGGGGCACGCCTCGCGGATGGCGTCACAGATGGCGCCGGCGACAGCAGGGTCCCACGAGGGGAGGTGGCCGAGGCCCTCTTCCTGCCGCCGGAAGTGCACGTGCAGGATGCTAGCCCCCGCGTCGACGGCCTCCTTGGCGCTGGCGGCCATCTGCTCGACCGTGACGGGCACGGGGTGCTGCTTGGGGTTGGTGAGCACGCCGGTCAGCGCGCAGGTGACGATGGCCTTCACGAGGCCTCCTGGGGATCGGATGGCTCGATGACGACGACGACGGCGCCCGTAGGGAGGGCCTGGCCCGGGGTGGCGTGGACGGAGACGACGGTGCCGTCGACGGACGCCTTGAGTGGCGTCTCCAGCTTCATGGCCTCGACGGTGGCCACGACCTGGCCTCGGGTGACCGCATCGCCTGGCGCGACGTCGAGGGCCAGCACCTGGCCCGACATGGGCATGCACACCGCGCCGTCGCCCGCGGCCTCAGTGGCATCCGCACCGTGGCGAGCCGGGGCGACCCGATGGGTGCGACCACGCCAGGTAAACAGCAGCTCGTCGCCGAGGGCGTGGGCATGGGCCGACCGCTCGTGGCCGTCGAGGGCGACCCGCAGCCGGGGCAGACCTCCGCGCACGTCGACGGTGGCGCTGTGTTCTCCGCATTCGAGGTGGACTCCGCCTTCGCCGCGCGACACGGCCAGCAGCTGGGCCTTCCCGTCGACCACCAGCTCCAGGGCCTGGGCGATGCCGTGGGCAGGCCGGAAGCCCAGGGGCACGGCGGGGGTCGCGGGGTGGCCGTGGGCAGCGAGCCACAGCGCGGCGCCCACCAAGACATGGGCAGGGTCGGCCTCGGGCTCGGCGGCGAGCTCGGCATGCCCGTCGAGGAAGCCCGTCGTGGCCTCGCCGGCGACGAAGGTGGGGTGCTGCAGCACCCGGCGCAGCAGGCCTCGGTTGGTGGGGACTCCGAAGAAGACTGTGTCGTCGAGGGCGCGGAGCAGACGACGCCGGGCCACCTCGCGGCTGGGGCCTCGGGCGATGAGCTTGGCGACCATGGGGTCGTAGGCTGCGTGGATCTGGCCCCTCGTGGGCAGGCCTGCATCGACACGGATGCGCCGTGGCGGCTGCCACAGGTGCACCGGCCCGGGCTGGGGCAGGTAGCCGGCAGCCGGGTCTTCCGCGTACAGGCGCACCTCGATGGCATGCCCGCGTGGTGCCAGGTCGGACTGCGCGAAGGGGAGGGGCTCGCCGCTGGCCACGGACAGCTGCAGCGCGACCAGATCGACGTCGTAGACCTCTTCGGTGACGGGGTGCTCGACCTGCAGCCGGGTGTTCATCTCGAGGAAGTAAAAGGCGCCGTCGGCACCGAGGAGGAACTCCACCGTGCCGGCGCCGACGTAGCCGACGGCGGCAGCAGCCGCGCACGCTGCCTGCCCCATCGCGGAGCGCAGGGCGGGATCGACGGCGGGGGAGGGCGCTTCCTCGACGACCTTCTGGTGGCGCCGCTGCACAGAGCAGTCTCGCTCGCCGAGGTGCAGCGTGGTGCCGTGGGCATCCGCCATCACCTGCACCTCGACGTGGCGCGCTCCCTCGACGAGGCGCTCGAGCAGCAGGGTGTCGTCGCCGAAGGCGTTGGCGGACTCCGCGCGCGCCGAGCGCAGGGCATCGGGCAGGCCCTGTGGGCTGTCGACCCGCCGCATGCCGCGGCCACCGCCCCCGGCGCTCGCCTTGACCAGCAGCGGGTAGCCGACCTGCTCGGCTGCTGCGATCAGGGCCTCGTCGTCGGGCGCGTCGCCGTCGAAGCCCGGCACACAGGGCACGCCGGCGTCGCGCATCCGCACCTTGGCGCGGGCCTTGTCGCCCATCGCCTCGATGGCCTGCGGTGGTGGACCGACCCACACGGCACCCGCGTCGATGACCGCGCGGGCGAAGGCGGCGTTCTCCGAAAGGAAGCCGTAGCCTGGGTGCACCGCATCGGCGCCGCTGCGGGCCAGGGCTTCGAGGACCCGCTCGACGTGCAGGTAGCTGTCGGCCACCGGGGCGGGCCCCAGGCGCACGGCCTCGTCGGCGAGCTGCACATGGGGAGCGTCACGGTCGGCGTCGCTGTAGACGGCGACCGTGCGGTAGCCGAGGGCCTGTGCGGTGCGGATCACGCGGACCGCGATCTCGCCACGGTTGGCGACCAGCAGCTTGGTGAAGGGGCGGGCGCTCAGCGTGCCCATGGCGGCGCCTCACGCTGCAGGAAGGCCATCATGCCGGCCTGTGCCTCGGGGCGACGGGCCAGTCGAGCGAAGTCGCCAGCGGCCCGATCGAGGTCGGCCGATAGGTCGTGGCTACCGACCTCACGAACCAGCTGCTTGGTGGCGCGGACGGCGCCGGGCTCGCAGCGGAGCATCTGGGTGAGCAGGGCCTCGAGGGCCGCATCGAGGTCGGCGGGGGCTTGGTGGGCCAGGCCCAGCGCGAGGGCATCGGCGGCGGACAGCGTCTCGCCGGTGACCGCCAGGCGCCGGGCCTGCGACAGCCCCAGCCGCTGCACCACGAAGGGGGCGATCTGTGCGGGGGAGATGCCGAGGCTCGTCTCCGGCAGCCGGAAGCGTGCGGTGGACCCTGCCAGCGTCACGTCGGTGACGCACGCCAGCCCGAAGCCGCCGCCCATCACGGCGCCCTCGCACACCGACACCGTGGCGAAGGGCGCCTCGTCGACCAGCTGGAGCATCGTGCCGAAGCGACGGTTCATCGTCGCGATGGGGTCGGTGCCCACATCGACGCGGGAGGCTGCTGCGGCCTGCATGTCGGCGATGTCGCCCCCGGCGCAGAAGTGGCCGCCCGCACCGCGGATCACGACGACGCGGGCCTCTGCTTCCTCGGCCTGTGCGAACGCCTCCTCGATCTCGTCGAGCATGGCGAGGCTCATCGCGTTGCGGCGCTCCACGCGGTCGAGCGTGAGGTGCCACAACCCATCGTCACGGTCGACTCGGACCAGGCTCACTGGGCAGCTCCTACTTCTTCTTCTTGGTGGGCAAGGTGCCCTGCAGCTTACAGATGATGCCTAGCATCACCTCGTCGGCCCCGCCGCCGATGCTCAACAGCCGCATGTCACGGTACATCCGGGTGATGTTCGACTCGTTCATGAAGCCCATGCCGCCCCAGTATTGCAGGCAGCTGTCGGCGACCTCGCGGCTCAGGCGGCCGGCCTTGAGCTTGGCCATCGAGGCGAGCATCGTGACGTTCTCCCCGGCGACGTAGGCCTCGGTGGCGCGGTAGACGAGGCTGCGCAGGGCCTCGACCTCGGTGGACAGCTCGGCGAGCCGGTAGTGCACGACCTGGTTGTCGAGGATGCTGCGCCCGAAGGCCTTGCGACCCCGGGTGTACTCCATCGTGTCGTGGATGGCGTTCTCCAGGCCGCGGAGCACGTTGGCGGCCGCCCACAGGCGCTCCTCCTGGAACTGGAGCATCTGGTACATGAAGCCGCCGCCTTCGTCGCCGATGCGGTAGCGCTGGGGCACGCGCACCTCGTCGAGGTAGAGCTCGGCGGTGTCGGAGCAGCGCATCCCCATCTTGTCGAGCTTGCGCGCTCGGGTGACCCCTTTGGTGTCGAGGGGCACGATGATCAGCGACTTGTTGGTGTGGGGGTGCGCGTCGCTGGTGTTGACCAGGGTGCACATCCAGTCGGCCTGCATGCCGCTGGTGATCCACAGCTTGGAGCCGGTGATCACGTAGTCGTCGCCGTCTTTGCGGGCCGTCGTCTTGATTCGGGCCACGTCTGAGCCAGCGCTCGCCTCGCTGACGCCGACACAGCACACCTGGTCGCCGGCGATGACCGGAGCGAGGAACTCCTTGCGCAGGGCGTCGGACCCGAAGCGTGCCAGGGCAGGGGTGGCCATGTCGGACTGCACGCCCATGGCCATGGGCACGCCCCCTGCGCGGCAGCGGCCCAGCTCCTCGGCGGCGATCATCGAGTAGCTGTAGTCGAGGTCGCTTCCGCCGTAGGCCTCGGGGCGGTTGAGCCCGAACAGGCCGAGGTCGCCCGCCTTCTTGAACAGCTCGTGGGCCGGGAAGATGCCCTCCTCCTCCCACTGGTCGACATGGGGGTTCACCTCTTCCTCGACGAAGCGGCGCACGGTGTTTCGGAGCATGTCGTGCTCGTCGGTGAACTGCATGGGACCCTTCCTCCGGCCGATACGGGGCACTGACTGATTGTCAGTCACTGAGGGAATGTAGCGGATGCAGGGTGGCTGTCAAGGGGTCGTGCCGACCCTGATCAGCGCCTTGCGCGGCCCACGAGGAGGAGCAGCAGCAGGGGGGCCCACGAGGCCGGTGTGGGGCTGGTCGCGCAGCCCCCGCCCTTGTCGTCGTCGGTGGGGGCATCGCCCGGGTTGGTTGTGGGCGTCGTGGCGGTGGTCGACGGCGTCGTGGGGTCGGTGGGCGTGGGGTCGGGGGTCGACGGGGTCGTCGACGGCACGGTGCTGGACCCGGTGTCGGTGGTGGGCACCGTGTTGGAGGCATCGAACACCAGCGGATCGGTGCCGGCGTCGACCTCGTCGGCGTCGCTGACCCCGTCGCCGTCGGTGTCGGCCCGCCTGGGGTCGGTCCCCAGGTCGAACTCTTCCTCGTCGTCGAGGCCGTCGTCGTCGGTGTCGGGGTCGTTGGGGTTGCTGCCCTGGGCGAGCTCGTCGCCGTCTTCGAGGTCGTCGCCGTCGGCGTCGTCTTCGAGGGGGTCGGTGCCGAAGGCCACTTCCTCGCCGTCGGTCAGGTCGTCGTTGTCGCTGTCGGCGTCGGTGGGATCGGTGCCACGGGCGGCCTCGTCGGCGTCGTCGAGGCCGTCGCCGTCGGTGTCGGCGAGGGTGGGGTCGGTGCCTCGCAGGTGCTCCAGGAAGTCGCTGATGCTGTCGCCGTCGGTGTCACCTTGGGTGGGGTCGGTTCCGAGGGTGAACTCCACGAGGTCGTTGAGGCCGTCGCCGTCGGTGTCGATGACCAGTGGGTCGGTGCCCTGCGACAGCTCGACGCCGTCGTGCAGCCCGTCGTCATCCGTGTCGGCATCGAGGGGCTGGGTGCCCAGGCCCAGCTCGGCGCCGTCGTCGACCCCGTCGCCATCGGTGTCGGCCTGCATGGGGTCGGTCCCCAAAGAGACCTCTCTACCGTCGAGGAGACCGTCACCGTCGGTGTCGCCCAGGTTGGGGTCGGTGCCCAGGTCGAGCTCCTCCCCGTCGACCAGCCCATCGTCGTCGCCATCAGCGACCATGGCGTCGAGGCCGAGGGCCAGCTCCTCTGCGTCGTCGAGGCCGTCGCCGTCGCTGTCGGCGAAGCACGGGTGCGACACGCCGATCTCCTGGGCGCTGGGGATGCCGTCGCCGTCTTCGTCGTCGTCGGGGCCGAAGGCCTCTCCGTCGCAGTCGGCGTCGATGCCGTCGCCGCAGGCGTCGTAGGCATCGGGGTAGATGCTCGGATCGGCATCATCGCAGTCCACATCCCCAGGGGCGCCGTCGAAGTCGAGGTCGGGCACGAAGGGGGCCTCGCCGCCGTAGGGGCCCAGGTCGCCGGGGCTGCCGTCGAGGTCGAGGTCGGTGCCGGCGTCGATGGCGGGGGACCCAGCGGCCAGCTGGTAGGCGAGGGGGTCGCAGGCGCCGGGCACGTGGGGGACGACGAACATCGGGTTTGCGATGATCTCGTCGGTGACGGTGGGCGGCGTGCCCGTCAGGTCGGCGTCGTTGTCGAAGTGCAGCAGGGGCCCGAGGGTGACCTCCACGTCGGGACCTGGGGATGGCAGCAGCGGCTCGTCGCCGCGGTGGTGGGCCACGATGCCGTTGAGGATCACCACCCGCTCGGCGTCGCCATCGACCACGGTGCCGAGGGAGCCGACGATGAGGTCATGCTCGCTCAGGAAGCCCTGGCCGAACATCGGCAGGCCCACGGCGTCGGGCTGCAGCGAGGCGTCGCCGAAGCCCAGGTAGAGGTTGTTGCGCGACACGACGTGGGTGTCGGGCCAGGAGACCTTGTCGGCGCCGCACACCAGGGTTCGCTCGATGGTGACGATGTCGCTGTACAGCTGCTGGCGGTCGGAGTGGTCGTTGGTGCCGCGATCGAACAGCAGGGTGGAGTCGAGCACGGTGATGCGGTCGCGGCCGCGGGCGAGGATGTAGTGCTCGGTCGCCACCACCCGCTCGAGGGTGACCTCGTCGGCCTCCAGGGCGTAGCTGCTCTGCCCGACCCCGTCGATCCGGCTCGCCACCATGTCGATCTCCCCCAGGGAGAGGAGGTCGACCCCGCCGCCTCCCGCACCCAGGTCGACGTCGCGGAGGGTGATGTGGCCGTTGGAGTGACCGACGATGTCGGTCCACCCGCTCAGCAAGGTGAGGTGCTCCACGGTGAGTTCGTGGTGGTCGAAGTCGAGGTAGTCCGCAGGCTGCACCTGGGTCTGCGCGCCCACGCCACGGAGGGTGAGGGAGGCGGGAACGATCTCGTTGATCGGGTAGGTGCCTGGATCGCGGAGCTGCACGACGTCGCCCTCCACGGCCGCCTGCACGGCGGCGTCGAGGCTGGTGTAGGCGCAGGTGTCGCACACCATCAGGGTGGCGGCGTGAGCGATGGGGCTGAGGGTCAGCAGCGACAAGAGCAAGGGGGTTCTCACATCGTGGTAGCTCGGACAGTGCCCGACCTGGGATTGACTCGCAGGGCATCAACGTGGGGGCACCCAGGCGGGGTTCGCCCCTCATTGCCTCCGACGAGCCAACAGAACGAGTAGCGGGAGCAGGGTGGAGCTGGCGGGGAGAGGGCCGGTGCGGCACCCGGTTCCGTTGTCGTCCACACGGGCGAGGTCTCGAGCCGCGGCGTCGCTCGACGGGGTGGTGCTGCAGCTGGTCGTCGTCGTGTTGGTCTGCGGCAGCGTCGTGGCCGTAGTCGTGGTCGTGGTCGTGATCGTGGTCGTTGTCGCACGGGTGTCGTACACCAGCGGGTCGGTACCTGCGTCGACCTCGTCGAGGTCGCTGATGCCATCACCGTCGGTGTCGGCGAGGGTGGGGTCGGTGCCGAGCTCGAACTCCTCTGCGTCGTCGAGGCCGTCGTCGTCGGTGTCGGGGTCGTTTGGGTTGCTTCCCTGGGCGAGCTCGTCGCCGTCTTCGAGGCCGTCGTCGTCGGCGTCGTCTTCGAGGGGGTCGGTGCCGAAGGCCACCTCCTCGCCGTCGGTCAGGTCGTCGTTGTCGCTGTCGGCGTCGAGTGGGTCGGTCGCCAGCTCGACCTCCTCGCCATCGGTGAGGCCGTCGTCGTCGGTGTCGGCGTCGAATGGGTCGGTCGCCAGCTCGACCTCCTCGCCATCGGTGAGGCCGTCGTCGTCGGTGTCGGCGTCGAGTGGGTCGGTCGCCAGCTCGACTTCCTCGCCGTCGCTGAGGCCGTCGTCGTCGGTGTCGCCGTCGAGTGGGTCGGTCGCCAGCTCGACCTCCTCGCCGTCGCTGAGGCCGTCGTCGTCGCTGTGTGCGGCTGCGGGTGACGTTCCGAGGGCCCTCTCCTCACCGTCGAGAAGCCCATCGCCGTCACTGTCTGGATTGGCGGGGTCGAGCCCCAGGTGGACCTCGTCGGCGTCGTCGATCCCGTCGTCGTCGCTGTCGGCAAGCCACGGGTCCGTGCCACGGCCAAGCTCCTCGCCGTCATCCAGCCCGTCGTTGTCTGCGTCTGGGTGGCAGGCATGGCTACCCGCCACCAGCTCTTCCGCCGTCGACACACCGTCGCCGTCTTCATCGTCGCTGTCGAGGAGCCCGATGCCATCACAGTTGGCATCTACGCCGTCGCCGCAGGCGTCGTACGCGAACGGATGGACTAGCGGGTCGCCGTCGTCACAGTCGATATCGGCCCCCGAGCCGTCTTGGTCGGCGTCGATCTGGCGCGGCATGGCCCCACCGAAGGCGCCAAGGTCGGTGGGGGCTCCGGGGCCACCGCCGGCGCCGATGGCCGGGCTGCCGGACTGCAGCTGGAAGCCGCTCTCGTTGCATCCTGCCGTCGGGTAGGGAGAGGCAAACATCGGGTCGGCCTCGATGGCGTCGACCACGACGCCGTCGGAGAAGGGCAGGGTGTTGTCCCACGTCAGCACGCGCTCGATGAACGAGGTGTTGTAGCCCATTCGCAGGTACTGGTCTGGCGGCGCTTGGCCGCCTCGGTACGCGACGATGGCGTCTGAGGCGAAGGCCTCGTAGTGGTAGTTGCTCAGGGTCCCGCTGCCACCGACGATGGTGTCGTGGATCGTGGTCACGGTGCCCAGAGAGCTGAACAGCTCGGTGAAGCTGCCCGTCACGTCGACATAGAGGTTGTTCTGGGAGTCGATTGACTGATCGCCGATGTAGAAGAAGCCAGTGAGCCACAACCCGTCGGTTGCGCAGAACAGGTTGCGCGCCACGATGATCTCGTCTTGCGCCTGCAGGCCCCCGGTGCCGCCTTCGGCATTGGTGATGATGGAGTCGTAGAGCTCCACATGGTCGCCCCCGGCGAAGTCGTAGATGAGGTTGCCGGCGTACGAGTGGCGGATGACGACCTCGGGCGCGACGACACCCCACACTCCGTCCTCCACCCGCAGGGCGGTCGCGGTCACGCTCGTCTCGGCGACGACGCCGTAGATGGTGTCGATCAGCGCGACGTCGACGAGGGTTACGGTATCGGCAGACCGCAGGGAGTAGCTGACCCCTGCCGCCATGGCCAGGGACAGGTGCTCCATAGTCGCGTCGCCGCGGGCACGTAGCTCCGTCGTATCGCCACGAACGACGGTGCCCGGCCCGACACCGCGCAGCGTGACATCGTCTGGAATCGGCATGGAGACCGTGAACTCGCCCTCGTCGAGGAGGTGGACGACATCGCCTGCGCTGGCGACACCCAAGGCTTCGTCGGCGGTTGGGAACGCACAGCTGCCGCAGACCGCCAGGGTGGCGGCGTGGGCGATGGGGCTGAGGGATAGCAGGACCAGGGACACGGGCGACCTCGAGGCGATCTGGCGTGCAGAGTGCCCGAGGCAGGTAGGACCGTCGCGGTCAGCCCCGCGCGACTCCGAAGGTGTTCGCCTGCAGTGTACGACGGCGGCCCTCGCTGCACGTCGCCAGGCAGAAGGCGAGGACCGCGCGCGTGTCGCGGGGGTCGATGAGGCCGTCGTCCCACACCCGAGCGGAGGCGAACAGGGCGGTGGCCTCCTTGTCGAGCTTGCGGCGCACCTCGCCGGCCATGGCGTCGACGGCCTCTTCGTGGAAGGGGATGCCTTTGCGAGCGAACTTCGCGGCGGTGATGATCTTCATGACGGTGGCGGCCTGCTCGCCCCCCATGACGGCGACCTTGGCGGTGGGCCAGGCGAACAGGAAGTCGGGGTCGTAGCCGCGGCCGCACATGCCGTAGTTGCCGGCCCCGTAGGCCCCGCCGAGCACGATGGTGACCTTGGGCACGGTGGCGTTGGCGACGGCCTGGATCATCTTGGCGCCGTGCTTGACCGCCCCGGCCTGCTCGGCCTCGCGACCGACCATGTAGCCGGTGGTGTTCATCAGGAAGACCAGCGGCGTGTCGGACTGCTGGCACAGCTGGATGAACTGCGCCGCCTTGACGGAGCCCTCGGGAAAGATGGGCCCGTTGTTGCCGAGGATGCCGACCGCCCGGCCCTCGATGCGGGCGTGGCCGCAGACGGTCTGGGGCCCGAAGCCGGCCTTGAACTCGAGGAAGGCGGACCCATCCACCAGCCGCGCGATGACCTCGCGCACGTCGTAGGGCGTGCGCGCATCCGTGGGGACCACGCCACACAGCTCGTCGGGGTCGTGGGCCGGGGGGCGGGGGGCGGCCAGCGTCTCGGGGGGGAGGGTGCGGCCCCACCCCAGTGAGCCCATGATCTCGCGGGCGATGGCCAGGCCGTGGGCATCGTCTTCGGCGACGTACTCGGCGGTGCCCGACACGGTGGCGTGCATCTCGGCGCCGCCCAGCTCGGCCTCGCTGGCGTCTTCCCCCAGCGCCGCCTTCACCAGGGGCGGGCCGGCGAGAAACACCTTGGCCTGGCCCTTCACCATGACGACGTAGTCGGACAGGCCGGGCATGTAAGCACCGCCGGCGGTCGAGCTGCCGTGGACCACGGTGATCTGGGGGATCCCGGCGGCGGACAGCCGGGCCATGTTGGCGAACACGCGGCCGCCGTCGACGAAGATCTCCGACTGGTAGAGCAGGTTGGCCCCGCCACTCTCGATGAGGCTGATCACCGGCAGCCGCTCGCGCAGGGCGATCTCCTGGGCGCGCAGCGACTTGCGCAGACCCATGGGGGTGACCGATCCGCCCTTGATGGCCGACTCGCTGGCGTTGATGAGGCAGCGGACCCCGCTGACGTAGCCGATGCCGACGATGTTGCCGCCGCCCGACAAGGTGCGCTTGCCGTCGTCGTCGTGCATCTGGAAGCCGGCCAGCGTCGACAGCTCGAGGAAGGGCGACATCGGATCGAGGAGCCGAGCGACGCGCTCGCGGGGCATGAGCTGCTCGCGCTTGTCGAACTTGCCTCGGGCCTTCTCGGCATGGGCGCGCACGCCGGCCTCGAGGGCCTGCACGTCGGCGACGAGCTCGAGCATGGCGGCACGGCGCTCCGCGAAGGCGGGGTCGGTGGGACCGACCTGGGGATGCAGCACGGGCACGGGGGCCTCCTGGCTCAGGCGGGGATGAAGGCGTGGCGCTGGGCGAGCAGCTCGGCGACCCTCTCGGGCGCGACGCCCACGCCTTGGAGTGTGAACCGCAGGCTCTCGGCGACGACCTCGTCGATGGCGTCGGGCTCGTAGGCGAGGGCCTCGTAGAGGATGTGGTCGAACAGGGTGACGACGAAGCTGGCGGTGCGCTCGGCGTCGACGACGGCGAGGCTGTGGTCGGCCGCGAGGAGCTCGGCCGCTTGCCGGGCCAGCCGCCGCCGCCCCTCCCGGGCGGCCTTCAGCGTGGCTTCGCCCGACTCGGCCTGGCGGAACACGCGCTCGAGGTCGAGGTTGCGCGTGACGGCGTCGGCCATGGCCACCACGATGCGCGCGAGGGTCTCGTCGACGGGGGCGCCGATGCTGGCGATGCGGCGCAGGGTGCGCTCGTAGTCGCGCACCACCTCGCGACGCAGCTCGGTGATCAGGGCCTGCTTGTTGTCGAAGTACAGGTAGAAGGTGCCCTGGGCCACGCCGGCTGCCTTCACGATGGCGGACACAGGGGTCTTGGCGAACCCGTCGCGCACGAAGCGCTTGCGGGCCACGTCGAGGAGCTGTTGGCGTCGGTCGATGCCGGGTGACTGATTGTCAGTCATTGACGGAATCTACCGCAGCACTGCCACCTGTCAACCTCGCGACTCCGCCACCGAGCCCCGCAGCCGGCACGAGAGGATACGCCTTGCGGGTGCCTCCCGACGACTACTACGGCTACGCCCCGCTGGCGCACCTCGAGCGCCCCCTGGTGCTGTGTGGGCTGCCGGGGAGCGAGCCCGGAGCGACGGCCCGCGTGGTGTCGATGTTCACGGGGCTCGGGCTGGTGCGGGTCGACGACCAGGTCGCGCACCTCGCCGGCCAGGCCTACGACCTGCTGGTGATGAAGGAGGGCGTCGATGCGGCTCTCGACCTGGAGCAGAAGGTGCTCGACAAGGCCTTCGCGAAGCGCAGCCCGCCGGTGATCGGCCTGTCGACCTTCACGCTGCAGCGCCCAGCCCTTCGCGAGGCCCTGCTGGCCTCGTGCGATGTGCGCTACCTGTCGATGACCCTGGAGGAGGCGGTGCACCGAGTGCGCATGGCGGCTCTGGCCGACCCGCGGCGGTATGCGGCGGTTCGGGGGGGCGATCCGCCGGATGCTCGGCACCTGCTTCCGAAGCTGCGGTTCTTCGACCGGCTGTGCCGCGAGGCCCACGACACCCTCGACATCCGCGAGCGGTCGGTGATGCAGGTGGGGCGGGCGCTGGCCGACAGCCTCTGAGGGCTACTCGAGGGTGAGCGTCAGGCCGTGGGCGTCGGAGTCGACCGTGATCGTCTGGCCGGGCATGCCCGGCTCGCGGGTGGTGGCGTTGCCATCGGCATCGAGGCGGGCGCTGAGCAACACCTCGGGCGGCATGGGGCGACCCTTCGCCATCGGGATCATGTCGGCGGCGGTGAGGGTGAACTCCATCGGGAACGGCCCGGCGGGGAGCTGCTTGGCGGCGAGGGGCGGGCCGGGGCGGCTCGGGTCTTTCACCGAGACGAACAGCACCTTGGCGCTGCGGCTGCCGCGGGACTCGATGCGGCCAGCGAGGTCGAGGACGGCCTCTGCGGGAGCCTCGCGCTCGGCGGCGTCGGGAGCGGGGGTGGGACCGGGGGCCGGCGCGGGGTCGCTGCCGCAGGCCAGGAGCAGGAGAAGGGCAGAAGTCATGGGGCGGTCTAACGCATCGTGGGGGGCCGATCAGGCCCCCGATACGGACCGGTGCACGGCCAGAAGCTGCCGCAGCAGGCCCTCGGCCTCGTCGAGGGGGAGCTGGGTGGCGGCGTCAGAGCGCGCCACGGAGGGGTCGTCGTGGACTTCGGCGAAGACGGCGTCGACCCCGACGGCCACCGCGGCCCGCGCGAGGGGCGCCGCCAGCGAGCGCTGGCCTCCGGAGCGGTCGCCGAGGGCTCCGGGCTGCTGGGTGGCGTGGGTGCAGTCGAACACCACGGGGGCGTGCTGCCGCATGGCCACGAGGCCGCGGTAGTCGACGACGAGGTCGCCATGGCCGAAGGTGGTGCCGCGCTCGGTGAGCAGCACGCCCGGTGCCGCGGAGAGCTTGGCGACCAGGGGGCCGACGGCGTGGGGCGCCAGGAAGGGCCCCTTCTTCACATTGACCGGCTTGTCGGTGGCAGCACACGCGAGCAAGAGATCGGTCTGCCGGCACAGGAAGGCGGGCACCTGCAGCAGGTCGACTACCTCGGCGACGGGGGCGGCCTGCCAGGGCTCGTGCACGTCGGTGGTCACGGGGATCCCCAGCTGGCGGACCTCGCTCAGCAGCGCGAGCCCAGCCTCGAGGCCGGGGCCGCGGTAGCTGGCGCCGCTGGTGCGGTTGGCCTTGTCGAAGCTGGCCTTGAACACGAACGGCACGCCCAGCCCCTCGCACAGGTCGCGCAGGGAGGCGGCGATGTGCAGCACCCTGGCTGGCTCCTCGAGGACGCAGGGGCCACCGATGAACGCCAGGGCACCGTCGCCCAGGGTGAGGTCTCCGACTCGAACCGTTCGCATGGCCGCGCCTATCGTCGGGTCCCCAGGAGGACCACGCGGGGGTCAGACCAGCATGCTAGGTAGAGCCATACGAGCGGGGTCGATGGCGGCAGGCCACTACGTGCGAACCTACGGAGACGGTGGCGGCGTCGACCCCTGCGAGGGGCCCGCCATCGGGCTGGAGGTGTCGAGCCTGCTCCGCGACGGGCTGCCGCCGTGGCGGGTAGCCCTCGAGATCGTCGCGGGCCTGGCCGAGATCCTGGCCATCTGCGAAGAAGACGACGTGTCCCACGGTGCGGTGGCCCCCGACTGCGTGTTCATCGACGAGACCGGCGCGGTATCGCTGGAGCGTTTCGGGCAGCCCAACCAGGCTCCGGAGGGCGGGGCGGCGACGAGCGGCGGCGACGCCTACGGGCTGGGTCTGGTGCTGGCAGCGCTGATCGGCGCCCCCGAGGTCCCCCGTGGGCTGACGGGCGATGCCCACGACGACGCGGTGATCGACTTGATCCTGGGCACGGATCTGTCGGGGCTGCCTCCCGAGATGCACGGCGATCTGCAGTGGTTCTTGGGGCGGCTGCTGAGCGCCACCTCGAGGCAGCGGCCTCCGGCGGTGGAGGTCTGGCGCACGGTGCTGGCCTTTGCCCGCGCGGTGGAGGGGCCGGATGTACCGACCTGGTGTGATCTGGCCCTCGACGGGGGCGGAGAGCGGCGGGAGCCACTGGAAGACGCCGGCCCGACCGAGGGCCTCGAGGGCGTGGTGCGGCAGACGGGTCCGCTCATGGCCCCGATGGAGTTCACCAGCGGCACCGATGGCCTGCCGGGCACGGGGATGTTCACCAAGGAGCAGCTGCAGGCGGGGCTCCGGGCGGCGGAGGCTCCACTGGGGGTCGGGGGCGGGCGTGCCAGCGGCCACTGGACGCAAGACGAGCTGGCGGCGATGCGGGAGGGGCGAGGCGCTCCGGCACCCCATCGGGCGGAAGGTGAGGTGGCGCGGGCCCGCACGATGATCGTGCCGAAGAAGGTGACGGCCGCCCACCGTGCTGAGCAGCGCGAGGGGCGGCCTCGCCCGGACCGGCCGGGATTGTCGGCCTCACCGCCCGCGCTTCCGCCGCGGAGCACCCCTGCTCCGGTGGCGCGCCGGTCGGTCCCCGCCCCCGAGCCGCGACCGGGCGGTAGAGGGTGGATGCTGGGCCTGGGCTTCGTGGTGGTGGTGGTCGTGGCGTCGCTGGTGTGTGCGGGGCTCGGGGGAATGGCGGTGATGGCTGCGCTGTTGTCGGGCTGACGGGCTGCATGGTGCTATGTGGGCTCGTCCTCGGAGGAGCCTCCCATGTGGTTCGTGATGTTCGCCCTGATGAGTCCGTCGCACGCCGGCCTGTTCGGCAAGAAGAAGACGGAAGAGCCCGCGCCGGAGGCTCCGGCCGAGGAGGCCGCTGCTGACGACGAGGCGTCAGAGGGCGCAGAAGAGGAAGCGGAGTCCTCCGACGACGACGCGACCGATGGCGAAGAGGCCTCGGAGGAGGCGTCGGGTGATGCGGAGGATGAGGCCGAGGAGGAGGGCGACGCCGACGAGGCCGCGCCGGCGGAAGGCAACCCCGAGGTCCCCCCATTCGACCCCACAAGCGGAGGTGGCGCGCCGCTGCCTCCGATGACCTGGGCTCCTCCCGAGGAGGGCATCACCTTCGGCACGGCGGTCGACGTCACCCTGACGACCGGCGGGATGTCGCGCACGGCCCACCTCGACGCCGACTGGGCGATGGTCGAGGGCGACAAGGGCTGGTCGCTCGACATGACGGATGTGGCGCTGGCCGAGGGGAGCGACCCGAGCGTGATCCCCGAGGTGTGGTTCGTGCTGGCCCAGCCCCAGCTGGCAGAGGGCGACGACGAGGTCCGCGCCTATCTGCCCGTCGACGACCTGATGAGCCGGCTGTACCGCGCGATGGGCACCGAGCCCGGGGCGCTGGGGCAGGCTGCGGTCGGTGTGAAGGTGGCGGAGGCGATGAAGCAGGGCAACGTGCACGCGGCCGCCTCGGGGCAGGCGGAGCTGTGGGCCCCGCTGGTGCTCGCCGGGCTGCGCACGAGCGAGGTGGCGACCGCGCTGCGGCTCACGGGTTGGCTCGAAGGCACTGGCGCGACCGAGGTGATCCCCGTGGGGGAAGCGGCCTGCGGCGAGGGGCAGTGCGTCATCGTCGAGCTGCGCTACACCGAAGGGATGGGCGATCAGCAGGAGCAGGTGAGCACGCGCTATCGCATCGAGCCCGACGGGCTGAAGGTGTATGGCGCGCAGCGGCGCACGACGGTGTGGCAGGGCGAGGGGGCGAACAGGATGACGCTGTCGATCCTCGAGAAGTACCTACCGGCCAAGTAGTCAGTGGGTGTTCCGGTGGATCGACCTCTCAGCGGGCGCCGGTGCCCCGGATCACGGCGGGCACCGTGCGGGCGAGCAGGGTGAGGTCGAGCCACAGCGACCACTGATCGACGTACTGCAGGTCGAGCGCGACCCAGCGCTCCCACGGTAGGTCGGCTCGGCCCGACACCTGCCACAGCCCGGTCATTCCCGGGGGAACCGACAGCCGCCTCAGCTCGTGGGGCGCATAGCGGGCGACCTCCTCCGGCAGAGGGGGGCGGGGCCCCACCAGGCTCATCTCGCCTCGGACCACGTTGAGGAGCTGGGGCAGCTCATCAAGGGACAACCGGCGAAGCCAGCGGCCGGGGCGGGTGATGCGGGGGTCGGGGGCGTGCTTGTCGGCGTGCTTGCCCGTGGGGGCCGGCAGGTGGGGGCCTGGCCGCATGGTGCGCAGCTTGAACAGGCGAAAGCGGCGGCCGTGACGCCCGACACGCTCTTGCACGAACCACGGGCTCCCTTGGTCGTGGACCTTGATCCAGCCGGCCAACACGAGCACGAGCGGTGCGGCGAAGAACAGCGCGATGGCGGCGACGACCACGTCGAGGACGCGCTTGGTCACGCGAGCGGCGGTGGCCGGGGCGGGGCCGAGGGTGAGGATAGGCAACCCGGCCAGCTCGTGCAGCTGCGCGCCATCATGGGACGCCGCGAAGCGTGCGTCGAACGACAGGGGGACTCCGACCTCGGCGCAGGCGGCGGCCAGGGAGGCCACGTCGGCCGGAGCGAGGCCGGCGACCATCACCTCGTCGACACCCTTTCGCAGGTGGCGCAGGGCCGCGTCGGGGGCCACACACGCGACCTCCTGCAGCCCCCACTCTGGATGCGACCGCGCGACGGCGCGCCAAGGGGCCATCGACGCGTCGGGGCCGACGAGCAAGACACGGTGCGGGTCGAAGGCGCCTCGCCGCAGGTGATGGAGCACCCAGCGGGACGCGGCCCGCGACGCCAGCAAGGTAGGCCACGACAGCGCAGCGAAGGCCACGAGGACGGTGCGGGACATCTGGATACCAGCCAGAAAGACCAAGGTGACCGCCGCGACCAGCGAGATCGCGACCGACGCCAGGGTGTCGTACGGGGCCAGGCCGGCGCGACGGAGGGCGTGCCACCGGTGGCGCAGCCCGAGCGTGGCGAGCCACAGGGGCACGACCAGCCAGCCCTTGGCTCCGGTGGCGACCGGGTCGACCTCGCGGAGGACGTCGATACCCGGGACCAGATCGAGGCCCCAGTGGGCGCCGAGCCAGGCCCTTCCCGCGACCACGCCGAGCCACAGTGCCGCGAGGGCCAGCCCGTCGGTGGCGGCGGCGGCCAGGCGGAGCCAGGCGAGACGGAGGCGGTGGGCGTGCATCCCTCAGCGGTAGCGCAGCGAGGCCTTGGCCCGCAAGCAATGCCTAGACGGTGCGCACGTGGTGCGCTCGCAGCATGATGGCCTCGTCGAGGGCTCGCGTGGTGCCAGGGCGGAGGGCGTCGAAGACCAGATGAGGCGCGCGGAAGGCCGCCCCGAGGAGCGAGATCGCGTCGTCGAGCCCGAAGTGGCGGCGCTTGGCGGCGAACTGCGCATAGTGAGGAAGCCACCTCGCGCTCACACCGAACAGCACCCGTCGCACCTGGTGCTCGATCTCGTCGAGCAGGGAGATGGCCGGGTCACTGCGGAGGCCGGGCATCAGCAGGGGCTCGTAGTCGGTACAGGTCGTCTCCTTCAGGTGCTGGCGGAGGTCGAAGCCGACGTGGCACAACCACAAGGTGTCGCTCCACCTCCCCACCACGCTGACGAGCTCTCGGCGGCCTCGATGGAGGCGGCGACGGATGCTCGGGACGAGCTCGTCGGCGGGGGCGGGGGTGTGCCGGTGGGGGCGCTGAACCGGCACCCGTCGCGCAGCCACGCCCAAGCTGCCCGTCGTCGAGGCGGGCAGGGACGCGACGGCCGCGAGGAGGCGATGTCGCCATCGCCACGCTGTCTCGACATGGATGCCCAACGCGCGCGCCAGCGCTCTGGCAGAGGGCCGATCGGGCTTCGCGAGACTCATGGCGATGGCGAAGATCTTCCAAAGCGGGAGCTTGGCCCCGTGCAGCAGGCAATCGGCCGTGACGTTGTGGGTGCGTCGACACCTCGAGCAGCCAAAGGTGCGAGGACGCTTGCGAACCCGCCACAGACGCCCTCCGCAGCCTCCCGGGCATCGAAGGACTCCCTCGGCGTCGCCCCACCTCGCTTCGGCCAAGACCTGTGCAAGGCGGCCTTCGTCACGGGCAGCGCCCTCCTCTGGAATGATCACCATGGTTCCCCCCCCGGGTCGTCCCACAAACGAACCGGAAGGCGGGAAGTAGGCAAGGTGCTCGGTTCCATAATTTGGTCGAGATCTGCTGCCCGTCGAGGCTGTAGGCATGGGTGGTGGGGAAGGCCGGATGGGAAACGGGGGCGTACGGCCACCCGCTACTTGCGGCTCGCCGTACGCCCACCTCTTCCTGTGTTCGACCTCCGCCCCCCTCGTCGCCTCACCCCCTCTCGGAGCCGTGCGTCGTGGGCGTAGGGCGGCCGCAGCGGCGGGTGTTCGTTTCGTACGACGACCGCCTGTGGGGGAGCGAACTAGGGGGGTGCGACAACTTGCCCTAGTGCGAGCCGCCCTCCAGACGATGAGGAGAAGGTGGGAGGCCTCGATGGTTCGTTGGTGGTGGGTGTCGTGCCTGGTCGGCTGCTCGGCCCCCGGCGAGGTGCTGCTTGCACCCAGCCAAGCCAGCACGAACGGAGGCACCTACGACCTACGCTTCGAGCCCGAGCCCCAACCCTTCCTGGCGGGGGAGGCTGGAGTGTTCAGGGTCGAGGTACGCCACGAAGGCGACGTGGTGCCGTCTGCCGAGCTCACCATCGAGCCGTGGATGCCCGACATGGGCCACGGGCTGTCCGACCCGGTCGACGTCGTCGCCGACGGCGATGGCTGGCAGCAGGCCCAGCTGACCTTCTCCATGCCTGGCTACTGGGAGCTCGCCCTGGCCGTCGACGGCCCACCCGGCCCCGACGAGCTCACGATCGCCTACGAGGTCGAGTAGATGTGGCTCCTGGCCGGCGCAGCCTACGCCGCTTCCTGCTGTGTGGGGAGCACCACCTCGCTGCCCCTGCGGGTGGGTGCGTCCGAGCAAGCCGTGGTGGGGTTGACGGGAGCGGCCGAGGTCGGTCTGGCGCGCTGGGATCGAGCTGGTGCCGTCGTGGCCTCTGGCCTCGCCGAGCAGGCCGCCAGTGTGGAGCTCGGAGCTGGGCTTCGCCTGGGTGGCCAATGGCAGGTAGGCCTCGCCCTACCGGCTCGGTTCACCCATCGAGCGGCTAGCGTCACGGAGGGGTCGGGAGGAGGCGTGGGCGACCTGCGGGCCGCGGCGCTGTGGGAGCCGGTAGCGGAGAAGGTGGGTGGAAGCTGGGTGCCGGTGGTGCGGGGCGGGGTCAGGGTCCCAACGGGTAGAGACTGGACAGAGTCGGAGGCCGTGCTCCTGGAAGACGTGACCGGTCTGCAGGGCCCGGCGGGGCTCATCGGGGTGCAGGTGGAGCGGCTTCAGGGCGACACCCCGGCCTTCGTGAGCCTGCAAGGCGAGTTGGGGAGCGCCGACGACCGACTTCAGCCGGTGTTGAGCCCCTCCATCGGGGTCGGGCGCAGTCTGTCCGAGCGCTGGACGGTCCTCGGAAGCATCGCCTGGACGGCTTCGTGGGCCCCGACGAGTGCGACGGGGGGCTTCACGGCGCGCCCGACGGCAGGCGCACGGCTCGTCCACGGTGGCGATGGCTGGCGAGGGTGGATCAGCGCTCGCTGCGATGTGCCCGTGCCGGGGTTGGGGCGCTCGGCCCTCCAGCTCGGTTCGCTCGGTGGTGGCCTGGCCAAGGTCTTCTGATGTATCTGGGGGGCATGGCACCCTTGCGCACCCTGGTCCATCTGCGATGGCTGGCCGTTGTCTGTCAGCTCTTGCTGGTGGCGGCGACCGAAGTGACGAGCCCTGGCTCGGTGCCTTTCGCCCCGGTCGGCGTGCTGATCGGCGCGGTGGCGGGTTCGAATGCGCTGCTGGCGTGGATGTCGGAGCGAGAGGTCGTGGCGACGGCGACGGCTGCGGGCGTGCTGGTGCTCGACATCCTCGGTCTCACGGGGCTGTTGGCGCTGGCGTTGGGGCCGAGCAATCCGTTCACGGCCCTGTACATCGTGACGGTGGCGATTGGAGCGATGGTGCTTCCTGCGGCCTGGGCGGCGGGTCTCGTGGGCGTCGCGGTGGTGTCGTATGGGTCGCTGTTCCTGGTCGCACCGGTCGAGCAACACATGCACCACACCGACGTGGCGCTGCACCTGGCAGGGATGTGGGTGGCCTTCGCCGTGGCTGCTCCGTTCGTGGCGTATGCCATCGCCCGGCTCCGAAGTGAGCTGCAGCGCCAGGCCCTGGAGCTCGCAGCCGTGCGTGACCAGGCAGCCCGACAACAGAAGCTGGCCGCGCTGGCGACCCTCGCCACGGGGGCTGCCCATGAGCTCAACACGCCGCTCTCGACCATCGCCGTCGCGGCCCGAGAGCTCGAGAGGGCGGCTCCAGCCTCCCTCGCGGGCGACGCATCCCTCATCCGAGAGCAGGTCGACCGGTGCACCGACATCCTCCATCAGCTCGCGGTCCAGACCGGCCAGCCCGCCGGGTCCCAGCCCCGATCCATCCCCCTGGACCGGCTGCTTCAGCAGGCCTGCCAGGGGCTCGACATGGGGCCTGACGTGGTGTGGGAGCTCGGCGACGCACCGCCCGACGTGTGTGTTCCCGTCGATGTCGTAGCTCGGGCCCTGCGCGGCCTGATCGACAACGCCCTCGATGCGTCGGGGGTCGATCAGCCCGTGGTGGTGCGCACCGTCCGGGTGACGGATGACGACGTGCAGGTCGAGATCGAAGATCGTGGGGATGGGATCGACCCGGGTCACCTTGCGCGCGTCGGCGAGCCCTTCTTCACGACCAAGGGCGATGAGGGGATGGGGCTCGGGGTGTTCTATGCTCGGTCGTTGCTGGAGCAGATCGGCGGAGCCCATGGCATGGTCTCGACGCCGGGTCACGGGACGACGGTCACCATCACGCTGCCGAGGTGTCTGGTATGAGCGAACGGATGCTGTTGGTCGACGACGACGAGACGTTCGCCGAGCGCCTCGGGCAGGCCATGGAGGCACGCGGCTACGATGTGCACCTGGCGCACGACTTCGACCAGGCGGTCGCGGTCGCGCGAGACGTGTCGCCGACGATGGCGGTGGTCGATCTGCGGATGCCCGGTCGGTCGGGGCTCGAGGTGCTGGAGCGTCTGAGGGCCGACCATCCGGAGGTCCGCGTGGTGATGCTCACAGGCTACGGTTCGATCGCCACAGCGGTGGATGCGATGCGCCTGGGGGCCGTGGGCTTTGTGCAGAAGCCGGCAGACGCCGACGGTGTGCTCGCCGCCTTCGAGCGCAATGCGGCGCCCCCCCTCGATCCGCCCGACGCGGCCTATCGGCCCCCGACCCTGGCTCGGGTCGAGTACGACCACATCCAGCGCGTGCTGTCGGACTGTGGTGGCAACGTGTCGAAGGCTGCCCGCCTGCTCGGCATGCACCGCCGCACGCTGCAGCGAAAGCTGCAGACCTACCCACCCAAGGAGTAGCTACTCCCGACCGTCGTAGTGACCTTCGCCGACCAGGGTGAAGTGAACGACGGCCTGGTTGGGCTCCTCGTCGTGAAGCCCGACCCAGCAGGCCTCGACGTAGCCGTCGGGGTCTTCCAGGGACTTGACGCTGGCCTGTCGCCACTGCTCGTTGTTGCCCGGGAAGTAGGCGATGGGAGCCACGCCCGACAGGGCGACGCCGTCAGGGAGCGGGTCGACCAGAGACACCTCGGTGCCCACGTAGGTGCCTGCGCCGGCGCTCAGGCTGCTGGCGGTGGTGCCCCCGGCGGAGGGGTCGAGGGCGCCGGCATCGTAGGTGTTCTCGAACGCGACGAAGTCCATCCCGTGGTCGACGGGGGCGGCGTAGCCGCCGAGCTCGAGCGTGTTGAAGTCGACGTTGTCGGACTCGGCCTGGAGCTCCTCGGTGATGCCCAGGCGGCCGGTGCACGTCACCTCCGCGGGGCGGTCGGTGTCGAGCTCGAGCTCGAGGGTGAGCGCGTAGTCGTCGAGATCGGTGTCGATCACCTGCGCGGTCATCGACAGCAGCTCCGGGGCACCGTTGGCGTCGACCCACGCCTCGAGACAGCCCTGCAGCTCTGCCGCGTGCCCCTGTGCGGTCGTCGTCTCGTCGATGGTGAGGTCGCACGCTCCAGGCTCGATGGCGGAGGTGGCGGCACTCATGGTGTAGCGGCCGAAGCCCTCGCGGGAAGCGAGGGCGTAGCGGATGGTCAGGAAGCCAGGCTCTGCGGCCAGCTCCAGCGTGGATGCCTCCACGACGAGGAAGCCCTGGCCCAGATCACGGCGCGCGATGGCGTCGGCGAGGAGCAGCGGGCCCCACACCTCGGCGTCGAGGAAGGTGGGGAGGGACCACTCGGTGCGCTCGTCGTACAGCTTCAGCTCGAGGGGCAGGGGCTCCGCCGGGGCCGCCTCGGTCTCGTCGGCGAACAGGGGCAGGTCGACGTCGAAGTCTTTCTGCTTGGTGATCAGCGCACAGCCCACGAACAACAGGGTCGACAGCATGGGGCCTCCGACCGGCAGTCTACCGGGTCCCACGGATGCTTGGGGCCTTCGCTATGGTTCCGTACGGTTGCAGGACAGACACGTCGCGGGGGTGGAGGGGGGCGTGGGGGCTTACGACGGTGGCATGGAGGCACCATGCGCCACATCTTCATCGCCACGACCCTGCTCTTCGCCGGCTGCGCCAAGCTTCCCAAGCTGCCCGGCAGTGTGCAGGAGCTGCTTCCGAAGGTGTCCTTCAAGGACATGAAGCTCAGCAACGTCGACTTCGACGGGGCCAAGGCCACGTTCATCCTCGACGTGGCCAATCCGCATCCCGTCGGGTTGGAGATCCCTGCGGTCAACTGGGACCTCGACCTCGCCGACACCAACTTCCTGGAGGGCGTCAAAGACACGCCGCTGTCGCTGGAGGCCGGTGGCACGTCGCCGATCAAGATCCCGGTGCAGCTGAAGTGGGCCGACGTTCTCAACGTCGCCAGCGGGGCCAAGGGCAAGGATGTGATTCCCTTCGCGGTCACCGGTGACCTGTCGGTCGACACCCCCCTGGGCCCGGTGAAGGTGCCGTTCTCCCATGCCGGCGACCTGCCGGTTCTCCACGTCCCGAAGGTGAGCCTGAAGGCGCTACGGGTCGAGAAGCTCGATCTGCTCAAGAACACCGCGAGCCTGGCTGTCGACATCGCGATGACCTCGGAGGCCGCTGCCCCCATCGGGGTCGACGCGTTCGACTACACCCTGAAGCTGTCGGGCAAGCAGGTGGCGAGCGGCAAGGCTTCGCTCCCCGCTATCTCCGGCACCAGCGTGGCCACCCTTCCGATCGACCTGAAGCTGCTGGAGCTGGGCACCACCGTGGTGGAGGCCCTGACGAAGAAGGAGTCGCTGCTGGTCGACCTGGCCGCGGACGCTACCCTTGGCACCCCGCTGGGTCCCATTCCCCTCAACGTGTCGGAGTCGACCAAGCTGTCGGTGCAGTAGAGCAGGGGGCGCTACGTAGGCGTCGATAGGAGGGTTCATGGGCATCTTCGACCGAGCCAAGAAGGCAGTGGGCCGCACGTCCGAGCGCGTCGTGTCGTCGCTGGAGGAGGGGAACCCCGAGGCGGTCTACGAGGCCGCCATCGATGGGGCGACCCAGCGGCTGGTGGAGCATCGAGGCAAGATCGCGTCGCTCATGGCCCAGCAGGCCGCGACGCGCGCGCGTGCGGAGAGCCAGGAGCGCGAGCTCACCGAGGTGATGGCGGCGCTTCAAGGGGCGGTGGCCGATGGGGACGACGACGTCGCCGTGGTGCTCATCACGCGCAAAGACGAGCTGACGGCCAAGCTCGAGACCACCCTGGGGGAGGTCACCACCTACGACGAGGCAGTCTCAGCGGGGCAGGCGGCGCTGGCGAAGGGCCGCACCGACCTGGAGGCGCTGAAGCGAGAGCGCGAGGTGCAGCTGGCGAACAAGGCCGTCGCCGATGCGGCTATCGAGGTCTACGACGCCCAGACGGGGCTGTCGGAGGCGCATGCGGGCCTGGCGTCGGTGCGTGAGGCCGTCGGGGCACTCGATCGGCGGGCGGCCGACGGCTACGTCGACAGCGATGGCGTGGGCGTGAAGGGCAGGGCGGAGGCGATGGGGCGTAGGGCCCGTGAGGCGAGCGCCCGGGCGCAGCTCGAAGCCCTCAAGCAGCAGCACGCCACCTCCGCCGACGATGTCGCTGACGACGAAGCTGGGCCCAGCAAGAACCTGTAGGCAGGATCAGGTTGCGCCCGATGGCGCGCCCTCGGCCCGCGACAGGTGGTCGAGGTGGGCGCTCACCCGGCGGGCCAGGGCCACGCGCTCTGGCTCACCGGCCTTGTCGGCCACGGCGATGGCCTGGCGCACCAACTCGGGCGCGTCGTCGTCTCCGAGGGTGCTGACCAAGGTGAGGGCGTGACGGGCCGCGTGATCGAAGTCACGCCAGCGCCCGAGACTGGCGAGCGGAAGCAGGCTGACGGCGGACAGCAGCGCGGCGAGGCGTGGGTCGCGGCACATGGTGCGAGCCTCGGAGAGGCGGGCGGCGGCCTTGGCGTGGTCACCCGCTCGGGTGGCCTGCACGGCGGCATTGGCCAGGATGTAGGTGAGGGTGTGGGTGGACCCCGCTGTGCGCGCGTCGGCCTCGGCCCGCTCGAGGGCGGCACGGGCCCCGTCGGCATCGCCTCCGGCGAGGAGCACGCTGGCCAGGTCGTTCCACAGGCTCGAGCAGCCGCCGAAGCGACCCTGCTTGCCGAGTAGCGCCGCTCCAGCCTCGGCGTGGCGGCGCGCCGCATCGAGGTCGCCGGCTCGCCCAGCCACGATCACGGCGGTGCGGTGGGCCATGCCCGCGTCCCACCCCGAGGCGAGGACCTCCACCGCCAGCTCGACAGCTCGCTCGTGGTGCCCCGCTAGCGACTCGAAGCGCGCCAGTCGCTCACGGGCCCGAGCCATCCGCGCGGTGTCTCCCGCGCCCCTCGCCTGGTCGTAGGCGCGGCCCAGCCAGTGGCGGAACCCTTCCTGGTCGCCCAGCCAACCCGCGCGGCTGCCCAGCCCGATGAGGGCCTCTCGGTAGGCCGCGGAGGCGGAAGGAGCTGCCTCCACCACCTCCATCAGCAGCTCGCGCTGATCGGCGTCGTGGCCCTGCATGTGCAGCGCGCTCGCCTGGTAGACCTTGGCCATCAGGCGGTCAGGGTCGGTGTCGGGCCTGCCGGCGAGGCCCAGCTGTTCGTCGGCCTCCCGGGCGGCCAGCAGCGCCTCGGCCACGCGCATCTCTGCGAGACGCTGCGTCGCGACCTCGAGCCAGGCCTTGCCTGCGCCCAGTCGGTCGCCCGCACCCTGCAGATGGGGCGCGACCCGGTCGGGGGGCACGTCGTCGTCGCGCAGGGCGTCGGCGATGGCGCGGTGATGCGCGCGCAGCCGCCCCGACACCAGGGCTCGATCGCGGAGCACCTCGCCCAGCATCCCGTGGGCAAAGCTCCACCGCATGCCCCGCCACGCGGGGGACGGAACGATGAGGCGCGCCGCCAGCAGTGCTGGCATCAGATCTCGGGGGACCTCGCCACAGGCCTTCTGCCACTCGCTGCTGTCGACCTCGTTGCCGAGCAAGGCCGCCCGCTCCAGCGCGACCGACCAGTCGTCACGGCGGTGCAGGAAGCGCTCGAGGCGGTCGCGGGCTGCGTCGGTCACGGTGCGTGGGAGAGCCCCCGGAGCCCCCACCAGCGCCAGGCCGTGCTCGCTGGGGCGGAGGCGCCCAGACTGAGCCCACGAGCGCACGACCTCGAGGGCGAACAGCGGGTTGCCGGCGGTGCGCGTGACCAGCTGGCTCTCCAAGGTCGGGTCGAGGTGGACCACGCTACGGAGCAGCTGCACGCCATCGGCTCGCTTCAGCGGCTCGACGCTGATCTCGTCGGCGTCGTGGCTGGCCAGCAGCTGGTCCCACAGGGCGTCGGTGGCCTCGTCGGTGGCCAGGATGTGGTCAGGCGTGGTGATGACGGCGAGCACCGGCAGCTGCTCGGCCCCGCTGGCGAGGGCCTGGGCCAGGGGAAGCCCCACAGGGCTCGCATGGAGGTCGTCGATGTGCAGCACGATGGGCCGCTCCGAGGCCAGGCCTCGCAGCAGCAGGAGCGTGGCGGTGAGGGCCTCGGCGCGGGCTACGTTCTTGCCCGCCGCTACAGCCTCGAGGAGGCGGCCGGCGTCGCGTGGATAGCCGTGGGCGCGCGCCCAGGCGCGGATGGGGTCGAGCCGGTGGGTGCCCGGGGCGAGGGTGGCGCGCACCAGCCCTGCGTAGGTGGTGTCTGGGCGGATGGGCAGCACCTGTGCGGCCCCAGCTTCGTGCGCGGTGCGGCCCAGCCAGGTGGCCAGCCGGGTCT
Source organism: uncultured bacterium (assembly GCA_965367245.1). GTDB lineage: Bacteria > Myxococcota_A > UBA796 > UBA796 > CBDUIC01. Next base: position 15,677 of record CBDUIC010000003.1, on the reverse strand, counting down.
TGCCGACCCCTGTGGGGCCCCTCAGGAGCACGAGCCGCTGGCGGCCGGACTCCTGCATGGCCACCAGCGCGCTCCACAGGCGCGCCTGCAGGGTGGCGCGCCCCACCAGGGGGGGCTCCTGCAGGGCGAGGAGACCCAGGCCCCGCTGCAGCCGAGACCCGACGCGTGGAGACGCCATCGGGGGCGTCGGGGGCAGCCCCACCTTGATGACCGGCATCGGCGGGAAGGCTTCGTAGCTGTCGAGGGGGCGGTGCTCGGGAGGGCCCAAGGAGACCAGGGAGGCCAGCGCGTCGGCGGCACGCTGGAAGCGATCCTCCGGGCGCTTGGCGAGCATGCGAGCGAGCCAGTACTCGAAGCGCTTGGGGATGGCGCGACGGGGCACGTAGGCGGGCAGCGGGGCCTCGAGGTGGTTGCGCATCTGGCGCTCGGCGCCCTTGGCCTCGAAGGGGCGACGCCCGGTAGTGAGGACCCAGGCCACCACGCCGAGGCTGTACAGGTCGGTCCACGGGCCCATGGGCGCGAAGGCGGGGTCGACCTGCTCGGGGGCCATGTACGACGGGGTGCCTCCGCCGCGCGGGGCGTCGGCGTCGTCGGAGTCCATACGGAGCACCAGGCCGAAGTCGACGAGCTGAGCGGCGCCGTCCCCCGACAGCAGCACGTTCGAGGGCTTCAGGTCGCGGTGCAGCACGCCGTGGGCGTGGGCATGCGCCAGCGCCCGGAGGATCTGGCGCAGCAGGCGCTGCACGTGGCTGGAGCGGAGGGTGCGGTAGCCGTCGAGGAGGGAGCCGCGCTCTGCCAGCTCCATGGCGACCCAGGGGGAGCCCTCCGGGAGTCGCTCGTCGGCCTGCGCAGCCTGGGCATCGACGGTGCCGGCATCGAGGACCGCGACGATGTGGGGGTGGCGAAGCCCCGCCATGGAGGCCACCTCGCGCTGCATCGCGAGCTTGCTTGTGTCGGACACCCCGTGGCGGAGGACCTTGACGGCGACGGGCTCCCCGGACGCATGGGTGGCGCGCCACACCAGGCCCATGCCTCCCTGGCCCATGGGTTCGTCGAGCTGAAACGGTCCGAGGGTCGCTGGCACGTCAGGAGCATACAGGGAGCGGAGGAGGCGGCATGCACGAGGCTCTGGAGGCCCGGCGAAAGAACCTGGGTGGCGGGGCCTGGATCGTCTACGCCACGGGGTGGCTGGGGCGAGAGGAGGCAACGGAGCTGCAGGAGGCGCTGACCGAGTCGGTGCCCTGGGAGCAGCGGGCCATCTCGATGTTCGGCAAGCAGATCATGCAGCCGCGGCTGATCGGCTGGGGCGGCGAGCTGCCCTACCGCTACTCCGGTCAGACGCTGCCTCCGCGAGAGGTGCTCGCCTGCCTCCGACCCGTGTGGGAGCGGGTGAACCGCGAAGTCGAGGTCCCGTTCAACCACCTGCTGCTCAACCGGTATCGAAGCGGCAACGACGCGATGGGGTTCCACGCCGACGACGAGCCCGAGCTGGGCTACGAGCCGGTGATCGCGGCGGTCTCGCTGGGGGTTCGGCGCAAGTTCGTCATGAAGGCGAAGGGCAAGCGCAAGACCAAGCGAACGGTGGAGCTCGCCCACGGGAGCCTGCTGCTGATGGGAGGCACCCACCAGCACAAGTGGTACCACGGGGTGCCGCGGCAGGGTTCCGTGGAGCAAGAGCGGATCAACCTGACGTTTCGATTGCTCAAGGGGCCGCCGGGGTGGCGGGAGCCGCTCCGTACCGCTCCGGTGCGCTGAGGATGCGATCCGGGGGGAGGGGGGTGTACGGCGAGCCGCAACTTGCGCGTGGCCGTACACCCCCGCCTCAGGCGATAGATGGGGTACGAACGCGTGATGGGTGCTGCTACGGCGCGGCGCTCGGCGCGGGCCAGCCCGCCTCCACCGAGTCGTCGAGCGCCTGCATGGCGGCCCGCAGCCCCGCCAGCTGCGCCTCCTCTTCCTCGGTCAGGGGCCCCTCCAGCAGGTTCGGGCCCTCTCGCAACGACCCGGGGCCGACCTCGCTGAGCTGCTCGCCGTCTTCGCTGTGCACTTCGAGCTTGTGGGTCGCCGAGCGGATCATCTTGTCGATGCTGTCGGGCTCGCCCTCTCCGAGGGGGAAGAAGCGCGCGCTCGCCACGTGGTCGTGCACGGTCGCCCCCGCATCGAGGAACAGGGGACCCCAGCTGCGCCCATCGATGGCCTCGTGCTCGACCCCGAGTCGCTCGGCGACGGTGGGCAGGATGTCGACGACATGCACCAGGGCATCGCTTACGCTCCCGGGGTGCTCGACGGCCGGACCGCTCACCACCATGGGCACCCGCACGCCGAGCTCGTGCAGGGTCGTCTTGCCGATGGGGGGCAGGGGCTCGGGGATGACCTCTCCCGGGGTGCCGTTGTCGCCGAACACGATGACGTGGGTGTCGGCGCGGACGGCGTCGGGGAGGGTGCGCAGGAAGCGCCCCAGCTCGGTGTCGACGGCCTCGAGCATGGCCATGTAGCGGCGCTCGTCGAAGTCGACCTCCATGGGCTGGGGGCCACGGAGGTGGGCGGGGGGCCAGTGCAGCGGCACGTGGGGCGCATGGAAGGAGAGCACCACCAGCCAGGGCTGATCACCGACCTCGTCGACGAAGCCCAGCGCGTCGTCGACCGTGGCGGTGGTGGGGTAGACGGCGGTGTCGTCGGCGACACCGTCGACGATGCGCTCCCACAGCCCGTAGCCGTAGCCTCCGAGGTGGCCGCCAGAGGTGGTGTTCAGGTTGGCCAGGGAGCCGGCGAAGCGGTCGAAGCCGGAGCGGTTGGGGTGGGTGGCGGCGTCGGCGGCGGTGGGCTCGGCGAGGTGCCACTTGCCGAACAGGCCGGTGGCGTAGCCGGCCCGAGCGGCGACCTGAGGCAGGGTGTCCCACGCGGTGGACAGCTCGAAGGTGCGGTCGGCCGGGGTGAAGATGGTGCCCACGCCGGTGCGCCGGTTGTAGTTGCCGGTGAGGTACTCGGCCCGCGTCGGGCTGCAGCTGGGCGACGCGTAGGCCTGGGTGAAGCGCAGGCCGCGCTCGCACAGGCAGTCGATGGTCGGCGTGCGCGCCGGGGTGGGGGCGAGACCCCACGGCCCCAGCTGCTCGACGCCGACATCGTCGAGGACCACGATCAGCACGTTGCCGCCCTCTCCGGGGCCGCCGCCGTGGGAAGCGGGCGCGTCGGCGCCACAAGGGGGCTCGCCACAGCCGAGCAGAGCCAGCGTGAGCATCACCATCGGAGTCGACCGGTGAGCAGGAGGTGGTCGACCCGCTTGACCACCCCCGACAGCGCCGGGGACAGCCACGCGTGGCCGCCCTGGATCGACACGTGGGGCTTCAGCGTGGTGTCGGGGGGGCGCGTGCCGATGGACCAGTCGAGCTCGGTGCCGAGGTAGCGGCCCCCGGAGGCGCGGCCCATGTGGTTGGTGGGCACCCCGCCGTTGCGGAAGGTCTCGACGGGATGGGCGATGGGTGCGGTGGACCACGCCAGCACCGCGCCGAGCTTGACCTCCACGGCCTTCGTCGGGCGCAGCTCGGCGATGGGCTGCACCGCGACCGCCTTCTGGAAGGCTCCCTCCTGAGCCAGTGCTTCGACACCCTCCGGGGGCTGGTCGGCGGACTCCGGGTCGGTCGCCGCGTCGAGGGCCGCGAGGTCGATGGCCGACATCACCTCGTCGAAGAGCACCATGCCCACGTCGAGGTCGCGGTCGAAGCGAAAGTCGGCCAGCACGTCGTCGTCGCTGGTGCGGTCGCCCGACGCCCACGCGAGCTTGAGCACGCCGCCGCCCCGCTCGTGGCCGGCCTCGGCTCGTAGCATCCCTCCCGTGGACCTCACCGAGACCCCGTCGACGGCCTCCAGCGTGCGGGACACGTCGGTGGCGCCCACGATGGCGGCGGCCTCCAGCGCGACCTGACCCGTCCAGCCCTCGGCGAGGTCGCGGGTGACCCGCGCGTAGACGTCGGCGACGGTGGCGCGGATGTAGCGCCCCTCGTCGTCGGTCTGGCGGCGGTGCACGCCGTACACACCGATCTCCTGGGCTTCCTCACGCCACAACAGGGCCACGATGCCCTGGTAGCCGACGTCGCCCTCGGACTGGCGGGCGAGCTCGTCGGCCAGCACCCGGTCGCCCATCAGCGCGGCGTACAGCGGCACCTCGGTGCCCAGGGGCTGGGTGGCCAGTCGCACCCGTGCCACGCGGTCGCCGAAGTCGGAGCGCCCGAAGTCGGGGTCGTGGGCGCCGTCGTTGGCCACCAGCCCCAGCCCCCAGTGGGAGGTGACCAGGCCGACCTCGACATCGGCGATGGGCAGGCGCACGCCGGCGACCAGCCGACGCAGCACCACCCCATCGCCAGAGTACGCATCGAGGACATGGCGTCGTCGCTCGTCGAGGGGGGACAGCGACCAGGTCGTGCCGAACAGCTGGCCCGACAGGGCATCGAGCTGCGCGTCGCCCCGCACGACGCCGTCGCGCACCGCGAGCCCGACCCTCACCCGCGTGTCGACGACGGGCCCCCACTCGGAGGTGCGACCGTCGGTGTCGAGGGCCCACGATGACGGCATGGACTCGATCACCCGCAGCTCCCCGGAGGGCTCCACCTCGGCGGCCAGGGCGAGGGCCCACAGCCAGATCACGACCTCGTCTCCGAGGGGTACACGGGGTGGCGGCGTGAGAACATGGCGGCGTCTATCGCGTCCTTCGGCTCCCGCCGAGACGGTACCGGAGGCCGGCGCCGTGGTGCGGATCTGCTATACGTGCGGTCCGGAGACCCCATGGACGTCGAGGCCATTGCCCAGGAGTTCCTGAAGGCCCTGCGCGGCTCGCGCTCGCAGGTCGCCTGGTCGCGGCGCCTCGGCTACCGCAGCAACGTCGCCTATCCCTGGGAGTCGGGGCGGCGGTACCCCAGTGCGAGCGAGGTCCTCCGGGCGATCCGGCGCTCGGGGCGTGACCTGGAAGGCGGGCTGACGACCTTCTTCGGGGCGCGCCCGGCGTGGCTCGATGAGGTGGAGCCCGAGAGCGCCGAGGGCGTGGTCCACCTACTTGCCGAGCTCAAGGGGCAGCGGCCGATCACCGAGATCGCAGCGGCCTCCGGCATCACCCGCCACGCCCTCGGTCGCTGGTTTCGGGGGGAGGCGCAGCCGCGGCTGCCGGAGTTCTTCCGGCTCATCGAGTCGATCTCGGTCCGCCTGGTGGACTTCGTGTCGTGCTTCGTCGACCCCGACGAGATGCCGCTCACCATCGAGGGCGCCTGGCAGCTGATGGAGCAGCGCCGGGAGGGGGCGCGCCGCTTCCCGTGGACCCAGGCCATCCTGCGGGCCCTGGAGCTCGAGGAGTACCTGGCTCTGCCCCGACACCGACCGGGATGGATCGCCGACAAGCTCGGGATCGACGCCGACCAGGAGTCCGAGTGCGTAGCCTTCCTCGTCGCGTCGGGGCAGGTGTCGTGGACAGGCACGCACTACCGGGAGGAGGTGGTCGCGGTCGACACCAAGCGGCGACCCGAGATCGGTCGGCAGCTCAAGGGGCACTGGGCCACGGTGGCGTGCAACGAGGTGGTTGCCGGCAATCCGGGGCAGTTTTCGTACAACGTCTTCGCGTGCTCGAACGAAGACTTCGAGAAGATCCGGTCGCTTCACCTTGCCTACTTCCGCGCCATGCGGAGCATCGTTGCAGAGGCGACCGTCGGGGAGTGCGTGGCGGTGGTCAACGTTCAGCTGTTTCGCCCCGGAGAACGCTGATCAGCTCGGTTGACGGTGGGACCGGGCGGTGGCAGGCTGCGTACCAGGTGCCACCGTCGTCCCCCAGGAGGTGCCCGGAGACGACATGCTCGCCCTACTGCTTCTCCTCGCCACGAGCTCGCTGGCCACCACCGGCGACACCGACAATCCGCCGGCTGGAAGCGGCTACACGGGCGGCGGGTCGGGCTACTACACGGGCTACACGGGCGGCGGGTCGGGCGCCTACACCGGGTACACCGGGTACACCGGTGGTGGGTCGGGCTACGGCTACACCGACACCGACACCGACACGGATACCGACAGCGACGCCGACACCGACGCGGATGCCGACACCGACACCGACACCGACACCGACACCGACTCCGACACCGATCCGACAACACCCACCACGACCGACACCGATCCGTGTCTGCTTGGCCAGCAGGGCGAAGAGCTGTGCGGCGACGAGCCGGCCACCGAGTCGCCGCGTCTTTGTGCCTGTAGCGGAGCGGGGAATGGCCCGACCGGGATGTTGCTGGCGCTAGCGCTGTGCGGGGGGCTGCTGACACGACGTCGTCGGTAGACAGGGCGCGCGGTCCCAAGGCTGGGTATGCCGCGTCGCATGGACTCACGCATCGACCTGTCGGATATCGAGTTCCTCGGCTCGGCCGAGCGCCCTTCGGGCCACTACCACCTGTCGCGGCACTGGCGGCCCGAGGGTGGGGGTTCGTGGGTCTACGAGGTGCACATCGACGGCGCGCTGCTCATGAGCAGCGTGAGTCCGCTCTCGGAGCGGGAGCTGGCCACCCGCGCCCTGGCGGCGCATCCGGGTGAGGGGCCCCTGCGGATCCTCATCGGTGGGGTGGGCCTCGGCTACACCGCGGAGGCCGCCCTCGACAGCCCGCGGGCGGGCCTGGTGCGGGTGGTCGACCGGATGGGCTTCGTCATCGACTGGATGACCAGCGGTCTGCTGCCTCTGTCGGAGCGGCTCGTCGCCGATGGTCGGGTGGAGCTGGTGCAGAGCGATGTCTACGCCGACCTGCTCGGCGAGGCGAGCGAGGCCTACGACCTGATCCTCATCGATGTCGACCACGCCCCCCACATGCCCCTCGACGAGGCCAGCCTCCCTTTCTACACAGTCGAGGGGCAGCAGCGAGTGGCCGAGCACCTGGCTCCCGGAGGGCTGCTGGCGGTGTGGTCGGCCTTCGACCACGATGGTTTTGCCGCGGTGCTCGAGGCCACCTACCCCGAGGCGTGGCGGGAAGAGATCGCCTGGTCGGTGCCGGTCGACGACGAGCCGGATCAGCAGCTGGTGAACACGCTGTTCTTCGGTCGCCGCAGCTAGTCGGCCGTCTCGACGTAGGGCAGGAACGGGCAGTTGGGCGTCGCGAGGCAGGGGTCGTCGCGGATCTCGGCCCCCGCGCTGTAGAGGAACCAGGCCATCTGCTGGGCTCCGAAAGCGTGCACGTCGAAGCCCAGTGTCTGGTCGGGGACGAGGTAGGCGTGGGTGCCGCGGGGGTCGACGTATAGGAAGCGCAGCCCGCTGACCCCGTCGCCGGCCTGGATGGTCGCGCGCAGCGGCTCGTCGGATGGCGCGTCGTAGTCGTCGGTGCCGTCGTCGAGGTCGTCGGGGTCGAACAGGATGGGCGAGCCGCCCGCGTCGACGAACTCGCCCCACTCCTCCTGGCCCTGCACGACGCCGCGCTCGATGAGCCAGCGGTCGACGCTGGTGCCATAGCGTGGGTCGACCGTGGTGTAGTCGACGATGCCTGCCGCGCGGGCCAGGGCGATGCCCGTGGCCTGGGGCACGGACTCGTCGCCCACGGTGAGCGCGATGAGCACCTCGCGGGGGTTGTCGATGGGCTCGTCGTACCACTGGCGCGCGTAGGCGATGGGGTCGCCGGGCTCGACCACCGACGACAGCACGCTCACCGCGCGGCGTAGATCGGGCGAGGAGCGCGTGTAGCCGAAGCCCCAGCTGCCTGCGACGAGGGGGCTGCCGGCCTCGTGGGTGACGCCCTCGTGGGTGATGTCGCGATCGAAGGTGTCGAAGACCCCCACGGAGTGGCCTAGGGCATCGAAGACCTCCACGCTCAGGCGGTCGCCCAGCCCCTCGTTGGCGGGAACAACGTAGCGCTCGCCTTCTTCGACTCCGCCGGTGGGGATGCCCGCGGCCAACGCCTTCTCCTCGGGCGGCAGGGCCTCGGCGACGATGGGCACCCTCCACGTGCCGGAGGCAGGAACACGCAGGGTGTTGCTGACCTCTCGGTCGAGGTTGGTGACCACCACCCGCCCGCCTGCAGGGATCTCGGAGAGGGTGGCGAACGGGAGCTGCTCGTTGTCGTTGAGGGACACCACCTGCTGGCGGAGCTCCATGCCTCCGTCGCCGGTGGGGACCCCGAGGATCAGCGGTGATAGCGCGCGGTTCACGAGGCCATCAACGACCGAGCCGATGTTCGACCGGATGCCTACGTCGAACATCCCACCACCCGGCACGGTGAGCACGGCGGCATCGAGGTCGGGCAGCACGGCGGCGGCCATGGCCCCCTCCACGCCCCCCATGGAGATGCCGTGGTAGCGAAAGCGGGTGCCGGGGCCGCCGATGTCGGGCACGCCGTCGTCGTTCCAGTCGCAGGTCACCCGCTCTTCGCCCTGCGGCACGATGCCGTCTTCGGTGGGTAGCACCACGCTCATGGTGCCCTCGCCGCAGGCCTGCAGCGAGCGAATGAGCTGCGCCCAGTCGACGACGGGCTGGCGCAGCATGTCGCGGGTGTGCAGCGCGTCGGCGGTGAACTGGTCGGCGCTGGCGTCGACGACCCCGTCGTTGTCGAGGTCGCGCATCTGCGCATCGACGAGGTGCCACCAGGTGGGCTCGGTGCGCACGGCGGCGAGGAAGCTGGCGATGAGCGGATCGAACTCATCGCCGAGCGACAGCCCGTGGCCCGGGGCGTCGAGGGCACACACGGCCACGCCGAGGCGGTTGAGGGCCCAGGAGAAGCCGATGAACTCGATGCGCGTGCTGCCGAGGCCGTGGCCGTGGATGGTGACGGGGAAGGGAGGCTGGTGCTCCTCGGTGACCTTGGGGATGGCGCACGTGAAGGGCACCCGCCGAGGGGCATGGTGGACCTCACCCCGCGCGCGGTCGAGGCGCCAGTGCTCGTCGGCATCACTGCCGTCACCGTCGTGGTCGGCGAGCAGGTAGGGGCTGACGATGGCGCCGCCGACGAAGCCCTCGGTGTAGGCGGAGTGGGTGGCGATGACGAACTCGAGGCTCGCCTCGTCGAAGATGCCCAGCGCGAGGAGCGGCGAGACCAGCGGCTCGGGCGGCAGCACCGTCGGCACCTGGTCTTCGAGGGTGTGCAGGATGGCCGCCTCGGTGACCCCGGGGGGGTAGTCGTCGGCGAGGGTCGCGTAGGGCCCCTCGCCCCGCACCCCGGCGACGACCTCGTGCAGGTCGCGGGTCACCGAGCCGGTGGTGAACGACCAGGCGTAGGCGATGTCGTCGAGGGCGAGGCCGATGTCGGGAAGGCCGTTGGCGAGAGGCTGCAGGTCGGGGGTCTGGCGGGTGTGGTTGACCCACTCCCAGGGGCTGCGCACGGGCTCGCCGTCGAGGCCCACGAGGCGCTCGGTGAGCACCACGGCGTAGGTCGTCTCCTCGCGGAGGGGCACGACGGGGCGGACGATGAGGGTGTCGGTGGCCCGCTCGTAGAAGGTGGCCAGGTCGTGGAAGGGGTGGCCATCGGCAGGCCAGGTGTTCGGCAGGTCGAGGGTTCCGTCGCCGTCGAGGTCTTCCCCGAGGTCCAACACCCCATCACCGTCGAGATCCTCGCTGGTGGTCTCGAACAGCAGCGACGACCCGGTGGGTGCCTTGGGGTCGTTGGCGAGCAGGGAGCTGGGCTTGGTGAGCTGGCCGGGGAAGCGGCCGCCGCCAAGATCGAGGGGGTGGGCCTGCAGGTAGGTGGGGGAGCCCTCGGTGATGTCGATCACGTAGATGGCATCGTCGGCCAGGTGGCCGTCGACGTGCAGGTCGTCGGGGTGGCGGGCCTTGAGCTCGTCGAGGTCGAGGGGGGCGGCGAAGCCGACGGTGATCGGGGTGAACAGGCCCCAGCCCGTGGACTCGTTGAGGGACCCGATGATCGCCTGCTCGACGGCAATGCCGTCGCCGACAGGGAGGTTGAGGCGCCGGCCGGTGGGGGAGGAGGGGTCGGGACGGGTAGCGAGGTCGGTGGGGAAGGGGATGTCGGCGAGGGGCTCGTGGTCCCAGTCGACCCGCACCTCGGGGCCGCTTCCCGGGGGGGTGAGGCGCAAGCCCTCGGGGTCGGAGGCGCAGGCACAGACGAGCAAGACCGGGAGAAGCTGGCGCATGGGGCTGTCTATCTCGAAGGCGTCGAGGGAAGCGACCCCGATCACCAGCCCTCGGCCACCGAGGCGTCGAGGGCGTCGAGGGCTCCCCGGAGCTGCTCGAGCTGGGAGAGCTCTTCGTCGGTGAGGGGCCCGGCCAGCAGATCGGGGCCCTCTACGAGGGTGTCGGGGGACACGGCGTGCAGCGACTCGCCGTCTTCGCTGTGCACGATGAGCTTGTGGGTGGCGGTGCGGATGGCCTTGTCGATGGTCACGGGCGGCCCCTCGCCGAGGGGGAAGTAGCGGGACGTCGCCACGGTCTCGTGCACGGTCGCGGTGGGGTCGGCCAGCACCTGGCTCCAGCTTCGCCCGTCGATGGCTTCGTGCTCGACCCCCAGGAGCTCAGCGACGGTGGGGAGGATGTCGACGACGTGCACCAGGGCGTCGCTGACCCCGGGGGCCCTCACCGCCGGACCGGCCACGACCAGCGGCACCCGCACCCCGAGCTCGGTCACGGTCGCCTTGCCGGCGGGGGGCAGCGGCTCGGGGATGGACCGGCCCGGCGTACCGTTGTCGCTGAGCCACACGATGTGCGTGTCGGCGCGCTCCTGGTCGCCGAGGCTGCGGAGGAAGCGGCCGAGCTCGGCGTCGGCGGCCTCGAGCATCGCCAGGTACTTCTGGTGGACTTCGGGGACGCCGGCTTTCGGGAGGCCCCGTAGGTGGGCCGGCGGCCAGTGCAGGGGCACGTGGGGCGCGTGAAAGGACAGCACCACCAGCCAGGGCTGGTCGCCCACCTCGTCGACGAAGGCCAGCGCGTCGTCGACGGTGGCGGTCGTCGGGTAGGTGTCGGTGTCGGCGACGACCCCGTCGACGACCCGCTCCCAGTGGTGGTAGCCGTGCTCGCCGGTCTGCCCGTGGCTGGTCTCGTACAGGTTGGTGAGGGAGCCGGCGAAGCGGTCGAAGCCGGTCCGGTGCGGGTGGCTGGTGGCGTCGGGGGACTCGGGCTGGGCGAGGTGCCACTTGCCGAAGAAGCCGGTGGCGTAGCCGGCGCGTGCTGCGACCTCCGGCAGCGCGTCGAAGCGGGTCGACAGCTCCAGGTCGCGCGGGCCGGAGGTGAAGATGGTGCCGACGCCGAGGCGGCGGTTGTAGTGGCCGGTGAGGTACTCGGCGCGGGTGGGGCTGCACGCTGGAGACGCCCAGGCCTGGGTGAACCGCAGGCCGCGGTCGCACAGGCAGTCGAGCGTGGGGGTGCGGGACCCTACGGGAGCGAGACCCCACCGGTCGAGCTGCTCCACCCCCACGTCGTCGACCACCACGATCAGCACGTTGCCGCCCTGGCCTGTGCCCTCGCTAAGGGAGGTCGGGACCTCGCGCCCGCACGGGGGCTGAGCGCACGACAACACGAGGGAGAGCAGGACAGAGGGCATGGTGGGTGTCCGTGGACGGGGACGGATTATGCTGAGCACGGTACTGCGGGAGCCGCCAGGGAGGCGACCATGACGATCCGGCGAGGTTGGGCGGCTTGCTTGTGGTTGGGCGTGGGCTGTGGCTCGGCCGACGGCGACGACAGCGACGCCACGGGCGGCTTGGCGGCGCGCCTCGCCGAGGTGGAGGCGGCCCACGATGCCTCGGTGGCTGACCTGCAGCTGCGGCTGGGTGCCGCCGAGGCGAGGCTGGAGGCGCTGGAGGCGCTGACGGTCGCTCACGACGACGAGCTGGCGGGCGTCGATGCCGAGCTGGGCGCCCAGGCGACCGCACTGGCGGAGTCCCTCGACGCGGTGTGTGCCCACGCGGAGCGCACCGGGGAGTGCTGGGCGCTGGCACCGTGCGCCGATCTGGGGGCCTGCAGCACCCGTCGGGTCTTCGTCACCAGCACGGTCTACGACGGGAGCCTGACGACGAATGCCGCCGCCGACCCAGAGGATGGGCTGGCGCGAGGCGACCTTCGCTGCCAGGAGCACGCAGACCTCGCCGGGCTGGGCGGCACCTGGCGGGCCTGGCTCGCCGGGGCGGGGGTGGAGGCATCCACGCCCCGCACGCGCTTCGCGACCTATGCCGGGCCCTACGTGACGCTCGACGGCGCGGTGGTGGCGACCAGCCGAGCCGATCTGCTCGATGGCAGCCTCGCGGCACCGCTGCACCTCGACGAGACCGGCCAGGTGGTCTCCGGCCCGGTGTGGTCGGGGGTCACTGCGCAGGGCCATGCGGCGGCGTCCGAGGTCTACGAGACGTGCAGCGACTGGACGGCGCAGTCGTCGTGGGCCTGGCTCGGCTACCTGCCGCCCTACGAAGGGATGCAAGGGGTCATCGGGGCCACCGATGCGTCGTGGACCGACGCGGGAGTATCCGAGCTGTGCTTCGAGCTGGCCCACCTGTACTGCTTCGAGCAGTAGCTCGCGGCCTCAGGGAGCGGTGGCGGTGAAGCTGAACCGGCGCCCGTCGTCGGTCTCGACGAAGTCGAGCTCGGACAGGGTCACCCCCTGCAGGTCGACAGCCCCGTCGGCCTGGGCGGCGAACCAGCGCTTCATGAACGAGTCGTCGGTGATGTCGCCCTCGAAGGTGCAGCTGCGGCCATCGGAGCTGCAGCTGCGCGACAGGCCGGCGCCGGCCTTCTCCGGGACCACCGCGTCGAGGAAGCCCTCCATGGTGTCTTCGAGCCAGTCGGCCTCGACCTCCGCGCCGGGGTCGTCGAAGTCGCCGCCCGCGCCGCCCGCATCGTCGCCCTCCTCTCCGCCGTCGCCGGCGGGGGCGGGGGGCGGAGCACCAGGGCCGACGGCGTCGGCATCGGGCATGTAGGAGCGCTTGGGGAGGTGACGCCCGCCGGGCCCTGGCATGTTGCCGCGCGAGGGGAGGGGCGCGGGCGCGGCCTTGGGCTCACCCGGTGAACGGTCTGCGGGGGCGGGGGGCTCGGCGGCCTGCTGCGGTGCGGAGCGGTCGGCGGGTGCCGGAGCCGTGGAGGGCGCGCGGGCCTCGGTAGCCTCGGGCTCGGAGTCGGGTGCCGGCGGGGCCACCTCGGGCACGGAGGGCATCAGCCACCACAGGGTGACGATGGCGGCCAGAAGCCCGACGCCCGCCGCGATGACCTGCCCACGATGCAATGCCTGCTCCTTGCTGGGAGTACCCTGCCCGAGCCTGTCCTATCCCGCCGCCGCCGCCGGGTTAGCCAAGGCCGACCTGGAGGCAGCATGGCCGAGCCCGTCGTTCGCGAACCCGTGGTCGGAGGCGACGCGCCCGACGTTGGCAAGCTCCTCAACGCCACCATCGCCGACGTCACCGACGACATCGGCCCCTACCTCCTCGCCGGCCTGGGCCACACGCTGGTGGTGATGCCGATCGTGCTCGTCGCCATCGTGGTGATGTACCTGGGCATGATCTTCGGCATGTTCGGCGGCATGCTCGGCGTCGGGATCTTCGCTGGGATCATCGGGTCGATGCTGGGCGAGACAGCGGGCGGTGTGTCGATGCTCCTCGCCCAGCTGCTGTTCTTCCTCGTCTTCTTCCTCGGCATCGTCGCGTTCGGCGCGGGGCTGGGCGCTCTGCTGGCCCCATTCAACGCCAGCCTCACGCGCGCCATCGCCGCCTACCAGCGAGGCGAGGGCGAGCTGACCTTCGGCTCGGCCTTCGAGACCCTCAGCCAAGACGTGGCCAAGGTGATGGGAGGCGCTGTGCTGCTGGGTGCCATCGCGATGGTGCTGGTGATGTTCTGCTATGTGCCCGTGCTGCTCGTGCCGCTGGTGCTCGGCTTCTACTCCCCGATGATCTACCTGCATGGCGAGGGCCCGATCTCGGCCTTGAAGACCAGCGTGGTCCACTTCCAGAGCCACATGGGCTACCACCTCACCATCGGCGCGCTGGGCATGGCGATGGGCATCTTCGCGTCCTACGTGCCGGTCCTCGGCCCGGTGTTCCTGGCGGCCTTCCACGTGCGGGCCTACCGCGAGATGTTCGGCGACGGCGAGGAGATGGTCCTCACCTGACGAAGCGCTCGAGCAGGCCCTGGCTTCCCGGGCCGTGCTCGACCTCGAGCCACAGGTCGTCAGCCATGGCCCCGACGCCCTGCGCGGGTGGGGGGAGGGCGGCCCCGGTGGTCACCGCCGACAACGTGTAGGGGACGCCGCCCAGTGCGCCCTCACACAGGTAGCTGACCTCGTCGCCGAGGGTGCCCCCCTCACAGCGGCAGGTCGCTCCCAGCGCCTGCAGCCGGTCGCACGCTGCCTCCGGCGTGCGGGGAACCTCGCCGGTCGCGGGTGCGGGGGCTGGCGCAGCGACACAGGCCAGCCACCACAGCAGTCCGATCACGGCTGGTTGCGCATGTGGTCGGCGATGCGCCCGAAGGCCGAGGTGAGGTCGGCACGGAGCCCCTCGTCGTCGACGGTTGCCTGCAGCGCATCGCCCATGCACGCCATCCACGCGTCGCGGGCCGCGTCGTCGATGGGGAAGGGCATGTGCCGGGCCCGCATCCGCGGATGGCCCCGCTGCTCCATGTACGTGCGAGGCCCGCCGGTCCACATCGTGAGGAACAGGTGCAGCTTGTCGCGCGAGCCGGTGAGGTCGTCGGGGTGCATGGCGCGGATGGTGGCGGCGTCGGGGCGCTCGCTCATCCGGTCGTAGAAATGGTCGACGAGGCGCCGCACACCTGCGTCGCCTCCGAGTCGGTCGTAGATGGAGTCCACGTGCCCTCCGGGGACCTGAGGAATAGCCTGGCGGCGGAGGTGCCGTCGGTGCGATGGGTGGAGCTGTGTGCGGGGAGTGCGTCGCTGACGCTGCACCTGCTGGGGGCGCGGCGCTCGTTGTTGCCCTACCAGGGCTCGAAGTGGCGCTTCCGCAAGGCGCTGGAGCCCCTGCTGGGGCTGGAGGCGCCCCTCACCGAGGTGGTGCTGACCGATCCAGGCCCCTGGGGCGCGGTGCTCCCCGTCGTCATCGAGGAAGGGGCGCGGGCGTCGTTGATCGAGCAGCTCGAGGGCATGGCGCAGCGCGACCCGCGGGAGGTCTACGAGGGGCTCCATCGTCACCCCGTGGCCCACGACGACGCCGTGGCCTTTGCCGCCGAGTACCTCTTCCTTCAGCGGCTGGCGTTCAGCGGCAAGGCGGTGGGGGTGGTCGATGGATGCTGGAGCAGCCCGGGCTTCAACACCAGCTCGGCCTACGGGCTGCCGGGCACGGAGCGCTTCGGCCGGGTGAATCCGATGGTGCCGAGCCTGGTTCGGGTGCTTCGGAGCTACGAGCTGCGTCCGGTGGTGCTGGGGGGCGGGCAGCAGCCGGCAGGCCCTCCCGAGGGCCCGGTGGAGGTGCCCACGGTGGCCTACCTCGACCCGCCGTATGTGGGGTCCACCCGCTACCCCAACGGAGACCTGCCTCGCGACCGGGTGGTCGAGCTGGCGAGAGGCTGGCACCGTGCCGGAGCCCGCGTGCTGATCAGCGAGGGAGAGGCGGTGCCCGAGCTGCTGGCCGAGGGGTGGACGGCGCACTGCCTCACGGAGGGGCGCGGCGACACCAGCCCGTTTCGGGGCAAGCAGGCGGAGTGGGTGACCCGGTCGCCGTGAGCCGGCACCCGCCCACTACCGGTAGGCGGCCCAGTTGGCGTCCATCCGGGCGGCCTGCTCGAGGCTGAA
>CBDUIC010000002.1:0-156806 GCA_965367245.1 uncultured bacterium | reverse complement strand
GCCCGAGCAGGCGGTGTTGGTGATTACCAGTGCCGGGGCCACGCTCAGGGCCAGCAGCAGCTTGAAAGAAGAGAGGGTGCGCATATTGCTCCTCGGGTCGAGAACGGTTGTGGGCGCAACCTACATTCGACCCCCGGCACCCGCAAGGTTTTGGCGTCGAGAAGGTGTCAGCCTCACCATCTCGTCACATTGACTGCGATGGCATGGAACGGATACGCCCGCCGACCGTCTACAGGAGGATCACGTGCGTGATGTGCTCGCCCGGCTCGGTATCGAAGCGATCAACCCAGGTGCCGCAGGTGCCGAGGGTCCCATTCCCGCCACCGGGCGCATCATCGATGTGGTGAGCCCCAACGATGGCGAGGTCCTGGCTCAGGTGCAGCTCGCGGGCCTGGAGGCCTACGAGCGTGTCGTCGCCGATGCTCAGGCGGCGTTCGAGCGCTGGCGCGTGGTGCCCGCTCCCAAGCGCGGCGAGGTGGTTCGCCAGGTCGGAGAGGCCCTACGGGCTCACAAAGACGATCTCGGCACGCTCATCTCCCTCGAGGTCGGCAAGGTGCTGAGCGAAGGCCTCGGCGAGGTGCAGGAGTCCATCGACATGGCCGACCTCGCGGTGGGCATGTCGCGGCAGCTGTTCGGCAAGACGATGCACTCGGAGCGCCCCGGCCATCGCATGTACGAGCAGTGGCACCCCCTCGGCTTGGTGGGGATCATCACGGCCTTCAACTTCCCCAACGCGGTGTGGGCATGGAACGCCATGGTCGCCGCCGTCGCAGGCGACACGATGATCTGGAAGCCGTCACTCAAGGCACCCCTCACCGCGATCGCCACGCACAAGATCTGCGACGAGGTGTTTCGCCGCAACGGCCACCCCGGCGTGCTGGGGCTGATCATCGGGGAAGACGCCGAGGTGGGTGAGACGATGATCAACGATCGCCGTCTGCCCCTCATCAGCGCCACCGGCTCGACGCGCATGGGGCGTCACGTGGGCCAGGTCGTCGCCGGTCGACTCGGTCGGTCCCTCCTCGAGCTCGGTGGGAACAACGCCATCATCGTGCACGAAGACGCCAACCTCGACCTGGCGCTTCGCGGCGTCGCCTTCGGCGCGGTCGGCACGGCTGGGCAGCGGTGCACCTCCACCCGTCGCCTCTTCGTGCACGACAGCATCTACGATGGCTTCGTAGAGCGCCTCGCAGCGGCCTACAAGACGCTGCCCATCGGGCACCCGCTGGAGGGTGGCACGTTGGTGGGCCCCCTCATCGACGACGACGCCGTCCGCATGTTCGAGGCCGCGGTGGCCCGTGCGCAGGAGGAAGGCGGCAAGCTCGTGGCTGGTGGGGGTCGGGTCGAGCGGTCGGGCTTCTACGTGCAGCCCACCCTGATCGAGGCCGACGTGTCGATGCCCATCGTCAAGGAGGAGACCTTCGCGCCCATCCTCTACGTGTTCCGCTACACCGATCTCGAAGACGCCATCGCGGCGCAGAACGACGTCGACCAGGGGCTGAGCTCAGCGGTGTTCACCGACAACTTCCGAGTCTCGGAGCGCTTCCTGTCGGCCGCAGGGTCCGACTGTGGCATCGCCAACGTCAACATCGGCACCTCCGGCGCCGAGATCGGCGGCGCCTTCGGTGGTGAGAAAGACACCGGCGGCGGTCGGGAGGCCGGCTCGGATGCGTGGAAGGCCTACATGCGCCGCCAGACGTGCACCATGAACTACACCACCGAGCTTCCGCTGGCCCAGGGCGTCACCTTCGACGTGTAGTCACTGTCAGCGCTCGGCGACCGCGTCGGCGGCCGACTCGGCCGTCGACAGTGCGCTGGTGGCTCGCTGCTGCGCCTGATGGGCCGCCGACTTCGCCTCTTCCGCGACCTGCTTGAGCTGCATGAGCTGGGCGGTGGAGGCCTGCACGGCGCCCATCGCCATCCCCAGTCGCTTGTCGAGCTTGGCCACGCTGGCTTCGAGCTCGGCGCGCTGAGCCGCCTCACGACGAAGGGAGAGGCGAAGCTCGTCGAGCTCCTGTCGAAGGTCGGCATCGTCGGAGCCAAGGAAGCGGCGCAGCCGCTGACGGACAGACATCAGGAGCTCCTGGGAGCGTAGGTGGCGAACATGCCCTCGTCGACCTCGTCGATCTGCTCGTCGTCGAGGCCCACTCGCCAGATCCGCGGCGTGCCGCGCGGGTCGTCGCGGTCGGTGAGGCCCCCCGCGAGCACCAGGTGCCGGCTCTCGGCATCGATCAACGCGTGGGAGCGGCCGAACTGCTCGAAGAACCGAAGGAAGAACCGGAGATCGCGCGTGGCATGCAGGTCGGCCAGCTTGCGGGTGTAGCCGTCGAGCCCGATGCGATGCCAGCGCAAGGTGGCGGGGTCGATCTGCTCGACGCCGACCAGACCGAGCCCGTCCGGTTGCCACAGATAGGCGATCAGCGGAATGTCGGTGAGCAGCTCGCTGTCGCCGGTGGCGGGGTCGAGCAACGACAGTGAGCGGTAAGCCGCGCCGGTTCCCTGCGGGTCGACGGCCCATGCCAGCCGGTCTCCGCTGGGGGACGCGACGAGGGAGGCGAGGCCCCGTACGGAACCCATCGGCCGGAGGGGGCCCGTGCCGTCGACTTCGGTGGCGACGAGCTCCATGCCATCGCCGGTGTGCACCACGTAGAGGACCTGGTCGCCGAGGACCATCGGCGCGCAGAAGTTGCCGGGCACCCCCGGGAGTGCGTGGCGCTGGCCCTCGGGCCCGATCACCACCAGTGCTGGGCCGTCGGCCTCTCCGACGAATGCTACGACCTCGTCGCCATGGTGCTCGAAGAACAGAGGGGACCCCTCGAGCAGCTGCCTCGGGGGCGACAGGTCGCTGGCATGGGCCTCCTCGAGGTGAAGGGTGTCACCCTCCTGGGTCAACACGCGCACCCGAGAGCCATCCGGGGACCACTGCAGATAGATGGGCAGCCGGCCTTCCAGCTCCGCGATCTCCGAGGCCGTCACGCCGTCGGCCTCTGTGACCCGTACATGGCACTCCAGGCCACGCTCCTTGGCGATGCGAAAGCTCGCCACTCGTCGCCCGTCGGGTGACCAGGTCGGCCAGCTGTGCACTTCTTCGTCGCCCATCGCCTCCCACGTGCCCCAGGCGACGTCGGGCGCGGTGGAGAGGCGCTGACCAGCAGGGCCCGACAGACACAGCTGCCGACGACGATCGAGCCAGGCGAGGCGGCTACCCATCGGCGAGCAGCCCGTGCAGGATCAGCTGGATCCCGTCGTTGACCAGTCGCTCTCGGTCTGGACGGATGCCGATGGCCGACTGGCCCGCCAGCCCGTCGATGATCGCCTTGAGCATCATCGCCACGCCCTGCGGGTCGGACCGGCGGAAGGTGCCCTCGGCCATGCCCTGGGCGAGGATCAGCGTCGCCGCGTCGACGAAGCGCTGGTGCACGGCTTGCACCTCCTCGCGGATCTCGTCGTCGCGGATGCCCTGCTCGCACATCATCAGGAAGAACCTCGGGGGAGACTTCAGACCCGCGAAGTAGTCGAGGTATTGCTGCCCGAGGTCGAGCAGCTTGATAGCTGCGGGGCGGTCGTCTTGCTCGGCGCGGTCGAGGAAGGAGTAGGTGTTCTCGTGCTCCTCCTGCACGAGGGCCATGAACAGCTCGCGCTTCGACGAGAAGTAGAAGTAGACCGCGCCCTTCGAGATGCTGGCCCGCTTGGCTACGTCTTCGACGCGCGCGGCGATGTAGCCCTTGTCGATGAACACCGCGCGAGCGGCCCGCAGGATCTGGCTGCGGCGCTCGGCCTCGGACAGGTGCTTGGTCATCGAGGGTGGACTCCTTGAGGAGCGGGAGGTGTATCGCCCGCCCACGGGGGTGGCATGTCGGGCCCGGTCGGGGTGAGCCTCGCCAGTAGCGCGGCCGCCTCGGGCGCGTGGGTGTGGTGTAGGTCGTCGAAGGGGGCCGGGGGCAGGCCCGCACGAGCCGGGGCGGGGATGGCGAGCTGCAGGCCGTCGAGCACCACGACCAGCAGGGGCAGACGCCCCAGGTCGGCGCCTCGCTCCCCGGCGACCTGAAGCAGGATCGCCTCGCGCTCGGCGGTGCCGACCGCATCGACGTGGAGCCGGCCACGGTGCACGACCGCTCCGTCGGCGTCGACGACCTGGTAGCTCTCGTCCTCGCAGAGCATCCACAGGTCGTGCTCTGCCGTGTGGTGGCCGAAGACCGACAGGGTGGGCGCCGCCCCGCGCCACAGTCGGAGCCCGATGCGGCGCTTCGCCTCGTCGGGCACGACGCTCAGCAGCGCCTCGAGGGCTCGTCGATCGTGGAAGCGCTGCCGAATCGCCCGCGTGGCCGGCGCCGTGGCGCGGAGCAGGCCGGCCTGGGCTTGCAGGTGCACGTCGACCGCCTCCACGTCGACGCCGACCTGTGGTGCCTCACCGAGCTGAAAGGCCACCGCGAGCAGCGGACGACGCTCGCCCCCGAGCACCACCACCACCTCGGTGCCTCCTGCGCGCGCTCGCTCGAGGACCACGCAGCTGCGGACGTCGCCCACGCGCACGGTCAGCGTCGCCGCGAAGCGGTCGTCGACGACGATGCGGTCTTCGCTCACCGACAGGGCGATGGGGCGGTCCGAGCGAACCAGCAGGACCGCCTCCACCAACGCCGTGGCGACCAGCAACGGCAGGGGCACCCAGAGGTACCACTCCATCCAGAACAGCAGCGCGCCCGCGACCAGGCCGAGCAGCCACCGCGCGCCACCGAGGAGGGGACGGAGGAAGGTGTCGACCACCAGCGGCTGGCCGTGGGCGGTGTAGCTCACCACAGGGCGGCCCACCGTGCCGGCCCGACCCCACAGCAGCCTCCCAGCCACCGGACGCGGGTCGCCAGCTCGTCGGCGCAGTCGGGCAGGGAACGGTCGTCGACCGGTGCGGCGAACCAGGGCCCGCCTGACGGCAGCGCCCGGATGGCTCGGACGACATCGGCGCTGCCCTGGCCACAGTTGAATCCCACGCCCTCGACACCGACATCGAGCAGCGCCTTCCAGGGAGGAGGGCTCCCGTCGAGGAGGGCTCCCGAGGAGGAGGGGACCATGCTGGCGACCACCCGAGCCCCGGCTTGCACGAGGGCCTGTGCTGCCTCCAGCAGCTCGGCTCCGTCGACGAAGGTCTCGAGGAGGACCCGGTCTGCGCCGGTCGAAGCGAGCGCCGCGAGCTGCGAGGCGTCGCGCTGCGGGCCTGCCGGACCGACCGACAGCCACACCTGCTCCGGGCTCGCCCGGCGCGCGAGCGCGACCGCCGCTCGAACGGTCGTCATCGCCGCTTTGTCGCGGTCAGGGCGTGAGCACAGCGTAGCGGTGCGGAGGACCTGGGCGCCCGCCTCCACGAAGGCCTGGTGGACAGCCAGGACCTCCATGGGTCGTGCCATGACCCAGGTGTCGGCGCATGCGTCGGAAGCCAGACCCCGCGCCCGCAGCGTCGTGCCCATCGCTCCGTCGACGCGGATCGGGCGGTCGCTCAGTGCACCCACTCGTCATCCGACGGGCGATTGTCGCTGCGGCCTCCCTCGATGACCTGGAACTTCCGCAGCTCGGCTTCGATGGACGATGCCTTGTTCGTGAGCTCGCGCCGGCGCGCCCCCGGCCCCAGTCCGTGCCACCAACCGACAACCCCGCACCACACGCCGAGGCCTTCCGCGGTGTGCAGCGAGCGCCCCAGCAGGAAGAACACCACGCTGAGAGCGAGCGTGCCCCACACGATGATGCGCCCCGAGACCGGAATCACGAAGAACAGTCGGACGACACCCTCTGGCACGGCCAGCCCAAAGAGCAGGAACAGGCTCATCGACGAGACCACCCAGCCCATCGTGCCACCCGAAGGGATGAGGCCGATCGCGTCGAGGAGCAGCGGCACCAGCGTTCCGCCGACGACGCCGGCTGCTGCGCCGCGCAGCCAGGTGGGGCGTTCGAGCACCTGCTCCACGGCGGGCAGCAGGAAGTACAGCACCAGCAACCCGATCAGCACGTTGAACAGCGCGCTGCTGTCGTCGCCCTGCACGAAGAACCGGAGGAGCGGCTGGTGAACGACGAACCCTTGGCCGAAAGGGCGCCAGACCAGCGCGTAGACGTCGACGCCGACGTTGCGTAGCAGCAACTCCAGCACGTACATGGCGAAGAGCCCGCCGAGGAGGCGCGTCATCCATGGTGCTACGGTGGGCATCTGGAACTGCGGGGGGCCTTGCATGCGGTGGGAGGTAACGCGTGGCTGGCGTGGTCGGGCAGGGTCTCACAGGCCTTGCACGAGGGGCTTCCCACGGGGTAGACGCTGCCGAGGCAGCACCCAGTGAGCACCGACCTACAGCTCGTGGCCGTCGATGGCAGCATCGAACCGGGCACGACCATCACCCTCGATCCCGAGACCGTCGTCGGCATCGGCCGGTCAGCCAAGGGCCTGCGACTTCCCGATCCGCTGGTCTCGATTCAGCACGCCCGCATCGAGTACGAGCGCGGGCGAGGCTATGTCGTGGTCGATCTCGACTCGGCGACCGGCACGTGGGTCGACGAGGAGTGCATCAAGGGAGAGTCCCGCCCCATCGGGGTAGGCACCCGACTCAGGTTCGGCGACAGCACCTTCGAGGTGCGATTCCGGCGTCGCTACCCACCCTGGGTGTCGAGCGTCATGGCCTTGACCCTCGTGTTTGGCCTCGCATCGCTGGTCTTCGTGGTCTACCTGCGGGCTCAGCCAGAGCCGGTGCCGCACCTGAGATGGCGAGAGCCCATTCGCCAAGGGGCCACTTCCTCGGATGTCTTGGAGGTGCCGGAGGCGTTTGCCCGGGCCCGTGGCCTCGCCGTGCAGGAGCTCCGCATTCGTCGGGTGACCGACTACGACTACGACGGCGTCGACGAGGTGTGGCTGCGCGACGGCACCCGTGCAGAGTACGTGATCACCTTCCAGAGTGATGGTTCGTGGCGGGAGATGGGTGACCTTCCGGCGGAGTGCCACGACAAGTCCACCGCGATGCCAGGTGCTCCTGTCGACGGCTTCCCAGCCCTCGACTGCGCCAACGTGCACTACCTGTTGATCGGCGGGAGCTACCGGCAGTCCAGCCAAGACGGGGTCGTGGTGTGGGTCTACCCCAAGGCAGACGACGACCACGGCGAGTCCCCGGAGCATGGCGAGGAAGAGGTCGCGCTTCGTCCCGCGGAGCTGGAGGTCATGAGGGTGGTCCTCAAGGACCCATCTCGCCTTGCCGGCTTTCTTGCGGAACGGGCCATCACCGAGAGCGTGCACTACGTGATCTGCGAGCAGGCCTTTCCCGGCCTCCGGTCGCAGGCCCTGACGGCCTCGGGGGAGCTCCGCCCGCTCAGCATCGGCTGCCTGGGTGCGTTCAAGCTGACCGGCACCACCGAGGGCAAGGTGGTGGCGATGGCCCTCACCGCTGGTGGGCGGGATGCGCTCATCGACGACATCACCACGTTCTATGCGGGCTCGCCGGATGGGCTGTTCCTGTCGGGAGAGGGGGCTCGGATCGTGGAGGTCGCGTCGGCCAATCCGGGCTTTCAGCGCGGTGGCGTGAAGGTGACCGTCGACGACTCCTCGGTGTTCGTCAATCCGGTGGCCCACGAGGCGTCATTGCCCGCGACGCGGGCATCGCTGCCGAGCAACCGGGCCAAGGCGGCTCCCCTCGCCACGACGGCCCTCATCGAGACGGCCGGGCTGGCCAGCCTGAAGGGGCCCGGGTGCACGGAGCTTCGCGTGCGCACCGAGCCCTTCGCCTGTGCAGGCTTCTGCACGGGGTCCACCACCTTCATGACGGTGGAAGAGGTGGGGTGCGGGGCGCCGGTGACGGTGGCGTCGGTTGGCTACGGCGGCGGCGTAGTCGACGGATCCGCGAACGGCGTCGACGTTCGTGTCGTGGTCGAGAGCGACAGCACACGGGTGCTGCGTGCTCGGCTCACGTATCGAAAGACGCGGGAGTAGCCCGCACCTTCCGTTGACAGCGGCCGTGTGCATGGGTACTGTGCAGGTGTTCACGATAAACATCTGTACAGTGGAGTCCTGGTGGACGATCTCTCTCCCCGACAAGCCGAGCTGTTGGAGTTCCTGCGTAGCCACGTCGATCAGATGGGCGTCGTGCCCAGCTACCGCGAGTGCGGGCGGGCCCTCGGCATCGGGTCCACCAACGCCGTCAGCGATCACATCAAGGCGCTGGAGAAGAAGGGCTACATCGAGCGGGTGGGCCAGCCGGGTCGGCCTCGCTCGCTGAAGCTCACCACCAAGGCGGTCGGCTTCATCGAAGACGACAACGTCGTCGGCATTCCCGTGTTGGGGCGCATCGCTGCGGGCCTTCCGCTGCTCGCTCAGGAGAACTACGAGGGCACCATCCGCGTCGACAGCACGATGCTGCCGCCAGGAGGCAAGGTGTTCGCGTTGATCGTCACGGGCGACTCCATGATCGACGACGGGATCCACGATGGCGACTACCTGTTCGTGCGCCAGAAGAGCACGGCGCGAGACGGTGAGATCGCGGTGGTGATGGTGGATGGCGATGCCACCGTGAAGCGGCTCTACCGTGAGGGGCCGCGCCTTCGTCTGCAGCCCGCCAACACGTCGATGGAGCCGATCTATGTGTCGGCGGATGCGGGCGACGTGGCCGTGATCGGCGTGGCTGTCGGGGTGTTTCGTCGGCTGTAGTGGTCCGCTGGGCGCTGTCACGACGCGTCACGAGGGCCTAGGATGGGGCGCGTGGTGGTTACGCCACTGCGTGTCCCGAGTGGTCCTGGAGAGGGATTGGCCGACGATCTGAGCCGCATTCGACGCTTCGTCGAGGGCCTCGCCCGCAGGGAGCGTGGCTTGCTCGCGGCGCAGGTAGTGGCGAGGCTCGCGTGGCTCACGGCGCTGGCTTCGGCCTGGATGGTCGCGGCCGTGTGGCTTCACTGGTCTCGATCGACGGCCACCGCTGGGCTCGTGGCGGTGGTGGGCGTGGGGGCGTGGCTCGCCGTGGCCTGGCCTCTGCTGGTGCGGTGGCGACCCGCCGGTGATCCACAGCGCCAGGCACGCCTGGTCGAGGCCCTGGTGCCCGACCTCGGTGGTCGGCTGATCACGGCGGTGGAGCGCCCGGAAGGGGCCCGTGGGCAAGAGAGCCCTGCGATGCTGGCCCTGGTCGCACGGCGCGCCTCCGAGCGCATCGAGAACGTCTCGGCCTCGACGGTGCATCCGGCGGGCCGCACGCTTCGTGGGCTTGCGGCGGTGGCGCTGGCCTGGCTGCTGATCCCGGTGGTGTCGCTGTGGGCACCAGGAGGGCCAGGTGGCGTGGTGGCGTGGTGGTCTTCCGGGGCGTCGGCCCTGGCGGCGCTGTCGGAGGCAACAGCGCCCGACGAGCAGGCCACCGCTCACGTGGGCGATCTGCTGCTTCGCTACCAATACCCCGACTACACCGGCCTCGAGCCCAAGGTGGTGGAGAACTCCACCGGTGACGTGGCGGCGCCTCCGGGCACCCGCGTCGACGTGACGGCGCGCACGGCCGATCCGGTGGAGGCGGCAGGTCTCGAGGTCTACGAGCGGCGGCTCGACGCAGAAGTGAGTGACGAGGGGCGCACGGTGTCCACCCGCTTCAACGTCTCCAGCTCCGAGGGCACCTACCGGCTCGTGCTCTACCGCGGCGGAGAGCCCGAGCAGAGTCGTGCCTTTGCCATCCAGCCCCAGGAAGACCTTCCTCCTGACGTGATGCTCGATGTCGATGGCGATGGCCCCCTCGAGGTGGCCCTCGACCAGAGCTTCCCCCTCGGGTGGCGGGCTCGCGACGACTACGGCGTGAAGTCCGTCCACTTGCAGGTCGAGGGGGCCGACGTGGGGCCGCCGCTGTATCGAATGGCGGAGCGGCGTGCGGAGGTGTTCGACCAGGTGCTTCGCTCGCCCCGCGACCTGGGCCTGTCTCCTGGCGACCGCGTCAAGGTGCGCATCGCGGCCCTCGACAACGACACGATCTCGGGCTCCAAGCCTGGTTACAGCCCCGCCGTGGAGGTGGTCGTGCTCGGGGCCCGCGGCCTCGACCGCCGGGCCGCAGAGCGCCAGGCCGACCTGCTCCGGATGATGGTGCCCGTGCTGGCCCGTCACCTCACCGACCCATGGCCGGCCGCCGACACGAGCGGAGGGCTGGCGGCATGGGGCGAGCAGCTCGGCGAGCGCTACGCGCCGCTGCTGGAGGCGGTCGAAGCCCAGTGGGCCGGCATGTCCCGCGACCAGCACGATGCCACGGTGATGGTGAAGGTCGTCGACAGCGGCACCGAGCTCATTCGCTACACGCAGGTCGCGTTCGTGCCGGGCAGCGAGGAGGTCCCCAAAGACGCTTCCTTCGAGGTGACGGCCGGCCTTCGCGACGACGCGATCGTGGCCCTCGAAGACGCGATCCTCGCCTTCCACCGGATGCTCCGCAACCGAGCGCTCCGTGATGTGGCGCAGGTGGCCGACGACCTCGCCAAGGCCGCACAGCAGATGGAGGAGATGCTCGCCAGCGACAGCGCCGACGCCCAGGAGATGCTGGCACGCCTCGACCAGCTCGAGCGGATGATGCAGAAGCTGATGCAGGAGGCGGCACGGCTCGACGACGGTGGGCTGCGGGAGTTCGTCAACCAACGTGAGGGGGAGATGTCCAACCTCATGGAGGAGATCCGTAAGGCCCTCGCCGAGGGCGACCTCGACGAGGCCCGCAAGCTGATGGAGCGCCTCGCCGAGCAGCTCGAGTCGATGTCGCAGGGCGTGCAGGAGCAGCTGGAGTCGCGACAGGGAGAGGCGAGCGACGCACAGGATCGAGCACAGGAGCTGCTCGACGACCTGAAGCGTATCGAGGAGGCCCAGGCGGCGCTGCGCGACGACACGCAGCAGCTGCGCGAGGAAGAGGGCGGTGACAAGGCGCAGGAGGCCGCGGATCTGTGGCGCAAGGTGGAGGAGGAAGCGGCGGCTCACTCCGAGGGGGCGGTGGCCTACCAGCAGGGCCTCGAGGCTGGGCAGCGGCCGTTCTGGGAGCGCACGCGCGCCGAGTCGGCGGCGGAGATGGCTGACCGACTGCACGACGCGATCAAGGCGCGGGACCTGCGAGGCAGCTTCGACGCGCTGCGCCTCGCCGAGAGGTCGTGGGAGTCGGTGGCCGCGAGCCTCGACGCCCAGCTGGGCCAGGAGATCCGGGGGCCGGGGGCTCGTGAGCTGCAGGCGCTGAGGCAGCGGCTCGCTCGGGTGCGTCAGCTGCTGGAGAAGCTGCAGCAAGCGGCAGCACAGAGCACTCCGCAGCAGCGCGACCAGGCGCAGCAGCTCGAGCAGCGCCAGCGCGACCTGCAGAACGAGCTGCAGCAGGCCCGCGAGCAGGCCGAGCAGCTGCAGCAAGACTTCCCCGTGCAGCCCCAGGGCATGCAGGAGGCTCTCGAAGACGCGCAGCAGCGGATGGAGCAGGCGGGCGACGACCTCCGCGACGGGCAGCCCATGCAGGCCGAGGGCTCGCAGGGGGTCGCCCAGCAGCGCCTCCAGGATGCCCAGAAGGCGATGCAGCAGGCGATGCAGCAGGCCCAGCAGCAGGCCCAGTCGATGTCGGGAAGCCAGGGCAGCGAGGGGCAAGACCCTGGCGGGCAGGATGGGGAGCGGGAGGAGAGCGACGGGCAGGGGATGCGCGACCGCGACCTGGAGATCCCGACGCGTGAGGAGTTCACGACGCCCGAGGCCTACCGTCGTGCGCTGCTCGAGGGGATGGAGGGCGACGTGCCCGAGGAGTATCGGGCGATGAAGAAGCGCTACTACGAAGAGCTGGTGCACCAGTGATGGGCTGGCTGCTTTGGTGCGCGGTGGCGCTGGCCGGCTATCCCCAGGCCGTTCGCGACTGCCTCGACCGCAACGACGTGCCGTGTGCCGAGTCGGCCCTCACGATGAGCGGGGCGGCGCTCCGCGGCGATGCCGGGATGCTGGCGGCGCAGGCCGAGGTGCACTTCTACGCGGGTCGCTATCCGGAGGCCTTCGATACCTACAAGGAGGCCGTCGAGGGCGGCTGGGCCGATCCCCACGACCAGCTCGCGCTGTACGAGCGCACCATGTACGCGACGGCAAACTGGGTTCGCGCGCGGGAGGGGCGGTTCGAGCTTCGCTTCCGGCCGGGGATCGACGCCATGCTCATCGACGATGCGCTAGCCGC
This sequence comes from uncultured bacterium, assembly GCA_965367245.1. Lineage (GTDB taxonomy): Bacteria > Myxococcota_A > UBA796 > UBA796 > CBDUIC01. The sequence goes on along the minus strand of CBDUIC010000002.1, from coordinate 144,660 downwards.
CGTGCGGCGCTCCGACGAGCACATCGCACCGTTCCTCGGCGGTTCGCCTCCTGGCATCACCGTGCTGGAGCTGTACCCCGACGGCCGGTCGTTCATCGCGGCCTCCTCGCTGACCAAAGACGACGTGGAGACCACCGGAGTGGTGGGGCTCGCCAAGTGGTCTCGGCTACTGATCACCAGCCCACGCGCCCTGGCTCGCGGCTACGACTGGCAAGACACGGCGGCCCACGAGTACATCCACATCGTGGTGGCCCACCACACAGCCGACCGCGCCCCGGTGTGGCTGCAGGAAGCCATCGCGAAATACCTCGACAGTCGTTGGCGGGATGGCACGGATCGCTTCGCCCTGTCGGTTCGGCAGCAGGGGCACATCGCGCAGGCCTTGCGGCGCGACGACTTCGTCACCTTCGACGAGATGCACCCGTCGCTGGCCAAGCTGCCGACGGCTGAGCGCGCCTCTCTGGCCTATGCGCAGCTGGCCACGCTGATGCAGTTCAGCTTCCAGCAGGGGGGCGATGGCCTGCTCACGCGCGTGCTGCCCCGGGTGCGCCAGGGGGAGGATCCACGGGTCGCCCTCGCCGAGGAGGCGGGCTTCGCCGACTTCGCCGCCCTCGAGGCCGGGTGGAAGGAGTGGGTCGCGACCCTCGATCTGGTGGAGCGGCAGCTCGAGGCGCTGCCCACCGTGCTCGACGGTGGCGACGAGGTCGACACCGACCCGGTGCTGGCCGAGCGCAAAGACCTCGCCCGCTACCTCACGCTGGGCGACATCCTCCGGGAGGCCGGGGAGCTCGAGGCCAGTCTGGTGGAGTACGCCAAGGCCATTCCCGACAACGAGCCGCCATCGCCCTTGCTGTCCAACCGTCTGGCGCAGTCGCAGCTGGAGCTGGGCAACCTGCCCTCGGCTCGCTCGGCGCTGGAACAGAGCCTCCGCGACTACCCGGAGTTCGCGCTGTCCCACAAGACCCTCGGGCTCATCCTCCGTGAGCAGGGCGATCTGGCAGGCGCCGCCGAGCACCTGCGCAGCGCCGCCGACATCAACCCCTTCGACCCCGAGGTGCAAGGGGCGCTGGTGCAGGTCTACCGGGCCTCGGGGAGGACCGAGCTGGCCGACAAGCACGCGGCCTACCTGCGGATACGGGATCGAGGCGGGGAAGACGTCGAGCGGGAGCCCCTGCACGCCCGCAGTGGTGACTACGAGCTGCCCCGTCGCGACCAGGAGGCCAAGGCCCGGCGCCGGAGCGCCCTGGCCGAGGAGTGGGAGGGAGAGCTCGCCCCCAACTGGGCGGTGAGCGACCTCGACGGGCAGCCTCTGGGGCCAGAAGTGCTGGCGGGCAAGGTCGTGGTCCTCGACTTCTGGGCGACGTGGTGCGGCCCCTGCCGTGCGACGATGCCCCACCTCAGCGAGCTGCACGACCGCTACCCCGATGTGGTGGTGGTGGGGCTCACCGACGAAGCGAGGGGCGTGGTCGAAGGCTTCCTGCGCAAGAGCCCGGTGACCTACCCGATCGGCCTCGACAGCGCGCAGCGCGTCTACCGCGCCTATGGTGTGTCGGCGCTGCCCACCGCGTTCGTGATCGACCGCAGCGGGCGCATCATCAAGGTACAGGTCGGGGGCGGCGAAGCCTCCGTCGAGGCCATCGAGGCCGCCGTGAAGCAGGCCCTGGGAGTGGAGTGACGATGGACGACGTGGCACTGTTCGAGCAGCTCGCCCCCGCACGTGAGCAGCTGCTCGAGGCCATCGGTGAGGTGGTGGTCGGTCAGCGAGAGGTGGTCGATCGACTGCTGACGGCCTTGTTCGCCGATGGGCACTGCCTGTTCGTCGGGGTTCCCGGGCTGGCCAAGACGCTGCTGGTGTCGACGGTGGCCGAGGCGGTCGGCATCGACTTCGGGCGCATTCAGTTCACCCCCGACCTGATGCCGTCTGACATCACCGGCACCGACGTGCTGGAGGAAGACCGCGCGACGGGCCAGCGAGGGCTGCGCTTCGTACAGGGCCCGGTGTTCACCAACCTGCTGCTCGCCGACGAGATCAACCGCACCCCGCCCAAGACCCAGGCGGCGCTGCTGCAGGCGATGCAGGAGCGTGCGGTCACCGCGTCGGGCAAGACCTACGCCCTCGAGCGGCCCTTCCTGGTGTTCGCCACCCAGAACCCCGTAGAGCAGGAGGGCACCTACCCGCTGCCCGAGGCCCAGCAAGACCGCTTCATGTTCAGCGTGCCGGTCGGCTACCCCTCGCGGGAGGAAGAGGAGGAGATCGTACGCCGGACCACGGTGGGGGAGATGCCGAGCGCGCGACAGGTCCTCACGGCCGAGCAGCTGCTGGCGTTCCAGGGCTTGCTCCGTCGGCTGCCGGCCAACGGCGACGTGGTGTCCTACTGCGTGCGCATCGCCTCGGCGACGAGGCCGGGCTCGGGCTTCGACGCGACCCGGTGGATCCGCTGGGGCGCGGGTCCTCGTGCCAGCCAATACCTGGCCATCGGGGCGAGGGCGTGGGCTGCGCTGCGGGGGCGCGAGCTTCCCAACCGCGACGACGTGCGGGCGGTCGCTGGGGCGGTGCTTCGCCACCGCGTGCTGCTCAACTTCGAGGCGGAGGCCGCGGGAGTGACCGCCGACCGGGTCGTGGAGCAGCTGCTCGAAGAAGTGGGGCCATGAGTCGCCCGTGAGCCAGCCCGAGCCCATCTACGACGCCGAGGTGCTGGCGCGGGTGCGTCACCTGCATCTGCGCGCGCGCACCCTCACCGAGGCGATGCTGATGGGGGAGCACCGGTCGCGGCGCGTCGGGCAGGCGGTGGAGTTCGCCGACTACCAGGAGTACCTGCCGGGGATGGACCTCCGCGGCCTCGACTGGCGGGTGTGGGGGCGCTCCGACCGCTACGTCATCAAGCGCTTCGAGACTGAGACGGAGCTGCCGTGCACCGTGGTCCTCGATCTGTCCGGCGATCTGGCAACCGGCGCCGCAGCCTCCTCGGCACGCCCCGACCTGGAGGGGTCGAAGGCTGGCTACGCCCTGGTGCTGGCAGCGACCCTGCTGTACTTCCTTCACCGCCACGGCGAGCCCGTGGGCCTGGAGATCGTCGCAGGGGAGGGGGTGGACCACGTGTCGCTGCCTCCTCGGGGAGGGCGCAACCACCTGCAGCTGCTGTTCTTGCTGCTGGCCCAGGTGCGACCGGGGGGCACGGCCAAGCTGCGCGAGGCCCTCGGGCGGGTCGGGGCGCGGCTTCGCCGGCGCAGCTGGGTCGCCGTGGTGAGCGACGGCATGGAAGAGCCCGGTGAATGGCTGCCCTCCCTGGCGGCCTTCGCTCGCCGCGGGGCCGACCTGCGCTTCTTCCACGTCTACGACCCGCGGGAGTGGCGGCTGGCCTTCGACACGCCGGCGCTGTTCTACAGCCCCGAGGGGGGGGAGTCGCTGGCGGTCGACCCGGCCGGGGCCCAGAAGGCCTTTGCCGAGGTGGTGCGCGAGTACGTCGCCGAGGTGGAGGGCGGAGTGGTGCGCTTCGGCGGCCGCTACCTGCCGGTGGCGACCGACCGCGCCCTCGATGAGGTGATCCGCGCCGCGGTCCTCGACGACACAGCCGCCCTCGGTCCTGGCCCGGAGGCGCCGTGGGCCTGAGCCTGCTGGCCCCCCTCGGGTTGCTGGTGGCGGGCCTGGTGGCCCTGCCCATCGCCGCCCACATGGCCCGGCAGGTGCCACGCGACCGCCGTGCCTTCGGGGCGATGCTGCTCCTCGAGCGCGTCGTGAAGCGTCTCCGGCGTCGTCGTCGGGTGAAAGACCCCTGGCTGCTGCTGCTGCGGGCGCTGGCGGTCTTGGCGCTGGCGCTGGCTGCCGCGGGCCCCGAGCTCACCTACCCGGGCGGGGTGCCGGAGTTCGGAGGCAGCGGCCGCGTGGTGGTGGTGATGGACCGCTCTCTGTCGATGTCGGCGGTGAAGACTGGGGCCACCGCCCTGCAGGAGGCGCGGGAGCGTGCTCTGGAGCTCGTGCGCGGGCTACCCGACGGGGTTCAGGTGGGGCTCGTGGTCTACGACACCCAGGCGGTGGCCGTGACCAGCGAGCTCACCACCGATCGCGCGCGGGTCGTTGCGGCCCTCGCCGGCCTGCAGCCCTCGTGGGGCACGTCGAACCTGCGTGGGGGGCTGCTCGAGGCCCGTCGACTGCTCGCCGGAGAGCCTGGTGAGGTCGTGCTGTTCAGCGATGAGGCCGGTCCCGCGCAGGTGCCCGACGCGATGCCCGAGATCGAGGCCCTGCTGGCCCTCGGCGGCTCGATCGTGCCCGAGAGCGTGGCCAGCGACCCGCCACGGAACGTGTCCATCGCGTCGGCACGCTATGGCGACGGGCTCGAAGGCGGCCAGGTCACGGTGCGGCTGATGAACTACGGCCCCGACCCCATCGAGGTCCCCTGTGAGGTGACGCTCCCCGACGGCGCGAGCATCCCGATCTTCGCCGACCTCCCCCCCGAGGGGGCCACCGAGGAGCGGATCACAGTGCCGAGCGAGGCCTCCGGCGGGGTCGGGCAGGTGACCTGCGCCGACCCCGACCTGCCGGCCGACGATGCGCGCTACTTCCACCTTCCGCAGGTGGGGGCGAGCCGTGTGCTGGTGGTCGACGGCGACCCCGGCGACACGCCCACGCGGTCGGAGGTCTACTTCCTCGAGCGGGCCCTCGCGCCCTGGGGTGGGGTCAAGTCCGGCGTCACCATCGACGTCACCAGCCCCATCGGGCTGTCGGAGCTCGCCCCCGAGACGCACCGCGTGGTCTTCCTCGCCAATGTGCCCGACCCGCGGCCCTTCGGTCCGCGGCTCACCGAGTTCGTGCGGCAGGGAGGCAGCCTGGTGATCAGCGGTGGCGACAACGTGACCGCCGAGCGCTACAACGCCGCTCTCGAGGGCATCCTGCCGGCTCGGATCCGTTCTACGCGCGCCCTCGCCGACCGCGACGAGGGCGGCATCCCCGCGGCGCTTCCCGACCTCGACGAGGAGATGTTCCGACCGTTCCGCCGCGGCGGGCGTGAGGGCTTCCTCCGGGTGCGTGCTCACACCGCGCTTACCCTCGAGCCCTTCGAGGAAAACGACGACGTGAGGGTGCTGCTGTCGTGGGGCAACGGCATGCCGGCCCTCATCGAGCGCAAGGTCGGGCGGGGCCGGGTGCTGCTGTACACCTCCACCTTCGACCTGGGGTGGGGCAACCTGCCGCTCCAGGCCGTGTTCATGCCCCTGGTTCAGCGGCTCGTCGGCTACCTGGGCGGCGAGGCGGGGGCGGGTGCCGCGCGCTTCGACGGGGTGGTCGGGCAACAGGTCGCCGTGCCGCTCCCCGATCTGGTGGTCGACCCGCAGGTGCTCGGCCCGGGTGGCGAGGCCGTGCGCTCCCGCCTCGACGGTCGCCGGCTGGTGTTCACCCCCACCGAGCCCGGCGCCTACGAGCTGGCGCTGCAGAGCGCGCCGCCGCTGGCCTGGGTGGCCGTCAACGTGCCGGCAGAGGAGTCCGACGTGCGCAGCTACGACACGGTGGTGGCCGCCGAGCGAGCTATCGCCCCCGACCTGCTCACCCGGCGGGTCGACCTGGCACGGCCGGCCTGGGCCGGGGTGATGCTGCTGCTGCTCGCTCAGGGCGTGCTGTCGCTGGCACGAGGGAGGTCCACATGATGCGACGGCGCGAGCTGCTGGCGGCGCTGGCGGCGATGTCGGTCGCTCCGCGGCGTGCGTGGGGCTTCGGCGACGCCACCGACGTCGACATCGCCGAGGTGCAGTTCGGCGAGGGCACCCTGTCTCGGCCGAACGCCTGGAAGCGCCTGCTGTACGAGGTCGTGCAGACCACCAGTGTCGAGTGCGAGCCACGCGCCGTGCAGGTCTCCCCGGAGTCCCCCGAGCTGTTCGCCCACCCGTTCTCCGTCGTGATCGGTGACGGGGCCTTCCCGCGGCTGTCGGAGGCCGCGGTGGAGCAGCTGTCTCGCTACCTCGCCTACGGCGGCTTCCTGCTCATCGACGACGCGACCGGGTCGGAGAGCAACCCCTTCGACGACCGGGTGAGGGCGCTGGTGCAGCGGCTGTTCCCGACGCGCCCGCTGTCGCCCCTGCCGGCAGACCACTCGATCTACCGGAGCTTCTTCCTGATCGACCGGCCCCTCGGCCGCGTCGACACCGTGCCCTACCTGGAAGGTGTCACGGTCGGCAACCTGACGCCCCTGGTGCTGATGCGCAACGACCTGTCGGGGGCCCTCGACCGAGGCGACGACGGGCGCGCCGCCAACAGCGTCGTCCCAGGGGGGGAGCGGCAGCGAAGGGAAGCCATCAAGCTCGGTATCAACCTGATCATGTACAGCCTCACCGCGAACTACAAGCGCGACCAGGCCCACGTGAACCAGCTCATGCGCGAGGGGCGGCTCGAGTGACCACCTGGCTGCTGGGAGCGTCGCTGGGCCCTGAGGGGCACCTGGTGTGGACCACCCCCGAGTGGGGCATCGTGCTGGCCGTGGTGGCGGCTGTCGGGGTGGTGGCGCTGGCCGCGGTCGGTCGCCGCTCGACGGTGGTGTGGGGGCTCGAGGTGCTGGCGATGGCCCTCGCCCTCGCCGGGGTGGTGGCGGCGGTCGCCGGGCCGCTGTGGGTGGAAGAGGAGGGGCGCACCGAGGCAGGGCGGGTCGCACTGCTGGTGGATGGGTCCGCCTCCATGGGGGTGCTCGAGGACGGCGTGCCGCGCTCCGACCAGGTGGAGGCCCTCGTCGACCACGTTGTCGCCGAGGTGGGGCCCGTGGAGAGGTTCACCTTCGGAGGCGAGCTGTCGGTGGGCCTGCCGACGGCCTACGAGCTGCCCGACACCGACCTGGAAGGCGCCCTCGACGCGCTGTCCGAGCGGCTGGCGGGGGAGCGCCTGGCGGGGGTCGTGGTGATCACCGACGGCCTCGATCGAGGGCTGCTGCGGCGTGCCCTGCGCGATGATGGGGCGCCGCGTGTGCCCGAGCTGCAGGGGCCCCTCACGGTGTTTCAGGTGGGGTCGGTGGGGGAGCTCACCGACCTGGCGGTGCGGTCGGTGGATGCCGGTGGTTTCGCCTTCATCCGTTCGCCCTTCCGGATCACCGCCGACCTGCAGGGCCTCGGCTTCGAGGGGCGAACGGTGCCGGTCACCCTCACCCGCGACGGGGCCGCGGTCACGCAGCGCGACGTGGCCATCGACGACAGCGGGCACGGGGAGGTCACCTTCGAGGTGGTCGCGGAAGACGCCGGCCGCTTCGCCTACGCGGTGCAGGTGCCGGTCTACGAGGGCGATGCGGTGCCGGCGAACAACGTCATGCCGGTCGTGGTGCGGGTGGTGCGCGACCGGATCCGGGTGCTCCAGGTGGCAGGGGCCCCCTCGTGGGACGTGAAGGTCATGCGGCGCTTCCTCAAGGGCGACCCGTCGGTGCAGCTGGTGTCGTTCTTCATCCTGCGCACGCGGGCCGATGTGAGCGCGGCCTACGACGACCGCGAGCTGTCGCTGATCCAGTTCCCCTACGAGCGCCTCTTCGACCAGGATCTGTGGACCTTCGATGCGGTGATCTTCCAGAACTTCGACTATCAGCCCTACTTCGGGTACCAGAGCCGGCGGCTGCTCGACAACCTGCGCGCTTACGTCGAAGGCGGGGGCGCGCTGGTGATGGTCGGGGGCGACCGGTCGTTCTCGCTGGGAAGCTACGGCGACTCGCCCCTCGCCGACATCCTGCCCGTCGAGGTGAGCTCGGCACCCGTGCCCGCCGACCTCGCCCCCTTCCGTCCGCTGCTCACCGACGAGGGAGCCCGTCACCCGATCACCCGCCTGGTGGCGGATCCCCTGGAGAACCGGCAGTGGTGGGAGCGGATGGTCGACCTCGACGGCACCAATGTGCCCCTGGGGCTCGCTGACGGGGCGACCAGCCTGCTGAGCCACCCGACCCGTCGCACCGACGAGGGAGAGCCGCTGCCCGTGCTGTCGGTGCGAGAGGTGGGGGAGGGGCGCACGATGGCGCTCACCGTCGATGCCTCCTGGCGCTGGTCGCTGTCGGAGGCGGCGGAGGGCCGGGGCAACCAGGCCTACCTGCGGTTCTGGAAGAACGCGCTGCGGTGGCTGATGAAAGACTCCACCACCAGCCGGGTCACGGTCGACACGCCCCGGGAGAACTACGCCGTGGGCGAGCAGGTTCGCTTGGTGGTGCGGGTGCGCGATGCCGGCTTTGCGCCCTTGGCTGACGCCGACGTCGTGGTGCGCATCGACAACGAAGGGCGGGCCTCCACCCACGAGGGTCGCACCGGCCCCGACGGGGAGCTGGTGGTGCCGGTCGAGGTGGTGCGCTCGGGAACGCACCGGGTCGAGGCCGACGTGGGCCCGGTGGGAACGGCACGCACGGTGTTCGCCGTGACGACCCGCGACCCCGAGCTCGACGAGGTGTCCCCCGACACCGCCTTCCTCACCTGGCTCACCGACGCGGTCGACGGTCGGCTGCACCTGCCCGGCGATCGCGGGCCGGTACTGGTGGATCCGGAGGCGGGCCGCGTGGTGAACGACCGGCGGGAGACGCCGCTGTGGCGGGCGCCGGGACTGGCTGCATGGGTTGCTTGGTTCGCGGGGGTCGCGTGGTGGCTCCGCCGCCGCTCGGGTCTCAGGTAGGCTGACGCCGACGAGGAGTGGTTGTGGACTCGGTCGCCCTGGCGCCCACCTGGCTCGCTGCCCTGTTCCCCGATGGGGGGGCTGCGCTGCTGCGTGCCGGAGGGCTGGGCGCTACCTGGCAGGAGGCCCTGGCCCACGTGCCGCCCAAGGTGCTGGCGGTGTCGAAGGCGGGCGGGGGGCTGGCCCAGCTGAGCCGGCTGCGCGACTTCTGGGCGGGTGCCAACGATCTGCAGCCTGCCCTGGCGGCCAGCCGGGCCCTGCTGCACCTGCGCGTGGAGTCGGTCGGTCGTCGTCACCCCGACACCTGGCTGGAGCTGGGGGCGCTGGGTGCCCTGGCGATGCGCGCAGGCAAGCTCGACGAGGGTGGCGTCATGCTCGAGGAGGCCTGGAAGGGGCTGCTGGGGCACGGCGTGCGCGACCTTCGGCTGGCCGTGGTGTCGTCGAACGTCGCGCAGCACCTGCTGAGGCGAGGGCGCCTCGACGACGCCGAGCGGGCGCTGCGAGATGCCTACGAGCTGCGCAAGCTCAAGGCGCCCCGCACCGCGTCGCTGGCCGCTGCACAGCTGGCGGAGATCCTGTCGCGCAAGGGCGACGAGGCGAAGGCCCTGTCGCTGTACCGGGAAGCCCACGAGCTGACGCGGCTGCAGCTGGGTCCCGATCATCCCCGCACCCTCGCGCGTGCCGAGGCCCTGGGGCTGGCCTACGCGAGGTCGGATCGTTTCCAGCAGGCGGTCGACTGCCTGCGCCCGGTACACGCGGCGCTGTCGCAGCATCCCTTCGACGCACGGGCTGCGAGGGTGGCCTTCGAGCTGGGGCTGGCGTTGAGCCGCACGGGCGTGCTCGAGGAGGGCACTCGGTGTGTCGAGGCGTCGGTGCGATGGGCCCGCCAGCAGGCCAGCGCGGATGGGCGACCCCACCCCGACCTTCCGAACCGGCTGACCGAGTGGTCGCACCTGCAGGGCCAGCACGGCCGCGCAGAGGAGGCGGAGGGGCTGCTGCACGAGGCCCTGGAGGCCGAGCGTCGGCTGTATGGCGACACCAGCATCGAGGTGGCGCGTCGCTACCTCGAGCTGGGCCACTTCTGCGCGCGGAAGGGCCGCCTCGACGAGGCGCTGGGTTGGCTCGACCCCGCTGCGTCGCTTCATCGCTCCGTGCTGGGCGACGAGGATCCCATCGCTCGAGGGGCCGTTCAGGCGCAGCTCGAGGTGTTGGTGGCCCGGGCGGTGCGGGCCATCGAGTTCCACGACAAGAAGCTCGCGCGCGACCTGCTCCAGGCGGGCATGGGCCAGGCCGCCCCGGTGCTCGGCTTCGATCATGCGTCGGTTCGGCAAGCACGCCGCCTGCTGGAGCAGCTGCCCTAGCACGAGGCCCTCAAGGCGAGGCCCGTGCTTTCGATGGGTCATCCGGAGGCCCTCCCATGCTCGCCCCAGCTGCCCACGATCTCGACGCCTGTCTCGAGCAGGTCGAGGCTCTCAAGGTCTTTCCTGCCGCGGCCATGCGGATCATGCGGGTCGCACAGTCCCCCGACTCGACCCTCGACGAGATGGTCGAGGCGGTCTCGGTGGATCCGGTGCTGGCGGCCAGCGTGCTGCGGGTGGCCAACTCCCCGCTGTCGGGCCTGCGTGCGCGGGTCGCCAGCCTCGAGCGTGCCGTGCACGTGCTCGGCTTGCTGGGCACCCGCGATGTGGCGCTCGGGGCGCTGGTCGGAGCGATCGCGACCACCGTGGCGCCGTGGGGCCCCTTGCTGCATCGTCATGCCTTGCTCACGGGGCAGTTCAGCCGCCTGCTGGCTCGCTACGTGCCCGAGGTCGACGGCTCCGAGGCCCTGGTCACCGGGCTGCTGCACGATCTGGGGCTGCAGCTGCTGCTGATGGTCGAGCGCGACAACACCGTGGCGCTCCTCGAGAAGTTCTACGCCCGGCCGATGCTCATGGAGCGGGCGGAGCGGGTGCACTACGGATTCGACCACGCCGAGCTGTCGGCGGCCTGCGTGCGACGCTGGGGCCTGCCCGACACCGTGGCCCACACCATCGTGGGGCACCACGCCGCGCCGGTCGTGGATGAGATGGACCGCGCTCAGATCGTGCTGCAGGTGGCAGACCACCTCGCCGAGGTGGCTGCGGATGGCGGCGATGCCGAGGAGCTGCTGAATGCCTTTCGGCAGCATGCGGTGTCGTCGGCGCTGTGCCTGCCCGCGGGCGTGCTGCGGCAGCTGATGAACAAGGCGGAGTTCCTGGCCGCCAGTATGTGAACAGCCCGGGATGAAGGGCTCCCAGGCTGCTACCCTGCCGCCGGGAGGCCCCCATGGTGAACCTGCAGCTGCCGGGTTTCGAGGTCACTGAGCTGCTCCACAGCGGAGTGTGGTCGCTGGTCGTGCGAGCGGTTCGCCGCGCGGATGGCGTGCCCGTGGTGGTGAAGTGCAGCCGCAGCACTCGGCCTCCTCCCGAGCAGGTCGGGCGCCTCGATCGCGAGCTCCACATGGGCCTGCGGGTCGACTCGCCCCGGATCGTGCGCCCTCTGGAGCGCTGCGAGCTCGGCGGTCGTGCGGCCCTGGTGATGCAAGACATCGGCGCGCGCTCCCTGGCGTCCGTCGACCGCCACGGCGTGTCGGTGGCCGATCTGCTGCGCGTCGGGCTGCAGCTCACCGAGGCGGTGGTCGACCTGCACCGAGCCGGGCTCATCCACCGTGACATCAACCCGTCGAACGTCGTGGTCTGCGGCGACCGGCTGCAGCTGATCGACCTAGGCATGGCTACCGCTCTGCGCGAGGTGGTGGCCAGCGACACGGTGGAGGGCACGCTTCGCTACCTGGCCCCGGAGCAAACAGGGCGAACGCATCGCACCATCGATGCCCGTGCCGACCTGTATGCGCTGGGGTGCACGCTGTTCGAGCTGTTCGCGGGGCGCCCGCCCTTCGAAGAGGTCGATGCCCTCGATCTCGTGCATGCCCACCTCGCCTCCGAGCCACCCCTGCTCGACACGCTTCGCCCCGAGGTCCCCCGGGTGCTCGGGCAGATCGTCGACCGGCTGCTCCGCAAAGACCCCGAAGAGCGCTACCAGAGCGCATCGGGCCTGCTGAGCGACCTGCACCGCGCCGCGGAGCGCCTCACGAGCGGGCCGGTGATCGCCCCCTTCGAGCTGGGTGAGGCCGACATGGCCGATGGGCTTCGGGTGCCGCAGCGCCTGTACGGGCGGGCCGACGAGGTGGAGCGCCTGGGCCGCGCCGTGGCGTCCGTGGCTGCCGGTGGGGTGGAGGTGATCATGGTCAGCGGCCCCTCGGGGTCGGGAAAGACCTCCCTGGTGCGCGAGCTCCGCCGCCCCCTGACCCTCGCTCGCGGGGTGCTGCTGGAGGGCAAGTTCGACGCCTACCGCATGGGAGCTCCGTGTGCCCCCATCGGTGCGGCCCTCGAGCAGCTCGTCCACAGCATCCTGGCGAGCCACGACGAGCAGGTGGGGGTGTGGAAGCAGCGCGTGCTGCAGGCGGTGGGGGTGAACGGTCGGGTGGTCACGGAGATGGTGCCCGCCCTCGAGCGGCTGATCGGGGAGCAGCCGGCCCTGCCCGAGCTCCCGCCCGCCGAGGCGGAGAACCGGCTGTTCGGTGCGTTCCGGGCGTTGGTCCGCGTGCTCGCGCGGCCTGAACGTCCGCTGGCGTTGTTCCTCGACGACCTGCAGTGGGCCGACCTGCCGAGCCTCCGGCTGCTGGAGCGTCTGGCGACCGATCAGCAGGTCGGTCACCTGCTGGTGGTCGGTGCCTACCGCGACAACGAGGTCGGTCCGGCCCATCCCCTCACCGCGACCATCGCGACCATCCGGAAGGTCCACGAGGTGGTGGAGGCCCAGGCGGCCCCCCTGGGGCTGGGGGCCGTGCGTCAGCTCCTCGCCGACACGCTGCGGTGCTCTGTCGACACGGTGGGCCCGCTGGCGGAGGTGCTCCACCGGCGCACCCACGGCAATCCCTACTTCCTGGGCCGGCTCCTCGACAGCCTGGTCGAGGAGGGCGTGCTCGCGCGAGGCCCTTCGGGGTGGTCGTGGGACCTGGCGCGCGCCTCGGTCGCGGTGCGCGGCGACGACGTGGCCGAGCTGCTGGCCCAGCGGGTGGTCGATCTGGCCGACGACGTGCGGCAGGCCGTGCAGGTGGCCTCGTGCATCGGCCCGACCTTCGACCTACGCCACGTGGCGGCAGTGCTCGGCCGCTCGGCCGCCGAGCTGCAGCAGACCCTCGCTCCGGCGGTGGCCCTCGAGCTGGTGCGGCCGCAAGGGGTCGACTGGCCCCTGAGCGAGGGCCAGGAGGCCCCCGACGAAGCCTATGGCTACGCGTTCGTGCATGACCGCGTGCAGCAGGCGGCCTACCGCTCTGCCGACGCCGAGGTCGCCGCCCGCTATCACCTGGTCCTGGGGCACCTGCTCGACGGTCTCCACGAGAGCCCGTTCCGCGTCGTACATCACCTCAACCGGGCCGTCGGGCTCCTCGACGACGAGGCTCGGATCGAGCTGGCCCGTCGCAACCTCGACGCCAGCCGCCGGGCCCGCCAAGCTGCCGCCTTCGGGTCGGCCTTCGAGCTGCTGGAGGCAGGGATGGCCTGCCTCGACGAGGGGCACTGGGCCAGTGAGCGCAGGCTGCAGCTGGCTCTGCACCTGGAGGGGGCGGAGGCGGCGTACCTGTCGGCACGGGTCGACCGCATGGTCGAGCTGCTGGCCGCCGCCAAGCAGCACACGGTGTCGACCCTCGAGCGGGTGGCGACCCTACGGATCGAGGTCGATGCCCGCATCGCCCGCGCCGACCTCCTCGGCGCCCTGTCGGTGGCCCACGACGCGCTGGAGGTCTTGGGCGTGGCCCTGCCGCGAAGCCCCGACGGCGACGATGTGGGGGCCTGGGTGGGGCAGGCCATGGAGAGGATGGCGGCGGTCGACATCGACGAGCTGGCCGACCGCTCCGAGGCCTCCGATGCGGAGGTGCTCGCCGGCATGGACATGCTCGCGAGGATGTGTGCACCCGCCTACTACGCCGCTCCGTTGCTGCTGCCCGTCGTGGCCTGCGAGCTCGTCGTCCGGTCCATCGAGCATGGGATGGCCGCGGCCTCCTCGTTTGCCTTCGCCGTGTACGGCATCGTGCTCAACAGCATCGGCCAGTTCGAGGCGGGCCATGCTGTGGGGCAGCTCGCGTTGGCGCGCATCGATGCCCAGCCGGCGCCAGCGCTGGAGGCGCGGGTTCGGCACGTCGTGCACAACCTGGTCTGCGTGTGGACCGAGCCCTTCCAGGACCACCTGCAGCCGCTGCGCGAGGTGGTGCGCCTCGGGCAGGACAGCGGCGACCTGGAGTATGCGGCGATTGCCGCCCACTGCACGGTCCACAACGCTCTGTACGGTGGCAGCGACCTGCAGCCCCTGGCCGAGGAGGCCGATCGCTACACCGCCTTCATGCGGAACAACCACCAGGGCGCGATGCTGCTGGCCCATCGGCCGATCGCCCAGTGCGTGCACGCCCTCGCGGGCCACCTGCCCAAGCCCGGGCGACTCGACGGCGACGGCTTCGACGAAGACGAAGTGTGGGAGCAGATCGCGGCCAGCGACAGCCGCAGCGCGGTGTTCATCTTCCGGCTGCAGCAGCTCACCCTGCGCTTGATGTTCGGCGCCTACGATGAGGCGTGGGAGCTGGCGCAGGCAGCGCGGCCCTACCAAGACGGCGTCCCCTCCACCTACCACCTGCCTGTGTACCACCTGTATGCCTGCCTCGCGGGTGTGCTCGGGGGCGGTGACAGCGAGCGCGAAGCAGCCGTGGCAGAGAGCCTGGAGGCCCTGCGCGGGTACGCCGCTGCCGGCCCGATGAACCACGCCCACCGCGTGGCGCTGGTGGAGGCCTTGGCGGCGTCGCGCGAGGAGCCCGACGAGGCCGCGCTTCGGTCGGCGGTAGAGGCCGCGGCCGCCACGCGATTCGGCCACGATGCAGCCCTGGCCTTCGAGCTGGCAGGGGCGGCGCTGCTTCGGGGCACCGCGACCCAGGCGCTGCTGGGGCGCGCCTTCCTCAACGAGGCCCACCAACGCTTCGCCGAGTGGGGCGCGGTGGCCAAGGTGAGGCAGCTCGAGCGTGCCTACCCGACCTACTTCGCGCCGAGCCAGCAGCGCTCGCTGTCGCTGTCGGGCTCTACCCACCTCGACCTCGATGCCGAGACGGTGATGCGGGCTGCATCGGCCATCTCGGCGGAGCTCGCCCTGGAGCGGCTTCTCCCCACCCTGCTGCGGCTGTCGATGCAGTCCGCGGGTGCTCGTCAGGGGATGCTGTTCCTCCACGAAGACGGCGCGTGGCGGCTGGCCGCGGTGGCGCGGGGTGGGCAGGGGGCGATTCGCTGCGACCGGCCGATGGAAGAGCTGGCTGAGAGCGAGGCACCGCTGCAGGTGTTGCGACTCGTCCTCCGAACGGAGGAGAGCCTGGTGGTCGACGACGTCGAGCAGAGCATGTTCGCGGGGGCGGCAGGGCTCGATGGGGCCCGCTCCTTCCTCGTGGTGCCGCTGCACCGGCAGGGGGCCCTCGCTGCGGTGCTCTACCTCGCCCACGATCGAGTGGCGTCGGCCTTCACGGAGGGCCGCGTCGGCGTGGTGCGGGTGCTGGCCGCCCAGGCAGCCGTCGCCCTCGAGAACGCCACGCTGTACGACAACCTGGAGGCGAAGGTGCGGGAGCGCACGGCCGAGCTCATCGTCGCGCGGCAGCGTGCGGAGGTGGCGAGCCAGGCGAAGTCCGACTTCCTGGGCAACATGAGCCACGAGCTGCGCACACCGCTGAACGCCATCCTCGGCTACGCACAGATCGTCATGCGCCAGCCCCACCTGCCGACGGGAACGAGCGATGCCGTGCAGACGATCTACGACTCCGGCCGGCACCTGCTGGCCTTGATCAACGACGTGCTCGACATGGCGCGGGTGGAGGCGGGTCGGCTGGGCCTCGAGCCCGTGTCGACCGACCTGTGGGCCCTCGCCCGCGGGGTGGCGGAGGTCCTGGAGCTGCAGGCTCGGCGTAGCGGCGTGCGCCTGTCGTGTCGCATCGAGCCAGCGGTGCCGCGCTGGGTCGGTGTCGACCCCCGCCGCCTCCGTCAGGTGTTGCTCAACCTCCTCGGCAACGCGGTGAAGTTCACCGAGCGTGGCGAGGTGACGCTGCGGGTTGCCGCGGTCGAAGACGGCGTGCGCTTCGAGGTCCGCGACACGGGGGTGGGCATCCCCGCCGATCGGCTGCAGGCCATCTTCGAGCCCTTCGAGCAGGAGGGCGGCGCCGACCAGCGCGCCCAGGGCACGGGGCTCGGCTTGTCGATCACCCGGCAGCTGGTGGAGGCGATGGGCGGCCAGGTCGAGGTCCACAGTGTGCTCGGTGAAGGAAGCACCTTTCACTTCACGGTGCCCCTGCCCGCTACCTCCCCCAGCGAGGGCGCGAGCAGAACATCGATCGAGGGCTACGAGGGGCCGCGTCGACAGGTGCTCGTCGTCGACGACTCCCGGCTCAACCGGATGGTGCTCCTCGACATGCTCGAGCCCCTGGGCTTCGATGTGCTGCTGGCCACATCGGGCGACGAGGCGCTGCAGGCGGCGGCGGAG
Organism: uncultured bacterium; assembly: GCA_965367245.1. GTDB lineage: Bacteria > Myxococcota_A > UBA796 > UBA796 > CBDUIC01. Next base: position 128,471 of record CBDUIC010000002.1, on the reverse strand, counting down.
GCTGGCCCCGATCTGGTGTTGATGGACCTCGTGATGCCCGGTCGCGACGGCTTCGAGACGACGAGGATCCTGCGGGAGCGGCAGCCAGGCCTGCCGGTGGTGTCGGTGTCGGCCAGCGTGGGGCCGCGGGTCGCTCAGGACCAGCTGTTCGATGCCGCCCTGGCGAAGCCGGTGGAGCTCGACGAGCTGCTGGCGCTGCTGGCCGAGCAGCTCGAGCTGAGGTGGGTCCGTGAGGCACCCTCGGAGGCGTCGTCGTCGCCCGTCGCGGCCGATTCGTCCCCCCCGGGTGAGCCGATGGCGGCCGACGTGCTCGCCGCGTGGTCTGAGCTCGCGCTGTCGGGCGATCTGGCTGGGCTGGCCACGGCGGCACGGGCGCTAGCCGAGGCGCAGCCGGCGCACGCCGCCATCGCCGCCGAGGTGGTCGCTCGGGCGCAAGACTTCGACGACGAGGGCTTGCTGGCGCTGCTCGCCGAGCTCAGGCGTTGATCGACAGGCACAGCCTGTCGGGGTGCAGGGGCAGGTAGGGCAGCAACCGATCGGCGTTGCGCGCTTCGATGGTCTGGCCGACGGCACGCAGCGACGCCTGCAGCGCCTCCACCAGCGGCGCGACCCGGGGGTCGGCGAAGGCCGGATAGCGCCCGATGTGGTTCTGCTTCAGCTCGGCTACGTTGTAGGTGGCGGAGATGGCCTCGAGCTGCACCTCTCGGGGCGGCAGCCGCTGGGCGAGGCGGAGCCCGTCGAGGGGGGCGTCGCTGTGCAGCGGCGCGAAGGCGGCGGTGGGCATCGACGGCGGGTAGGCCGCCCACTCGTAGTTCTCGTCGTTGATGGCGCCGTGGAAGGCCGTCACCCGGTGGATGATCCGGCGCAGCAGGTAGGTCACGTCGTCGGGGGTGGCGAGGACTTCGCCTTCGACGAGGCGAGGCAGCCCGCCTGCCTCGGGAGCCCCCAGCTCGGCGAGGAAGCTCTGCAGCTCGGCGTCGCCGTGGACTGCACCGTCGTCGGGGTAGTACAGGGCGACGTAGTCGGCGATGAACGGGGCCATCGCGTCCCAGTACAGCAGCGAGTCGTCGCGGAAGGGGTAGACCGGCAGCGCCTCGCGGTCGGCGACCCCGCGCCGAGCGAAGTCGATGGTCGGGTCAAGACTGGCGAGGTCGACGGCGGCGACATGCTCGCGCAGCAGGCGAAGCTGGTCGTCGAGGACGGGGGCGAGCAGGCGGTCTTGCACGCCGCCGGGCACGAGGACCGAGCTGCGCGCGACCTGGTTGACGGCCAGCGTGAACCGGAAGTGCGGGGCGAGCAGCACGTGCAGGGGATGCTGCGGGGCGAGGCAGCGCTGCATGGCGAGGAGGAAGCGCTGGGCCACCAGGTGGCACCAGCCCATGTGGGCCACGACTCCCTGGAAGTTCTCGTCGGCCACCTGCAGGGCGAGCCTCGCCAGGCGCCAGCGGTCGCCCTGGTGGGGGCGCACCACGCTGGTGGCATCGCCCTTGTGGCCGAGGGGCTGGATGGCCAGCGGCCGCAGCCCACGATCGGTGGCGACGAACGCGCCGGTGGCGGGGAGGAGGAACTTGGGGTGGCCGTCGACCTCCCCCAGGGGCACGTCGGCGAACAGCGCGTAGTCGACCTCGTAGATCCGCCCGCCCGCCAGGGCCCGTGCCAGCCCGCCCGGGCCGTCTCCGATGTCGTCGTCGTGCAGGGGGAGGTGGTCGGCCACCGCCTCGACGCGGCGCAGGTAGGCGGGGTTGGGCCCCGCGATGCGCTGCCAGCCCGCCGCGTCGTCTTCGTCGCGCACCTGGCTGGCGAGGGGGGTGCGCAAGGCCTGGAACAGGGTGGGGTAGGGGCCGGGCCCGCCGTGTCGCTGGTCGGAGGCAGCCAGGGCGACCCGGTTGGCTCCCAGCGCCGCGGTGATGGCCGCGCCACGGGCTAGATACGGGGCGTCGAAGCGCTCTTCACGAGGCAGGTGCTCCACGAAGAGCAGGCCGTGAAAGGACCGGTCGTACACGTACTCGGAGCGCGCCCGGGCGAGCGCGTCGGCACGTGCCGCGGGGTTGTCGTCGTCGCGAGGGAGGCAGGGCAGTTCGTCAGGCATCAGATGTGGATCGACGCCGCGATGCGGCTGGGTCGGAGGTAGGGGTAGGGCCACCAGCGGGAGGCGTCGTCGGCCTCGATGGCTGCGTCGGCCTCGGCGAGGGCGTCGGTGAGGCGCAGCAGCGGGGCGAGCACCCGAGGGTCGACGAACTGGCGAGCAGGGTAGTCGCCCAGCGTGTTCACGCGAATGCGCGACTGCTGGTAGTAGAAGTCGACCTGCTCGGTGGCCGGGTCGGGGGGAGGCAGCACCGAGGCCCAGGCGGCGTCGAGGTCGTGGGGCTCCGTGGTGGGGACCGCGCCCCAGCTGGCCCCGGGCGCGTGCTGCACGTCGCCGAGGAAGTCGTACTGCGTGTAGTTGACCGCGGCGTGATGGGCCGTCGCGCACCACAGCACCCCCACGAACAGGTCGACCAGGGCTTCCCGGTCGGCGACCTCCCCGACGTGCGCCAGCCGCCCGCCGTCGTCGGACCCCAGGGCGTCGACCATGCCCTGCAGCTCGGTGTCGGCCTGAACCGCGGCGTCATCGGGGTAGTACAGGCCCACATAGTCGCGCACCCATGCGAGTAAGGGCTCGAACACCCTGCGCCCGTCGTCGCGCCAGGGCAGCTGCACCGGCGCGTCGTGCAGCTGACGGCGCTCCAGCGCCCGGTCGAAGCGATCGGCACGAGGGTCGAAGGACTGCACCCCTTGCCGCACCCAGGCCATCGCGTCGGGCAAGGCGGGGCCCAGCAGCACGTCGATCTGCCCCCCGGGGACGACGAGCTGGTCGCGGGCTGCCCCGTTGATGGCCAGGGTGCCGACGAGGTGGGGCTGCAGCAGCACCGCCAGGGGATGCCAGGGAGCGAGCTGTCGGCCCGCGGCCACGGCCACGGCCTCGAGGAGGAAGTGCGCCCGGCCGAGGTGCCAGAACAGCTCGACCTCGTTGCCGTCGGCCGCCTGGGCCGTGGCGAGAGCGAGGCTCCACCGGGCGCCGTCGGCGGGGGTGACCAGCTCGGGGGTGCGCACTCCGAGGGGGAGGAGCCGGCCGTCTGGCTGGGCGAGCAGCAGCGCTTGGGTAGGCGGCAGGACCCGGCCTGCGCCGGCTGACAGCGTGGCCTGATGGCGCCAGTCGCACAGGTAAAGCCGCCCCGCCTTGGCCATCGCGGAGGCCGCGCTGCCCGAGGCGTCGCGCACCAGGGATGCCGGCCAGCCTCGGGGGAGGCGGCTCAACCGCTGCAGGCTGTAGGGGTTGGGACCGGCCTGGCGCTGCCACCCAAAGGCCTCGTTTGCCGTGGCGGGGTCGCTCATGCGCTTCCGCAGCCCAGGGGGGTCGATGCTCGCGTACAGCGCGTCGACACTGGTGGGGGTCGTCTGCTCGGGGGCTCGGTGCAGGCCCCGCCGAACCCTGCGCAGGGCGCGGTTCGAGACGGTCGCGGCGGTGGCCGCAGCGACCTCGCCGAGCACCGACGCGGGGTAGCCCTGCCCCTCGGGCACTGCTGCGGCCGTCGCCACCCCGAGGGGGCGGTCGTGGGCCCAGCGCAGCTGGCCGCGCGTCGCCTGTAGGGCGTGCTGGCGCGTCGCGGGGTCGGGATCGAGGGCGGGGAGGGTCGGAATCCGCATGGCGCGCACGCTACCACGCTTGCGATCGGGAGGGTTCCTGCCCCACACTGCTCCGCCGAACGCTCGCGAAAGCGGTGCGCTGGAGGTCCCTTGGCTTCGCTTCCCCAGGCCGACAACGATCCCGACGCGCGTCGCGCGGAGCTCTCCGAACGCCAGGCTACCTATCGGTACGACTACAGCTGGCCCCCTGGCGTGGCCCACGCCGCGGAGGTGCCGCGGGGCGACTCGTACAGCCTCAGCTACGTGGCGCACCTGCTGCCCATCGCATGGGACCTGTTCCGCAACACCATGGCCATTGGCGAGCGCCTGGTGGAGGGGGGCAGGCTGTCGACTCTGCTGGAGGCCGAGAGCAAGCGCATTCCCGAGCTGGGTCCTGTGGAGATCGGCCAGTGGTTCCATCAGCTCCCCAAGCAGCTGGCCGACTTCGTCACTGGCGAGGTCCCCGCCTCCCTAGAGATCTACGAGGCCTTGTTTCAGACGATTCCGCCGCTGCCCGTCGCTCCGGTGTGGCGTGAGGACGCCGCCTTCGCCTGGCAGCGCATCGCGGGCCCCAACCCCATGACCCTGACCCGGGTGACGGCGCTGCGGAAGGGGGTGACCATCGACCAGGGCGTGTGGTCGCGGGCGGGGCAGCCCGGCACGCTGCACGACGCGATGGCTGCGGGGCAGGTGTTCGCCGCCGACTACGGCCTGCTGGCGGGGGCCGAGACGGGCACCTTCCACGAGCGCGCGAAGTCGTTGCCCAGCCCCTACGCGCTGTTCACCGCGCGGGGCGGGCCGCTGCTGCCCGTCGCCATCCAGGCCGGGGGCCGGGTGTTCGTGCCCGGCGACGGCGAGGGCTGGGAGCTCGCCAAGGCCGCGGTGCAGGTGGCCGACGCCAACGTGCACGAGACCTTCATGCACCTGGGCCGCACCCACATGGTGATGGAGGCGGCGACGCTGGCAATGCAGCGGCAGCTTCCGTCGAAGCACCCGCTGTTCTACCTGCTCGCGCCCCACACCGAGTACACCCTGCCCATCAACCACTCGGCGGCCACCAACCTCATCGCGCCGGGTGGCGTCATCGATCAGGTGTTCGCCGGCAGCATCGAGACGTCTGCGGGGCTCGTGCGCGCAGGGATGGATGCCGCGCCGCTGCTGCAGATGGCTCCCCCCGACGACATCGCCCGCCGAGGCCTCGACGACCGCTCCATCCTGCCGGTGCACCCCTACCGAGACGACGGGCTCCCGCTGTGGCAGGCGATCCGGGCGTTCGTCGTCGACTACCTCGATGTCTACTACACCACCGATGCCGACGTGGTGGCTGACTACGAGCTGCAGGCCTTTGCCACCGAGCTCGGCGCCAAGGACGGGGGCCGCATCCGTGGGGCCCGCCCTCCGACGACGCGGGAGGAGCTGGCGGCCCTGGTGGCGCAGCTGATCTGGACGGCCACCGCCCAGCACAGCGCGGTGAACTTCACCCAGCTGCCCTACATGGGGCTGGCGACGAACATGGCAGGAGCGATGTGGTCGACCTGGCCGGCTGCCAGCCTCGCCCCGGAGACCCACCTCGCCGCCGCCCCGCCGCTCAACGCGGCGGTCATGCAGCTCAACACGGTCTACCAGCTGTCCAACCTCCGGGTGAACTACTTGGGGCAGTACGGCCTGCTGCACTTCCACGACCTCGACGCACGGCGTGCGGTGTCGGCCTTCAAGGGGGCCCTCGAGGCGCTGGAGGTCGACATGGTGGGGCGTGACGCGACCCGCTACTTGCCCTACCCGCACCTGCGTCCCAGCACGGTCCCCAACTCCATCCACATCTAGGAAGCGTATGACGGATGCGGCCCCGGTCGTGCTGTGTGTCGACGACAACCCCGTCAACTTGCGCCTGCTGTCGGAGATGCTGGCCGACACCGGCTACACCCTGCTGATGGCCCGCTCGGGTGCGCGGGCGCTCGACGTGGCTCGGCGCCGGGCGCCCACGCTGGTGCTGCTCGACATCAAGATGCCGGAGATGGACGGCTTCGAGGTGTGCCGGCGCCTCAAGGCGGATCCCGCCACCGCTGGCGCCGCGGTGATCTTCCTGTCGGCTCTGCGCGACGCGGGCTCGAAGGTGCGCGGGCTGGAGGTCGGGGCGGTCGACTTCGTCTCGAAGCCCTTCGAGGTCGACGAGGTGTTGGCTCGGGTGCGCACCCACCTGCGGCTGAAGGCCCTGGAGCGCGAGCTCGAGCGCCGAAATGCCGAGCTCAGCCACGAGCTGCGGGTCGCGCAGGAGCTGCTCCGTGACGCGCGGGAGCGGGTCGACAGCGCCCTGCTCGGCACGAGCGAGGGGGCGGTGGCGCTGCGGCGGCAGGTGGCCGACGCAGCGCACCAGCTGGGTCCCACGTTGCTGTTGGGGCCTCCGGGAGCAGGGGAAGAGGCGGTGGCCCGGGCGATCCACCACCAGTCTGCGCGGTCGGCTCGCCCGCTGATCACGGTGCACGGTCTGGAGGTGCAGCGCACTGCCGAGGTGCTGGCGGCGCGCCTCGATCTGGCGCGCGGAGGCACGTTGTTCGTGCCTCGCGCCATCCTGCTGCCCGAGGTGCAGCTGCAGGAGCTGCTGGCGCAGGCCAAGGAACTCGACGTGCACGTGATCGTGCACCACGTGGGGCGGTCGTGGGCGGTGCCCAGCGTGTTCCGCGCAGGCTGCGCCTACCAGATCACCCTGCCGGAGCTCGCAGACCGGGTGGAAGACCTGCCGGTGATCGCCGAGCGGCTGCTGTCGCGTCGTGCCGAGCAGCTCGGGCGCCGGGCTCCCACCCTCAGCGAGGTGTCGCTGCAGCGGCTGTCGAGGTGCGCCTGGCAGGGCAACCTCGCCGAGCTGGGCAGTGTGCTCGAGTGCGCGCTGATGGTGTCCACCGGCGACGTGCTGGAGGTCGACGAGGCGCTGCTGGAGGGGGGCACCCGGGTGGGCGACTACCTGCTTCGCGAGCGCATCGGGGTGGGGGGCATGGGAGAGGTGTGGGTGGGGCACCACCGGCTGCTGGAGCGCGAGGCGGCGGTCAAGCTCATCCGCGCCGAGGTGGCGAATCCCGAGGCGGCGCGGCGTCGCTTCGACCGCGAGGCTCGGGTGATCGCGCAGCTGGAGTCCCCCAACACCGTGCGGCTGTACGACTTCGGGATGACCGATGACGGTGCGTTCTACTACGTGATGGAGCGCCTTCGAGGGCTCGATCTCGGCGCCCTGGTCGAGCGCGACGGCCCCCTTGCCCCGTCGCGTGCGGTCTACCTGGTGGAGCAGGCGGCCGCGTCGCTGGCCGAGGCCCACGAGGCCGGGCTGGTGCACTGCGACATCAAGCCGGAGAACCTGTTCGTGTGCTCCGCGGGGGCGGAGCATGACGTGCTCAAGGTGCTCGACTTCGGCATCGTGCGCACCGTCGACGAGGCGGGCGGCGAGCTGTCGGGCACGCCGGCCTTCTTGTCGCCGGAGCAGGCACAGGGGGAGCATCTCGACGGGCGCGCCGATCTGTATGCGCTGGGTGGCGTGCTCTTCCTCGCCCTCACCGGGGAGCCCGTGTTCCCGTCTACGGGGGTGAAGGTCATCCTCGACCACCTGTCGACCCCGCCGCGGCGGGTGCGCAGCCTGCGCCCCGACGTGCCCCAGCCGCTGTGCGATCTCGTCGACGAGCTGCTCGCCAAGCGACCGGCGGACCGACCGTCCGACGCTGAGGCCCTGCGCCGTCGCCTGCGGGGGCTGCCTCTGTCGCCGTGGGTTCCGCGCGGGGCTCCGGGGAGCTGGGCCTGAACCCACGTCGTACACTCCAGCGATGATCGCCTGGATAGCCAAGATCGTCGCTGGCTTGGTGGCCTACGAGGGCCTCCGCTTCGTCGTGCTCCGGTCGGCCCGAGCCCGCTGGCGCCAGTCGGCGGTCGACTTCGTGCGTCAGCACCGCATCCAGCTCGAGTCGGCACGGTTCATCGACCGCGTGTGGATCCGGGAGGTGCTCGCCCAAGACCCACGGATCGAACAGGCCATCGCCGACTGCGCGGAGCAGACGGGCCGCTCCCACCGCGACCTGCGAGAGCAGGCCGACGCCTACCTCGAAGAGATCGCACCGTTCTTCAACCTCGCGGCCTACTACCGCTTCGGCGCCGCGCTGGGCCGCTGGTTCCTGTCGTTCTGCTTCGAGCTGGTCGTGGAGCCGGGGGGCTTCGAGCGCCAGCTCAAGGAGGTCCCGGAGGGAGCGGTCCGCGTCTATGTGATGAACCATCGCGCCAACATGGACCCCCTCGTCGTGGCCTACGGGCTGCTGCGGCACGTGCCGATGTCGTACGCGGTGGGCGAGTGGGCGCTGGTCTGGCCGCTGCACACGCTGTTTCGCGCCTTTGGCTCCTACTTCGTTCGCCGCGGAGAGAAAGACCCGCTGTACCACAAGGTCTTGGAGCGCTTTCTGCAGATCATCGCCAGCCAGGGAGCGGTGACCGGCTTCTTCATCGAGGGCGGGCTGTCGCGCGACGGGGCGCTGCGCAAGCCCCGCACGGGCCTGCTCGACTACCTCATCGGTCTTCGCCACGACGACCCGGAGCGGGAGATCGTGTTCCTGCCCGTGGGGCTCAACTACGACCGGGTCTTCGAAGACCGCATCCTCACCCGCGAGGCCGATGGCCCCCTGCCGAAGCCGACCCGTATGGAGCGGCTGGTGAACGGGCTGGCGGTGCTGTTCTGGCTGCCGCAGCTGGTGGTCGCCAACGTGCTCAAGGTGGCGACCCGCAGCCACCGAAAGTTCGGGTATGCCGCGGTGGCCTTCGGCGAGCCGCTGCGGCTGTCGGACTGGCCCGGAGGCGAGGTCCTCCACACTCTTCCCAAAGAGGAGCGCAAGGCGGCCCTGGAGGCGCTGGCCGACGAGCTGCTGGTGCACCGGGTGGGCAAGGTGGTGCCGGTGACGCCGGTGACGGTGTTCTGCGAGGCGGTGCGTAGGGAGGGCGACGACGACGCGCGGGCGCTGACGCGCCGGGTGCAGGCGGTGCTCGCGGAGCTACGAAGGGCGGGAGCGCCGGTGCGCTGGGGGCGGGCCTTCGACAGCCTGCAGGCCCGTCGGGAGGCCGACCATGGCCCGGCGATCACGGCCGAGCTCGACGCCGCCTGGCTCGACGAGGAAGAGGCGGAGCGGGTGGTGGAGCTCGCATCGCAGGTGCTGGTGCGGCGCCGGGTGCTCAAGCGGGTCGTCACGCCGACTGGGCGCGGCTGGGAACCAGTCGAGGGCGCAGCAGTGCTCGTGTCGTACTACGCCAACGCCATCGCCCACTACCTGGCGCCGCCCTCGTCGCCGTAGACCCACCGCACGGCCATGGCGTAGCCCAGCACCCGCTTCACGTAGCGCCGGGTCTCCGTGTAGCTGATGGACTCGGCCCACGCGTCGAACGGCGGGGGCTCGCCGTGGGGCTCGAGCCAGCGGCGCACGGCTTCTTCGCCGGCGTTGTAGCTGGCGATGACCGCCGGTAGGTCGGTGCCCTGCAGGGAGCCCTGCAGAGAGCGCCGTCGCTGCCCCAGCTCCTCGGTGCCCAGGGCGGCGTTGTAGGGCGCGATGTACAGGTCGTCGGGATCGTAGGGGCGGCCGGGGAACAGGGCGGGGTGGAGCCGGGCGCCGACCTCGGGCATCAGCTGCATCAACCCCCGGGCACCGGCGGGGCTGGTGACGCCTGGCTTGAGGGCGGACTCCGCCACCATCACGCCGAAGGGAACGGCGGGCTCGAGGCCATGGCGTGCCGCGACGGCCTCGACCAGCCGACGCTCCGGCTTGGGCGTGCAGGCCTGCTTCGCGACCGGATCTCCGGCCTTCCAGGGCTTGGGAGCCAGAGGGCAGGCCAGCTTCGCGGCGGCCCCCGGGGCCCCGGCCTCGAGGTAGGCCCAGGCGAGGGCCAGCTTGTGCGCGGAGCTCGTGGGCTGCAGGGTGTCGAGCTCGGCCTCGGCCCACCCATCCAGGCCGACCTGCAGCAAGGCTTGGGCTCGCTGCACCGCCGGCTTCGACCCGAAGGCCTCCAGCCCAGGGGGCTCGGCGGTTGGCTGCTCGGGTAGGCGCGTGCCCAGGCGCTCGGCGGCGAACCAGGCATAGCCGCTCACCGGCCACCGGTTCAGCACACTCTGGAGGGCCTCGCGCCCCGCCTCCGGGTCGCGGTCGCTGGTGTGCACCGCGATCCAGTAGGCGGCCCCGGGTGCCAGGGAGCTGGTGGCTCGCGTGGCCAGCAGCCGCTCGAAGTCTGCGACGGCCTGTGAGGTAGCGCCGCTCACCCAGTGGCACCGCGCCCGGAACCACAGGGCCTCGTCGAGGTGCTTGGTGCGGGGGTAGCGCTCGAGGTGCTGGTCGAACAGGGGGACCGCGCTGTCGCAGTCGCCTGCATCCCACGCCATGTAGCCGAGCTTGAAGCTGGCGAAGTCGGCCTGCGAGGTGGAAGGGTGCTGCGCGACGAGGCGGCGGTAGATCACCGCGGCGGTGGCGTAGTCACCGGTGCGGGCATGGGTGAGGGCGTAGTCGAACAGCCGCTCGGCGCTACCCACGGCCTCGGCGGGCGGCCCCATGACCAGCGGCCAGAACTCCAGCGCCCCTTCGTGGTCGCGAGCCTTGGAGCGTCGGCGCGCCAGCGCCAGCCGCGCCTCGTCGGTGGTCGGCAGGGCACCACCGGACAGCGCGGTGTCGAGGGCGAGGGCCTCGGGGTTGCGGTAGGCACGCTCCAGCGAGCGGACCCGGCGGGTCGCGGCGGCACGGCCTCCGTCGCTGTCGAGATCGGGCACCGGGTGGCCCAAGGAGGCGAGGAGCTCGGCGGCCCGGGCGTCGTGCCCCCCGGGGGTGGCGTCTTGCCAGACCGCGACCAGCAGCTCCCGCGCTTCGTCGGGGTGGGCCGCGACGAGGCGCTCGGCGGCCGCCAGCCGCAAGGCCGCGTCGGGGCTGTCGCGCAGGAAGGGCGCGACGCCCTCGGGGGTGGGAGGGGCCAGTCGAAGCCGGGTGTGGTCGAGCTGACCCTGCAGGGCGGGAGGGAGCTCGGCGTGGGCCAGAGCCTGTCGTGCCTCCTCCTCACGGCCCAGGCGCGCCAGGGCCTCGGCTCGCTGCCACGCGGCGTAGCCAGCCAGCACCCCGTCGACGGGCTCGAGCCAGGCCAGCGCTGCCTCGGCGTCGTCGCCGCGCAGGGCACAGCGGCCTGCGGCGAGGCGCTCGGCGGCCGCGGTGGTGTCGGGGGCGACCGCGGCGAGGGCGGCAGCACAGTCCCCCGAGGCGACCTGATCAGCCAGGGGAGCGGCCAGGGCCACAGACAGGAGCAGGATGGTCAGAAGGAGCCTCCCAGGCGGGCGTAGGCAGGGGCGAGCCACCCGTCGGATGGCTGCAGTGCGCGCTCACCGGTGAGGCCGACGCCGTAGCCGAAGCGGCCCGTGAGCCCGATAGCCCAGCCGACGACGACCCGGACGGAGACCTCGGCCCCCACCCCGACCAGGGGCTCGGCGACGGCGGCATCGAGGAGCTCTCGACCGGTAGCCGTGCGCCCCAACACCCCGGTGGGGTTGTTGAAGGCATTGCCCACATCGACGAAGCCCGCGGCAGACACGTTGCGGAAGAAGGCCGGGACCGTGCCATACCCGCGCTGGATCTGCGCGAGGGGCAGCCGATACTCGAGGCCGGTGAGCCAGTAGAGGTCGCCGAAGTCAGAGCCGATGGGGTAGCCGCGGAGCATGCGGCTCTCGTCGGGGGTGACGCTGAAGGCGCCGTCGCCGAAGCTGCCACCGAGCTGGTAGTAGTTGCCGAGGATGTCGGCTCCGCCCATCGTGAGCCCGGCGCCGGCGCGGGCGGCCAGCACGTGGTTGGGGATCCATGGGTTGACCACGTACTCGCGGAGCTCGCCGGTGAGCTGCACCTGGGTGAAGGGCTGCAGGTTGCCGGCCTCATCCCGGCGGAAGGTGCCGAGCCACGGGGTGAGCAGCGACCCGACGAACGAGACGGTGCGGGCGTCTTCGGCGCTGATGGCGTAGGCGGTGGCCTGCGACCAGCTGTAGCGCCAGCCGCCGGACAGGGCCCCCAGGGTGCCGCGCAGCGGCAGGGCATCGCGGTAGACGTTGTCGGGAATCGCCTGCAGGTTGGTGCGGGCGGTGAGGCTGTAGCGCGCGAACACCGTCTCACGGAGCCGGTAGGGCCACGACACGGTCGCCGCCACGGTGCTGCGGCGCTCCCAGTAGACGCTGATGGGGTCGGTGGTGAACAGCTGCAGCTCGCCGTCGTCGTCGAGGGGCGCCTGGGGGTCGACGAAGTACAGCTGGCCGGCGGGAACGGCGGAGGTGCTCACCCCGAAGCTGTAGACGGGCAGCCAGCGGTTGATGACGAAGGAGGCCGCCCCGCCCAGGGCCTCGGCGTCGGTGCGGTAGTGCACGTTGGCCGACCACAGGTAGCGAGACAGCGCGTCGGAGGCCGACGTGGACAGGCTGCCGAACAGACCGGGGCAGAAGACGGCCTCGTTGAGGCAGGTGGCGCCGAAGGTCGGCCCGGGGCGGTAGGGCGTGGTCTGGATGTAGGGCAGGACGTAGCGGGGCACCAGGGTCGGCAGCGGGTTGTAGCGGCGCACCGGCACCGAGAAGTCGTAGTCGGCCTCCTCGCCGAAGACGTTGGCGAGGTCGGGGGCATCGAAGGAGTCGAGGATCTCGGACGGTGGGTCTTGCGCCATGCCCAGAGGAAGCGGTCGAGGGCCGCTCCGCTCCGGGGCGAGGGGCTCACCGAGCCAGGCTGCGACGGTGTCATCGCCGTCGTCGGGCTCCGCCCTGGGCCCCGTCAGCTGGGCGATGGGCGTTGGCCACCGCGGCAGGGCGGGGAGGGCCCCCCTGGCCAGGAAGCGCTCGGGGTCGAGATCGAGCACCCGGATGTCCCAGCCATCCTGGCTGTATTGCTGGTAGGCGATGAGCGTTCCGTCGGGATGCACGCTGGGCTTCACCGCCCCGGTGACCACGTTGGTGACCTGGAACAGAGCCTCGGTGGCGACCTCGACCGCGTAGATGTTGGGCACGCCGCTTCGGTCGCTGGAGAAGTAGAGCCAGGCGCCGTCGGCCGACCACACCGGGTCGGCGTCGATGGCGCTGTCGGCTGTGAGGCGGCGGATGGGCTCGCCCTCGGGGGTGTACAGCCACAGATCCCGACGGCCGTCGCTCCACACCGACAGGGCGACCGAGCGCCCATCCGGGCTGAAGCGCGGGGTGCTGTACTGGGTGTGATCGTCGTTGTCGGTGAGGCGGTGGCGGCGCCGGTCGACCGTCGCGACCTCGAGCTGGTTGTCTTGCGCCTTGTTGGTGACGTAGAGCAGGCGCGAGCCGTCGGGGGAGAAGTCGGGGTCGCGGGCGCGGGCCCCCGAGGTGAGCGCGGAGGTGGAGCCGCCGAGGGTGTGCAGGTAGATGTCGGACCACACGTTGAACCGGTTCACCAGGTGCATGCCCGCATACACGAAGGCCTCGCTGTCGGCGCGCCAGGTGAAGTAGCCGGCACCGCGGTCTTGCAGCAGCACCTCGCCCGCATAGCCCCAGCCGTCGGCCAGGTAGATGGCCGAGCCCGTGCGCAGGTCGTAGCAAGACCACACCAGGTGGTCGCCATTGGGGCTGAAGGCCGGCGCGATGCAGTTGGCCTCGGGCGGGCTCACGAGGCGACCGATGGTCTCGCCTTCGCTGCGGATGCGCTCGGCCTGCACCTCGTACTGCTCCATCGTCTCTTGCCGCCAGCCGTCGTACAGCTTCAGCAGGGAGTCGCCGAACACCTTCTTCGTGGGGAGCAGGTAGGGGACGTGACCGCCGTACAGGTGGGTCCACCTCGTCCAGACGTCTTCGCCGGTGTGCCGGGCGACGTAGTCGATGAAGTCTTGGCCGAACAGGTAGCGGAGGTTGCCCCCGGGGGGCTTGGGCTGCAGGCCGTCGAGGTTGCCCAGCGGAGGGAAGGCGTCTTCGACGACGGCCGTGCGCTTGATCATGTCGGGCCAGGCGGCGCGACCACGGCCACCCGGGGTGTGGCGGGTCTCCTGGAAGGTGGCGAGGCCCTCGATGAGCCACCACGGGCTGATGTCGTTGGTCGACGCCACTCGCCCCACCACGGCCCGAGCGGCGCGCACGATCCCGTGGTTGGTGTCCATGTGGAGCACGTGGGTGAGCTCGTGGGTGAAGATGGCGCTGTTCCAGTCTTCGTACAGGTTGAGCGTTCTGTCTTCGGTGGGGGCGGTCACGTAGATGGTGATGGCGTTGTAGGGAACGGTGCGCGCGTAGCCGTTGGCCGAGTCGGTTCGGTCGATGAGTACGACCTCGGTGCGGCGCCGGGGCTCCCACTTCATCTCCTCCGACATCGTGTCGTACACGCCCTCGACCATGCCGGCGAACTCGTCGGCGACCTGCTCCACGCCCTGGTGGAAGTGGATGTGGAAGTGCTCGGTCGTCAGCGTGCGCCAGGTGAGGTCGGGGTCGGTGGACGCGGCGGAGGCGGTGGCGGCGGCGCCGAGCAGCCACATCGCGACGAGCGGGCGGAGTTCTCGGAGGGGCACGCGGGACGCTCCAGGTGAGGTGTCCTTGTACACGGGGGGTGGCCCGTGTGACCACCCCGTGACACTCCTTGCCCTGCCGGGGTCATCGGTTAGCGTCGGAGTGAGCGGAGTTCGCATGCCGGCAGAAGGTCCCATCCTGGTGGTCGATGACGAGGAAGACCTCCGTGCCTTGCTCACCGTGAATCTCGAGCGCGAAGGCTTCGACGTGGTGACCGCGGCCACGGGCAGCGAGGCGCTGGCGATGGTGGAGGAGCACCGGCCCCGCCTGGTGGTCCTCGACCTGATGCTCCCCGACCACCCCGGCACCGAGGTGTGTCGCCAGATTCGCGCCAATCCCGAGCTCGCGGCCACCCCGATCATCATGCTCACGGCTCGCGGCGAGGAGATCGATCGGGTGGTGGGCTTCGAGCTGGGCGCCGACGACTACGTAGTGAAGTCCACCTTCTCCGTGCGCGAGTTCATGCTCAGGGTGCGGGCGGTGCTGAGGCGGGCGCAGGAGCGAGTGGCCCCCGCGCCGAGCTCGGCACAGGGCTCGCTGCGGTTCGGAAGCCTGACGGTCGATCTCGATGGGCATCGCGCCTACGTCGATGACGTGGAGGTGCCGCTCACCGCGACTGAGTTCAAGCTGCTTCACGCCCTCGCGAGCCGGCCCGGTCGCGTCCAGAGCCGGGGTCAGCTGCTGCAGGATGTGTGGGACATGCCCCCCGACATCAACACGCGCACGGTCGACACCCACGTCAAGCGCCTCCGGGAGAAGCTGGGGGTCGCCGCCCACCACCTCGAGACGGTCCGTGGCGTGGGCTACCGCTTCAACGCGTCGCCGAAGGGGTGAGCAGCCATCCCCGCCGGGTGATGGCTGGGGTCGCAGGCACCGCCCTGGTGGCGGCCGCCTTGGCCCGCTTCGTGCCAGAGACGGGCCTGGCCTTGACGTGGGCGGGCCTCGCGACGCTGGCTGGCGCCCTGGCGGCGGGCTGGGCTGCGCACCACCACGACGCGCAGCGGCGGCAGCAGGTGGTGGAGGCGACCCAGGCCATCGAGGCGATGGCTCCGGGCGCGTCACCAGGGGAAGTCCCCCATGGGTGGTCGGGGCTGGGGATGGCGCTTCGCAGGCTGGCAGCGCGCCAGCGCGACGAGATCGGCCAGCTGGAGCGGCAGCTCAAGGAGTCGCGGCTGGTGCTCGATCGAAGCTCGCTGGGGCTGCTGCTCATCGACAGCGACGGGGTGGTTCGCTACGCCAACCCCGCGGTGGAGGCGCTGTTTCGGCTCCGCACGTCGCCGGTGGGGCGCCGGCCCCTGGAGGTGCTGCCCGCGGTGGAGGTGCACGAGGTGGTGGAGGCCGTGGCTCGCGGGGAAGTGATGGAGCGCGAGTTCGCGACGGGCTGGGGCGACCTGGTGGTGAGGGCCGAGCGCATCGACGGCGGCACGGTCATCGCCCGCATCGACGACATGACGCAGTCCCGCGAGGCTGAGCGGGCTCGATCCGACTTCGTGGCCAACGTCTCTCACGAGCTGCGCACGCCGATCACCGCCCTGATGGGCTACGCCGAGACGCTGCTGGCCGACCCATCGGGCCTGTCGGAGTCGACGGTGGCCATGCTGGGCACCATCGAGCGCAATGCTCGTCGGCTGCGCGACCTGTTCGAAGACCTGCTTCGGCTGCATCGCATCGAGACGCGCCTCAAGCAGCTGCCCCTGGAGCAGGTGGCCCTGCACGAGGTGCTGGTGGGCGCGGTGATCGACGCTGCCGACGCCGCCTCGGCCCGCGAACAGAGCTTCGAGCTCGACGTGCCCGAGGGGCTGACGGCCTGGTGCAATGCCGACGCGCTGGCGGCCATCGTCAGCAACCTCGCCCGCAACGCAGTGGCCTACACCCCCGACGGCGGAGACGTGCGCGTGGCGGCGATGCAGCTCCCCGACGGCGGCGTGCGGGTGCAGGTGCGAGACGACGGCATCGGCATCGCGCCGGCTCACCACGAGCGGGTCTTCGAGCGCTTCTACCGGGTCGACGAGGCGCGCAGTCGTCGAGCGGGAGGCACGGGGCTGGGCCTGGCCATCGTCAAGCACTATGCGCTGGCGATGGGGTGCTCGGTGACGGTCGACAGCGCGGTCGGCGAGGGCAGCACGTTCACCGTCACGTTGCCGCCGCGACCCGCACGCCCCTAGGGCTCCTAGCCCTTGCTGTGCCGCACGTCTTCGCCCTCGACGAGGAAGACGACCATCTCGCCGAGGTTGCAGGCGTGGTCGGCGACGCGCTCGAGGTGCTTCGACATGCTGGTGAGCGACAAGGCTCGGTCGACCTGGTCGGGGTGGGCGCTCATGGCACCAATCCACTTGCTGAACGCCTCGCGGTTGAGGTCGTCGACCTCGCGGTCGCGGGCGATGAGCTCCCGGGCGAGCTCGGCGTTGCCCTCCAGGAAGGCGTCGGCGGCCATGCGGATCATGTCGGCGGCGAGCTCCCCCATGCGGGGCAGGTCGAGCCCCGGCTCCATGCCGGAGCCTGCCGTGAGGTAGAGCCCACGCTCGGCGATATTGACGGCCAGGTCGCCGATGCGCTCCAGGTCGGTCACCATCTTCATGACGGTGGTGATGGTGCGGAGCTCGACGCCCACCGGGCTGCGCCGGGCGAGGAAGTTCAGGCACAGCCGGTCGATCTCGACCTCGAGCTTGTCGAGGTCGCGGTCGGCGCTCACGACGCTCCGGCCCAGGGCGGGGTCGCGGTCGACAACGGAGCGCACAGCGAGGCGCACCATGGACTCGGCCCGCACGCACATCTGCAGGAAGAGCGTTCGGATGCGCTCTTGCTCGGCTTCTGCGGGACTGCGGTATGCCATCATGCCTTTCTAGCCTACTACCTCGACCTCGTCGCGGGCCACGCTGCGTGCCAGGTTGACCAGCATCTCGTGGCGCTGGTCGTCGTCGCGGTACACGTCGCGGAGCTGACCCACCAGATCCTTGGCGCGACGGAAGCCCGAGATCAGGTCGCCGGCGATGTCGGTGTCGGACTCGACCATCAGCAGGACTTCCTGCAGCGCCTTTCCTTCGGCCCACGCCCGGCCCAGCAGCATCAGGTCGGGATCGAAGCTGGGCTCGGTGTCGGTGATGGCGTGGGCGCCCGTCACGACGGGGCTCCGCACCAGCTTGGCGACTTCCTTGGCCAGCCACTTGTCGTGGGCGCTCGGCCGCGCCGTGCACCTCACGTGGCGGCCCAGCTCGTTGGTCGTGGCGCAGCACACGCCGAACAGCTCGGAGGGGGTGAGGTCTTCCAGCAGGCCCGACAGCACCATCTCGGTGGTGAGGATCTCGCTGATCTGCAGGTGGGCGAGGACCTTGGCGCCCGCGTTGAACGAGCGGTCTTTCGCGAGGTAGCCGACCGACTGCAGGTATCCGACCTTGTCTTGGAACTCGTTCCAGCAGCGCGACGCGGCGCGGTCGGCCCGCTTGTGCAGCTTCTTCGACTGCTTGTCGCTGCCTCGACGACCCGACGCGGTGCGCTCGGCCTCGGCTCGCAGGCGCGCTGCCGCCCGGTCGAGGTGGTAGCTGAGGAACGACTTGTCGATGATGGTGCGGATGTGATCGATGTCGCGGGTGCCCAGCAGGTTGACGATGCTGTTCCACGACAGGTTGAAGGAGCTGCGCACCGGCTCGGTCGCCCCCTCTTCGTAGCGCTGTAGCTGGGGCCGCACGTCGTCGTACTCGGTGAAGTCGCACCGGCAGATGACGTGCCCCTCATCGTCGAGGCCACGGCGCCCGGCGCGACCGGCCATCTGCATGAACTCACGGGTGGAGAGCGGCGCGAGGGTGCGCCCGTCGAACTTGCGGAGGCTGTCGAAGGCCACGCTCCGCGCGGGCATGTTGATGCCGAGGGCGAAGGTGGAGGTGGTGTAGAGGACCTTGATCAGCTTGGCCTCGTAGAGCTCCTCGACCAGCGCCTTGAGCTGCACATGAAGCCCGGCGTGGTGAAAGCCAATGCCCTTGGCGTACAGAGCGCGCAGCTCTTCGTCGAGGGCGGGGCCCAGATCGATGGCGGCCTGGCGCAGCCGCTGCCGCAGCTGCTCCTTCTCGTCGCCGGCGACCAGGCTGTGGCCGACGTGCTGGCCCAGCGCGCGGGCGCAGCGCTCTGTGTCGCGGCGGGAGAACACGAAGTAGAGGAAGGGCAGCAGGCCTTCCTCCTCGATGGTGTCGAAGACGTGCAGGTGGGTGGTCTTGCGGGTGGGGCGGCCGCGGCCCCCGCGCTTCCGGCCTCGGCGGCTGGGCTCGGGGGCACGCCCCTTGCGCTTCCACTTTCGCTCGTAGGTCTTGCGGTCGACCAGCCCGGTGTCGGTGCTGAACAGGTGGTGGGTGAGGGGGACCGCGCGGGTCTCCTCGACGACGACCTCGATGGGGCGGTCACGCACCTGCTCGAGCCAGCCGGAGAAGGAGCCGAGGTTGGACAGCGTGGCCGACAAGCCCACGACCTGCACGGCGTGGGGCAGGTAGATGAGCACCTCTTCCCACACGGTTCCCCGCTCGCGGTCGTCGAGGAAGTGGATCTCGTCGAGGATCACCGCGTGCAGGTGGGGGACCTCCTCTCCGCCGAGGAGGATGTTGCGGAGGATCTCGGTGGTCATCACCAGGCAGGGCGCGTCGCGGCGGATGACCAGGTCGCCAGTGACCAGGCCGACCTTGTCTTCGCCGTGAAGCTTGACGTAGTCGCGGTACTTCTGGTTCGACAGCGCCTTGACGGGGGCGGTGTACACCACCTGCTTGCCCGCCAGGAGCGCCTGCTCCACGATCCAGTCGGCGATGATCGTCTTGCCGGTGCCGGTCGGGGCGCACACGAGAGCGCTCTTGCCCTCGGAGAGCGCCTGAATGGCTTGTTCCTGGAAGGGGTCGAGCGTCAGGCCGCGATACTGCATGGACCATGGCTAACGCACGTGGGGCCCTTGGCGACTCGGGGCGTGTGCTATGCCCTGTGCGCAAGGGGGAGCCGTGGAGACTCTGGCCTGGGGGTGCGCCCTTTCCGGCTTTGCCCTGGGGGCCGTGTTGTCGGTCGTGCCCGGGTTTCCGGGCTGCGCGGTCTCGCTGCTCGGGCTGGTCGCCTACGCCGGGCTGACCGACTTCGCGGTGCTGCCCCGCGAGGCCCTCCCAGTAGCGGCAGGGCTCACACTGTTGGGGGCTGCGAGCCAGGTCGCCGCCCCGGCGATGACCAGCCGTGCGCTGGGAGGGGCTGCTGGGGGCGCGACGGGCGCGGCCCTGGGAGGGGCCCTCGGCGTGCTCGTGCCCCTGCCCGGTCTGGGCTGGCTCCTGGCGCTCCTCGGTGCCCTGGGTGGGGGCCTGATCGGCACCCGGTCGGGGTGGAAGGCGTGGCTGCGGGGCACGCTGGGCGCCGCGGGGGGCTGCTTGACGGGGGCCGTGCTCGACCTGCTGGTGACGCTGGCGTTGGCGGCTGTGCTCGGGTGGTCGGACTTCCGCGCGGCCTGGCCATGAGGCGGGGGGCGAGGGCCGCGCTATCTGGGCGGTCGTGGGAGGCAGGTGCCGTATGAGCGGTCCGCGCCGGTATGACATCCAGCAGACGGTGGGCCGCGGTGCGATGGGCGCGGTCTACAAGGCCCGGCTGCACGGGGAGGGCGACTTCGCCAAGCAGGTGGCCCTCAAGGTGCTGCACCGCGACCAGGCCGACGCCGACCTGGCCCGACGACTACGCGATGAGGCGCGCATCCTGGGGCTCATCCGGCATCGCGCGGTGGTGAACGTCGATGGCCTGGTCTGGCTCGAGGGCGACTGGACCGTGGTGATGGAGTACGTCGACGGGCTCGACCTGCGCCACCTGATGGAGCGGGTGGGGGCGCTGCCCGAGAGCTGCGCCCTGGAGGTGGCGAGCGAGGTGGCGGGGGCCCTTCACGTCGCCTACCACACGTCAGGTCCCGACGGCCGAGAGCTCAAGCTGCTCCATCGTGACATCAAGCCGGCCAACATCCAGGTCACCACGGCCGGTGAGGTCAAGGTGCTCGACTTCGGGGTCGCCCGCGCCGACTTCGATGCCCGGGAGGCCAAGACGCGGTCGCTGGCCTTCGGTAGCCTCGGCTACGTCGCGCAGGAGCGCATCGACGGGGTGGAGACGCCGGCGGGAGACGTCTACAGCCTGGGGGTGGTGCTGTGTGAGCTGATGACCGGGGATCGCTTCGGTCAGACCTCGATGTCGCCTCGCCGTCACGAGGCGCGCCTGGCTGACCGGATGGATGCGCTCGAGAGCAAGGGGGTGTCCGAGGCGACGCGACAGCTCACCCGGCGGATGCTCGCCTTTGCCCACGATGAGCGACCCACTGCTCGCGAGGTGGAGCGCATGGCATCGGCGGCACGTGCCGACGCGGGGGGGCCCACGCTACGAGACTGGGCAGAGAACCGCCTGTCGGAGGCCATCGCACAGGTGCGCGCCGAGGTCGACCCAGGGCCCCTGGAGGGGCGGTCGCTCGACGAGTCGCCCCCCGTGTTCGGGGAGGCACCCGCGCCGCGCCGCGGGCCTGGATGGCTCGTGCTGGTCGTGGCCATCGTGGTGTTGCTGGCGCTGGCTGGCGTGGGCCTGCTCCTGGCGGGCGTGGGGGGCGTGGTCGCTGGCAGCTTGCTGTTCTAGGCGGGGCCGTGCCGAGCTACCAGAACGCTGGCGTGTAGGCGCACCACCCCACGCGGTCGGACACGCGGTCGCGATGGTCTGCCTCGACCTGCTGGTCGCCTACCGGGCGCACGATCACGTCGCCGTCGGTGCCATGGACTACGATCTGCCCCTCGGAGGGCACCGGGCAGCGCCCGAACACGTCGGACAGGGGGATCCGCACCCCCTCCAGGGTGGCTCGACCCGATGGGGTGGTGACCTCGCCTTCGAACCGCACGCTGTCGCCGTCGTGCTCGACTGAGATCGCGGTGACGGTGGCCATGGGCCCGACCGACAACGACGTATCGAGGGTCGCCGTCGTGGCGGTGAGCTCGGTGGCCCTTGCGTCGCCCTCGATGCCGATCCGGCGGTCGAGGAGCAGATCCTCCAAGGCCGCATCGGCCTGGTCGGCGTCGAGGGTCAGCTCGATGTGCCCGCGCAGGGGGAAGGGGAGCAGGTCGGAGTCGGGGAAGCAGCCCAGGTCGGCGTAGTCGAGCAGGAGGACGGAGCCGTCGGACCCCGCGGGCGCCTCGCGGCAGGGGCAGCCGCAACCCTCGGCATGACGCAGCGTCGTGGTGGGGGGGAGACCCGCCCACCGGAACAGCTCGGCGGCCGCGAGGGATGCGATCGCCGCCTCGTTCGCGGTGGCGAGCCCTCGCTCCATCTCCTCGGCGATGGCGGCGTCGTCGACGCAGCCGGTCAGCAGCAGCCACAGCATGAGGGCCTGTAGCCCGCCGCGTCGTACACCGAACAGACAAAACCCCTCCGAGCTATGCTCGGAGGGGTTGAGTGGTACTCCCAAGGGGAATCGAACCCCTGTCTTCGCCGTGAGAGGGCGATGTCCTGACCGCTAGACGATGGGAGCAAAGATGGTTGACCCGCCAGGGCTCGAACCTGGAGCCTTCGGAGCCAGAATCCGACGTCTTGCCAATTCGACCACGGGTCATCGAATCGTGACCCCATTTAACGCGCCGCCCTACCCGGTCAAGGGTAGAGATCCACATACAGACGCAGGGGCTCGATCTTCGCGTTGAAGCCCCGCACCCACTGATCCTCGCTCAGCGTGATGGCGGCCGTCGAGTTGGAGGCGGCCTGGAATCGGGCCCTGTCGGCCGTGCCGAGCCCCTCGACGACCTCTCGGTAGGCCTCGGCTCGCTTGGTCCAGATGCTGACCAGGTTCTGGTGGTCGACGGTGAGGTGGGGAGGAGGATGGACCTCTTCGGCGAGCACGGGGATCTGCTGGGCGAGGGGCAGGACCTCGGTGGCCCACGCATCGGCGATGGCGTCGGCGTCGGCGTCTTTGTTGTAGACATGGGCGGCCTGCACCAGCACGCGCTCAGCCAACAGGCTGTTCTCCTGGAGGACAGGATGCAGGGCGGTCAGATAGTCGACCGTCTTCTGGTGCTCGGGGTCGGGGCCACAGCCGACGACCAGCGAGGTCGCGGTGAGCAGAGTCAGGGTGCGCCACATGGGGGGACCGTAGCTCAGGAGGTGGGGCAGGGCCACGCGTTGCCCTGACCGAGGGGCTGCGGTACGAGCGAAGCAGCGGCGCCCAGGGGCGTCCGCGAGGAGGTCCGATGCGCGTCGTGGTGGCAGGCATTCCCGCGGCTGGCCGGGTGGTGCCTTTCGGCATGCACACCGACTGGGCCGTAGAGGCAGCATCCGTGGCCCTCGACGGGGCGCCCGAGCGTCTCGAAGGCGAGCTGACGCTCGAGCTGGCCTCCGACGATGGCCTGGTTCGCGTGACGGGAGCCGCCGAGGCGCGCCGTCCCGCCACCTGCGATCGCTGCGGCGAGCCCTGTGATCGGGTCGTCGCCATCGACCTGTCCCTGCTGTATGCGCCGGAGGCTCGGGTCGACGAGGCCTTCGACGGTGGGGAGGTCGAGCTCGACGCCGACGACCTGGATCTCGGCTGGTACACGGGCGGAGCGCTCCGGCTGCGGGATGTGCTGCAGGAAGCCTTGGCCCTGGAGCTGTCGCCCACCATTCGGTGTGCGGATGTCGAGGAGTGCGATAAACGCACCGACGCTTTGCTCGCCAGCGCCGACGCTGGTGAGCCGGGCCACCCAGCCCTCGCCGCGCTGAGAGAGCGTCTCTCCTAGCGAATCCGAGGCCTCGGGGCCCCCCAGGAGATTCACATGGCCGTCCCCAAGAAGCGCACCTCCCGTCGTCGCCGCGACATGCGACGGGCCCACGATCACCTCAGTGCCTCGGCTGCCGTCGACGCATGTCCCTCTTGCGGGGAGCCGCGCCTGCGGCACCGTGCTTGTGACAGCTGCGGCACCTACCGTGGCCATCAGGTCACCGAGGGCGACGCCTCCTGAGCCTGTCCGGCGGCGCGATGCTGCCGGTCGCCGTCGATGCCATGGGGGGGGATGACGCCCCTCATGCCATCGTCGAGGGCGCTGTGCGTGCCCACCAAGCGGGCCTGCCGGTGGTGCTGGTCGGTGACGCGGCGCAGCTGGAGCCCCTGCTAGGGGCTTCCGGTCCTGACGTCGTGCATGCGGGCGACGTCGTGGGCATGGCCGAAGGCGCCGTGGCTGGCGTGCGTCGCAAGCCCGACGCCTCGGTGCGGCGGGCGCTGCAGCTGGTCCGCGACGGTGCCGCGGGCGCGGCGGTGTCCTGTGGGCACACCGGTGCCACGCTGGTGGGGGCGGTGCTGGATCTCGGGGTGCTCCCGGGGGCTGAGCGGCCGGCGATCTGTTCGGTCCTCCCACGGTCCGATGGAGGCCGGCTCGTGCTCTTGGATGCTGGCGCCAACGTCGACTGCAAGCCGGAGCTGCTCGCCTCCTTCGCGCTGATCGGGTCGGCCCACGCCGAGGCGATGGGCGTGCTGGCTCCGCGGATCGGGCTGCTGTCGAACGGTGAGGAAGACGGGAAGGGCAACGCGCAGGTGCGCGCGACTCTCCCGCTGCTGCGCGATCTTCCCCTGCGGGTGGTCGGCCCGGTGGAGCCTAGCGCCGCCATGGCGGGAGCCTGTGACGTGCTCGTGTGCGATGGCTTCGTGGGCAACATCCTCCTCAAGGCGGCCGAGGGCGCAGTCCACACGGTCGTGACGTTGCTGCGGGAGGAGATCGAGCGTCGCCCCTCGGGGCGACTGGGCGCCTGGCTGCTGCGGGGCGCGTTCGAGCGCTTTCGGCGGCGGGTGGCCTGGGATGCGCAGGGCGGTGCCCTGTTGCTGGGCACGCGGGGGCTGGTGGTCGTGGGCCACGGTCGCGCTACGCCTGACGCGGTGCACAGCGCGATTCGGCTGGCTCATCGTGGGATGCGAGCAGGCCTGCTCGACGGCGTTGCGCGCCGACTGGCGAGCCGGGCCTGATCCCGTGGCTCGAACGGCAGGCATGCGCTATACCTGCTGGCCATCGAGCAGGGAGCCTCCGATGTCGAACGACGAGCTGGTCCAGAAGGTGAAGGACATCATCGCCGAGAGCCTCGGCGTGAAGAAGGCCGAGGTCGTATCTTCGGCGTCCTTCATCG
This sequence comes from uncultured bacterium, assembly GCA_965367245.1. Taxonomy (GTDB): domain Bacteria; phylum Myxococcota_A; class UBA796; order UBA796; genus CBDUIC01. The sequence goes on along the minus strand of CBDUIC010000002.1, from coordinate 104,173 downwards.
ATGACCTGAACGCCGATTCCCTCGACATCGTCGAGCTGGTGATGACGATCGAGAAGGAATTCGACATCGAGATCCCAGACGACGAAGCCGAGAAGATTCGCACGGTGCAAGACGCCGTCGACTACATCGTCAGCCACGTCTCCTGATCGGCGTCGGATGAGCGGCGAGCCCACGCGCGTCGTCGTCACGGGTCTGGGATGCGTGTCCCCTTGTGGCGTCGGTGTCGACGCGACTTGGAGCGCGATGGTCGAGGCGCGGTCTGGGATCGGCCCGGTCACACGCTTCGACACCACCGACCTGCCGTCACGGCTGGCCGGTGAGGTCGATCCGTTCGACGTAGCCGCTCGCCTCGGTCGAAAGGCCGAGCGGCGCCTCGGGCGGTTCATGCAGTTCGCGATCGTGGCGGCCGACGAGGCCATGCGCGACGCGGGCTACGACCTCGACGCACAGCTCGCTGGGCGCACGCCCGAGCGCTGGCCCGATCCCGATCGGTTCGGGGTGTATGTCGGGTCGGGCATCGGTGGGTTCCCCGAGATCGTGGAGCAGGCCCACCTGCTCCCGGAGGAGGGCACGGCGCGGATCTCGCCGCTGTTCATCCCACGGTCGCTGAGCAACCTCGCTGCGGGGCACGTGGCCATCCGCATGCGGGCCCGTGGCCCAAGCGTGTGCGTGGCGACGGCCTGCGCGGTGGGCAACCACGCGATCGGAGAGGCCTATCGCCTCATCCGTAGCGGAGATGCCGACGTGGTGATCGCAGGAGGCACCGAGGCTGCCCTCACGCCCTTGGGCTACGGCGGCTTCATGACGATGCGTGCCCTGTCTCGGAACAACGAGGCGGGGCCGACGGCCAGTCGCCCCTTCGATGCGACCCGCGATGGCTTCGTGATGGGGGAGGGAGCGGGGCTCGTCGTGCTCGAGAGCGAGGCCCATGCTCGAGCCCGCGGAGCTCGGGTGTACTGCGAGCTGGCTGGCTACGCGGCCACCACGGATGCCCATCACGTGACGGCCCCGGCCCCGGGCCACGCCGGCGCCGCTCGGTGCATGACCCTCGCGCTGGCCAACGCCCGGCTCGACCCGTCGGCGGTCGTCTATGTCAACGCCCACGGCACCTCGACCCCGATGAACGATCCCGCCGAGGTACAGGCCGTGCGCTCGGTGTTCGGAGCGCACGCCGACCGGCTCATGGTGTCGTCGACCAAGGGCGTCACGGGGCATCTCCTCGGCGCCGCCGGTGGCGTCGAAGCCGTGGCGACGGTCAAGGCCATTCACCACGGGATCGTGCCCCCCACCGCCCACCTGCACCATCCCGATCCCGCATGCGACCTCGACCATGTGCCCAACGAGGCACGGGAGGCTCGCGTGTCGGTGGCCGTGTCGAACGGCTTCGGCTTCGGGGGAACCAACGCCGTGCTCGTCTTCCGGGAGTTCTGACATGCGCCTCGCCATCGCCTCCGACCACGCGGGCATCGACCTCAAGCGTGATCTGCGTGCCCACCTCGAGGCGGCAGGCCATGAGGTGCGGGATCTGGGTCCCACCACGACCGACTCGGTCGACTACCCCGACTTCGCCCACAAGCTGACGCGCTGCTTGCTCGATGGAGAGGTCGACCGGGGCGTGCTGATCTGCGGTACGGGGCAGGGCATGGCGATGGCGGCCAACAAGGTGCCCGGCGTGCGAGCTGCCGTGGTGTCGGATGTGTTCAGCGCGCGGATGGCGATGCAGCACAACGACGCACGGGTGCTGTGCCTCGGGGAGCGGGTGGTCGGCCCGGGACTGGCCCTCACCCTCGTGGATGCGTGGCTCGGGGTGTCCTTCGAGGGCGGGCGCCACGCGCGGCGCGTCGGCAAGATCGAAGCCATCGGATAAGGCACGGGCCCTGGAGGCCCCATGGAGCCGCTCGCTACTGCCGACCCCGACGTGTTTGCCGCGATCGAGGAGGAGTTCCACCGTCAGCAAGACGAGCTGGAGCTCATCGCGTCCGAGAACTACGTGTCGGAGGCGGTGCTTCAGGCGGCGGGCTCCGTGCTCACCAACAAATACGCCGAGGGGCTGCCGGGGCGCCGCTACTACGGCGGCTGCGACGCCGTCGACAAGGTGGAGGTGCTGGCACGCTCACGGGCCAAGCAGCTGTTTGGCTGCGTCGGCGCCAATGTGCAGCCCCACTCCGGAGCGCAGGCCAACGCGGCGGTCTACCTGGCGGCGCTGTCGGCAGGCGACACGATCCTCGGCCTCGACCTGACCCATGGCGGGCACCTCACCCACGGCTCGCCGGTGAACAGCTCGGGGATGCTCTACCGCGCAGTCCACTACGGGCTCGATCCGCAGACCGGTCGCATCGACATGGATGCGGTGCGCTCCACGGCCCTGGCCCACAAGCCGAAGTTGATCATGACCGGGGCCTCCGCCTACCCCCGGCAGATCGACTTCGAGGCCTTCCGGTCCATCGCCGACGAGGTCGGGGCCGTGCTCGTTGCCGACATCGCCCACATCGCCGGGCTGGTCGCCGCCGATCTGCACCCCAGCCCGATCCCCCACTGCGACTTCGTCACCACCACCACCCACAAGACGCTCCGCGGTCCGCGGGGCGGGTTGATCATGGCGAACCGCAAGTGGGCGAGCGCGATGAACAAGGCGGTGTTCCCGGGAACCCAGGGCGGCCCCCTGATGCACGTCATCGCTGCCAAGGCCGTCGCCTTCGGTGAGGCACAGCAGCCGTCTTTCCGCACCTACATCCAGGCGGTGCTCGACAACGCGCAGGCGCTGGCCGAGGTGCTGTTGGAGCGCGGGCACCGGCTGGTGAGTGGCGGCACCGACAACCACCTGCTCCTCGTCGACCTCGGCGAGGCCTGCAGCGGCAAGGAGGCGGAGGAGGCACTGGGCCACGCCGGCATCACCGTGAACAAGAACACGGTGCCCGGTGAGAAGCGATCGCCCTTCGTCACGTCCGGCGTCCGGATCGGCACCCCCGCCATGACGACACGGGGCGTCGGCATCGACGAGGCACGCCAGATCGGCCACTGGATCGCCGACGCCATCGCCAAGCGCGACGACGCCGACGCTCTCGCCACCATCGGCGCCGACGTGAAGGCCCTGTGCGGTCGGCACCCCGTCTACCCGGAGCGCCTGATCCGCTGATGCGTTGTCCGGCCTGCCACTGCGAAGACTCCAAGGTCGTCGACTCCCGCACGACGGGCGCTGCGATCCGCCGTCGCCGGCAGTGCTCGGGGTGTGGCTTTCGGTTCACGACCCACGAGCGGGCCGAGCTGCGCATGCCGTGGGTGAAGAAGAAGGATGGCCGTCGGGAGCCGTGGTCGCGGGAGAAGGTGCTCAAGGGTCTCGGTCTGGCCTGCCGGAAGCGTCCGATCGACGAGGCCGACATCGCCATGGCCGTGACGCTCATCGAGCAGCGGCTGGTGGCGATGCAGGAGGTCGACTCCGACAAGGTCGGTGAGACGGTGATGGAGGTGCTGCGGGGGCTCGATGCCGTGGCCTACGTGCGCTTCGCCTCGGTCTACGGAGCCTTCGAGTCGGTCGAGCAGTTCGCCGACGCCATCCGGCAGACCGTGCCCGAGACCTCGTGACCGACGGGCAGGCCATGGGTCGCGCGCTGGAGCGGGCGCGGGAGGTGCTGGGGACCACGGCACCCAACCCCTCGGTGGGGGCGGTGATCGTTCGAGACGGGCAGGTGGTCGGCGAGGGAGCCACTCAGCCCTGCGGCGGCCCCCACGCGGAGATCATGGCGCTGCGCGACGCGCAGGCCCGAGGCGCCGACGTGCGTGGCGCCACGATGTTCGTCACCCTGGAGCCATGCTGCCACCATGGCCGCACGCCGCCCTGCACCGAGGCCCTGCTGGCGGCTGGGCTGGGTCGGGTAGTGGTGGGGGTCACCGACCCGCATCCGCTGGTGCGGGGCAAGGGGCTGCAGCAGCTGCGCGAAGCCGGGGTGGAGGTGACGACGGGCGTGCAGCGCGAAGGCTGTGCCGAGCTGATCCTGGGCTTTGCCCGATCGGTGGTTCGTGGTCTCCCCGAGGTCACGGTGAAGGTGGCGGCGAGCCTCGACGGTCACCTGGCGACGGCCTCGGGCGAGAGCCAGTGGATCACGTCGGAGGCCGCGCGTCAGCACGGGCGTCGCCTGAGAGCCACCCACGACGCCATCCTGGTGGGCATCGGCACGGTCCTCGCCGACGACCCTCGCCTCACGGCGCGCATGGAGGGGGCGAGCGATCCGGTGCCGGTGGTGCTCGACACCCACCTGCGGATCCCCGCGAGCGCGAAGCTGCTGGGGGCGGGGCAGGCCGTAGTGATCTGTGGAGAGGATGCGCCCGCGCGGCAGCTCTCGGCGCAGGTGGTCCGCGTGCCGGTCGGCGAAGATGGCCGGGTGCGCTTGGAGGATGCCCTGCGCAAGGTCGCGGCAAGGGGGCTGCACCGGGTGCTCGTCGAGGGTGGCGGAGAGGTCGTTCGCTCCTTCCTCGACGCCCGCGTCTTCGACACCCTTCAGCTCTACCTGGCAGGCATGATGCTGCCCGGTGGCACGCCTTGGGTGGGCGGCCCCCCTCTGGATCGCCTCGCCGATGCGCCGCGTCTGGAGCGGATCGGTATGGAGGCGGTAGGGCCCGACGTGGCCCTCACCTGGCGTGCGGTGCACCGCGCGCAAGATCCCCTCGCAGGGCTGGAGGGCTAGATGTTCACCGGGCTGGTCGAAGATGTCGGAACCATCGTCGCCGTCACCCCCCAGGGGCGCGGTCGAGCGCTGCAGATCCGCACGAGCATCGACCTGTCGGAGGTCGAGCCTGGCGACTCCATTGCGGTCGACGGGGTGTGCCTGACCGCCGAGTCCACCCAGGCCGACACCTTCCATGCCGTGGCCGGCCGCGAGACGCTGGCCCACACGACCCTCGCGCATGCCCGCGCCGGCCGCCAGGTCCACCTGGAGAGAGCGCTGGCCCTCGGCGACCGCCTCGGAGGTCACCTGGTGCAGGGCCACGTCGACGGGCGTGGTCGGGTGGTGAGGGTCGACGACCAGCAGGAGAGCTGGGTGATCTGGGTGTCGATCCCCGAGGCACTGGCTCGCTACGTGGCCCAGAAGGGGTCGCTCACCGTCGACGGCGTGAGCCTCACGGTCAATGAGCTGGCGTCCGGGCACGCGCGGCTCAACATCGTGCCCCACACCGCCTCGGTGACGCGACTGGGCGGGCTGCGCGCGGGCGACGAGGTCAACCTCGAAGTCGATGTGCTCGCGAAGTACGTCGAGCGTTTGCTCGGCGGCATGGGCGGCGGCCCATCTCAAGGACTCACGGCCGAGACGCTGCAGCGGTACGGCTACGAAGGATGGAAGCGATGAGCGACAGGTTGGTGGTGTTCGATGACGACCCCGAGGTGCGGGTAGCGGCGGCGGTGGCCGACATCGCGGCGGGAAAGATGGTGATCCTCGTCGACGACGAAGACCGTGAGAACGAGGGCGACCTGGTGATGGCGGCGGAGAAGGTCACGCCCGAGGCCATCAACTTCATGGCGACCCACGCCCGCGGGCTGATCTGCCTGACGCTCACGAGCGATCAGGTGGAGCGGCTGAACCTGCCGATGATGGCGACCAACAACCAGTCCGCCTATCAGACGGCCTTCACCGTCAGTATCGAGGCCCGCGAGGGCGTCACGACGGGCATCTCCGCCGCGGATCGGGCCCACACCACGCTGGTGGCCATCGACCCGAAGGCGACCTCCCGCTCGGTGGTCACGCCAGGCCACGTCTTTCCCCTTCGCGCTCGCGACGGTGGTGTGCTCGAGCGGGTGGGGCAGACGGAGGGCTCGGTCGACCTCGCGAAGCTGGCGGGGCTCAACCCCTCTGGGGTGATCTGCGAGATCATGAACGCCGACGGCACGATGGCCCGGATGGAGCAGCTCAAGGCCTTCGGGCAAGAGCACGGCATTCGCATCGTCACCGTGGCCGACCTCATCAAGCATCGGATGCGGTCGGAGCGCGTGGTCGTGCGGGAGTCGACGGGCACGATGGAGATCGACGGGCACGGCACGTGGAACGCTCACCTCTACCGCTCCGTCGGGTCGCCGGGCACCCACCTGGCGCTGTTCAAGGGCGAGATCGAAGGCCGCAGCGTGCCGGTGCGGGTGCAGCCGGCGCCTCCACCGTGGGCCTTCCTGGGCGACTCGTCGCACCATGGCCGTCGCTCGGCCCGCCTGGCCCTGCGCGCGATCGAAGAGGCCGGCAGCGGGGTGTTGGTGCTGATGCACCTGTCCCCCGACGACGAGGTGCTGAGCGCGGCCTTCGCCAGGGAGGTCGGCGACCATGCGGATGCCCCGGTGCAGCTGAAGGCCGACGCCCTGCGCGAGCTCGGCACAGGCTGCCAGATCCTGGTCGACCTCGGCGTGGGGGAGATGACGTTGCTGTCTACGTCGTCTCGGCCCATCGTCGGCCTGGAGGCGTACGGCCTGTCGATCGCGGAGCGGGTGCAGCTCTGATCGACGGGCCGGTGGTTCCGGCGTCGCCGTGGGGGGCGGCATGGGCTAAGGGACCCCCCTCGGAGGGCTTGTGGCACGGGTAATCGAAGGTCGGCACGTCGACGTAGGAGGCCGCTACGCCATTGTGGCGGGGCGCTTCAACGACTTCATCGGGTCGCAGCTCGTCGCGGGTGCCTACGACGGGTTCCGCCGCCACGGCATCGACGACGACCGGGTCGACCTGGTGTGGGTCCCCGGTGCCTACGAGATTCCCCTCGTCGCCCAGCGTGTCGCTCAGTCTGGCGACTATGCCGCGGTGGTCACCCTTGGCGCGGTCATCCGCGGCAGCACCCCCCACTTCGACTACGTGAGCTCCGAGGTCAGCAAGGGGGTCGCCAACGCGTCGATGAACACCGGCGTGCCGATCATCTTCGGCGTGCTCACGACCGACACCATCGAGCAGGCGATCGAGCGTGCGGGCACCAAGGCCGGCAACCACGGCTGGAAGGCGGCTCTGTCGGCTCTCGAGATGGCGAGTCTCTTCCACGAGCTGGAGGCCTGAGTGGCGAGTCGCCGCCGAGCCCGCGTGTTCGCCCTTCAGGCGCTCTACTGCGCCGATGTGCGCACCGCGTCGTCCGCCAGCTGCCTCAACGACCTGTGGTCGGCCCTGATGGACGACGAAGGCATCGAGGGGGAGCGCCCACCGGAGTCGGCCGAGGTGGAGTTCGCGACGCGTCTCGCTCGTGGGGTGGAAGACACCCGCGATGGCATCGACGCCCTCATCGAGCAGTGCTCGACGAACTGGCGGCTGCCACGCATGCCCGTGGTCGACCGGAACATCCTGCGCATGGCCGCCTACGAGCTGCGCAGCTGCACCGACATTCCCGCGTCGGTCAGCGTCAACGAGGCGGTCGAGCTGGCCAAGGCCTACGGGGGGTCCGACTCCAAGGCCTTCATCAACGGCATCGTCGACCGCATGGGCCGGCAGCTGGGTCGTCTCGACAAGCGCCGGCGGCGGTGAGCTCGGGTTAGGTCCCCACGATGGCCGACCTGAACGACAACATCGCCTCGACGCGCACCCTGCATGGGTCGGTGCTGCTGCTGTCGGTGCTGGTCGTGGGGCTCGCCGCCTTCCTCAGCCCGGGCACCGAGGCGCTGACCCTGTTCGGCTTCGACGTGCCGGTGATGTGTGGCTTCCGCCGTCTCACCGGTCACGCGTGCCCGGGATGTGGCCTCACCCGTAGCTTCACCTTCATGGCGCACGGCCTGGTCTTGGAGGCGTTTCGCCTACATCGGCTGGGGCCCCTGGCCTTTGCCGTGGTGGTGCTGCAGCTGCCCTACCGCATGTGGTGCTTGTGGCGACTGCGGGGGGCCGAGGAGGTTAGGGTCGAGGCACGGAGGGCACATGTTGCAGATCAGTGACGCGGCAGCGGCGCGGATCAACGAAGTCGTGGCCCAGCAGGGCGAGAGCTTCGTCGGGCTTCGGGTTGGTCTCAAGGATGGCGGCTGCTCGGGCTATGCCTACGAGCTGGGCTTCGAGGCGTCCCCCGAAGACGACGACATGGTGTTCGAGCATGGTGGGGCGAAGGTGTTCGTGCACCCGCTCCACCTGCCCTACCTGGCCGGCTCCGTGCTTCGCTGGGCCGATGAAGACTTCCAGGCGGGCTTCGTGCTCGACAACCCGAACGTCTCGCAGGTCTGTGGCTGTGGCGAGTCGTTCGCTGTGGGCTGATGCCGACCCTGCTTGTCGAAGGATGGCCCGCCGTCGATGTCGCCGACGGGATCTCGCTGCTAGAGGCCTGTGAGCAGGGTGGGATCCCGATGGACTCGGCTTGTGGCGGCTTCGCATGCTGCAACAGCTGCCGGGTGGATGTGCTGGAGGGCCCCCTGACCCCGCTCAATGACGAGGAGCTACCCTTCCTCGACGCGGAGGGGCAGCGGCTGGGGTGCCAGGCTTGCCTGGTGGGCGACGTGCGGATCCGCCTCGCTCCGGGGGCGTAGCGTTGACGTTCCTACGGGCCACGATTAGGTGGACTGCGCCCGAGGGCACTCGTGGCCGGGTAGCTCAGTCGGTAGAGCAGGGGATTGAAAATCCCTGTGTCGGCGGTTCGATTCCGTCCCTGGCCACCACCCTCGCGCCCTTCCTCCTCGTCTTCGCGATGGCCTGCGGAGACAAGTGCGAGGTCCTCTGTCAGCAAACGGGCGATGCCCTGGCGACCTGTCGCCCGGACGCGCTCTCGTGGGCAGACCTCGGTGCCTCGTCGAGGGCCGACTTCGTGAGCAACTGCCGCAACGACTGGGACCGCGCCCGCCTCGACCTGTCGTCGGGGGAGCTGTCGACGGCCCTGGAGGTGTGCGCCGACACCACCAGCTCGCTGTCGGATCTCAGCTGTGAGGAGCTGGTCGCGCTGTATGCGCAGGCTCCCTGAGCCTCAGCCGAAGTCGATCTCCTTGAGCTCGATCCCGAGGCGATGGATGCGGTAGTTGAGGTTGCTCCGCGACACCCCGAGGCGCCGGGCGGCTTGGGCCTGCACGCCTTCGTGGGCCCGAAGGGCAGCGATCAGCACCCGGCGCTCGTAGGCCAGCAGCCACTCCTGCAGGGTGGTCCCCGAGGGAGGGAGCAGGGGGGCGTCGTCGTGGGCCCCCAACGTAGGAGCTGGCTCGTCGTCGTCGTCGACGGGCAGCCGCAGGTCGGTGATCTCCTCGTCGCGGCTGAGGATGACCGCACGCTCGATGGCGTGCTCGAGCTGCCGCACGTTGCCCGGCCAGGGGTAGGCCATCATCCGCTCGAGGACGCCGGGGCCCAGGTGCGGCACCGGCCGGTCGTTGCGCTCGGCGTACTTGTGCAGGAAGTGGTCGACCAGCAGCGGGATGTCGGCGGCACGCTCTCGCAGGGGAGGCACCTGCAGGGCGACGACGTTGAGGCGGTAGAACAGGTCGCTACGGAAGCGACCGGCCTTGGCCTCTACCCGGAGATCCTTGTTGGTGGCGGCCACGACCCGCACGTCGACCCGCAGGGTGGTGGTGCCCCCGACCCGCTGGAACTCGCCGTTCTCGAGGACGCGAAGCAGCTTCACCTGCATGTACAGGTCGATCTCGCCGATCTCGTCGAGGAGGATGGTGCCTCCGTCGGCCTGCTCGAACTTGCCCTGGTGCTGTCGGATGGCGCCCGTGAACGCGCCCTTCTCGTGGCCGAACAGCTCACTCTCGAGGAGCGACTCGGGGATCGCGGCGCAGTTGACCCGCACAAAGGGCCCCGAAGCTCGCCGGGACCGATGGTGGATGGCGTGGGCCAGCAGCTCCTTGCCGGTGCCCGTGGGGCCCTGCAGGAGCACGGTCGCCGACGCATCGGCGACGGCCCCTACCTCCTCGTACAGCTCCAGCATGCGGGGGGTGGTGCCGATGAGGTTCTCGAAGCCGTAGCGTTCGTCGACCTCCTGCCGCAGCATCATGAGCTCGGCGCGCAATGATCGCTGCTGCAGCGCCCGCTCGATGATCACCAGCAGCTCATCCTTGGCGATGGGCTTGATGATGTAGTCGGTGGCGCCGGTCTTCATGGCGGAGACCGCATCTTGGACCGAGCCGTAGCCGGTCATGATGATCACCGGGGTCTCGGGCCAGTGCTCTCGGACGCTCGACAGCAGCTCGATGCCCGTGCCGCCGGGCATGCGCACGTCGGTGAGCACGACGTCGAAAGGCGCCTCTCGGAGCATCTCGACGGCGACATCGGGGGCCTCGCACAGGGTGACGTGCATGCCGGCCTTGGTGAGGTTGACATGGAGGACCGAGCGCACGGCGCGGTCATCGTCGACCACCAGGATGCGAGGCTGGCTGCTCACTCGGCCCCCTCGATGGCGAGCCACCAGGGCGCCATGGCCCACACGGTGCCGTCGGGCTCCATGCCGAACAGCGCGCTGTGGCGAATCGGGCCGAGGATGGGCTCGAAGGCCTCCCACGGGTCGCCCTGGTCTCGGCCGTCGAGGGCCGGTGCGACGGCTTGGGGGAGGGGACCCAGCAGCTGCACCGCGACGCTGGGCGCGAGAGACTGCAGCACGCCACCTCCGGACGAGTAGCTCACCAAGCCCACCTTGCGCTGACTGGGGATGCCAGCTCGCTCCCGGGCATCGGCGATGGCCTCCTGCAGCCCGCCGAGCTGGTCTACCAGGCCGTGCTCGAGGGCGTCGGTGCCCGACCACACGCGACCCTGGGCCACCGCTTCGACCTCGTCGGCGGCCAGGCCGCGGCCCACCTCCACGCGGGAACGGAACTGGGCGTAGGTGTCGTCGATGATCTCCTGATAGCGGCCACGCTGCACGTCGTCCCACGGCTGCAGGGCGGAGTCGGCGCCGCTGTTTCGGCCCCGACCGATGGTGGTGACCTCGACGCCCAGCCGGTCCAGCAGCTCGTGGGGGACGTACTTGCCCATGTAGACGCCGATGGAGCCCGTGATGGTGGAGGGCTCTGCCCAGATGGCGTCGGCTCCTGCCGACACGTAGTAGCCACCGCTGGCGGCCACGCTGCCCATGCTGACGACGACGGGCTTGCCGGACTTCTTGAGCTCCTCGACCGCGTGCCAGATCACATCGCTGGCGTAGACGCTGCCTCCGGGGGAGTCCACCCGGATCACGACCGCGCGGACCTGCTTGTCGTTTCCTGCCTGCTCGAGCTGCCGCACCACGGTGTCGCAGCCGGTCGCCGCCCCGCTGAGCAGCCCCCCTCGGCGGGTCTCGCCGCCGACGATGGGGCCCGTGATGTACAGCACGGCTACCTGCTGGGGGTCTTCCCAGGCGGAGTGGGCCTGTGGCCGGCGCGCGAGGTCGTGGGTGTGGGCCATGTCGCCGAACAGCCCCTCCACTCGCTTGTCGAGCTCGTCGGGGTAGGCAATGGCATCGACCAGGCCCTCGTCGATGGCGCCCTGGGCTCGATAGGGCCCGCCGTCGATCCACCGGCCCACCTGCTCGGCCTCCACGTCGCGCCCCTCAGCGATGGCGTCGACGAGCTGTTGGTACAGGTCGTCGAGCAGGGCGGTGGTCTGCTCGATGGAGGCCTCGGACGGCTCGAGGTGGGTGAACTGCTCGGGGGACGACTTGTAGGCGCCCGCCTTGATGAACTGCGGCTCGACGCCGACCAGGTCGAGGAGCCCACGGGCGGTGATCAGCTCGGCCGACAGCCCCACCAGCTCGAGGGACGCGGTGGGGTGCATGACGATGTCGTCGGCGGCCGTCGCCACGTAGTAGGCCGCGTTGGAGGCCCGGGCGTCGAGGTAGACGAGCACCTTCTTGTCGGCGGCCTGAAGCGCAGTGATCCGGTCGCGCAGCTCCCGGGCCCTCGCCAGCGACAGCGATGGGTTGTCGAGATGTAGGCTCAGGCCTCGTACCGAAGGGTCTTCCTGGAGCCGCCGAAGCAACTCGAGCGTGTCGAGCCAGGAGGTGCGGCTGGTGAACAACGACGGTGCGGGCTGGTAGGGCGGGGTGCGGTCGATCTCGAGCTCGGCGACCGTGTTGCGGGGCCGGATCAGCGACTCCCCGGGCTCGTCGCTGCCGACGAAGAAGCTCTGCAAGGGGCTGCCGGCCTCTGGCACGGCGGCATGGAAGCCGCCACCGACCCCGCCGAAGTACACCTCGATGCCTCCGCCGGCCTGGGCCAGCACGACATCGTCGGTGAGGGTCACCTCCGCGCTGCCTCTCAGGTAGAGGCCCTCGATGGGGCGTAGCCGCAGGGTGGGCACGAGGGCATCGATGTCGCCGTCGTCGAGGAAGGTGCGTCGCCAGTCGGCCCCTACCAGCAGGGCGGCGTCGAAGGGACGCAGGGCAATGCCCGCTCCGGTCTGGGGGCGGGCGCGGCCGGCCGGGTCGGGGTCGCCGACGTTCTGGGCAGTGCCGCCCAGACCGAACCAGGGCAGCGGGCGCCAGGCGAGCCCAGCGTCGTACGCGAAGTAGTTGGTCCCGGCGTCGATGAAGTTCCATGACATGGCGAGGCCCACCGCCAGCCGCTCGGGCAGGGCGATGCTGGTGGCGTAGTCGACGCTCCAGTCGGTGCGCACGTCACCGCTGGTGTCTTGTCGCAGCATGTTGTGCAGCCCGACAGAGACGCCGCGCGCTCCGAGGGTGGCCCCTGCGCTGCTCGGCACGGGGAGACTGTCTTCGCCCTCGGGCATGGGGGCCGTGTAGAACAGCCCCCAGCGTGTGTCGGGGTCATAGGCGAGGTTGGCTGGGTTGATCCACAGCGCTCCGGGCCCGTTCTCGTGGGCGATGCCGGCGGAGGGGACCACGGGGTGATGGGTGACGAGCCCCTGGCCCAGTGCCGCCAGACCCCATGTCAGCCACAGCATGCTCCTCCTCCCACACACGTATACGGTCGGCATTCTGGCACAGCTGCGACGAGGTCCCAGACCGCCACGGGAGCACCGCGGGTTGCAAGGGGGGAGTTACCGGACAGGGGGAGGGGCCGTGATACAGTCCGTGCGAGCCGTGCTGGTCTCCCTGACCCCCCTCTCGGCCCCCCACCTCCCGGAGCCCCCCATGCGCCTTCTCGCCACGCTCTGCGTGCCGTTGCTCCTGTCGTCGCCCAGCTACGCGGCCGATCCTCCCGCCGATGCGCCACTGGCTGTGCATCGGCCCGCGCCGGCGGCCGACCTGGGGCCGGTGCTGTCGACCCTCAAGAAGAACCGCCTGTTCGGCGCCGCGAGCGTGGGGTTCCAGGTCGTCGACCTGGAGACCGGAGAAGAGGTGTTCGCGCACGGGGCCGACGACGCGCTCAACCCGGCGTCGACGATGAAGGTGGTGACCTCGGCGACGGCCCTCAAGGTGCTGGGTCCCTCGTACCGATTCACGACCGACATCTACACCGACGGCGAGCTCGACGCGGCGGGCACCCTGAAGGGCAACCTGTACATCGAGGGCCACGGCGACCCCACCATGGTGGTGGAGAAGCTGTGGAAGCTGGTGGGCGACCTGAAGCTCGAAGGGATCGAGCGCATCGACGGCCACGTGGTGTTCGACGAAGACTTCCACGCGGGGGGCTACCAGCTGCCCGGGTGGAACAAGCCGGAAGACATCAAGCGAGGGCCTTCCTACTTCGCCACGCTGTCGGCGCTGTCGCTGAACTTCAACACCGCGGCGATCGTGGTCGGCCCGGGCGCTGAGGTGGGCAAGGCCGCACGGGTGCGCCTCGAGACCCCGGTCGTCGGAGGCGTCAAGCTCGTCAACGAGGTCAAGACGGTCGCGGAGACCGGCCGACGGGGCGTCATGCTCGAGCGCGACGTGGCAGACGACGGCACCACCACGTTCACCGCGAAGGGCACGGTCCCCCTTCGGTCGGGGCACGACAAGTACTACCGCACGGTGGCGGATCCGACGGCGCAGTACATGGGGGCGGTGCAGGAGCTGATGAAGCAGCACGGCATCGGCGTGACCGGGCGCTTCAAGCGCGGCGACACCCCTGACGACGCCGACCGGCTGATGCAGCTGCGGTCGCCGAGCCTGGCGACCATCCTCATGGACATGAACAAGCTGTCGAACAACTTCATCGCCGAGCAGGTGCTCCGCACCCTCGGGGCCGAGGTGGAGGGCGAGGGCTCGGCGGAGCAGGGCCTCGTCGTGGTGGCTCGCTACCTCGAAGAGCTGGGGATCGACGCCTCGGAGCTGTCGCTGGTGAACGGATCGGGCTTGTCGCGTTCCGCTACGCTGCAGCCCAGCGCGCTCACGGCGGTGCTGTTCGACATGGCCCGCGATCCTCAAGTCGGTCAAGAGTTCGCCTCGTCGCTGGCCATCGCTGGCTACGACGGCACGCTGTGGTCTCGGCTGCGCGACGAGCCCGGGCGCCTGCGCGGGAAGACAGGAACGATCGATGGGGTACACTGCCTCGCCGGCTACGTAGAAGACGGCAAGGGCCGCCGCTACGCATTCGCCTTCATGGTGAACGATCACGGGGGGCGTGTCCGCAGCGTCAAGGATCTGCACGACCGTTTTGCGCGCACGATGTTCAAGTGGGGCGACGATGAGGCCGAGTAGGGGAGTGGGGGGCTCGCTACGAGGCTCCCCTGCGTGGAGGCTTCGTTGACACCCTTTTCCTGGCGGCGCTATAACCTCGGTCACGTCCGCGCTGTCTCCCCGTCAGGGATTGCAACGTCAGGCCGAAAAGGAAGGATGATGGCCAGGTTCTCTGCAGTTGCGGCGCTTTTGGCGCTCTCCCTCGTAGGAGGGAGCGCGGCGTATGCGCAGGAAGAGGACCCCGCGGCGGCCCCCGAGGCCACCGAAGGCACGGCCGCTCCCGAGGCGTCCGAGGCAGTCGATGCCGAACAGGCCGGGGTCGACCTGCGCCGAGAGCTGCGCACGGTCGAAGAAGACGTGAGCAACCTCAAGGAGCGTGTCTTCCGATCGAAGGCGACCTTGAAGCTGCTCAAGGAGCTGGTCGTCGAGGGCGCCGCAGCGGGAAGCCGCGTGGTGGTCTGGCACGTCAACCAGCTGGGCGGCGGCTACAGCATGGAGTCCGCCCAATACTTCCTCGACGGGAAGAACGTGTTCTCCAAGGTCGACCCGGGCGGCACGCTCGACACCGTCCGCGAGATCAAGGTCCACGAGCAGACACTGCCGCCGGGCCAGCACGCGCTGCAGGTCAACTACGTGCTTCGCGGCAAGGGCTACAAGATCTTCAGCTACCTGCGCTCCTACCAGTTCAAGGTGCAGTCCAGCTACACCTTCGACATCCGTGAGGGTGCGCTTTCCATCATCCGCGTCGTCGCAGACAGCCGCGGGGGGCTCCGCAACTTCGTGGAGCGCCCGACGGTGCTCTACGACGAACGGTCTGACACGATCAGAGAGGACTGATGGCGAACCAGCCGTCTCCCTTGGTTTCCCCGTCGCGCCGGTTCGGCCTGCTCCCAGGCATCGTTCCGGCGCTGGCGCTGTTGTGGGCGTCGACGGCGGGGGTTGCTCTCGCCGGCCCCGCCGAAGAGAGCCTGGCCGTGGCCGATGAGGCCATCGCTTCGCTAGACGACGAGGTGAGCCAACTGGAGCGCGACCTCGGTCCTGGGGGGCTCGTCGACGAACTGTCGGCGGTCAATCGCTTCCAAGACAGCATGTTCCATCACCTGATCGGCGAGCACGAGCCGGCGGCCGAGGGCTTCTTCGCCCTGGTCACGACGGGCTCGCTGAGCGACGCAGGGCTGCACCGCGACGCCGAGTGGTACCTGGCGGAGTCCCTCCTGGGGATGCGCAACTACGTGACGGCGGAGCAGCGCTTCCGCATCATCGTGGAAGACATGCAGCATCCGTTTCGGGTCGACGCGGTGCGTCGCCTCCTCGAGCTGTACACGCAGAAGGGCGATGTCGAGTCCTTCCGCGCGCTGTACAACGACGAGATCGTGTCCGGGCGAGTCCCGGCGACACCCGAGGTGGTCTACAGCCTGGCGCGTAGCTTCTACCAGCAGGGCGACCTCGCCGAGGCGCAGCGCTTCTTCGAGCAGGTAGAGCCCGGCACCGACTGGCACGCCAAGGCCAGGTACTACATCGGGGTGATCGCGGTCGCTCAGGAGCGGCTCGACGACGCCATCGCCGAGTTCCAGCGGGTGGCGCTGCTGTCCATCACCACCGCCGACAGTCGCCGGGTGCAAGATCTGGCGCTGCTGGCCCTGGGCCGGATCCACTACGAGCGGGGCGACTACCTGCAGGCCTCCACCGAGTACAACCGCATCGGCGGTGACTCCGAGTACGAGGCCGACAAGCTGTACGAGGTCATCTGGACCTCCATCAAGCAGGAGCGCTTCCGCGACGCGATCAACAACATCGAGATCTTCCTGCTCGCCTTCCCGGAGCACCGCTACTCGGCTCAGCTGATGCTCAACCAGGGGCACCTGGCCGTGCAGGCCTCCGACTGGTCGGGGGCTCTGGTCAGCTACGAGCAGGTGATCGTCGACTACGAGCCGGTTCGCACCCGATTCGCCAGCCTGGCCGACCCCACCGTCGACAGCGACGAGACGGTGTCGGCGGTGCTCGACGCCAGTCGCCCCGAGCTCGAGGGAGGCCTTCCTTCCTACGCGTTGTCGATGATGCGCGCCGATCCCGAGCTGTCGCGGGCTGTGGCGGTCTTCCAAGACCTGGAGGTCCAGCGCTCCGACATCGAGGCCTCCGAGGGGCTGGTCCGTGAGCTCGAGGCCGTGATGTCGGAGTCCACCGGCATCCAGAACCTGGAGCGGGTGCGCTTCGACGCGCTTCGCACCCGCACGAAGGTGCTTCAAGCACGGCTCGCCCTGCTGGAAGGGCACGAGGCCTTCCTGGCCGACCGTGATGCGGCCTCCGCGATGGCGGCCACCGACCTCGGCAAGCGTCGAAAGGAGCTGGAGCTGGCTCTCACGACCGGTGCCAACGAGGTCTCGTCCTTCGAGGGGCGTCTGTCGAAGTACGAGAGCCGCCTCGGCGCGCTCCAGGGCGAGTCGGATCGGCTGACGGCCGAGGTCGAAGACGGTCAGGCGCAGATCGAAGATCTGCGGTCGAAGCTCGAGGCCAACGCGGGCATCGATCGGCGCACACGTGCGCAGATCGAGGCCGACCTGCAGCAGGCGGAAGACGAACTCGACGCCTCCACCGAGGAAGCAGAGGCACTCGACGCCCAGGTAGCGGCGCTACGGGCGCCGTCGGTGGTGCGCGCGCTGGCCAAGGCCGGCATCGACATCGACGAGCTGGCAGCCAAGACCGAGCAGCTGGTCAGCGACGCCAAGGCCGCGCGGCCTAGCGGGCGCGATCTGCTGGGCGATCGCTTCGATGCGTTGCTGCTGGCGTCGGGGCGCCTCGATGAGCGGCTCGCGGTGGTCGTGCGCTCGTCGATCGCCACCGAGACCTCCGAGATCGGTCGGATCCGCAAGCGCTTCGCGGCCGAGAAGGAGGCAGTGGCCAGCCAGCGCGTCGACTACGACGCCAGCCTCGGCGTGGCCAAGAGCGTGTCGCTGCAGCTCACCCGGGAGGGCTTCGGCCGCCTGGAAGACTTCTTTGCAGAGTCGGTCCTCAAGGCAGACATGGGCATCGTCGATGTGTACTGGGCCCAGAAGCTCGAGGTCGCTGATGAGATCGAGCGCGTGAAGACCGAGAAGGATGCCTTGCTCACGGAACTGCAGCAGCGCTTCAAGCTGATTCGCCAGAAGATCGGGAACTGACCATGCTCTGTGCGTCTCTCATCGCCGTCCTCGCGCTGTGTTCGCAGCCTGCCTACGCAGGTCGCGCCGGCGACACGGTCGAAGGCCCCGTCCCAGAAGAGGTGGACTCCTTTCGCAAGGCGCGTGAGCGTTTCTCGGAGCGCATGACGGAGCTCGACGGCGACACCCGTCGCTACGTCGACTTCCGTGAGGGGGAAGAGCGAAGCAAGCTCACTGGCAGCTACGACGCGCTGATCTCCTCGCTCGAAGAAGACGAGCGCGGGCATCGGCTGCTGGCCGTCGAGCGCTTCGAGCGCTTCTTGGAGCGCTACCCCGACGCGCCGTACGCGTCGCACGTGCGCTTCCGCCTGGCCGATCTCTACTTCGAGGTCGCCACCGAGAACTGGCTGGCCGAGTTCGAGGCCTTCGAAGAGGTGATGAACGATCCGAACGCGTCGCTCGAGGATCTCGAGCGGATGGAGGAACAAGGGGAGCCCAAGCGGGATCTCGGTCCGTCCATCGCGCTGTACGAGCAGATCATCGCCGACAACCTGGGGCGGTCCGACGATGAGCGCTACGAGCGACTCGACGGCACCTTCGTCATGCTCGGGTTCTGCTACCAGGATGCCAACGCCATCCAGTACGACCCCACCAAGGCGCGCGAGGCCTTTGCGAACCTGATCGAGGCGCTGCCTGACTCGGAGCTGGCCGATCGCTCGCACCTGTTCCTCGGCAACTACATGTTCGCCGACGGGGAGTTCGACGCAGCGATGGCGGAGTACGAGGCGGTCGCCAACCGTGGCGACGAGTCGAAATACTACATGGAGGCGCTCTACCAGCTGGCCTGGGCGCGCTACAAGCTCGACGACTTCGACGGCGCGCTCACGCTGTTCACCGAGCTCCTCGACAAGTCCGAGGAGCAGAAGCTCGAGCGGGGGCGCGAGTCCAGCTACGCTCCCGATGCTCGTCGTTTCATGGCGTTCAGCTTCGCCGACCTGTCGTACGACGCTGCGGATGCCGTCGGGGTGGCCGATCGCTACTTCGCCACGATCGGTGAACGCCCCTACCAGCGCGAGGTCTACGTCGAGCTGGCCGACGTGCTCATTCGCTACACCCGCCCCGAGGAAGCCATCGCTGTCTACGAGCGACTGCAGTCGGAGCCATGGCTCAACGAGCCCGACAACCCCGAGCACCAGATCCAGGTGGTGTCGCTGTACGCCGCGCCGTTGATTCGCGACCTCGAGAAGACGGGTTCCGAGCGGCTGGAGTTCATCGAGCGCTACACCGAGGGCACCGCCTGGTGGGAGGCCAACCGCAACGATCCGGAAGCCCTCGAGGTCGCACGCAAGTACATCGAGTCGTCGCTGCTCGAGGTGGCGATCGAATACCGCGTGCGCGCCCAGGAGACCGGCCAGCCGGAAGACTACGCCGTCGCCGCGCTGAAGTATCAGGAATACCTCGACAAGTTCCCGATCTCCGATGACTACTACGAGCAGCAGTGGACGATGGCCGACAGCCTCAAGAAGGCCGGCGACCTCGACGCAGCCAACGCCGAGTACGAGTCGCTGGTGCGCTCGGCCCGCTACCATCCCTACGGCGATGGCGCGCTGTATTCGCTGATGGATGTGGCGCTGCGGCGCCTGTCGGGCCCCCCCGGTGAGCCACCCACGGATGGCGTGGTGGAGCGGTCCTACGACGGGGCCGATGGCAAGAAGGTCGACGTGTACACCCTGTCGGCCGACCGCGTGGCGTTCATGGAGGCGGCCGACGCGGTGCTCGACCACGAGTTCGGCCCACCAGGCAACGATCAGTTGCCCGACTTCCAGGGGATCATGCAGGAAAAGGGCGCTTCCATCCTGTACATCACCGGTCAAATTCCCTACTACCACAACCGCTACGACGAGGCGCGGCCGCGGCTCGAGCGCGTGGTGGAGGAATACCGCACCTCCATCGAAGCCAGCTACGCTGCGGGGTTGCTGGTCGACTCCTACCTGGCGGAAGGCGACTACGAGAAGGTCCGCTACTACACCAAGACCTTCTCCCAGAACCCCCCGGGGCCTCCCACCGAGATCGACCCCGAGCGCTTCAAGGGCACCTTGGAGGGCACGACGTTCAAGCTTGCCCTCGACCAGGCCCAGGGCGGCGACTTCCTGGGGGGCGCCGATGCCTTCGTGGCGTTCCGCGATGAGTTCCCGGACTCCGAGCAGTTCTCGTCGGATGCCCTGTACAACGCCGCCTACTACTCCCAGCAGGGTGGCAAGGCTGGCCGGTCGAGCGAGCTATACGAGCAGTTCGTCCGCGACTACCCCAACGACGAGCGCAGCAAGGATCTCTTCTTCCGCATCGCTGGCAACTACGAGCAGGTCTTCGAGCTCGACAAGGCGGTCGACAACTACCAGGCCGTGCTCCGGCATCCCGACGCCACCGAGAAGGAGAAGGCCGATGCGCAGTTCAACTCCTCCTTCCTCCTCATCGGCCTGAAGCGCCATCAGGAAGCCGCCGAGGGCTTCGAGGCGTACGAGGCTCGCTATGACGCCGAAGACGAAGAAGACGTGTACTGGCTCGCCGGCGAGCAGTGGGAGGAGGTGTCGGCGACCCGCGCCATCACCTTCTACGAGGACTACCTGCGCAAGTTCCCCGACGACAACCCTGACCACGTCATCGAGGCCCACTACCGCTTGGCGAACCTGTACGGTGAGCAGGGCAACCAGACCAAGGCCGATCGCGCTCGTGACGGCATCTTGGCCGCCTTCGACCGCTTCGTTCGCGACGAGAAGAAGATCGGCGCGAACGGCCACCGCTACGCCGCGGAGGCAGACTTCCCGCGCGTGCAGGAAGCGTTTGCCGTCTACAGTGCCGACGAGCTGACGGGAAACCAAGACACCGACACGCCGCTGCTCACGGAAGACAAGCCGGCGGAGCTCAAGGAAGTCGAGGAGGTCATCAAGGGCTTCATCACCCGCTACTCGAACTTCGAGTACAACTCCGGCGCCCTGCTGCTGCAGGCCCGGGCGGCGCTCTACCTGGCCGACCTGGGGCTCTCCATCAAGTGCCCCGACGGGTTCACCGAGGAAGAGTGTTGGGCCTTCGAAGACCTGCTTCAGGAGTCGGTCTTCCCGCAGTACTACGAGATCGAGGAAGTCGGCATCCAGCGGCTGCAGGAGCTCGTCGACGCCGCGCGTGACCAGAAACGGCACTCCCGCTTCATCGATGAGGCCCTCGTCGAGCTCAACCGGCGACGCCCCTCCGACTACCCGGCCGTGAAGGAGGAGCTGGAGGGCGGAACCGACTCCACGATCCCGGCCGACATCGCTCCTGTGCGGCTCGACGAGGAGGCGAAGTGATGCGCTCGGTGAACCCCCTGATGCACGGCGTGATGATGCTGGCCCTGGTGGCCTGCGGCGGCAAGAAGGCTCCCGAGGCCGCGACGCCCGAGCCGAGCTCGACCGAGGCGGCCGCGCCCAAGGCGCCAGTCGTGCCGGCCGACAAGCTCGTGGAGCGCGCGCTGGGCAAGCTGGAGTCGGGGAATCCGTCTGACATCGAGGCCGCGAAGAAGGAGCTCGAGCTCGCCCTGGTGCAGCAGCCGGATCACCTGGAGGCCATGCTGAACCTCGGCGTGGCCAAGCACCTGCTCGACGATCTACCGGGTGCCCGCCAGGCCTACGCCGCGGTGGTGGCCGCCGAGCCGACGATGGCGAAGGCCTACCTCTACCTGGGAGCGGTCGACGAGCAGCAGAACAACTTCGCTGCTGCGGTCGGGCGCTACCGAGACGGCATCGCTCAGGCTCCCGAGGAGATGTCACTGCGCGTGGCGCTGATCGGGGTGCTGCGCAAGCAGGGCAAGCCCGGCGATGCCATCGAGGAGGCCAAGGCGGCCCTCGCCATCAACGCGAACTCCATCGAGGTCTACAACAACTTCGGTCTCGCGTACATGGATCAGGGCAACCTCACCCTCGCTCGGTTCATCTTCCAGAAGGCGCTGCAGTCCATCCCGGAAGCGGAGTCCAACGCCTACATCCACACGAACCTCGGGTGGGTCTCGTACCAAGACGGAAACGTGCCGCTGGCGACCTCTGAGCTGAAGAAAGCGGTGGAGCTCGACGATGAGCTGGTGCCGGCCCTCGTCTACCTCGCCCGCATCTACATGGACGACAAGAACTACGCCGACACGGTCCCGCTCCTCGAGACGGCTGCCGAGCGTGACCCGACCAACGCCGACCTCTACCTGACACTGGGCGTGGCCTACCGTGGGGTGGGGCGCCTCGACGATGCCGAGGCCGCCTACAACAAGGCCCTTGAGCTCAACCCGGCGGATCCTTCGCCGCACTTCAACCTCGGCGTGCTTCTTGGCGACTTCAAGAAGGACTACGACGGTGCCGTCGCTGCGTTCAACACCTACATCCAGGCAGGTGGCGACAAATCGGCCCTGGCCACCGAGTACATCAACGAGGTGGAGAAGGAGAAGAAGCGCGCAGCGCGTCGTCAGAAGGCACTGGAAGACAAGCGCAAGCGTGACGAAGAGCGGGCGAAGGAGAGGGCTCTGATCGAGGAAGCCGAGCGCAAGGCGAAGGAAGAGGCACCCGCCCCCGAGCCTGCCCCGGCTCCCGAGGAAGGCGCCGCTCCGACCCCCGAGCCCTCCGAGGCTCCCCAGCCCGAAGGAGGTGAGCAGTGATCGGTTCATGGTTCCTGGCAGCGATGATCTGGATGGCCGTTCCGGCCCAGGCCGAAGAGCTCGCTTTCGAAGATGGCGCCGCGGTGATCACCGGTGAGGTCCTCAAGCCTGAGGTCACGGTGGTGATCTCGCGCGAGAACCTCAACAAGAACTACGAGCTGGAGCTCAAGGAGTCGTTTCTTCAGAAGATCATCGACTCCGTCGAACAACCGCCGTTCTGACCCCCCAATGCATGGTTTGCCTTCCGTTGACGAACCGATGGAGGCAGGCCTGGTCTCATTCTCACGTGACTGTCAGGAAGGTCTGACAGGCTCCTGACAGCCTTCCCGCTGATCGAATCGATGAGCGGGAGTAGATTCGCACGACGACAAGGACAGGCCCGGATCTGGGCGTCTGCCTCATCACTTCTCTGGAGGAAACCCATGGTCGATCCGGTCACCATGTTCCGCGAAGGCGGGCCGTTCATGTACATCATCCTCATCGTGGCTGTGTTCGCGATGGCGATTGCCTTCGAACGGCTCTTCTACATCGTCTTTCGCGCAAACATCAAATCCACGGCGTTCATGGCCCAGATCCAGAAGTTGATCATGGCCAACAACATCGACCGTGCCATCAAGCTCTGCAACGCAGAGCCCCACGCCGCTCTCCCCAAGGTGGTCAAGGCCGGGCTCACCCGCGCCAACCGCACCGAGAAGGAGATCGAGAACGCCATCGATGAGGCGACCCTCGAGGTCGGCCCCCTCATCAACAAGCGCACCGCCTACCTGTCCATGCTGGCCAACATCGCCACGCTGACCGGTCTGCTCGGCACCATCCTCGGTCTGATTCAGGCCTTCAACGCGGTGGCCGTGGCCTCCGCCGAGATGAAGCAGCAGCTGCTGGCCCAGGGTATCTCGGTCGCCATGTTCACCACCGCTGGTGGTCTGATGGCTGCCATCCCGACCCTGATCCTGCACTCGGTCATCTCGAACCGGTCCAACAAGATCCTCGACGATGTCGACCAGTACGGCCTGAAGACGGTGAACCTGCTCACCGCTCGTCGTCGCGGCACCCTCAAGGAAGACGCGGCCGCCGACGCGTGAGGACTGACGCGCCTTCGGGCGTGGTCCTCATGCTCACCCCCCTCTCTCGAACTCCCTGACGGAGTACAACATGCCCAAGGGAAAGCGGAATTCGGATGCGGAGGAGCTCGACCTGGTTCCCATCATGAACCTGGTCACCATCCTCATTCCGTTCCTGCTCATGGCGTCGTCGTTCGTGACCCTCGCGGCCATCGACTCGACCCTGCCTGCCATCGGTCCTCCGACCGAGGCCACGGAGACCGACGACGACGAGGAGAAGCTCAACCTCTCCATCGCGGTCACCGACGAGGGCTTCACCGTCATGGGTGGGGATGGAACGCTTCGCTCGGAAGGAGCTGATGGGGAGAAGGGTGCCACGCTGCCGTGCAAGCGGCCGGGCTGCCCGACCCCCGACAGCTACGACACGGCTGGTCTGACGGAGCTCCTCTCCGACATCAAAGACCGCTGGAAAGACGAAGAGAACGTCATCCTCGTGCCTGAGTCCCAGGTGTCCTACGAGGCCCTCATTTACACGATGGACGCTGCCCGCGAAGATCCCGACCAGAAGGAAACCGACGAGAACGGTAGCTCGCGCAACCGTCTCCTGTTCCCGAATGTCGTGATCGCCGGCGGCGCGCAGTAGGAGCCACAGATGGGCAAGAAAAAGAGTCGTCGCGGTTCGGGAGAGGGAGCCCTCTCCATCACCTCGATGATGGACATGATGACCATCATCCTGGTGTTCCTGCTGAAGAGCTACCAGACCGAAGATGTGTCCGTGGCGCCGTCGGAAGACCTCCAGATTCCGATCTCGTCGGCACAGAAGTCGCCGAAGCTCGCCGTCAACGTCGTCGTGTCTCGCAAAGACATCGTCGTCGACGGGGCCTGGGTGCTCGACCTCGACCGCAGCATCTCCTCGGAGACGGGTGCGGAAGAGATCGTCGTTCCCGATGAGGAGAAGCGCGGCCAGCTGATCTCCAAGCTCTACGATCTGATGCTCGAGAAGGCCGAGACCGCAAAGGATCTCGGTGCGCGCACCGGCTCGGAAGACTTCGAGTTCAAGGGCGAGGTGCTCCTGCAGGTCGACAAGCGGATGCCGTTCTCGGTCGTGCGTGAAGTCATGTTCACTGCAGGGCAGGCGCAGTTCGGCAACTTCCGCTTCGTCGTCATCAAGGGTGGCGGCTGATCGGATCGTGCCCGATAGCCGTGCCAAGGGGTGCCTCACGGCGCCCCTTTTTTGTTGCCCGATCGTGCCGGTTGCTCCCGGCTCATGCCGACAAGTTTCAGAGGGTCATCGGGAGGCTTGTCAGCGTCGCCGCTGCAGTCTATCGTACCGGCGGGGAGACCACCTGCCCCCCTTGAGGGACTTGCGTCAGGCAGTCCGGATCGGAAACCGACACAAAAGTGAACCGGAACGGAGACCGATGGTCCAAGCATTCAGAGATCGCGGACACAAGGGGCTGAAGGCTTGGCCGACTGTGTCCGATATGCTGTTGACCACGGCCTCGGAGACCTGATCCCCATGGCGTCCCAGTCTCGACAAGCGAAGGTTCTTCGCATTGGAATCATCCAGGACGGCAAGATCGTCCAGGAACGGCTGATCAAGGCAGGCGAGTCTGTCTCGGTCGGCGAGTCAGCGAAGAACACGTTCGTGTTCCCGAAGACGCACCTGCCCGCGGCGGAGTTCATGCTCTTCCGCGCGTCGGGTAACGGCTACGTGCTGCAGTTCACCGACAAGATGCGCGGCAAGATCTCTTCGGGCGGCGCCGTCGTGGCGCTGCAGAAGCTGGTCTCCGATCCGTCGGTGTCCCGCAAGGACGGCGTCTGCACCCTGCCGCTCACGCAGCAGGATCGTGGCAAGATCTCGATCGACGCCGTCACGGTGTTGTTCCAGTTCGTCGCCCCCCCTCCGGTGCATGCGGTCAAGCCGATGCAGCAGATGGACTTCCGGCCCAGGCTGCTGGAAGACGACGATCCGGTCTTCCTCGGCTTCCTCGGGATCTGGTCCGCCCTCGCGACCATCCTGGTCATCTGGGTCTGGAACACCGAGCCCACCGAGTTCACCCTCGAGGAGCTGCCCGATCGTTTCGTGAAGATCGCCGTGCCTGAGAAGGCCAAGCCCCCCGAGCTGGCGGAGGATCCGTCCCTCGAGGGAGAAGGTGAGGCTGCTGAGAAGGAGCCCGAGCCGGCTCCCGACAAGAGCAAGGGTGCGGAAGACGAGCCCCAGGATGAGGTGTCGAAGGCGCAGAAGAAGGAGCAGGCCAAGGAGGAAGTCCTCCAGAAGTCGAAGCTCCTGCTCAAGCTCATCGGCACGACCGGTGAGTCCAGCAGCCAGGCCAACAACCTGTGGAGCGACGACGAGAAGGGCTTCGGCGATCTCGACGGCGCCCTCGCCGAGACGAGCGGCGCCACGGCGGATGCCAGCCAGGCTGGCCCTCGCGGCGGGCACGGCGGCACCGACGAAGCCGTGGGTATCGATGAGCTCGTCGGTGTCGGCGGTGGCCAGGGCGGCTCGGTCGAGGGCCCCGCGGTCAAGGTCGTGGCCGAGGTGAAGACGGGCTCGGGGTCGATCGACGCCATCGACGGCGACGCGGGGGCTGTGAAGTCCACCATCGCTCGCTACGCTGGCCAGCTCAACTACTGCTACGAGCGGCGCCTCAAGGCCCTGCCCAACCTCGCAGGTCGCGTCGAGCTCTCCTGGTACGTCGCGGGAGGCAAGGTCGACGGCAACCCGCTGCTGGTGGCCAACACCACCGGCGACGGCGAGCTCGCCACCTGCATCCAGCAGAAGATCCGTCGCTGGTCGTTCCCGGCCGACTTCGAAGGCGACGTGTCGTACCCGTTCATCTTCCAGGCGAAGTAGTTCTCCGCGGGGTTTGACAGGCGCCGCGGTGGTCGGTAACTCTGAAGCTGTCTGCCACCTCTGGAGCGCCCGAATGCCCCTGCGCCATCTCACCGCCGCCCTCGCCATGATGGGCGCGCTCGCTTTTGCGCCAGCCCTCGCACAGTCCCCTGGTGGGGTGTCTAGCGAGGTCGAGCGAACGGCGAGCACCACGCCGGCCGAGAAAAAGGCCTACGCCACGGCTGCGGTGCAGGAGATCGGTGATGCCGAGAAGCACATCAGCAAGCTCCTCGAGGCCGCCAAGAAGGATGACGACACCCAGGCACAGGAGTGTCTGCTGTTCCGGCTGACGGCCGTCCGTGCCCTGCAGTCGGTGTCCGAGCGCGCGGCGAGCGCGATGGGGGAGGCCCTCGACGCGGGCAACTCCGAGAAGGCGAACCACGAGTTCCGCAAGATCGCTGTGGCGGTCTCCAAGACGCGGATGCTGCGCGCCGAGGCCAACAAGTGCACCGCGGATGAGGGCTCCGGCACCGACTCCACGATTGTCGACTGGGAGACCTTCCTGCAAGACAACGAAGACGTGTTCGACCCGTACGACTTCCTGGGTCTCGACTTCGACACCGACCTCGTGCCTCCTCAGGTCAGCCCCTTCGAGTGAGTCTCCTCGGTTTGCGCTGCCGGCCAGTCCGCAGGGTCTGACTGCGCGGCGTGAGCGAAGATGCCGACTGTACCTCGCCAGATACCGGCAGATGGTATAGGCTGCTCCCCGTCTACGAGAGGTCATGCCCGGATGCCCCGGCAAAGAACGATACTCACACTTCTGTTTGCGGCGCTCCCGAGCGTGGCCTCCGCCGCGCCAGGCGATCACATTCGTGCAGGCGACGCGGAGCTGGTTCCGTCCATCCGCCTCGGCACGGAGTACCGCACCAACGTCTACCGCACCGAGATCGAGCCGGTGGGCGGTGCGAACCTGCTGCTGTCGCCCGGCGCCACCCTCGCGGTCGGCGGCGACGATCACAGCTTCAAGATGGGCGGCAGCTGGGAGCTGCGCAAGTTCCTGTTCGTGCAGGAGAACGAGGCGACGGCTGGTCTCACGGCGGGGGAGCGCGCCTCGCGTTTCGACCGCTACAGCGACTTCGGGGTCTCCGCAGGCGCCGACCTGTTCCGGCGCGAGGTCGTGGGCCTCACGCTGTCCGACTCGATCAACCTGCGCAACAACTCCACCGATGCGCAGTTCGCCGAGGCGCCCTTCACCAGCCAGTTCCGCAACACCCTCGCGGGTGGCCTGCCGATTCGGCCGGGTCCGGCGCTCTCGATCACGCCCGGAGCCAGCTGGTCCTTCGACCAATACCTGGTGCCCCGCGATGAGTCGTTCGACAGCCGGGTGCTGAGCAACCGCCACGCCTACGGTCCCAACCTGAACGCCAAGTGGGCCTTCCTGCCCCGCACCTCGGTGTTCGCCAGCGCGTCGTACCGGGTCAACTCCTGGGGCGCAGGCCCTCTCGGCGAAGACCTGGGCGCGGCCCTCACCATCGGGTCGCCCGATTCGCAGTTCATCCGCACCATGGCGGGGATCGACGGTCGGTTCACCGAGCGTCTGTTCCTCAACCTCGGGGTCGGCTACGGCGTCGGGCTCTACGAGACGGGCATCAACGCAGCGGGCCTCGACGGGCTGCTGCTGTCGGCCCAGGCTCGCTACCAGTTCATCCAGGGCGAGGGCGACGAAGGCGGCGCCTCCTGGAACCTGGGCTACCAGAAGGAGTTCCGCGACAACTTCTTCACCAACTACGTCGCGGTCAACCGCATCTACACTGGCGTGTCCGGCAAGGTGCAAGACTTCCGCCCCAGCCTCCGCTACGAGCTTCGGTTCGAGGGCTACGAGGGCGACCTCAACGCGCGGCAAGACCTCGTCAACCGGCTGAACGCCGACATCGGCTACGCCGTGAGCAACTGGGCCGTGATCACGCCCGGTGCCTACTGGCAGCAGCGTGCCTCGTCCGACGACTCGGTCGAGTACGACGACTGGAACGTGCACCTGTTTGGAACGTTCACCTACTGACGCGGTGCGCTTCGGCGCTCTCGTTTCGGCGCCCGCAGGGAATCTCCCTGCGGGCGTCGTGCGTTGGGGACCCTGCCTTCTGCCAGATCCCTAATGTGAAGCCTTAGGTGGTGGTGTGACGCGTCAAGGGATGTGCTATGGTCCTCGCTATGGAGGGACCGTGGGCAAGACCGCGACCAGCCGGCCGACCCTGGTCGAGAACGTCACGACCATCCTCTCAGAGCGGCACCGCGAGATCGTGTTGCTCGGGGCCCTGTTGGGCTCCACCTTCGCGATGGTCTCGCTGGTCGGCTACGCGCCGACCGACCCGACCTGGCTGACGCCGGGAGCGGGGGAGGTGACCAACCCCTGCGGTCCGCTGGGGGCGTTGCTGGCCGACGCGCTGTTCCAGCTGCTGGGTCACGGCGCCTGGGTGGTGTTCGCCGGCATGGTGCTGGCGGTGCTCTCGCTGGCGGGGCGGCAGATCTGGCGGTGGTCGTCGGCGCTGTTGAGCACGGCGCTGTACGGCGTGGTGCTGGCCATCGCTCACCTGGTGTTTCGTCCGGGCGACGCGTTCCCTCCGGGCGGCTGGATGGGCGCGGTGGTGGCGGAGTCCCTCGAGGCCTTCATCGGCACCGTGGGGGCATGGCTGGTGGTGGTCGGTGGTGGGGTGGCCTCCGCGACCCTGCTGTTCCACATCCGGTGGACACGCGTGTTCTCTCGGGTGGTGGACCGTGCTGAGGCCTGGGTGCCGGTGCTGCGTCGTGGCGGCGGCTGGGCTGCGTCCACGGTGGGCGGGGTGGTGAAGGCCGGGATGCAGACGGTATCGGGCTACGGCATGTCTGTGGCGCGTCGGGCTGGCGCGTCGGGCATGAGCACCGCGCGTCGCATGGGGCGCTCATTGACGCGCGGCGATGGCGCGGTCCCCCCGAGCGACCCGGGCGAGCAGGGGAGTGATGGCAGCGAGCGCAGCGTGCTGGAGGTGCTCGACGGCGACCCGAGCGACCTGGTGCCCGCCTCGGAGATCGAGCGCACCGCGGTGGGCGGAGGGGTCGAGCTGGCCGAAGTCCAGTGGGTCCCGACCGAGGAAGTAGACCCCTCGTCGGAGCTGCTGCAGATGTTCCCGGAGCTGACGCCGCGGCCTTCCACGGCCCACGGCAGCGCGGTGCCTTCGGTGTTCCGCGACGAGCCCACGCGCCCCAGCGACGGCCCGGTGCCCACGGTGCCCTCGGATGATTGGGGTCCCACCCCACCCTCGAGCCCCGTGCGCGAGGCTCGCCCACCGGTGCCCGCCCCCCCGGCAGCCGCACCCGCCCTGCAGGCGGCCGTGGTGGTGGATGATCTCCCCCCTCCGATGGTGGCAGAGGTGCAGCGCCCCGAGCTGGGGGCTCGCATCCAGGCCGCGCGCTTCGTCGCGGACCGGGTCGACGACGACGGCGAGTCGGTGCGCAAGCGCGCGCCGACCGAGCCCTTCGTGCTGCCCAAGCTCAAGCTGCTCGACCTGGTGCCGCCGCAGCAGGCAGAGTTCGACAGCGACGAGCTGCGTGAGCTTGCCGGTCGCGTCGAGGAGGTGCTGGAGAGCTTCAAGGTCGCCGGCGAGGTGACCGAGGTGCGTGTCGGCCCCGTCGTCACCACCTTCGAGTTCGTGCCTGCGAAGGGCATCTCGGTGCGCAAGGTGAACAACCTGGCCGACGACCTGGCCATGGGCCTGTGCGCCTTGTCGGTGCGCATCGTCGCGCCGATTCCGGGCAAGGGCTGCGTCGGCATCGAGATCCCGAGCCCGAAGCGGCTCAACATCTACCTGCGCGAGCTGATGGCCTCCGACGCGTTCCGCAAGGCCGACATGCACCTTCCCGTGGTGCTCGGCAAGGATGTCGAGGGCGGGCCGGTGGTGGCCGACCTCGCGAAGATGCCCCACCTGCTGGTCGGTGGCACGACGGGGGCCGGCAAGTCGGTCGGGGTCAACGGCATGCTCATGAGCCTGCTGTTCACCAAGTCCCCCGATGAGCTGCGGTTGCTCCTGGTCGACCCCAAGAAGCTCGAGTTCAAGATGTACGAGGAGATCCCGCACCTCCTCCATCCCGTCGTCACCGAGCCCAAGAAGGCCGCCGCCGCGCTGGCGTGGGCCTGTCGTGAGATGGACGAGCGCTACGAGCTGCTCGCCCACTGGGACACCCGGAACATCGACGGCTACAACAAGAAGGTCGACCGCGAGCTGAAGTCGTGGACCGACGCGAAGGCACGCCGCTACGCGCCGGCGGGCTGGCCCGACCACAAGGCCCCGCCCACGCCCCGCAAGCTGCCCTACATCGTGATCGTCATCGACGAGCTCGCCGACCTGATGCTCGTGGCCAAGAAGGAAGTCGAGGGCTCCATCGCTCGGCTCACCCAGATGGCTCGTGCCTGTGGCATCCACCTGATCGTCGCGACCCAGCGGCCGTCGGTCGACGTGGTCACCGGCCTCATCAAGTCGAACCTGCCGACCCGCATCAGCTTCAAGCTCCGCAGCGGCACCGACTCGCGCACCATCCTCGACACGGTCGGCGCCGAGGCGCTGCTCGGCCGTGGCGACATGCTCTACCTGCCGAACGCGGGCGACATCCTCCGCGCCCACGGCGCCTTCGTCAGCGACGACGAGGTTGGGCGGGTCGTCGAGTTCCTGCGCTCGCAGGGAGCGCCCGACTACATCGACGCGGTGACCGCAGAAGCGTCCGAGAGCGACGAGGTGGGCGACGAAGACCTCGATGAGCTGTTCGACGATGCCATGCGCGTGTGTGTCGATGCCGGCAAGGCGTCGACCTCGATGATCCAGCGGCACCTGAAGATCGGCTACAACCGGGCCGCGCGCATCGTCGACCAGCTGGAGGCGCGGGGCATCATTGGCCCCGCCGATGGCGCACGCCCCCGCGAGGTCCTCATCTGAAGGCAAGCGTTGCCGTGGGCGAGGCAGACGGCTACGGACGCTCTTCGACCGTTCGCGACGAAGGGTGTGGGCCCACGCGCCGTCTGCCCCACGCGGGGCCGCCGGCCTCGCCGAGTCGTGACCTGGAGGCATCGTGCTGAAGCTCATTGCAACGTGGTTGGTGCTCGGGAGTGCGACCGCGTTCGCCACCGACACCGCCCCGGCCGCTCCGGCCGCCCCCACCGAGGCTGCACAGCAAGAGCTGATGTCGCAGGTGCAGGCCAAGTACGCCTCTGTCGACGTGATGAAGGCGACGTTCCGGCAGGTCTCCACCTCGGCGCTGTACGGCGGCTCGGAGCAGACGGGCACGCTCACGCTGCAGCGGCCCCGGAAGATGCGGTGGGACTTCGCGGGTGACGGCAAGCAGTTCATCACCGACGGCGAGACGATGTGGATCTACTCGCCGGCCGACAAGCAGGTGATTCGCTACGCCGACTTCGGCGCTGGGCAGGCCATGGCCGCCGACTCGCTGCTGCAGTCCCTCGACAAGCTCGAGGAGCTGTTCGAAGTGGAGCTGCTCGCCTCCGGAGACGAAGGGCACCGCTTGGGCCTGTCGCCCCGCGACGAGGCCTCCAAGGCCCAGGTCAAGGAGGTCGTGCTCACCCTCGCCCCGGATCTGACGGTGCGGCAGGTCGAGATCACCGACGCCTACGACGGCGTGACCACCCTCAGCTTCACCGAGCTGACGCTGGGTGGCACGGCCGACCCGGCGGCGTTCCAGTTCGAGGTCCCAGAAGGGGTCGATGTCGTGGATGCGAAGGGATGAGCGAACAGACCACTACGTCATCGCGGCCGGTCCTCGGCGGCGGGCCAGGCACGGGCACCAAGGTCCACCTGGTCTCCCTGGGCTGCCCCAAGAACCGGATCGACTCCGAGGTGATGGTCGGCACCCTGCAGGGCGAAGACTACCAGCTGGTCGACGACCCGGAAGACGCCAGCGTCATCGTGGTCAACACCTGCTCGTTCATCCAGCCGGCCACCGAGGAGAGCATCGAGACGGTGCTGGAGCTCGCCAAGCTCAAGGCCCAGGGCAGCTGCAAGAAGCTCGTGGTCACCGGCTGCATGGTGCAGCGCTACGGCACGGCGCTGGAGTCGGAGCTTCCCGAGGTCGACCACTTCCTCGGCACCGGGGAGTACCACCGCATCGCCCAGGTGCTGTCTCGTGACGACGCGCCGCGCAGCTATGTCGACGTCCCCATGTACATCCACGACGAGATGTCGCCGCGGGTGAACTCGTGGAGTCAGGCGTCGGCCTACCTGAAGATCTCTGAGGGCTGCGACCACCGCTGCTCCTTCTGCATCATCCCGACGCTGCGCGGCAAGCTCCGCTCTCGGTCGATCCCGTCGCTGGTGGCGGAAGCGCGCACCCTCGTCGAAGGCGGTGTGCGGGAGCTCAACCTGGTCAGCCAAGACTCCACCGCCTACGGCCGCGACCTGCGCGACGGGACCGGCCTCGGCGACCTGCTGCAGGCGCTGTCCGACATCGACGAGGTGTCGTGGGTGCGGCTGCACTATGCCTACCCCCACGGGCTCCCAAAGGGGCTGCTCGAGCAGCTGGCGCACAACCCCAAGGTGTGCAGCTACCTCGACATCCCCCTGCAGCACGCGTCGGGCCCGATGCTCAAGGCGATGCGGCGCGGGGTCACCCGTGCGGGCCAGGAGCGGATCCTCGACCGGGTGCGCGAGCACGCCCCCAACGTCGCCGTGCGCACCACCTTCATCGTCGGCTTCCCCGGCGAGACCGATGCCGACTTCGCGGAGCTGTGCGACTTCGTGCAGGCCCAGCGCTTCGACCACGTGGGGGTGTTCACCTACTTCCCCGAAGACGGCACCCCCGGCGCCACGCTGCCCGATCAGGTGTCCGACGAGGTGAAGCTCGCGCGGCAGGCGCACCTGATGAACCTGCAGCGGGCCATCAGCCGGGAGCACCTGGAGTCACGGGTGGGCCAGGTGATGAACGTGCTCATCGAGGGGGAGTCCGACGAGTCGGAGCTGCTGCTCGAGGGGCGCACCGAGTTCCAGGCGCCCGACGTCGATGGCAAGGTCTACCTGGCGGAGGCACCCTCGGATGTCGTCATCGGGTCGGTTCGAAGGGTGGAGATGGTCCAGGCGGGCGACTACGACCTCGTGGGGCACGTGCTTCCGTAGCGGTCGCTCTAGCGCCCCGTGAGGTGGTCGAGGGCCCTCTGTAGCTGAGGATCCGCCGCCATGCGCTCGGCAGGGGGGAGGCCCCAGTCGATGGCGGCGCGGGTGGGCCGGTCGTCGGGGAGGGCAGCCACCGCGTCAGCGAGGTGGGCCTGCACGTCGGGCGGCGCGGTGGCGAGCTGAGCCAGTAGGGCTTCCTTGGGGCCCGGCTCGCGCGGGTAGGGCACCTCGATGTCGGGGACTCTGCCTTCGCGGGGCGCTACGGGCTGGCCCGATGGCGTCGTGTACCAGCCGACCGTGAGCTTCAGGGCGGCCTCGGCCCCCGGGCGCGCAGGGTCGAGGTGGGTGTAGACCTTCTGGACCGAGCCCTTGCCATACGTGCGCTCCCCGATCAGGGTGCCGCGCTGGGTGTCTTGCAGGGCGGCCGCCACGATCTCGGAGGCCGACGCGCTCATGCCGTTGACCAGGACCACGACGGGAAGGTCGGCGTCGAAGCCTCCGGGAGACGCGTGGTGCTCCTCGAGGTTCATCGCGGACCCTGGGCGCGCCCGGGTGGCGACGATGAGCCCCTCGTCGAGGAACAGATCGGTGACGGCGACGGCCTGCGACAACAGACCTCCCGGGTTGTCGCGCAGGTCGAGGATCAGACCGTCGGCGTCGGGCACCGTGGCGAGGGTCAGGTCGAGGAGGT
The DNA here is from genome assembly GCA_965367245.1 of uncultured bacterium. GTDB lineage: Bacteria > Myxococcota_A > UBA796 > UBA796 > CBDUIC01. The sequence continues at coordinate 70,183 of CBDUIC010000002.1, read as the reverse complement.
CGTCGGCCACGCCGTCTTGGAACTGCTCGATGCGGGCGTAGGCCAGGCTGCCGAGGGGAGCGACCTCCACCGCCGGCTGCTCCACGCGGTCTCGTACGGTGGCGATCTCCAGCGGGTCGGACTCCCCCTCGCGCAGCACCGTGAGGGTGGCGGACTGCCCGCGCAGCCCCTGGAAGGCCTGGCTGATGTCGTCGAGGCTCAGCCCGTGCAGGGGCGTGTCGTCGATGGCGATGATCCGATCGCCGGCCTCCACCCCGTCGCGTCGTGCCGGGGAGCCCGGCAGCACCTCCATGACCTCGACGCCGCCCTCTGCCGGTCGAATCGCGACGCCGATGCCGGTCTTGGCGCCCTCGGCGTCGTCTTGCAGGTCTTGTAGCTGCTGGGCCGACAGCCAGCGGCTCTGGGCATCCAGTGACTCCATCACCCCGACGATGGCTGCCTCGACGAGCTCCTCGGGAGGCAGGGGGTCGACGTAGTCTTGCTCGACGGTGGTGAGGACCCGAGCGAGCACATCGAGGTGCTGGTAGGGATCGGTCACCCGGGCCACGGCAGCGTTGCCGGCCATCGCGCCACAGAGCATCCCCAGGGTGACGATCGACGACACCTTCAGGGCACCACGGCTGGGGGCGTCGGTCATTCGGCCTCCTGGTACAACGTACCCACTTCGGCACGAACGGCGGCGGGCAACAGCCCCTGAGTCGACTCGCCTGCTGCGATGCGCCGCCGGATCTCGGTCGACGACACGGCGGGGAAGTCGATGGCGCCGGGGGGCGTGGGGTAGCCCTGGCGGCCGACGAGGATCGGATCGAAGCGATCGCGGATCTCCGTCCACTTGTGCCATTGGTCGGTCTGCTGTGCCACGTCGGCCCCCACCACGAGCCGGAACGAGTGCTCGGGATGACGCTGGGCCAGCGCCTCGAGGACGTGCAGCGTGTAGGAGGGGGTCGGCAGCTCGGACTCGATGGGCACGACCCGCACGAAGGGGCCGACCGTCTTGGCGAGGGCCTGGCAGAGCACCAGCCGACGCCCGAAGGGCGCGAGGGTGCGGCCGAAGGGATGGGCGAAGCTGGGTAGCAGCCACACCTCTTCGGCATGGCCGGTCCACTGCAGCCACGCAGCCACCATGCCGTGGCCCACATGGGGCGGATTGAAGCTACCCCCGTAGACGGCGACTCTCACGGGCTGGCGGGCCCGAGGCCGACCAAGCCGATGGCGTCGGTCGACGTGGCCTCGGCAGCTCCCAGGTGCAGACCGCCGACCACGACGGCCCCGAAGGCGGGGTCGGTCGCGAGGATGGGATCGGCGCCCACGCCGACAGCAGGGCAGCTCGGGAGGGTGGCGAAGGTGTTGGAGGTGGGATCGAAGCGCTCGGCGCAGTCGACCCGGTCGCCGGTCAGGTCGTTGTGCACGGTGCCCAGGCCGGCCACGCCACCGACCACGACCGCCCCACCACTGGGAAGGGGAACGACGCCGTGCGCGGCGCGGGGCGACGACAGGGCGCCGGCAGCGGACCAGGTGTCGGTGGACAGTTGGTACAGCCACGCGGAGCGAACGGCGTCGCCGGGGGCGGTCGCGCCCTCCATCTGCGTCATGCCACCGGTGCACAGCACCCGGCCGTCGGCGAGGGGGGTGAGCACGTGGCCCGCGAGGGGCTCGGGGAGGGGGGCGGCATCGACGACACGCCCGTCGAGGGTGACCCGTACGCAGGTGTCGGTCGTCTCCCAGTCTGCGCGGTCGTCGAACAAGCTGGGCAGCGCCCCACCGCAGATCAACACGCCCTCGGCACCCAGCGATGCAGCGGCGCGTCGCCAGCCACCGACGCCGTCGCCGAGCTCGACCTCGGTGAATGCGCGGCTGTCGGGGTCGAACAGCACCGCCGAGGTGGTGTAGCGGACGTTGTTGGTCAGCCCGCCGTCGAGGAGCACTTGCCCGTTGGCCATGAGCACGGCGACGTGCTCGCTGCGGCTGTAGGGCATCTCCAGCGTCTCGACGAGCTCCTCGGTGGCGGGGTCGAAGATGTGCGCCACTGCTGTGTTCTCGTCGAGGTAGGCGTGCTCGGAGCGGCCCCCGGCGACGAGGATCAACGGGCCGTCGCTGCCCTCGAACACGGTCGCCGTGAGCGCGACCCGCTTGTCGTCGACGGGATCGGGATCGTTGTCGAACACGACCTCGGGGAGGACCTCGGGGAGGACTGCCCAGGAGGCGGACGTGGGATCCGCGAGGTCGAGGCGACCGATGGTGCGGGTGGCTCGGGGCTTGATGCCGCCGTTGAAGCGCTCGACGGGGGTGCCGCCGAACACGTAGGTGCGGCCGTCGGGGAGCATGGCCAGGCCCGCTCGGATCCGCTGGTCGTCGCCCCCCACCCGGGCGAGCACCCCGGCGTCGGCAAAGACGGGCACCCGCACGTCGTAGGCAGGGGTGGCCTCGCCGAGGGCGAAGGCCTCGGCCAGCTGGATCTGACCGTAGGCGATGGTGCGGTCGACCTCCCACGCATTGGCGTCGCCGCCGTCTTCCACCAGCAGGCCCAGCACGGTGCCGGCCTCGAGGGGGGGGAGCTGCCCTACGGTGCGGTCGACGACCAGGTGCAGGGTAGGGGTGGACCCCGGCGGCTGGACCCACAGGCTGATCTGTGGGCTGCCCGCGAAGGGATCTTGCCCCTCGAGGGTCTGGGCCGACAAGGTGATCCGGTAGTCGGAGGCGTAGGAGACCTCGACCGTGGGGTCGTCGGGGGTGTCGGTGCCGCTCGATGGCGCTTCGCCGCAAGCGGCGAGCACCGCCGCCCCGACCATCGAGAGGCGTGCGCTGGCCGTCATGGTACCGTGGCCTCCGTCTGGAGCGTAGGCGTGGCCGAGGGCACTGTCAACAACGACGTGGGCGGCATCCTGTGGTGGCGCAGCGAGGCACTGACGGCGCTCGATGGGCTCGTCCATGGGTTCTCGTGTCGGCCGGGTGGGGTGTCGCGGGGCGGCCAGCTCAACCTCGCGGCGCGGGTGTGGGACTCCGACGAGGCCGTGGCCGAGAACTGGCGCCGTGCCTTGGCCGACCTCGACCCCAGGCTTGCACTGGAGCGGCTGGCGCTGGTGTCGCAGGTGCACGGGGCTGAGGTGGTGACCGTAGGTGCTGGGCGAGGTCCCATGCAGGTCATCGCAGAGGCGGACGGGGTGGTGTCCCTGGCCGCGGGCACCCCCGTCGCGGTGCGCACCGCAGACTGTGTGCCGGTCCTGCTCGCGGTGGCGGGGAGGGGCGTGGCAGCCGTCCATGCGGGATGGCGAGGCACGGCGAAGGGGGTGGTGGCCCGCGGGGTGGCGTCGCTGTGCGAGGCGACCGGCGCGGCACCGGCCGAGGTGGTGGCAGCGGTGGGCCCTCGGATCGCCGGGGTCGACTACGAGGTGGGCCACGAGGTCGTCGATGCGCTGTCCGCCACGGGGCTGTCGCCAGGCGACTTCGTGGTCGGGCGCTCGGAGCGCGATCGCCCGCTGGTCGACGTAGGGCTCGCCGTGCGGTCTCAGCTCCACGGGCTGGGAGTGGGGGTGATCGAGGTCCACCAGGGCTCCACGGCCCAGTCGGATCGTTGGTGGTCGCATCGTCGCGACGGAGAGCGTGCGGGCCGACAGGCCGCCGTGATCGCGAGGTGGGCGTGATCATCGCCTGGCTGTGGCTGGCCTGCTCGTCGGTGCCGGAAGACCTGGCGTCCCAGCGAGATGCGCTCGCCGCGTACCGGCGTGCGGAGGCCGCCCTGGCATCCGGGGCGGTCGACGATGCGCTGCGGCACATCGACACCGCGATCGCTCGCCGGCCCCGCGACCCGCTCCTGGTGGCGTGGCGCGCCGAGGTCGTGGCCCGGCAAGACCCCCTCCAGGCGGCGGATGACCTCGAGGCGTTGCTGGCCGCCCACCCCCGCTTCGGCATCGCTCGCTACAACCGGGCGGCCTACCTCGCCCGGGCGGGGAAGCTGTTCGATGCCGGGCCGGAGCTGCAGCGGGCGCTGGCCGAAGGTGCGGCATCGGTCGAGCAGGTGCGCTCCGATGAAGACTTCGCTCCCCATCTGCAGCATCCCGCCCTGAACTTCCTTCCGCTGCCTCAGCTCGACGTCTCCCTCGGGCGACTGCCCGAGCGCGCCTTTCGCGATGCCGAGGTCCCTGTCGTCGTGCGTGCGTTGACCGACCAGCCCGTCACCATCGAGGGAGCGGTCGAGGGGCCGGTGGAGGTGGTGGCGGTGGTAGAGGACCGGCGAGGGGCGGAGCAGGTGCTGACGTGGACCCTCCGCGCGGTCGCGCCGGGTTCGGCTCGGGTGGGGCCCCTGACGGTGCGATCGGGGGGGATGGAGCAGTCGCTCGCCGAGGCCCGGTTCGAGGTGGTGGGCCCCCTTGACGCCCCCCAAGGGGTCGACGTCACCACGGCGTTGCCCTTGCCCAGCGACCCGGCCTTTGCCTGCCCGATGGGGGTGGCGGTGCGCGGCGACGAGGCGATCTACGTACGGACGGACGCCGTGTCTCGGGTGACCGTCGCGCCGCCACAGCCTCCACGCTGGCGGCTGGAACTGCGCGAAGAGGGGCAGACGAAGTGGGTTACCTGGGTGTACCCGTCGACCGTCGACACCGTCGAGGTGCGCGGCGCCTCGGGGGAGGTCTTCTCCGGTGCCCCTCGTGCGCGTGGGGTTGCGACGGAGCATTGACGCCCGCACCGCAAGCAGCTACCTGGGCCTGTCCGCCCGGTCTGTCTCCGGGCCATCGACTGTGGCTCTGCCTACATTCTCTCGCTCTGCCCACGGAAAGCACCATGGTTCGCATCCGTCTCACCCGCCGGGGTGCCAAGAAGAAGCCGTTCTACCGCCTCGTCGCGGCCGACCAGCGCGCTCCGCGCGATGGCCGCTTCATCGAGCAGCTCGGCTACTACGATCCGATGAAGGATCCCTACATCCTGAAGTTCGACCTCGATCGGGTCGACTACTGGATCTCGAAGGGCGCTCAGCCGTCCGACACCGCCAAGCGCCTCATCGAGACCTACCGGTCGCGCGTCGCTGAGAGCGCCTGATGGAGACGCTCGTCCGTCACCTGGTCGAGCCCATCGTGTCGAATCCCGATGCGGTGAGCGTTCAGGCCGTCGAAGGCGACGCCGTCACGCTGTACGAGCTCGTCGTGCACCCTGACGATCGTGAGCTGTTCGAGGCCGAGCGCGGCAAGACGCTGCGCTCCATCCGCAACATCCTCTCCGCCGCTGCTGGTCGGCAGAAGGCCAGCCTCGACCTCGTCGAGGAGCACGGGCAGGGTGAGGAGTAGCGAGCACTTCGCTGCGGCCCCGGCCGAAGCAGAGGAGCTCGAGTTTGGCGAGATCGTCGGCGTGTTCGGCGTTCAGGGTGAGGTGCGGCTGCACCTGCACCACCGCGACTCGAGCTTGCTCGCGAAGGGGCTGGAGGTCGTGCTGGTCGACCCCGATGGGGGGCGCTGGCTGTCGACCCTGCGCACACGCGAGGGCGCCGGTCGGCGGGTCCTCGGTCGCCTGGGAAGTCCCCTCAGCCGCGAAGACGCTGCGGCGCTGAAGGGCTGGCGGGTGCGCGTCCGCGTGGCCGACCTGCCCCCGCTACAGCCCGGCGAGTTCTGGGTGTGGCAGGTGCTGGGCGCCGAGGTGCTCGTGGAGCAGGAGCGCGTCGGCACGGTCTGCGAGGTGCACAGCACGGGCCCTGTCGAGGTGTTCGAGGTGCGTCCGTCGGGCGGTGGCGACAGCGTGTTCGTTCCGGCGCTCACAGAGCACGTGGGCCATGTGGAGGCGGGGCGCGTCGTCCTCACCCCCGAGGGCTGGCCTGACGGTGAGGGCAGCTGATGCGCTTCGACGTGCTGACGCTCCACCCCGACATGTTGCGAGGGCCGCTCACGTCGAGCATCCTGGGGCGCGGGCTGGAGGCGGGTGCCTTCGAGCTGGGCATCCACGACATCCGAGAGCATGGCCTGGGGCGTCATCGCTCCGTCGACGACGCCCCCTACGGAGGAGGCGCTGGCATGGTCATGCGTGTCGATGTGGTCGCCTCGGCGCTCGAAGCGGTCGCCAGCCCGACATCGCATGTGGTGCTCACGAGCCCGGCAGGGCCGCGGCTCGACCAGGCGAAGGCGCAGTCCCTGTCGAAACGAGAGCACCTCGTCATCGTCTGCGGGCACTACGAGGGCATCGATGCCCGCATCGAGACATTGGTCGACGAGGAGATCTCGCTGGGAGACTTCGTGCTGACCGGGGGCGAGCTGGTGGCGTGCGCCATCGTCGACTCGGTGGCTCGGCTGCTCCCGGGGGTGCTGGGCAACGACGCCAGTGCCGTGGAGGAGTCCTTCACGCGCCCGCTGCTGGAACACCCTCACTACACCCGTCCAGCGTCCTGGAGGGGCCACGACGTGCCCGAGGTGCTCCGCAATGGCCATCATGCTCGCATCGAGGCTTGGCGGCAGGCGCAGGCCGAAGAGCGCACCCGCACCCGCCGGCCCGATCTGTGGGCCCGGTGGATCGCCCAGAACGACGAAGGGTGAGGAGGCACCGTGGCGTCCTTGCTCTCTGGCCCTTGCCGCAATAGCTTGGCCGGCGCTGCGCACGTCGCGCTCATGAACACCCACGCGCCCGGGCCTTCGCCGCGTCCGAGGCCGCTCCCAACAGGATGACTCCGATGAACCTCATCTCCACCATCGAAGCCGAGACCCTCGCTGCCCGCGAGCGTGCGTCCGTCGACGTGCGCCCCGGCGACACGGTGCGCGTGCACGTGAAGATCAAGGAGGGCGAGAAGGAGCGGATCCAGGTCTTCGAAGGCACGGTCATCCGCATCAAGAACGGCGGCCCCCGCAGCACCATCACGGTGCGCAAGGTGTCGAGTGGCGTCGGCGTGGAGCGGATCTTCCCGGCCAGCTCGCCGAGCATCGCCAAGATCGAGGTCACGGCCCGCCACCGCGTGCGTCGTGCAAAGCTGCACTTCCTGCGGTCGCGTCGCGGCAAGAGCGCGCGGCTCAAGCCCATGCGCGACTTCAAGGCGATCCGCTAGCTCGGTCGGCCCGTGCGCTCGGCAGACGACCGGCGGGCCTCCCGACAGCAAGGGCTCCAGGCAGAGGCTTTCGTGGCCGATGCCTTGCGTGCCGAGGGCTTCCGCATCCTGGGGCAGAACGTGCACCTGGGGGGCGGTGAGCTCGATGTGATCGCGCTGCGCGGTCGTGCGCTCCGCTTCGTGGAGGTCAAGGCACGGTCCCCCGGAGACGACAGCGCGTGGGAGAGCGTGGGGCGGAGCAAGCGGCGAAAGCTGCAGCGTGCCGCGGAGGCGTGGCTGCAAGGCGACGTGCCCGACTACGACGAGGTGGCGTTCGTCGTGGCCGCTGTGACACTCGATCCGTCCGGTTGGTCGGTCGAGTGGATCGACGATGCATTCGACGCCGAGGGCTGGTGACGGCGGAGCGGCTCAGTCTTCGGAGAGGAAGGAGGCGAGGCCCTGCACGGTAAGGGTCCACCCCAGCTCCCACGAGTTGCCACTGGTGCGCACATCGTAGACGTGCTCGACCCGAAACGGGGTGTGGTAGCGGAACTCGAGGCCGGTGCGCCCGCGCACGTTGTCGCTGACGTGGTAGTCGATGCCCAGGCCCGCGAGGCCGGTCATGTGGTCGCCGACCGTGACGGGGACCTGGCGGCTGCTAGCCAGCACGCTCGGCAAGTAGACCCCCGACGCGACGTCTTCCCACGAGCGATAGCCGCCGCCGATGTACAGGTCGAAGGCAAAGGTGGAGCCGAGGTCGGGGTCTTCGTAGGCCGTGATCTCGACACCGCCCCGGGTGCGGACCGTGCTGGCGGGCTTGAGCGCCAGCCCCTTGGCCCACTCCGTGCCGGCTTCGTCGACGATGTCGACCTCGACGCCCGACTCTCGCTGGTAGTCGAACGACAGGTAGGGCGAGCCGAGCCCCAGGTCGCTGCTGAAGGCGCCGGCGAGACGCAGGGCGGAGCCGCCAGGCGCGACCCCACGCTTCCCTTTGGGGGCCGTCCAGAGGTTCGAGCTCTTCGAGCCGGGGCGGAAGCCCACATCGAGGCGCCAGGTGGACTGGCTGTCGGCGGTCGCGTAGCGCTCGGCGAACGGCGCGAAGGCGGCTCCCACCCAGACGCCCTGAAGGCCGCCGGCCTTGATCTCTGGCGCCTCCGCGAAGGGATCGCCCGCGAGGTAGGAGCCCTCACCGGTGGCGGGCTCGACGATCATCTCGCGAGCATCGGGGTAGCGGAACACCCACGAGGGGGTGGTCGCCAGGGCGAGGGTGATCGCGAAGCCGTCGATGGGAGCGAACTCCGCACGCAGGTCGAGGTCGTGCCGGGTGATTCGCCGGGCGCTGATCACCTCGCCAGCCTCCACGAGGTCGCCGCGCAGGGCCGAGCCGCCGTAGTGAGCGCCGAACATCACGCCCGTGGCAGGCGCCATGTCGGTGACTTCAGCCGCGAGGGCGGGCGTCGACCCCAGGGAGATGAGCAGCAGCAGCAAGGACACCTCGGTGCGCGTTCCTGACGGGCCACGGTAGGCCCAGGGTGGGCCCGGCGTCAACCGTCGCGGAGCCCGTAGTCCTTCATCTTCGTCTGCAGCGACTTCCGGCTGATCCCCAGCCGCTTGGCGGCGCGGGTGACGTTGCCCTCTTCTGCCTGGAGCACCCTACGGATGCGGGCACGCTCGAGCTTCGCGGTGTGCACCCGTACGTACTCCTTGAGCCCGAGGTCATCGAGGTCTTCCTCGAGGGCGGCGGGGGCGGCGGGGCTGCGCAAGCCGGCCAGGTCGTCGGGCCCGATGCGATCGCCGTCAGCGAGGAGCACCACTCGCTCCATGACGTTCTCCAGCTCACGGATGTTGCCGGGCCAGTCGTGCTCCATCAGCATGGCCATGGCGGCCGGCTCGAGCCGGTGCACCTCCTTGCCCAGCCGCTCGTTGAAGCGACGTAGGAAGTGCTCGGCGAGCAGGGGCACGTCGTCGATGCGCTCGCGCAGCGGTGGCAGGGAGATGGGGATGACGTTGAGGCGGTAGAACAGGTCGCGGCGGAAGCGACCCTCCTCCACCGCCGCGGCGAGGTCGGCGTTGGTGGCGGCGACAAGGCGCACGTCGATGGGGATGGGGTGCAGGCCACCGACCCGATCGATCTGCCGCTCCTGCAGGGCGCGGAGCAGCTTCACTTGCATCTCCAGCGGGAGCTCACCGACCTCGTCGAGGAACAGGGTGCCCCCCTCGGCGAGCTCGAACCGGCCGGGCTTGTCGGCGACCGCCCCGGTGAAGGCTCCGCGCTGGTAGCCGAACAGCTCCGCCTCGAACAGGTTGTCGGGAATGGCGCCGCAGTTGATCTGGATGAAGGCACAGCCCGCTCGGGTGGACTGCCCGTGGATCGCGCGCGCCACCAGCTCCTTTCCGGTGCCCGACTCGCCCGTGATCAACACGTTGGATGGTGACGGAGCGACGCGCTCCACCATGGCGAACACTTCGCGCATCCGCGGGGTGGTGCCGACGATGTCGAAGCGGCTGGTGCCCGACGGCTGCAGCCGGGTGGTGTTGCGGGACTCGACAGCGATGGCCTTGGCGACGACGGCCTGCAGCTCCGCTTGGTCGAATGGCTTGCTGATGTAGTCGAACGCGCCCTGCTTGAGGGCCTCGACGGCGGTGTCGACCGTGCCGTGTGCGGTGATCAGGATCACCGGAAGGCCGGGGTGCTGTTCGCGGACCCAGGTGAGCAGCTCGAGGCCACCCACCTGCGGCATCTTCAGGTCGGAGACGACCACGTGGAAGGCCTCTTCCTCCAGGCGCTTCATGGCTGCGGCTCCGTCGTCGACAGCCACCACCTCGTGGCCCTGGCGTCGCAGCTGTGCGCTCAGCACCTTCCGGATCGAGGGCTCGTCGTCGACGATGAGGATGCGCCGGGCCATGCCGTCGGGTAACACACGGAAGCTGCACGGCAGGTCGCCTGTTGTGTCGGCAGCGATGATGCGTCGGGAGGCACGATGGCTTGGCTTGGCAAGGTGATGGCGGTGGGCATGTCGATGTGGCTGGCGGCGGCGCCCGCATGGGCTGGCGATCCGGCGTCCGACTTCACGCTGCGCGACATCGACGGCGCCTCTGTCACGCTGTCCGAGCTCGAGGGCCAGGTGGTGATCATGTCCTTCTGGGCCACCTGGTGCGGCCCCTGCAAGGAGGAGATGCCCCACCTGCAGAAGATGTACGCCGACCTGGAGAAGGATGGCCTGACGGTGCTGAGCATCTCCATCGACGATGCCCGCTCGGCGAGTCGGGTGAAGCCGTTCATCAAGAAGAACGGCTACACCTTCCCGGTGCTCCTCGATCGTGACGCCACGGTGATCAGCTCCTACAATCCGTCCAAGACGCTTCCCTACACCGTGGTGGTCGACCGCGAGGGCAACGTCGCCAAGAAGCACTCCGGCTACAACCCCGGCGACGAAGAAGGGCTGCGCGAGGAAGTGGTCGCCCTGTTGGCAGGTGGCGAAGCGCCGGCGGCGCCCCCCGCCGAGTGATGCTGCGGCCTGTGTGAGGGCATGGGCCCGTGCTACCCGAGAGGGCCGCTGCGGTATGACGCGGGGGCTCGGAGGCCCAAGCGGTGATCTTGCTGCTGTCGTTGAGTGTTGTGGCCCACGCGGTCGAACCAGCGGATCCGTCCGCTTCGGTCGACCCGGTGGCGGTGTCCCTCAACGAGGATCTGGAGATCCGCTACTGGGTCAAGCCCGAGCGGCTGCTCGATCCGGCGGATGTGCCGGTGTTCAACTACGTCGAGCAGGTGCACCGGCTCAATGCACTGGTCAGCAAGGGGCCCTGGTCGGTCGACGCCCAGTGGGACGAGGTCGCCCTGTTCGCCAACCAGTACTACTTGGATGGGGTCTTGTACCCCGAGCGCACCCTCGTGCTCGATGGGGTTCCCAATCCGCTGCCCGATGCCTGGTACGCGTACACCACCATCGAGAAGTTCCGGGTCAAGCACGAAGCGAAGGCCTCAACGATCTCTGTTGGTGACGTGTATGCGGCGTTTGGCCGTGGCATCGCGCTCAACCTGAACCGCAACGTCGACATCGACATCGACACGTCCATCCAAGGGGCGAAGGCGGTCTTCCGACCGGGCGCCTGGGACATCACCCTGGTGGCGGGGCAGCTCAACCGCCAGCAGGTGCAGCAAGACAACCCGAACACCGACATCCAGGGCGACTTTCGGCACGCGGTGGCCGGGGTTCGTGCCGAGCGCTTCGGGCTGGGGCCGGCAGACGTAGGGGCGCACGCCGTGGTCTACGACTTCGTCGAAGACATTGGCCTCGGGCCGGGCTTCGAGGAGCTGGGGACGGCGCCGGATGTCGTGGTCGGGGGCGTCACGACAGCGCTCTACAGCGTGGCTGGCATCGACTGGTATGCAGAGGCCGATGTGTTCGGCTTCGGAGCGGAGCACCCCGCTGGCGAGATCTCGAGCCCTGGCGAGCTGGGCTACGCCACCTATGCGTCCGCATCGTTCTACCCCGGTGCGCTGGTGTTCCTCGTCGAGGGCAAGCGCTACTACGAGGCGGAGCGGGTCAACTCGGTCCTCACCCCCGAGCTGTACGAGGTCGCGATCGCGCCGACCCTCGAGTACGAGCGCGCAACGACCGAGGACAGCGCGGCGGCCATCAACAGTGGCGATGTGTGGGGCACGAGGGTGCGGATGGACTGGGCGGCCAAGCCCGGCGAGCTCACGCCCTATGTCGCGGTGGGGCTGACCCGCGATGCCGACGTGGGGGCACTGCACTTCAACGAAGTCCCAGAGACCATCGTGCATCCGATGATCGGCGTCGAGTGGCTGGCCGGCGAGTCCAGCGCCATCATCAACGCCGGGCACCGCATCGACGACCGCGACGGCTCCGATGCCGGAGCCGACCAGCAGACCCACGGCGACGCGGCCATCCACATGCCCTTGTTCGCCGGGCTGCACGGCCAGATCAACATCGGCGCCGAGTACTACCAGTGGGGCGTCAACCCCTTCCAGCAGGAAGACTACGTCGAGATCGAGACGGGGTGGACCGTGTTGAAGGGCTCTGCCGTAGGCCTCACCTGGTACACCGACTACACGACCAACCCCCTGGTCAACTCCACCGGCAACCTCAGCGATCAGCTGTACGGGGCCCTCGAGCTGCAGGTCAAGCCGACCTCCAGCCTCACCATGAAGCTGTTCGGCGGGGCCTACAAGGCAGGGATCCGCTGCTCGGGTGGGCAGTGCCGCACGCTGCCCGGCTTCGAGGGCGCGCGGTTCAGCCTGGTGGGGAGCTTCTGACGGAGCGACCGTCGCCGGTGGTCGACTCGGCGGGCGGCAGGCCTTCGAGGGCTTCATCGGGCGGGGCCACCAAGGGGGCGCGGCAGCCAAAGCGCTTCAGCGACTTGAGTGCCCGCAGGCCCCCGGCTCGCTGGGTGCGGACGGTGCGGTCGAGCATCGTCTGCTGCAGCGCTGCGTCGCCCTCGTAGACGCGGTGGGTGAACGTGGGCCACACGTTGGCGGCCACGCTGACCACCCCGCCGAGGGAGGCCAGCTCGCGCATGGTCGGCAAGATGCCGTCATGGCAAGACCACACGGCCCCAGGATGGGCTTGTGCGAGTCGCCGCAGGCGCCAGGGGTCGTCGCTCTCGTCGACGAGGCCGCTCACCAGGCCCCGGGCGAACAGGGCGTTGACGCGGTCGAGGGGCAGCGAGCTGGGGCGGTTGGGGCCACCGAGGTGGTAGGCGAAGGTGATGCCACCGTGCTGGCTTGCGGACTCGTACCAGCGCATGACCAGGTCGTCGTCGAGCTCGTAGCCGAGGGGAGGGGGCAGCAGGATCGCGTGGGCCCCCTGCTCGACGGCGGCCTTCGATAGGTATTCGGTGGTGGTGGGGGAGGGGTCCCACGTGCAGGCGATGACCGGGCGACCCATGGAGGACTCGATCACCGTGCGGTGCACGGCCTCACGCTCTCGATCCGACAGGTAGAGGAACTCCCCGGCAGAGGCGGTGGCGACGAAGGCCTCGGCTCCCTTGGCGGTGAGCCACAGGACGTGAGCACGGAGCTTCGCGAGATCCACCCGACCGCTCGAGTCGAAGGGCGTCAGCAGGGCCACGGCGAAGGGCACGGAAGGATCTCCAGAGTGCGGGTGTCGTCGGGGAGCCAGATTGACACCTGCTGCCGTGGTCTACAAGATGGCGGGCCCGGTGCCCGCCGCGCACCTGCACCCTCACCGTGAGGCCCTACCCATGAAGTCACCTGTCCGTCGCGCGCTGATCTGCCTGTTGGCCACGCTGCCCGCCGTCGCCTCGGCGGGGCCCGTCGAGGTCGCCTCGGCGTCAGCCTCCTCCTCCTACCCACCCGACGGCAGCGTCACCTACGACCCGAAGAACGTGGCCGACGGCAAGGCGGGCACGGCCTGGGTCGAGGGTGCGACGGGGGCCGGCATGGGAGAGAGCGTCACCCTCGACTTCGGCGGTGAGCGCGAAGTGGCCATGGTCCGCATCTGGGGAGGCATGTGGTACTCGGCTGACAGCTGGAACCGCAGCAACCGTCCCAAGCAGATCGAGCTGGTGTTCGCTGACGACAGCAAGCACATGGTCGACCTCGACGACAAGCAGAGCATCACCGAGGTGAAGCTGCCGAGTCCCAAGAAGACCTCGTCGCTCACGCTGCGGCTCAAGGGGGCCTACAACGGGTCCACCTTCCCCGACACGGCAATCAGCGAGGTGCAGGTGTTCGACACCTCTGCGGGGGGCCCCACGGTTCGCTCGGCGACCGCGTCGTCGACGGCCCCGCCCGACGGCGACAGCTACGAGCCGATGATGGCGGCCGACGGCCTGGTCGACACCATGTGGTGCGAGGGCAACAAGGCCTCTGACGGCACCGGCGAGTGGCTGGAGCTCACCCTCTCGGGCAGCTCCACCGTGTCGAAGTTGCACCTGCTCAACGGCATCGGCAGCTCCATGACGATGTGGTTCAAGGGCAACCGCGCCACCAAGGCGACGCTGGCCTTCGACGATGGCTCCACCGAGACCGTGGCCGTCAAGAACACCTTCAAGACACAGGAGATCGCCTTCGCCCCTCGCAAGACTGGCAAGGTCAAGATCACCTTCGACGAGGTGTCGAAGGGCAAGGAATACAACGACCTGTGTATCTCCGAGGCATACTTGTCTCAGTAGATGCCCCTCGATGGCCGAGGAGGCAATCATCGCCTGGAGTAGTGACCGTGCGGCACTCAGCATCTCTTCTCACGCTCTTCCTGCTTGCTTCCTGCGCCATCGAGAACGACGTCCGCGAGGCCACGCAGACCGACACGTTCGGTCAGGCGCAGAACAACCTCGTCGACATCTTGTGGGTCATCGACGACTCCAACTCGATGGAAAAGGAGCAGGATCTCCTCGGCGGGGGCTTCTCCGCCTTCGCTGACGCGATGGAGCAGTCCAACACCGACTTCCACCTCGGTGTGATCTCCACGACGTTCGAAGAGAATGGTGGCGGCGGCGCGCTGGTGGGCGACCCGCCCTACCTCACGACGGCCGACCCCGGATACAAAGACGAGTTCGTGAGCCGGGCCCAGCTGGGCACCGGCGGCTCCGACAAGGAGAAGGGGCTCGAGGCCGCGACCTTCGCCCTCGGCCCCACGATGGTGTACGGGTCGGGCCCCAACGCCGGCTTCCTGCGTCCCGATGCGCAGCTGCTCGTGGTGTTCGTCTCCGACGAGGAAGACTGCAGCGACCGCGGCGCCCTGGGCAACCAGCCCTCTGACGACTGCTACCTGCAGGCCGACAAGCTCGCGCCCACCGCGGTCTACATCCAGGAGCTGCGCGACCTCAAAGACGACCGCAACGACATCAACGTAGGCGCCATCGTGGGCCTCGCGTCGTCACAGTGCGACGAAGTGGAGGCGACGGGCGACCGCTACGCCGAAGTGGCGCTGGCGATGGGGGGCCTGGTCGGCGACCTGTGCTCCGCCGACTGGTCGGGCATCATGGGCCGGCTGGGCCTCAACGCGGGCGGCATCCGCGAGAGCTTCAAGCTCACCAAGGGCGCGCAGCCCGACACGCTGGTGGTCTACGTCGACGAGGTCGAGGTGGCACAGAACGCCACCAACGGCTGGACGTACGACGAGTCCACCTGGTTCATCACCTTCCACGGCGACGCCATCCCGCCCCGCGGGTCGACGATCACGGCGGAGTACACGGTGATCCCCGGGGCCGACGAGCCCGACGCGGAGATCGTCGAGTAGCGCCTAGCGCATCGCGCCGAGCAACCAGACGGTCGCCTTGTACGACTCCGACAGCTCGATGATGTGCTCGCCCGAGCCCACCGACACCTCGACGAGGGTGAGCAGATCCTGCTCACAGGTGGGGTTGGGCCCCGACAGGCTCAGCTCCTGGGCTTCGCCGTCGGTGAGCACCGCCGTGATGGCATCGGCGGTGTCGGCCGACAGCACCAAGGAGCCAGGGCCTGCCGCGAACGCCACGTAGGTGGGGGCATCGGGCACCAGCACGACCCGGTACGGGTCGAAGCCCACGTCGAGCAGGGGCGCCTCGGAGGGGTCGGCTGCACCGTCGATCGTCTGGCCCTCGGCCACGTGGTAGCAGGCCTCCTCGGCAGGGTCGGTGCCCTCCATGGTGCCGTCTGCATCGGCTCCGCCACAGGCCGCGGCCAGAGCGAGGGTGGCCAGGGGGACCCGGCTCATGCCCAGCCTGGCTCGAAGCGTGTCGACAGCACCTCGGGCGTGCCGTCACCGAAGGTGATGTCGACCTCCACGAGCTCGATGCCGCACTCCGCGAGGCGCGCCAGGAGGGCGGTGCGCCATGCCTCGGCGTCGAGGGTCTGGGGCACGCGCACCTTGGCGCTGACGAGCAGCTCTCGGTCGCGGTGGGCCGAGATGGCGTCTTGCAGCTCGACTGCGAGGCGATCGACGATGGCTTGGTTGGTCATGGGTCCTCCACGGGGGACCCTACCGATCTGCCACGCCAAGCGTGCGGCGACAAGCACAGGATGATGGCGTGGTGCAGGAGTCGTCGGTTGGTCGGTCGCCTGCGCTGTGGTAGGGCAGGTACGAGGGAGGTCGTATGAAGTGTCTGTTGGCGGTGCATCTTCACGAAGGGGCAGAGGACCTCGTCGAGCAGGCGGCGGCGTGGGCCGGGCGGATGCGGGCGAAGCTCGATCTGGCCTATGTCGACGAGTACAACTACGACCTGATGCTGATCGACGACCCGTCCGTTCGCACGGTGCTCGACCACCAGTGGGCGTCGGTGCGCCAGCGGCAGCGCGAGCGCCTCGATGAGCTGGTGGCCTCGCTGCCGGAGTCGGTGCGTGGCGTAGGGATCGCTCTCGAGGGGCGGCCTGCGGCCGAGATCGTCGCCGCAGCGGCTGACCACGAACTCCTGCTCATCGGCACCCACGGCCGCACGGGCATCGGCCACTTGTTGCTCGGCTCGGTGGCTGAGCGGGTGGTCCGCACCGCGACGACGCCGGTGCTGGTGCTCCGCGTCGAGGCCGACTCGTGAGGCTCGCTCATGTCACCCGTGTCATCGTCCCCATCGACCTGGTCGATCCACAGCCCGAGGCCGTGCGCACGGCCGTAGAGATCGCGGGCACCACGGCGGAAGTGCACGTGGTCTACGCGTTGCCCGAGGTCGAGCCCAACCTGCTCGCCCAGCTCGACGAGGCGCACCGCGTCCGGCATGCGAGGGAGTCCCTGGCGGCGTGGTTCGACGAAGAAGAGCTGCCCGAGGGGCTGCGTGGCCACTGTGCCGTGGGGGAGCCGTCCAACGTGGTGGTCGACCTGTGCCGGTCGCTGGATGCCCACCTCGTCGTGGTCCACTCCGAGGGGCGCCAGGGCGTTCGGCGCTTTCTGTTGGGCTCGGTGGCCGAGCGCATCGCCCGGCGCGCACCGTGCCCGGTGCTGCTGCTGAAACACCCCGCCCCCTGACAAACCGGCTTGACCGCATGCCCCTGGCCGATGATGGAGGGGCATGCAGCCCACGACCGTCTTCTCTGATCGCGTCCTCCTTCCCCACGGCCTGCGGTCGGCCGCGGTGGAGGCCCGTGGAGCGCGCATCACCGCGGTGCACGAGGTGGCCGCTGCCCCCGAGGGGGCCCTCGACCTGACGGGGTGCCTGGTGATGCCCGCGCTGGTCAACGGGCACACGCACCTGCCGATGGCCTCCCTGCGTGCTCTCGGCGGCCTGGCAGCCCGCTCGGGCAACGTCGTCGAGGAGCTGTGGTTCGGCATCGAGTCGCGGCTCACAGCGGCCGACGTGCGTGCCTTCACGCGCATGGGAGCACTGGAGTGCCTGCTGGCAGGCACGGGGGCGGTGTTCGAGCACTACTACGAGGGGCGGGCGGTCGCCGAGGCGCTTCGCGACACCGGGCTCACGGGCGTGGTGGCCCCCACGCTGCAGGATCTCGGCGGCCCGGGCGTGCCCGACCTCGAGGCGCAGCTCGAGGTCACCCTGGAGATCCATCGTGACGCAGGGCTGGCAGCGGCAGGGATCGGCGCGATGTGGGGTCCTCATGCGACCGACACGGTGTCGGATGCGCTGTGGCGAAGGCTGCTGTCCCAGGGCGACGACCTGCCGCTGCACGTGCACGTGGCCCAGTCGCTGGAAGAGGTGGGCCGGGTGCGGGCCCGCGGGGCGTCGCCGGTCGAGCTTCTCGATCGGGTGGGGGCGCTGGAGCGCGAGGTGTTGCTGGTGCACGGGCTGTTCGTCAGCGACGCCGACCGTCGGCTCCTCGACCCAACGCGCCATCGGCTGGGTCACACGCCCTGGTCGCAGACCCAGTTCGCGTTCCCTGCGCCGGTCGATGCGTGGCTCGACGACGGCTTCGACGTGATCGTGGGCACCGACGCGGGGGCCTGCAACGACTCCATGAACGTGCAGCAGGAGCTCCGGCTGATGGCCGTGGGCTCCCTGTACGAGGTGACGGCAGCGACCACCGACTTCCGCTCCTCGGGGGATGCAACGACGGCGGCGGCCCTGGGCGAGCGCCGGCGGCAGGCCTTCGACGCGACGCATCGCCGCTCGGATCCACGCTGGCTGCTTCGCACCGTGGGGGAGGCCGCTGGGGCCCTGGTTCCGTCGCTGGGGCTCGGGCGGGTCGAGGTGGGGGCCCTCGCCAACCTCGCGGCCTACGATCTCCAGCATCCCGCGCTGTGGCCCGCGGCCGACCCACTGCGGGCGGTGGTCTTCGGCGATGCCACCCAGGCGCTCCACAGCTTGCTGGTCGCCGGTCGATGGATCGGCGAAGTAGGGGATGTCCGGGCCCTGTGTCGGCGCGACGACGTGCGCGCCTGGCGAGAGGAAGCCACGCAGCGTTGGAAGAAGCTGCTCGACCTGTAGTGCATGGAGGCGACGATGCTGTGGTGGACTGTTCTTCTGGCCTGTTCGGGCGGTGAGGCGGCCGACGACACGGCCGCGCCGGCCACCACGACGCCGACGCCGACGCCGACACCAGTGCCGCGTCCCGAGCCCTCTACCGGCTCCTGGTCGCCCCCCGATGGCGGGGTCATCACCTTGACCACCCGCGACGACCTGGCGCTGCAGGCCGACTACCGACCCGCGGCGGCAGCCGGCGCACCCGCCTTGTGCCTGGTCCACATGATCCCTCCGGGCAACGATCGCTCGAACTGGCCCACCGGCTTCCTCGACGCCGTGGAGGCGGAAGGCTGGGCGGTCATCGCCTTCGATCGTCGTGGCGCGGGCGGCTCCGAGGGCACGGCGGTCGACGCCTACCAGGGCCCTACGGGCAAGTGGGATGTCGAGGCCTGTGCGCTGCGGCTCGCCGACGACGGCTACGGCGCGCTGGGCATCATCGGGGCGTCCAACGGCACCACCTCCATGCTCGACTACGCCGTCTGGGCGCCGGGCGAGGGCCTGCCCGTGCCCGTGGGGCTCGGCTACATGACGGGAGGCACCTACACCGAGGCCCAGAACGCCCTCGCCGATGCGCCCGACACCCCCGCGATCTTCACCTACTCCACCGCCGAGCAGGCCTGGTCGGTGGGGGCCCAGGCCCACGATCCGGGCACCTGGGTCTTCGAGGAGTACCCGGCTGGAGACCACGGTACGCTCATGTTCAGCGCTGCTCCCGAGGTGTCCGACGATCTGATCGCCTTCTTCCGCACGGTGCTGGCGCGTTAGAGGCGCCCTCCGGAGGTTGGGATGACTGATGCAGACGTGATCCGTGCGCTGGCCGACCTGGGCATCGACGAGCAGTCGGTGCGGGCCCTGCCCCTGCTGCCGCTGATCCAGGTGGCGTGGGCCGATGGCGAGGTCCAGCCTGCCGAGCGCACCCTCATCGAGCAGCTGGCCGTCGACCGGTTCGAGCTGGGCGACGAGGGCCATCGGCTGGTGGCGAACTGGATGCGCTACCCGCCGTCTCCCAGCTACCTCGAGCGTGGGCGCAAGGTGCTGCACGCGGTGGCCCAGCGCGAAGACGCCGGCCTGGATGCCGACGATCTCGGGGATGTGGTGAAGCTCGCCAAGAAGGTGGCCAAGGCATCCGGTGGGCTGTTCGGCATCGGCTCGGTGTCTCGCTCGGAGGCCGATGCCCTCGACGAGATCGCCAAGGCGCTGCAGATCTCGTCGGGCACGGCGCTCGACGAAGCCGACAAGGGCGCGCTGCCGCCGAACTTCGAGAAGAAGAACCGTGTCACCATCACCTTCTCCACGTCGGCGCTCGATCTGGCGCCGATGGGCGGTGTGCTGGAGCTCGAGGGCCACAACGACAAGATCCCGGTGGATCGCAACGGCGTCGCCATCGGCAGCGATGGCTCCGCCGACATCCGCGTCGAGTTCGATCCCACCGTGGCCGAGATGCACGCCCGGGTGTTCGAGCGCGACCGCAAGTTCTACGTCGCCGACCTCGAGACCGAGTCGGGCACGTGGGTGAGCGGCGAGCGGATCGTCGAGCGGCGGCTGCTGGGCGGCGAGACGGTGCAGGTCGGCAAGGAGGCGACGTTCACCTTCAAGATGCTGCGCCGCATTCCCAAGCAGATGGTGTGATCAGCTCACGAAGCTGACAGCGAACCACACGCCGCCGGAGACGAGCCAGGCGAGAGTGTGGTGCAGCAGGGCCACGAGCAACGCGTGGCCGCCCGACAGCCCGAGCCGCGACTTGTAGACCACCCCGGTGGCGAGCCACCCCACCAGGGCGCTCAGGCCCCACACCACGGTCGACCCCATGAACATCCACACCACGATGCCGGCGGTGAACCGGAAGCCGAGGGTGGCGAACAGGCTGATGAGCCCGCCGAGCAGGCTCGTGAGCCACGCACGCCCGTAGCGGGGCGCGGCTTCCCCTGTCAGGGCGACGGCCGTCTGCAGCAGGAAGCCCTGGATGGCGAGCAGGAACAGGAACGCGGCGACGTAGGTCATGGGCACCCTCCGTCGACCGTACGCGGGCGGCCCGCCGATCTTTCACCGCAAGGTGCGACGCACGTTCTTGTGGACCACCTCGATCCGCCAGCCCGGAAGCGTGGGCACGAACCGCAGCGGCGGGAGGGCCTTGCGGGTGCCGCGGGTACGCACCAGCTCGAGGAGCCGGCGCTGGGGGTGGTAGTCGAGTCGGTAGGTGGCGTCGGGCAGCTTGAGGGTGCGTGGGTAGCTACGCTCGAGCTGCTCGAGGTCGTACGGGTCGAGCGCGTCGGGGAGCAGGTCGTCGCGAGACAGCAGGGCCACCTCGTCGCCACGCTCCAGCCCCAGCTCCTCGATCCGCTGCAGCGCCCACTCTTCCAGGGGAGGGGGCGCGGGCTGGTCGTGCAGCAGCGCCCACAGCTGCCTCGCCTCGAGGCGCGCGCGGGCTTCCTTGCTGTCGAACAGGCGACCCGCCAGGAACAGCTCACACACCGCCTGGCGCGCGAGCTCTCCTTGGGGGACCACGGTGTCGCTGTCGATCACCCTCCCCGCGTAGACCGTCTCCACCACCGCATGCACCTGGCCTCTCGCCTTGACCGGCCGCGCCAGGCGAGGGCTTCCGAGACCGAAGGCCCGCATCCACGCCAGCGGGATCGGCATCATCGCGGTCGCCACGAATCGCTGCTCGAGGCGGGAGCGGCCGACGGCGAGGGTGTCGAGCACCAAGGCGGCCTCGACCTTATCGGGATCGAGGGTGGTGTCTCGCCCCTGCTCCAGCTCGGTGCCGCCATTCGACCACCCGATCCGCTTGCCGTGCCGGCGGGGGAGGTGGGCGGCGTCGGGCCAGGCGCCGAGGATCACCTGCGCCAGGCGTCGCCGGTCGATGCGACCAGGCTCGGGGTGGCCAAGCAGCGCACCGAGTCGCTTGGCGGTGCGCCGCGCATCCTTGAGCGCATAGGCAGACAGCAGGTGTCGCTGGGGTTCTCCTTCTCGGATGGCGCGGATCCGTGCGACCGCGTCGCAGCCGGTGGCCCGCAGGTCGTCGTCGGGATCATCGGGCCGACCGCGGAACAGGGCCCGCGGGGTGGCGAGGGTGGCGACCAGGTCGACCACCTCGGCGGCGACGTCGGTGCCCCTGGCCTCGACCAGCAGGCGCCCGAGGGCGGGATCGAGGGGAAGCCCGAACAGGCCGTCGCCCGTGGGCGTGAGGGCCCCGCTGTCGTCGAGGGCGCCCAGCGCCTGCAGGTCGCTCTGAGCTGCCTCCACGGCGTGGGGCTTGGGCGGATCGAGCCACGGCAGCTCGAGGGTCGGTGCCCCGCAGGCCGCAGCCGCCAGCACCAGCGGCACCAGCGACTCCCGATGGATCTCCGGCGGGGTGTGCGCATCGAGGGGCGCTCGCTCCGACCACAGCCGCAGGGCTTGCCCCTCGGCGACCCGCCCGGCACGACCCGCTCGCTGATCCGCCGCGTCACGAGCCACCGGCACCAGGGTGAGCACGCTGCGCCCGCGATGGTAGCGAGTGCGCCGCACCAGGCCGCTGTCGATGACCGACCGCACGCCGGGCAGGGTCACCGACGTCTCGGCGACGTTCGTGGCGAGGACCACCTTGCGGCGCCCTCCCTCCGCAAAGGCCTCGGCCTGCTGCTGCAGCGTCAGCCCGCCGTGCAGCTCCACCACCCGATGGGCGCCTCGTAGCCGCTCGCCCACTGTGCGGATCTCGCCCTTCCCCGGCAGAAACACCAGCACATCCCCCTTGTCTGGGACCTCCCTCAGCGCGCGGGCCACGCGCTCGGCCAGCCCGTCGACATCGGGCAGCGCCGGCTGCCCTGCCGGGTGACGGATGCGCACCGGGAAGGTGCGCCCCTCCGCCGCCACCCACGTGGCGCCGAGGTGCGCAGCGACGCGCTCGGCGTCGAGGGTCGCCGACATCACGACGAGGCCGGGGCGGCCATGCAGCAGCGCGAGGAGCAGGTCGAGGTCGAGGGAGCGCTCGTGTAGCTCGTCGAGGACGACGCTCGAGGCGCGCTCGAGGTCGCCGGTGCGGAGCATGCGGAGGGCCACGCCGGTGGTGACGAACAACACCTCGGTGCTGGCGCTGGCTCGACGCTCGCCCCGCACGGCGAAGCCCACCCGCTCGCCGAGGGCCGTGCCCTCGAGGTGTGCCACCCGCTGCGCCAGGCTGCGGCAGGCCACCCGTCGAGGCTGAACGACCACCACCTGGCCGCGAGCGGCGAGCCAGCGAGGCACCTGGGTGGACTTCCCGCTCCCCGTCGGCGAGGTGATCACCACGGGGCCGGCGGCGCAGGCTGCCTCGATGTCGCTTCGGTAGCGGTCGATGGGGAGCAGCTCGCTCACACCAGCATCGTGACCCGCTTGGGTGTCGACGCGCGCTCGGGGGCCGCCTTGCCCTCGGCAGCGCGACGGAGCATCGCGAGGATGTGGGGGCCCAGCAGGTCGAGCTCGGTCGACACGAAGCGCTGCTCGCCGAAGGCGTGCATCGTCGCGGTCTGCTGCTGCAGCACCACCCGATCTTGCCCGAAGATCCACAGCGCGATGGGCTGAACCAGCGGCCGCAGCAACCAGCTGGGGATGCGGGTGCGCACCGCAACCACTGCGTACAGCTCGGTGTCGTAGTCGTCGATGGGGGTCATCGCCGCGTTGACCACGATGTGGTTCTCGTCGCCGATGCGGTACTCGACCTCCACGATCGATGGCAGGAAGAAGCGGTCGAAGTGGGTGACCTCGCCCCCGCTGGGCGACAGCAGCCGCCCGACCAGACCCTCCGGCCGCGCCTCGCCGATGTACTCGCACTCCGCACGGTCGGCGTGGCGCTGCACAACGCACTCGATGGGGCTGCGGTCGCCGTCGGTGCGGAACAGGCCGCCGTGGAGGAAGGCGGTGTGGGGCACGTCGAGGGCGTTCTCGGCCACCTGGTGCAGGGTGGCGGGAGCGCGCACGCGGCGCCGCACGGTGAGGTAGCCCTCCCGCTCTGCATGCTGGAAGGTGAACGGCTCGTGGTCGGGAGCATGGTCGGCGTCGGGCCACACCCAGATGCAGCCCTGGGCCTCACGCACCGGCAGGGCGTGGCTGCGGCGGCTGGCGCGCTCCTGCTCGTTGGCCAGGCCGGGGATGTGGGCGCACGCGCCGTCGGGGGTGAACCGCCAGCCGTGGTACGGGCATTCCAGGCAGCCGTCGACGACCCGACCCTGCGACAGCGGCACGTTGCGGTGGGGGCAGCGGTCTTGTGCTGCGCCGATCGCTCCGTCGCGGCCTCGGAACAGCACGATGGGCTGGCCCCAGAGCCGGCGCTGGATCGGCTTGGTGCCGAGCTCGTGGGACCAGCACACCACGAACCAGCCACGGGTCACGCGGGGGGGCTGCAGCAGATCGGCAGGGGTCAGGGCCATGGCGGCACCTAACCGTTCGTCCGCCTCGGGGGCGTCGCCCGAGTGTGGTGGGATTCCTCGTACGTCCCCGGAAAGCTCACGAGACCGGGAAGGTAGGGGGGACGCCACGAGGAATCCCACCGCAGACGGTTCAAAGGGTGGACGCGGCCAGCAGCTCCTCCAGGTGAGCGAGCTGCTCGGGCCAGCCGGGCAGGGCGGGCGACAACGCCTCGCCGTGCACGACAAACTGTCCGTTCAGGGGCGCACGCCCCTCGGGGTCGACCGACACGATGGCGTCGTCGCCGACCTTCCACAGGGGCAGGCCTGCGACCTCCATGCGACGGCCCTGGTGCTCCCCACCGGGCAGGGTGACCTGCAGCCGGTCGGGGGCGGCGCCTCTGAGGCGCTCCTCCACGTGGACTTCGTAGGTGCTCCGCAGGCCCCTGGCGTCTTCCTCGACCTGCACGTGGGTAATGACGCCGCGAACGACGGTGGTGTCGGTCGGTACCTCGGTCTGGTAGGCGGCGAGGGCGAGCGCGATCCAGGCGATCACCGCTGCCTCCGCAGGGCCAGGGGGGCGAGGAGCACGAGCCAGGCGATGGGCGCGCCGGGGCTGTGGCTGCAGGTCATCGGCAGACCCGAGCCGCCATCCTCTTCGTTCATGCCGGGTGGGTACAGGTAGCGGATGGCATCCACATCGTCGTAGTGCAGCTCCTGGCGCACCTCGCCCTCCGCCAGCTCGGCGAACATGGCCGCCTCCCGCTCGCTGGTGTGGTCCAGCCCGAGCACGTGGCCGACCTCGTGGGTCACCGCCGACTGCAGATCGTAGCCCCCGTGCTCCCCGGCCCCCCAGGACAGGTTGCCGTTGAGGCGCAGGTCGAAGTGCAGCAGCTCGCCGCTGTCGGGGTCGGCCCACGTGGCAGCCAGCGCGAGCACCTCGTCGCCATAGGGCCACGCGTCGTCGATGAACACCGAGTGGGTGGCGTCGAAGGACGCCTCACGGGGCCCCTTGTCGGACTCATGACCGACGAAGTGGGCATCGCTGTCTTCGATGGAGGACCACGCCCGGAAGGCCTCGTGCACCGCCTCGAGGGCCGCGCCGCCGAGGCGCTCGTCGGTGACCACTTCGTAGTCCACCGGCATGGCGCCCCAGCCGAGCTCGGCGCCACCGGGCGCGTGCTGGACTTCCCAAGCAAGGGCGTTCGTGGCCAGGAGTAGGGGCAGGAGCATGGCGACCTCTCGTTCGCCCCTCTCCTCGGGTCGCCCTGCGGCTTCGTTGAGGCCTAGAACGAGAAGTCGATCGAATCCGTCTGCTTGGCGCCAATCGACACCCGCTTCTCCTGCCGGCTCTGGGCCTGGCCGGGCAAGGCGACGGCGATGTCGTGCTCCCCGGGGGCGAGCTTGACCGTCAGTGGTGTGTAGCCCTTCACCTTCCCGTTGACGTAGACCAGCGCGCGCTCGTTGGCGCGAACCTCCACCGAGCCGACCTCGCCAGCGGGCGCGGCGGGTGCGGGTGCGGGGGCCGGACGTGGCGTGGGACGGGGGGCGGCGCGAGGCGAGGGGGCGGCAGCGGGCGCCGGCTGGGCCTCGGGGGAGGGTGCGGCGGCGGGCAGAGCGGCCTCTGGTGGCGCCTCCACCGGGGCCAGGCCGCCCTCGCGATCGATCGGCTCGTCGACCGACGCCACCGTCTGGGTGGCCTGGTAGACCACCACCCCGCCCAGCAACACCACGCCACCGAGCACCACCACGGCCGCGGCAGCCATCATCGCCGCCCCGACCACGCCCGCGGCCATCACGGGAGGCTTGCGCTTGGTGGGGGGCGGTGCCCCCGGCTTGAGCAGCTTGGGGGCCGCCAGGGGGGAGCCAACGGCCTCCTCGAGCAGCTGTGGGACTCGGTAGGCGCCCGGACGCTCCTTGGTCTTCTTGGCCATCAGGCGGGCGACGATGGCGTCGCACCAGGGCGGCAGGTCGGGGCGCACCTGGCTGGGCACGGGCACGGGAGACGCGACATGGGCCGTCAGCACGTCGCCGGCCCTGCCCTCGTAGGGCGGGCGCCCCGTGAGCATGTGGAAGAGCAGCGCACCCACCGCATACACGTCGCCCTTCGGGTGCACCTTGCCCTCTTCGACGTACTCGGGGGCCATGTAGTGGGTGTTGCCGACCCTGGCGCCGACCTGGGTGAGCTGCCCGTTGCTGTCGTCGGCGTCGTCGCTGTCGAGCTTCGACAGCCCGAAGTCGCGCACCTTCACGAAGTCTCCGTTGGCTGCGTTGTCGAGCAGCAGCACGTTGTGGGGCGACAGGTTGCGGTGGACGATGCCCTCTTGGTGGGCGGCCCCCACCGCCGCGGCGATCTGCGCCGCGATGTGCGCTGCTCGCTCCGGTGGCATCGGGCCCTTCTCCAGGTCGACGTCGAGCCCGTGGGCAGCGACCGCCTCGAGGACGAGGTAGCGCATCTCGAGGTGCTGGCCCCAGCCGACCACCTTGACGGTGTTGGGGTGCTTGACCATCTCTGTGGCGGTGATCTCCCGGCCGAAGCGGGCGAACTTCTCTTCGTTCGCCGCGAAGTGGGGATGCAGCACCTTGACGTGCACGGTGTCGCCCGTCTGCTGGTCGAGGGCCAGGAAGACGGAGCCGAGCATCTCTTCGCCGATCTTCTGCTGAACCTGGAAGCGTTCGGAGAGGACGAGGCCAACGATGGATGACATGAGGGGGGCAGTCACCTCTCGATTATGCACATCGGGGCCGTCAGCGCGAGCCACCAGCGAGGCGTCGTCGGCGTCGACGCACCCCCAGGGCCCCGAGCAGCACGGCCCACGCGCTGCCCCCGTGAGGGAGGGGGCCCACGCTGCACGTGCGTCCGAGGCGGCGGTACCGCACCACGCCAGGTGCATCGTCGTGCGCCGAGCCATCCTCGGCGCCAGCGGCCGGCCCATCGAGGGGGCTGCAAGGAGCCGACGGATCGGCGGGCACGACGGTCACGGAGACCGTGTGGGACAGGGGTTGTCGCTACGGGTGCAGCACGGCTCGCACTGCCTCGGTGCGCTGGGTGCGTAGGGGCTCGTCGAGGGCCTCGGTGGGGCCCACGGTCACTCGCGGTGGGCCCTCTCCCTGCGTCGCCCGGTTGTTCGTGGTCCACAAGGGGACCTCCCTCGGGCTCAGCGACGCGAGCTGCCCCTCCTCGAACCGCACGGTGACCACCAGCGCCAGGCCGTCGCGGGTGTGCCCCTTCGACACGGGGTGGGTGGCGGGGTCGAAGCGGCTCCCCATGTCGGAGACGAAGTTGCCCAGCGAGTAGGCGATGAGGGCAGGCGTGTCGCGGGCCGTGCGCCGCGCCTCGATGGGCTGCAGCACGTGGGGGTGGTGGCCGAGGAGGATGTCGACGCCGGCGTCGGTGAGGGCGTGGGCGAGCTGGGGGTACTCCGGCAGGGGCGTGGTGCGGTACTCGTCGCCCCAGTGAAAGGACAAGACCAGCAGGTCGCTGGCTGCCGCGGCGTCGGCCACCACCTGCACGAGCCGTGGGGTGTCGAGGGCGAAGTGGATCGCGTCGCGGTCGGGGCCGCAGTCGCCGGTGCACACCGGGCCGGCCCATGCGACGCACGCTGCCTCGGGGGTGGTGTTGAGGTCGATGTTGGTGAGGTCGGCGACGGCGAGGAAGGCCACCTCGATCCCGTGGACCTCGCGCACGACCGGGCGCCACGCCGTGGCGCAGTCCGGCCCGGCGCCGACGGGCTCCATGCCGGCGCCCTGCACCCGCTCGCGGGTCTCCAGCAGCCCGCCGGTGCCCTGGTCGTAGGCATGGTTGTTGGCCATCGACAGCACGTCGAAGCCCGCGTCGGCCAGGCCGTCGACGAGGGAGGCTGGGGCGTTGAACACCTCGCCGTGGATGCCCTGGTGGTGATCGGGGGCCACGGGGGACTCCAGGTTGGCAAAGGCGAGGTCGGCGCCCTGCACCTGGGCGGTGACCCTGCCGAACACCTCGCTCCAGCCCGCGTCTGCCGCGGTGGCCTTCACCCGTCGGTGGGGGAGGACGTCGCCTACGGCGAGGAGGCTCAGCTCGACGGGCGGTGGAGGCGGGGGCGCGGGAGGCGGCGCTGGCGCAGCCGGGCGCTCCACGGCGGGCGCCGGGGGCGACGGGGGGGGGGCAGAGGAAGCGCAGGCCAACAGCAACACAGCAAGCACGGGAGGCTCCAGAGGGGGTAAGCTCGCGCCCCCCAGGGTGCAGGAGGCGCGGTGAGTGGTCCAGTCGTGCATGTCGACGCGGTGGAGGAGCAGGAGCAGACCTTCGGCCGCTGGGGGGGCTTCTTCCGGGTCCTCACCCCTACGATGCGGCCGGCGGGCGGCAAGCTCGGCGTGAACCACGTGCGGGTGCCGCCGGGGCGCGCGCTCACCCCGTTCCACACCCACGCTCTCGAAGACGAGGTGTTCTACGTGCTGTCGGGCCGGGGTGTGCTCCGCTACGGCGACGAGATGTATGCCCTGGCGGAGGGCGACTGCGTGTCCTGCCCCGCGGGCACGGGCACGGCGCATCAGATCGCCAACCCCTACGACGACGACCTGGTCTACCTGGCCATCGGCAACCGGGAGGCCCACGAGGTGTGCACCTACCCCGACTCGGGCAAGGTGATGGTGCGGTCGCTGGGCCAGGTGGGGGCGCTGTCACGGCTGCCCTACCTGGAGGGCGAAGGCGAGGTCCCCAAGGTGTTCGAGTTGCTCGACAAGGAGGTCTAGGAATGGCCATCGACGCGGTGGAGCTGGCGAGGCGCGTTCGAGAGGGGGAGGTCACCTCCGAGGCCCTGGTCGCCCAGGCGAAGGCCGCCCTCGACGGTGTCGACGAGCAGCTGAGGGCCGTGGTCTTCGAGCACCCGGCGCCCGGGATCGATCCAGTGGGGGCCGAGGGGCCCTTCGCGGGGGTGCCCTTCGTGGTCAAAGACCTCGACGGCAGCGAGAAGGGCGTGCCCAACACGGGCTCGGCGAGGTTCCTCGTCGACCACGTGCCCGACCAGGACAGCGTGGTCATCGCGCGGCTCCGCAAGGCCGGGTTCGTGTTCATCGCCCGCACGAGCTGCCCCGAGCTCGGGATCATGGGAACGACGGAGTCGGAGCTGCGGGGGCCGACCCACAATCCGTGGAAGCTGGCCCACACGCCCGGGGGCTCTTCGGGGGGCACGGCGGCGCTGGTGGCGGCCGGGGTGGTTCCGGCCGGGCACGGCGGCGATGGGGGCGGGTCGCTGCGGATCCCCGCGTCGGCCTGTGGCCTGGTGGGGCTCAAGCCCTCCCGGGGCCGGGTGCCTGTGGAGGGGGGCGAGGGCTGGGGTGGCTTCGTGCAGCAGGGGGTGATCACCCGTTCGGTGCGCGACACGGCTGCCATGCTCGACGTGCTCTCTGGGCCTGCTCCCGGTGTGCCCTACACCGCACCGCCGCTGCCGGGCCCGCTGGCTGACGAGGTCGGGCGCGACCCTGGGCCCCTGCGCGTGGGCTTCTCCACCCGCTCGCTGTACGGGCGGCTGACCCACGCCGACTGCGTCACCGCGGTGGAACAAGCCGCGGCCCTCCTCGAGGCGCAGGGGCACGAGGTCGTCGCCGCCGAGCCCGCCATCGAACGAGCCGCCCTCGCCCACGCCTACCTGGTGCAGGTGGCGGCCGGCACCGCCGCGACGGTCGCCAAGGCCGAGGCACGGGCGGGGCGTGCGTCTCGGCCGGGTGACTGGGAGCCCGCGACGTGGTTCCTCGTGCAGCTCGGCAGCAAGCTGTCGGCGCTACAGCTGCAGCAGGCACGGGATCTGTCGAACGCCGCTGCCGAGGTCACGGCAGCCTGGCATCAGCAGTACGACCTGTTCCTGACACCCACGTTGGCACAGCCACCGGTCGAGCTCGGCTCGCTGGGCTTGTCGCGGCTGGAGCGGGTCGGGCTGGCCGCGCTGCGAGCTGCACCGGTCACCTCGGTCATGCTCCGCACCCTCCGGCAGCTCGCGTCCGACTCGCTGGAAGCCACCCCCAACACGCAGCTGTTCAACCAGACCGGTCAGCCGGCGGTCTCGCTGCCGCTTCACTGGGCTCCCTCGGGTCTCCCCATCGGCGTGCAGCTGGCCGCGGCCTACGGTCGCGAAGACCTCCTGGTCCGGGTGGCCGCTCAGCTGGAGGCCGCCTGCCCGTGGGCCGACCGCTGGCCGTCGGTGTCGTCGGACTGGCTGCACGGCTGAGAAGGGGAGAGACGCCCGGTCGCTGGCGTTCCAGCATCGCGACGGGGGGGTTGTCGTGGACCTTGCAGCGACCGGGCGTTCGATAGACAGACCCCCGGCACCGCGCGCATCGTCCGACGTGTGACAAGCCGCGACACCCGACGGCGCTTCTCGACTCGTCGTGGATGCGGGTGGCACGGACGGGGGCTAGTCTGCGCCGGTATCGAGGAGTTGCCGATGACCCGCTGGATGTTCCTGAGCCTGTGCCTCGCTGCTGCGTGCAGCGGCGACAAGGAAGACACGACCGACACCGCAGACACCGACACCCCCGGTGACGACGACGACGACGTCACCGGCGACGACGACGACGACACGGGCGTGACGGGCGACGACGACGACGACGCCCCCACCGGCGACATGGTGTTCACCGACGCCAACAACTACACCTTCGAGTCTGATCTGCAGATCAGCGCCGTCGAGGTGATGCCGGAGGTCGACCTGCTGTTCGACTGGTCGGGCCTCACCACCGACATCCGCGGCCGCTCGGTCGATCCCCTCACCGTGCAGCAGGTGCTCTTCGTGGAGTTCGGCTCCACCCAGGCCGAGATCCTCGAGAAGATCGACGCCAACGACCTGCAGCAGAAGGATGCGCTCAACCAGTACCTGTACTTCAACGGGGGCGTGAGCAGCATCTACGTGTCCGAGATGAGCATCCTGGGCAACCCCTTCGACCTCGGGCTGCTCACCGTCGACCCCGACCGCACCTGGCTGCTGTCGCTCACCAACATCGTCGATTCGCGCTTCGACTTCCTGATGAACACCTTCGTTGTGCCGACGGCTGGGTCGAAGAACACCATGGTGGTCATCGACGACAGCTCCGCGACGCTCACCTTCGACGTCGACCTCGCCACCGCACCGGCGCTGCAGACGGTCGCCGGCCTGCCGGAGTACACCCTCGACTGGTCGGCCGCGACCACCGACGTGTTCGGTCGCCCCCTCGATCTCAACCTCGTGACCCGGCTGATCGTCGGGAAGGTGGCCACCGACAACCTCGGCGACGTGGAGGCCGACTTTCTGCAGCTGTACGAGCTCGCCGACGAGCTGTACACCCTCGACGTGAACGGCCTCACCTTCGCCAACCTCAACCAGGCTGTGCTGCAGGCCGACGGCGCGACCGCCTTCAGCGGCTTCTCCACCGACGGCACCTGGGTCGTGGGCATCGAGTGCACCCGCCAGGAGTGCACCAACCCCGCCCCGCTGCTCCTCGCCGTGGTCGAGGTTCAGTAAGTCAGCGCACGGTGAGGCGCGCCGGCGACTGCTGGCGCGCCAGCGCCGGCTTTGCCTCCTCGGGGGCGAGGGCCCAGGCGGCGTAGCGGGCGCTCTGCGCGCGCTCTCGGTCGCTTCGCATGGCGTAGAGCACCGCCCTGACCCGGCATCCGCGCCAGTGGTCGGGTGGGACCTCGCCGAGCTGCCGTGCCGCCTCGTGCAGCTCGCCGAGGGCCACATGC
The DNA here is from genome assembly GCA_965367245.1 of uncultured bacterium. Lineage (GTDB taxonomy): Bacteria > Myxococcota_A > UBA796 > UBA796 > CBDUIC01. The sequence goes on along the minus strand of CBDUIC010000002.1, from coordinate 38,763 downwards.
CGCTCGGCGGCCAGCGCATGCGCGTCGGCGTCGTGCGCCCCGTCGAGCGCTGGCAGCTCGCGGATCCAAGCCCGCCACGGCAGGCCGTCGACGTGGCCGAGGGTGAGCCCGACCGCCACCTCACCGGCTTCGTCGCCCTCCCGGCGGAACGTGACGAGAGCCCGCCATGCCTCGTCGTCGGTGGACTCCGCCAGCGCCACCGACCAGGCTCGGGCGATGGCCATCGGCTGGGCCGCGTCGCGCCGGGCCCACCGCGCCTCCGCGTCGGCAACGAGCGGTGCCCCTGGATCGCGGGAGGGGTCGGCCGCTCGTCGCACCTGCAGCGCCCACCGGACCCGCGGGGCCAGCCGCCAGGCCAGCGCCCCGACGGTCGCTGCCAGGGCCATGAGCCACACGATCCCGGTGGTGCTGAGCATGGGGGCTGCTACCATCGCGTCGTGGAGCAGGCGACCCCGGCATGAGTGACCGCAACCGACGGCCCTACCTCGGCGAGCAGCTCACCCACGCCCTGCTGCAGCGGCGTCGGGAGGAGGTGAGCCAGCGCCAGGGGCGCGCGGTCGCCAAGGTCGACCGCCTCCTGGTGACGCAGCAGACCCTCGGCGAGGAGCTGGGGGACGGGCTTTCGAGCCTGGCGCAGACCCGCTCCGAGCTGCAGACCCTGGAACAGTCGGCCAGCGACACCTCGCTGCTCGCGTCGCTGGTGCGGCCTTTCACCGCTCGCCGCACGGCGCTCGCGAGACGCAGTGTCGCGCAGGGGCTGATCCAGCAGTACGAGCAGGTGAGCGTGCGCCTGCGGGAGGCCACGGCCTTCAGCGACGAGCTGAAGCTCACGGCCCTCGAGCTGCAGCAGGAGGTCGACCGCCTCCACCGTGAGCTGGGCGAGGCGCTGCACAACCAGCGAGAGGCGGCCACGCGGGTGCTGGCGATGGAGGAGGCCCTCGCGCAGCTGGAGGCCGACACCGAGCTCACCCCCGAGCAGCGCGACCGCCGCCGTGATCGCTACACCTTCGACCTGCGCACCGAGACGGTGGCGCTGGAGCTGTTCGCATCCGCCGCGGAGCACTGTCGGACGCACCTGCCAGCGGCGCGGTCGCTGCGCGACACCGTCCTTCGGCTCCACGAAGACATGGCGGAGTACGTCTTGGGGGCTACCCACACCGTCAACGCGGCGGGGCGGCGTATCCAGGGCCTCGGCATGCTGGCTGACGCCCCCATCGTAGTCGCCGAGCTCCAGGCCTCGCTGCACGAGCTCGATCAGGCCATGCGCGCCACCGCCGACTACGTCGAGGGGAGCCAGGCGTTGATCGCCGAGGTCCTCCCCGAGCTGTCGGCTCGGGTGGCTGCGCAGGCCGAGGCCTCGTCGTCGGTGCTGCACAGCGAGCTGGCCCACCTCGACCGCAAGAAGAGCCGAGCGATGGCCGAGCGCGCGCTGCGCGAGGCCGCCGAGGAGGAGATCCGCGACCTGCTGGGCGACGACACGTGAGGCTGCCCGGCGAGCGCGTCGCGCCCTACCTGCGCGCCCTGGAGGCGTCGCTGGAGGCCCTCGCACCCAACGACGACTTCGTGCCGCTGTCGGAGGGCGTGGCCCACCTTCGCGCGCTGTCCCCGGGGCTCGGCGGCGATCAGCTCGCTCCGGCCGAGGTGTCGGGACGCACGGGCATGCCTGGGTTCGCCTGGCTCGACCGCGCTCGGGCGGAGCAGGTGTTGGCGCTGCGCACCGACCCTCGCGACGAGGCCAGTGACGCGGAGCTGCAGCGCGCCGCGTCCCTCGATCCCGCCCTCGGCCAGCGGCTCCGAGGGCGGCGGGATCTGCACCGGCACCTCCGCTCGCACGAGCTGCTGCCCGCCCTGCGTCTGCAGGGGGCGGTTCGGCGACTGGAGCCCGTCGACGTCGCCATCTGGTACGACCGGATGGCGCCCGACGGGCGCTGGCTTCGCCTCCGCGTGGAGCTGCGTCTCGACGGCGGCCGCTCGCCCCTGCAGGTGCATGGGGCAGGCAGGCTGCACGTCGACGACACCCTTCAGCACTTCTTCACCCGCCACTTCGCCGATCGAATCGATGCCCTGGTGCCCCAGCTCGAGGAGGCCTGTTCGGGGGAGGTTCGCCGGGTAGCGCGCAGCTGGATCGGCCCGTTCTGGTTCCCAGGCATTGCCCTGCCCGAAGGGGTGCCGGAGGCGCTGGGCTCCGGGCTGCTCCTCCATGCATCCACCGAGGTCGCGTCGGTCGACATCGAGGGCGAAGTCCACCACGACCCCCTCGTGCATCCCGTGGAGGAGCGGCTCCCTCCGCGCCTGGGCGTGTTCCGGGAGCGGCGCTTCGCGGCCACGGGTCGCGTGGTGGGACCCACCCGGGCCTGGGCTGAGGAACGAGGCTGCCGCAACGTGGTCGTCTCGGTCGGAGGCGGGGTTCGGCGGAGGCTGTGACGGAGTGGGGGGTTGACGACGGCCTCGCGGTGTCTACCTTGGCCGAATGCCTGATCTACGCGCCCTCGTGGTCGCGACCGATGCGGTCGCCCGTGCCTCCCTCATCAGCCTCGTGGCGGCGGTGCCGACCGTCACTGCGGCCTCTGCGGCTCCTGCCGAGGTCGTGGAGCAGTGGCAGGCCCAGCGCCCCGACGTCGTCGTGTGGGATGCCGGCGGTGGTGGCGATGCGCCGCGTGTGCCCCACCTGGTGGTGCTCACCGACGATCCCCATCAGGCAGCCCAGGCATGGGGAGCGGGGGCCTGCGCCGTCCTCCCCCGCGGCGCCGACCTGTCGACCGCCCTGCCCGCCGTGGCGTCAGGCCTCACCGTGGTCGACCCCGGCCTGGTGGGCCGCTCCGAGCTCGTGCCGCCCGAGGCGAGTGTGAGCCTCACGCCGCGGGAACGCGATGTGCTCGAGCTGCTGGCCGAGGGCCGCAGCAACGACGAAGTCGCCGTCGCCCTCGGCATCCGCACGACCACCGTTCGCTTCCACGTGCGCGCCTTGCTGGCCAAGCTCGACGCCGAGAACCGCACTGCGGCCGTGGTGCGGTCGGTGCGCCTGGGCCTGCTCGCCCTGTAGGCGACGCGCGGCTCGTGCGCGGTGGCGCTGTCTCCCCAGGGGTTGACAGGGTTGGACCATGTGATAGGCATGTCTCTACCAGTTGGTAGAGAAACGTGAACGACGACGTAAAGACACGCATCCTGGCCGCCGCGACCCGACGCTTCTCGAGGGCGGGCTACGCGGCCACCTCGATCCAGCAGGTCGCTGCCGATGCCGGGGTGACCCGACCCACCCTCGTCTACCACTTCGGCTCGAAAGACGGCCTGCGGAGCGCGGTCATCGACCAGCTCCTCGGCCACTGGAAAGACACGATCCCGTCGATCCTCACGGCGGCGACCAGCCGCGGCGACCGGTTTCAGGCGGCCCTCGACGTGTTCTTGGGCTTCTTTGCGGAGGAGCCCCACCGAGCTCGGTTGCTGCTCCGCGAGATGCTCGACCGGCCCGAGGCGATGCAGGAGCTGTTTCGCACCCACCTGCAGCCGTTCACCGCCTTGCTCACCGACGCGCTGCGCGCGGGGCAGGCCAAGGGCTCCTACTACGACGACCTCGACCCCGAGGCCTACATCCTGCACGTGATGACAGCCGCCCTCGGCACCATCGCCGTGGGCCAGGCCACCGGCGCGGTCCTCGTCGATGCGCCTCCGGTCGCCCGCCGCCTCGACGAGCTGGCCCGCATGGCGCGCAGCTCCTTGTTCGTTCCCCGTCCCCCGGAGTAGCTCATGGCCTCTTTCTACGACGACAACGACGACCTGCGCTTCTACGTCGAGCGGGGCATCGACTGGGAGCCCCTGGTGCGGCTCACCGAGCAGGGCTTTCGCGCTCCCGACGGCCACGAGACGACGGCCGACGCGGTGGAGTTCTACCAGGAGGTGCTGTCGCTGGTGGGCGACTTCGCCGCCAGCGAGATCGACCCGATCACCCCGCAGCTCGACCGTGACCATCCGCGCCTGCATGAGGGCGAGGTGGTCTACCCGGAGGCCACGCAGGCGCTGTTCGACGCCCTCGACGGCCTCGAGCTGCACGGGCTCACGGTGCCGCGGGAGCTGGGGGGCATGAACGCGCCGATGCTGCTGTTCCACATGAACTCGGAGCTTCTCGCCCGAGCCGATGTGTCGGTGTGCGCGCACCACGGCTTCCACGGAGGCCTGGCCATGGCCGCCATCGTGTTCTCGATCATGGAGGGGTCCACCACCTTCGACCCCGACACGGCCCGGATCACCGACACCCGCTTTCGGGAGGTCGTCGACTCCATCGTCGCGGGCGAGCAGTGGGGTTCGATGGACATCACCGAGCCCGACGCGGGCTCCGACATGGCCGCACTCCGCTGCCGTGGCGAGCTGGGCGACGACGGGCAGTGGCGCGTCACCGGCGACAAGATGTGGATCACGAGCGGGCAGGGCCGCTGGCACTTCGTCATCGCCCGCACCGAGGAGGCGGCCTCGAGCGACGACCCCTTCGCGGGCCTGTCGGGGCTGTCGATGTTCATCGTGCCGGCCACCGAGACGCGTGACGACGGCACGGTGCATCGCCCCCACACCGAGCTGGTGAGCGTGGAAGACAAGCTGGGCCACTCCGCCTCGGCGACGGTCGCCATTCGCTTCGAGCAGGCGCCGGCGATGCTGGTGGGGGAGCGTGGCGAGGGCTTCCGCTACATGCTGCTGCTCATGAACAACGCTCGAGTCGGCGTGGGCTTCGAGGCCCTGGGGCTGTGCGAGGCCAGCTACCGCCTGGCCCGCGACTACGCCGCGGTGCGCGGCTCGATGGGCAAGACCATCGATCGCCACGAGATGATCGCCGACTTCCTCGACGAGATGCGCACCGACATCCAGGGCATTCGTGCCCTGTGCATGACGGCAGGTTGGCACGAGGAGATGGGGCAGAAGCTGCGCGTCAAGCTACGCCTCGACCCACCCTCCGACCCCGAGGAGCGGGCGAGGCTCGACAAAGCGGCCCGTCGCCACGCGCGGGTGGCACGGCGGCTCACGCCGCTGCTCAAGCACCTGGCCAGCGAGAAGGCCGTGCACATGGCCCGCACCTGCATCCAGATCCACGGTGGCGTGGGCTACAGCCGAGAGGTCAAGGCCGAGAAGCTGCTGCGCGACGCGATGGTCATGCCCATCTACGAGGGCACCTCGCAGATCCAGGGGCTGATGGCGATGAAAGACACGCTGCTGGGCGTGGTGAAGCGGCCACAGGCCTTCCTCCGGGAGGGGGCGTCGGCTCGCTGGCGTGCGGTGTCGGCGCGCGACCCCCTGGAGCGGCGCCTGGCTCGGCTGCAGTCGCTGCAGCACCAGGCCGTTCGGCACCTGCTCACCCAGCTGGTGGGGGCGAAGCTCGGGGAGCTTCGGTCGGTGAAGGTGTCGGCCTGGAAGGAGGCGCTGTCGCAGCTCGACCCGAAGCGTGACTTCGCCTTGGCGATGCTCCATGCCGAGCGCCTGTGCCGTCTGCTCACCCAGGTGGCGGTGGCCGAGGTGCTGTTCGAGCAAGCACAGGCCCATCCAGAGCGGGTCGACGTGCTGGAGCGGTGGCTCGACCGCGCCGAGCCGGCGTGCCGCCACGAGCTCGACCTGATCACCACCACCGGGGGGCGCCTGCTGGCGTCGCTGCGCGAAGCCGATGCGGCACCGAGGGCGGCGAAATGAGGCGGCACCTGCTCCATCAAGGTCCTGTGATCCGCTCGCTGCTCAAGACCGGCTTCACGGCGGGCGGCGGCCACAAGGCGGCCCCCGAGCTGCCCGGTCCGCTCCTTCAGCAGACGGTCGCGCCGCCGCCGGGTGCGCTGGTCGACGACTACCTTCGCTGGGCCGGTGGGCCCCGCGACCGCACCCTGCTGCCGGCCCACTTGTTCAGCCAGTGGGGCTTTCCGTTGCTCACGCGCTCGCTGCAGGTCGTCCCCTACGATCTGCGCAGGGCTCTCAACGGGGGCGTGCGGGTCGAGGTGCACGAGCCGCTGCGGCGGGGCGAGAAGCTGCTGCTCGAGGCGCAGCTGGAGTCCATCGACGACAACGGCTCGCGGGCCATCCTGCACAACCGCCTCACGACCCGCACGGCCAGGGGCGGGCACGTGGATGCTTGGATGCGCGTCTTCGTGCCATTGGCCAAGAAGAAGCGCACGGGGCCCCGCAAGCCCAAGCCCCGCGTGCCCGACCAGGCGCGCCCGCTGGCGGAGCGGCGCATGAAGGCGCGCGACGCGCAGCGCTTCGTCTACCTCACCGGCGACGTCAACCCGGTCCATTGGTCGCCGGTCTACGCCCGGGCGGCGGGCTTCCCGAGCACCATCCTTCACGGATTCGCCACCCTGGCGTGGGCGTGGGAGGCCCTCGTCAGCGCCCGCTTCGCAGGCGATCGCTCAGCGCTTCGCGCTGTCGACGTCACCTTCGTCAAGCCCGTGGTGCTCCCCACCGCCGTTCGCCTCTTCGACCATGGCCACAAGCTCGCCGTCGGCTCCGCACCGGGCGGCCCTGCCTACCTCGTCGGCTCCCTGGAGACCGCATGACCGATCGTCTGGTTCAGCTCGCTGCCGACAAGCGCGCGCGCAAGCTCATCACCACCCTGGGGCTCCCTGTGCCCCTCCCGCAGACCCTCGAGCGAGGAGAGGGGGCCTGGGCTGCCCAGCCCCTGCGTGGGCGCGCCGTGGTGGTGGCCTCCGGGCCACGCCCTGCCCTCACCGATGTGCTGGCCACGTCGCTCCCTGCGGCGGGCGCCGAGCCCTACCTGCTGGAGACCGATGTGGGGCCTTTCCGGGCGTCGGGCGAGGCCTGGGGCCGCCTGCCCCACGTGGGGTGCGCCGAGCGGCCGTGGGCCTTCGTGGTCGACGCCACCGGGCTGCGCACGCCGGCCGACCTTCGCTGCCTGTACGACCTGCTCCACCCGCACCTTCGCTCGCTGGGGCGGTCGGGGCGGGTCGTCGTGCTCGGGCGCCCACCCTCTCCTGACGACGAGCCGCGGGTGGCGGCCAGTCGGCAGGCGCTGGAGGGCTTCGTGCGCAGCGTAGGCCGGGAAGTCGGTCGTCGTGGGGCGACCGCCAACCTGCTGTGGGTCGCAGACGGGGCCGAGGGTCGGCTGCCCGCCGTGCTTCGCTTCGTGCTGTCGCCCGCCTCGGCCTACCTGTCGGGGCAGCCGCTGCGCATCGACGGGGGCGTGGCGGCTGCCACCGCCGTGCCGCCCAGCCGGGTGCTCGACGGCAAGGTCGCGCTCGTCACCGGTGCAGCGCGGGGCATCGGGCGGGCCATCGCTCGCCGGCTGAGCGAGGAGGGGGCCCGGGTGGTCGTCCTCGATCGGCCCGAAGACGCGGAGCTCGCCAGTGCCGTGGCTCGCGACATCGGTGGGGTCTACCTGCCCTGCGACGTGACCTCGGCCGACGCCGCGGCCACCGTGCACGACTTCCTCCTCGACCGCTTCGGGCGGGTCGATGTCGTGGTGCACAACGCCGGGGTCACCCGCGACCGCACCCTGGCGAAGATGAAGCCCGAGCGGTGGGACCAGGTGATCGACGTCAACCTCGAGGCGGTGATCACCCTGACCGAGGCCCTCGACCCGCTCCTCGCCGACGAGGGGCGGGTGGTGTGCCTGTCGAGCATCGCCGGCATCGCCGGCAACGTCGGCCAGACCAACTACGCCGCGTCCAAGGCAGGGGTCATCGGCTACGTGCGCTCCCTCGCGCCTCGCCTCGCCGCACGGGGCGTCGCCGTCAATGCCATCGCCCCCGGGTTCATCGAGACCCGCCTCACCGATGCCATCCCCGTCGCCACCCGTGAGGTGGCTCGTCGCCTGTGCAACCTGTCTCAGGGCGGTCTGCCCGTCGACATCGCCCAGGTCGCCACCTTCCTCGCCAGCCCTGGCGCCCACGGCCTGTCCGGCCAGGTGGTGCGTGTGTGCGGCGGCAACTTCGTAGGAGCCTGAACATGTCCCGAGCCGTCATCGTCGGGGGCGCTCGAACGCCCTTCGTGCGCGCCTTCGCCGAGTTCACCCGCATCGACTCCATCGGTCTCGGCGTCGCCGCCGTGCGGGGGCTGCTCGACCGCACGCGGGTGCCTTGGAGCGAGATCGACGCCATCGTGTGGGGCGGGGTGATCCTGCCCACGGGCGCGCCCAACGTCGGTCGGGAGATCGCCCTCGATCTCGGGCTGCCCGCCTCGGTCGAGGCCATGACCGTCACCCGCGCGTGCGCCAGCGGGCTGCAGGCCATCACCCTGGCGGCCGCCGCCATCGAGCGTGGGGAGGCCGACGTAGTGATCGCCGGCGGGTCGGACTCCACCTCCAACGCCCAGCTCACGATGCCCCAGTCGCTGGTGCACAAGGCGGCCCCCGTGGCCATGTCGAGCAAGTCGGGTCCCAAAGACTACCTTCGCCTGCTCGGGCAGCTGTCGGTGCGTGACGATCTGCTTCCCAAGCAGCCGAAGATCGCCGAGCGCTCGACAGGGCAGCTGATGGGGGAGGCCGCCGAAGACATGGCGGAGCGCAACCAGGTGAGCCGTGGCGAGCAAGACGCCCTGGCGCTGCTGAGCCACCAGCGCGCGGCTGCGGCGGTGGCCGCCGGCCGCTTCGACGACGAGGTGGTGCCGGTCACCAACCCCGACGGCGACACGGTGTTCGTCGACCAGCTGGTGCGGGGTGACACGTCGCTGGAGCGGCTGGCCAAGCTGCGAGCGGCGTTTCGGAAGGGTGGCACCCTCACGGCGGGCAACAGCTCGGCGCTCACCGATGGAGGCGCTGCCGTGCTGCTCATGAGCGAGGAGAAGGCGGAGCAGCTCGGCCTGCAGCCCCTCGCGGCCTTCCGATCCTGGTCGTATGTGGGAGTAGACCCTGCCGATCAGCTCCTCATCGGCCCCGCCCTCGCTATGCCCAAGGCCCTCGAGCGGGCGGGGATGGAGCTGGCCGACATCGACGTGATCGACATGCACGAGGCCTTCGCGGCGCAGGTGCTGTCGGTGGTCCAGGCCCTGGAGAGCGATGCCTTCGCAAAGGAGCGACTCGGGCGCGACGGAGCGGTCGGAGCGGTCGCCCGAGACCGCCTCAATGTGCACGGCGGCTCCCTGGCGTTGGGGCACCCGTTTGGCGCGACGGGCGCGCGCATGGTGCTCACCATGGCCCACGAGCTCGCCCGCACCGACGCGAAAACTGCGTTGCTCGGTATCTGTGCGGCTGGCGGATTGGGGGCTGCTGCCGTTATGGAAGCTGTCGAGTGACGGTGCTCGACACCGTGGGGCATAGTTGGTGCAAGTGAGGTCCTCCATGAGAAACATCGCGTTCCTGTCCGTCCTGGCGATGGCAGCAGGCTGTGCCAGCGAGAACAACTTCAGCCAGGAGTTGCTCGACTTCCCGCAGTCGAAGCCGAAGGCTCTGGAGAACCCAGAGATCACCGACCGCATCGTTCAGGTCACGACGCCCAAGGTCGACGTGCTGTTCGTCATCGACAACAGCTGCTCGATGGGCCCGTTCCAGACGCTGCTGAGCCAGAACTTCCCGGAGTTCATGCGCACGTTCGACAACTCGGGGCTCGACTACCACATCGGCGTCACCAGCACCGACACGAACACCGACCCTGGCGACTGGTGCTACAGCTCGCGCGCTCCGGCGCTCAACGGCCGCCTCAACCGCTTCCAGGGGCTGTTGTGGATCGACGAGAACACGCTCGAGCCATCCAACGTGTTTCAGGGCATGGCCCTGCTCGGCTCCGACGGCTCGGGCTGTGAGAAGGGTCTCGGAGCGGCCTACCGTGCCCTCGAGGAGCAGTGGGAGTTCAACGCGGGCTTCTACCGCGAGGATGCTGCCATCCACACGATCGTCGTGTCCGACGAGAAGGATCAGACCGAAGACGACAACCCGCCGGTCATCACCCTGCGCGAGTTCGAAGACTGGTACGACGGCCTGAAGCAAGACGTGGAAGCACGCACCTTCAGCTCCATTGTGTGCGTCGAGTCGGGCAGCTCCACCGGTGGCGCCACCTGCTCTTCGAACGACGTCGGCGACCGCTACATGCAGGTCACCGACTCGATCGGTGGCCTCACGTGGGACATCCTCGACGAGAACTTCGGCGTGCTGCTCGATGAGCTGGGGCTCCTCGCCGCCGGCCTCAAGATCGAGTACTTCCTGAGCAACGTGCCGGTGCCTGAGACAATCCAGGTGTCCGTGATCACGCCCCAGGGCGGCCTCACCTTCAAGGAGCAGGGCGCCGAGGAAGAGGGCGGCGACTACGTGTTCGACGATGTGCGCAACGCCATCGTGTTCCACACCTTCGTGCCGGAACCCCTCGATCAGGTCGAGATCACCTACACGCCGCTGGCGGCTGTGCAGGATCCGAGCTTCGCCGATGCGGCGACCGAGGGTGGCGAGGTTCCCTAGCGTCGCGCTACCTCGGGGCAGGAGGCTGCGATGATCTGGATGTTCCTCGCCTGCGGGCTGCTCGAGACAGCGCCGACCGAGCTCACCGTCTCGGTCAGCGAGCCGGAGTCTGCCTACGTCTTCGATGGAGACGAGCGGCTCGGAGAGACGCCGTGGGTGGTGCCGGTAGCGGATGCCCCCGACAAGGTGACGCTGCGCGCCAATGGCTTCACGGCCTCCGAGGTCGTGCTGTCGGCCGACCGGGCCGAGGTCGATGTCGCCTTGCAGCCAGGCTGTGAGCGGCTGGTCGACTACGACGGCCGCTTCGCCGAGCAGAGGCGGCTCAAGCCCGGCGAGGTGGCGCGCATCCCACCCAAGCGGCTCGCCTTCGTGCGCAACGAGATCTTCGCCCAGTATGGGCGTGCCTTCGACAACGAGCGCTACCGCGAGCACTTCGCCAAGGCCGACTGGTACGAGGTCAACAAGCACTTCGAGATCTCTGTGCTGTCGGCCGTCGACAAGCAGAACGCGGCGCTGATCAAGAGCTTCGAGGGCGACACCGCCGGCAAGCTGCTCGAGCGCGGCCAGTTCGAGGGCGAGGGCATGGTGCTGGCGCTGGTCGATCTCGAGCATGCCGAGGTCGCTGACACCGGCGGCGATCTGTACGAGTGGGACCGCAAGGAGCGCCGGTGGACGGCGCGGGGCGACTGGGTCATCACGTGGGACACGCCGGAGCGCTTCGGTCCCAACGCCACCAAGGCACGTCTGTGGAAGCTCGATCGGGAGAACGGCAAGGTGCTGGAGACGATGCCCCTGCAGCCCAACCGGGGCTGACGGCCCTGGCTGTCGCGGCGAGCGTGCTGGCCGCCGGGGTGAGTCGCTGGGCGCTGCTGGGGCGAGACACCACCGCCAGCGGCTTCGACGCCTGGTACTACGTGCTGCAGGTGCGCTCGCTGCAGGAGGGCCAGGATCGCTTTGGCGACGACTCGTGGGCCTTCTGCGTGCTGCGGGCAGCGGCTTGGCTCACGGGCGACGTGGTGGTCGGCAACGAGCTGGTCGCCGGGCTGGCGGCCATGGGGGTGGCGGCCGCCCTGGCCGGGGCGGGTGGGCGTGTGGGCGGTGCGTCGGGGGCGCTGGTGTCGGGCGCCGTGGCGGCGAGCGCCACCGGGCACCTGGCGCTCACCGCGGAGTTCCTCAAGAACGCCATCGGGGCCGTGCCGCTGGCGGCCGTGGCGTGGCTGCTGGCGCGCCGACCGGGGCCGGCGGCCTGGGCAGGTGCCGTGGCCCTGGCGGTGCTGGCGAGCGGGGTCCACAAGCTCGCGGGGGTGATGAGCTGGGCGGTCGTGCTGGGGGTAGCGGCGACCACGGTCGGGCAGCGCCACATGGCGAGGGGCGTGGGGGTGGGCCTGGTCGTCGCGGCGGGCGGCGCGGTGGCCCTGCTGTGGGGCGTGGTGGGGGTGGCCGACCTCGATCGGGCCTGGCAGCTGGCGGGGCTCGGCGACCGCGCTCGCGGCCTGGCGCGGCTTCCGGCGGTGGAGGCCGCCGAGATGGTGGCTGTGGCCCTGGTGCCGGTGCTGGCGGCGTGGGCCTACCGGCGTGGGCTGCCGGCCCCGCAGGCGCTGACGGTGGCCGCCCTGGGGGTGGTGTGCACCGCGCCGGGCCTACCCTTCGGCTTCGACGGGGTCGCCTGGCGACTGATGGTGATGGGCTTCGTGCCTCTGGCGCTGGTGCTGGCGGCGCTGCGCCCGGCACCCGGGGTGGCGCTTGCGCTGGCCCTGGGGGCGGTGGGGGTGGGCGCAGCGAACGTGGCGTCCCATCGACAACGAGGCCCCGACTATGGGGCATGGGGTGAGGTGCTGCCCGTCGTGCAGGCCACGGTGGCGGTCGACGAGCGGCTGGTGGCCCATCGAGGGCTGTGCGGCTTTCTGTGGGCCCAAGGCGGGCGACCGTGCGAGAACTTCGAGCCGGCCGGCGACCTGTCGAGGGTGTGGCGCGTCACCTACGGCTTCTCCGAGCAGGCGCTGGCGCCCTATGGCCCCAGCGTGCCGCTCCGCCGTGGCTACCGGCTGATCCGCGAGCCTGCGTGGCAGGCCTTCCGGGCCGAGCAGGGCCCGCGCTTCCCCCTGGCGTTCGACCCTCGCAACCCCTACCGACCGCCGCCGGCCTACGTGAAGCGCCCACTGGAGGCCCCGTGAGCGAGCCCATCACCTGGATCGGCTACACGACCCGCTACCGGGGAGGTGGGCCGCTCCAGCCCCGCGCAGCGCGCACCCTGGCCGCGCAGCAGCGGGGCCCCGTGCGCGTCGAGGCGGTGGAGACCAAGCGAGCCTTTCTCGATGCCATGGCGCGCCTGCCGCCGGCTGGGCTGCGCCACCTGCACTTCATCGGGCATGCGGGCATGTACGGCCCGATGTTCGGCACGGTCGATCGGCCCGAGCAGCTCAGCCCCCACGAGTGGCAGTCGCTGTCGCTTCCCTTCGTGGAGGGGGCGACCGCCCGCTTTCATGCGTGCCGCACGGCCCGGTGGTTCGCGCCCTTCTTCGCGGACCACTACGGGGTGCCGACCTACGGCCACCACCTGTACACCACCTACAGTCGCCGCCCCGACCGCTACGCCGCCGTGCGCCCAGGAGACCCGGTGCACGTCATCGGGCAGCCCGGTCTCACCTCCCACGGCCTGCGGGGGGCTGTGGGCAAGCGCTTCGGCTGGCTACCTCCCCAGCCCATGCGACGCGCCGAGCCTCGGCCCCAGGCCCCCATCGCCGCCCGCCACCAGGCCTACGATCCGGTGGCCGCCCGCTACGACGAGACCTTCGCCGACATCCGGGTGCGCGGCCCGGAGTGGCGCTGGCTGCAGCAGCGGGTAGCGGCCGGTTCGACGGTGCTCGACCTGGGGTGTGGCACCGGTGCCCTGCTCCGCGCTCTCTCGCCGCGTCTGCGGGACGGCGTGGGGGTGGATGTGTCGCGAGGCATGCTGGCGCATGCGCGCAGGCGGGGCGGGGCGAGGCTTCGCTTCGAGGCCCTCGACGGGCCCGAGCTTCCCGTCCCCGACGCCTCGATCGATGTCGTGATCTCGCTGCTGTCCTGGCGCTATCTCGACTGGGACCCCACCATGCGCGAGGTATTGCGGGTGCTGCGTCCGGGAGGGCGGCTGCTTGTGGTCGACATGGTCGGTCGGGCGACCCGCTGGCGGGAGTGGCCGGCGGCGCTCCGCGATCGATGGCGCAGCCTGCGCGACGCCCGCGCCTATCCGGGGTTTGCGGAGGCCCGCGACGCGCTGGTGGGCGACCCGGCGTGGCACGACATGCTGCAGCGTCACCCCCTCCGCGCTGAGCACGAGCTGCGCTGGTACTTCGAGAGCCGCTTTCCCGGCCGGCGCTGCGAGCGGCTCACCATCGGTCGCCTGCATCGTGTGCTGGCCTTCGACACCGGCCCGCTGTACCGAGAGCGGGTGCCCCCGCTGCGCTACCCCTGATCGACGAGGCGACGCACGGCCTCCGCCCGCTCCTGCAGGCGGCGGGTGCGCGGCGCGGTCGCCATCAGCTCGTCGGCGGCGATCAGGGCCATGCGGGCGCCCCGCAGATCCCCCTGGCGATGCAGCAGCCGCGCCTCCTCCACCAGCAGCGGAGCGGTGAGCCGCTCGTCGCCGCGGGCCTCGAGGTGACCACGAAGCTCGCGAACCCAGGTGAGGCTGTCGGACACCGACGCCTCCTTGTCGGCGAGACGCGCCAGGCGGGTCGCGACCCGCACCTGCTCGCCGAGCAGCTCGCGGCCGCGGTAGATGTCTTGGGCCGCGCGGAGGCTGGCACGGGCGGGCTCGGGCTGGCCCCGTGCCTGCTGCAGGGTGGCCATCGCCTCGAGGGTCTCCGCTTCCGCGCGCTCGTCACCGAGGCGCCGAAGCGAGGCGAGGGCCCCTTGGAGCAAGGGATAGGCGGCGTCGAGCTTCCCTTGTTTCTGCAGGACCTCGCCCAGGCGGCTCGACACGACAGCCTCAGCCGCGGTGTGGCCCAGGCTCAGCGACAGCTCCAGGGCCGACTGCAGCGCGACCTCGGCCTCGTCGAGCCGCCCCTGGGTGGCGAGGACCGAGCCGAGGTTCGACAGGCCGACACACTCGCTGCGCACGTTGCCGCAGCGCCGGTGCAGGGCGATGGACTGCCTCAGGCAGGCCTCGGCTTCCTGCAGGCGCCCGGCGTCGCGGTGCACGTTGCCGAGGGTTCCCAGGGCGATGCCCGCGTTGGGCACATCGCCCGCCTGCTCCAGCACCCGCAGCGCCTCGTCGAGGGATCCCGCCGCGGCTTGCAGGTTGCGGCGTAGCCGATGCACGAGGCCCAGGTTGGCGAGGGCTACGCCGAACATGCGCTGGTTGCGACCCTCCAGCTGCTCGGTCGCCCGTCGCGCGTCTTGCAGGGCGGCCGCATGCTGCCCCCGTCGCTGCTGCAGCAGCGCGCGGTGGGTGCGGGCGATGCCCTCGGTCTCTGGGTCTTCGGTGCGCACGGCGATGCGGATGGCGTCGGTGAGCCTCGCCCGCGCTTCGTCGGCCCGGCCGGCATCGGCCATCAGCTGAGCGGTGGCCACCAGCACCTCGGCGCGGAGGCTGCGCAGCCCTCTCAGCGGCAGCACCACCTCGGCGAGCTCGAGGCCCAGCCGCACGGGCCCCCGCACTGACAGCAGGTCGGCCGCTGCCAGGAACAAGGGCCCCGCCAGATCGGCTCGCCGCTGCCCCGCGGCCCAGCGACACGCAGCCACCAGATCGGCGCGCTCGGCATCCAGCCGGTCGAGGTGGGCCGAGCCCGACGCCGTGTACAGCTGCTCACGGGCGGAGGGCTCGCCGAACCGTGCCATCCAGCGCGCGTGGCGCTCCCGGGTGACGTCGGGGGCGTCGAGAGCCGCCAGGGCGAAGGACCGCACGGCGTGGAACAGGCGAAACCGCGGCTCGGCGGGGTCGGGGAGGGTCTGCACGAGGGAGTGGTGGGTCAGGCCGGCCAGCAGGTCGAGGGCCCAGGCGCTGCCCTCGGTCGCGCCGGTGAGGATGACGGCATCGGCGCCCTCGAGGGAGAAGTCGGCCTCGAACACCGCCAGCTGCGACAGGGCCTTCTGCTCGCTGCGCTCCAGCAGGCTCCACGACCACTGGATCGTGTCGACGACGGTGG
Organism: uncultured bacterium; assembly: GCA_965367245.1. Classification (GTDB taxonomy): domain Bacteria; phylum Myxococcota_A; class UBA796; order UBA796; genus CBDUIC01. Next base: position 23,265 of record CBDUIC010000002.1, on the reverse strand, counting down.
CCCCCCGGTTGTGGGACGCTCGCTCCGGCAGCTGCACGCGGTTCTCGAGCCCGTCGAGCAGCTGGGGCAGGGGCACGCTACGGGCCTGAGACGCGCACAGCTCCAGCGCCAGCGGGAGGCCGCCGAGGCGCTGCACGATGGCGGGCAAGGCGGCGCGGTCTTCCGGGGTGAGGACCCGGTCGACCAGCTCCTCGAACAGCTCCTGGGCGTGGTGAGGGGGGAGGGGAGGGATGGCCAGCACCTGCTCGCGAGGCAGCCCGACCGGCTCTCTCAGGGTGACCACGAAGCGCGTGGGCAGGGTGGCTGGCGCCTCGTCGTGCAGGGCCTTGACGAAGGTGGACACGCCGTCGGCGTTGTCGAGCACCAGGGTCATCGGGCCGAGGCGAGCCAGGCTGTGCAGGAACGACGAGGTCATCCCCGCGGTGCTGTCGTCGGCGAGGGGAAGCGACAGGGCCGACCGCAGCGCCGACAGCGCCTCCATGGAGCTGTGCAGCCCATACAGGTTGACGTAGGCCACCCGGCGCTCGTCGGCGAGGGCCTCCTGCACCAGCCGACTCTTGCCCATACCGGCGGGCCCGGTGACCGTGACCCAGCGGCTGCGCGCGGAGTGCCGAAGCGACGCGAGCTCGGTGCGCTGCGCCCCTCGGCCGACGAAGGGGGTCTCCGCCCCGGCCAGGGGCTGAAGGGACGGCAGGTGCTCTCGCACGAGGCTCACGGTGTTCGGGGCTGGCAGCTGCACCCACATCGCGCTGTCGGCATCGGCCGAGTCGTCGTCTTCGTAGAGGATGTCGAGCAGGGTGGGACCCCGCGCCTGCCGCAGCAGCGCCCGTAGGTCACGTCCCAGGCTGCGCGCATCGGGGTAGCGGTCGGCGGGGTCGAAGCGCAGGCAGCGGGTCATCAGCGGCGGAAGGCCCGGGTGCAGCCGCTCTAGCGGCGCCATGGCGGCTGGGTCGGCCAGGAGCTGCTCGACGTTCATCGTCGCGAGGAAGGTCTTGGGCGTGGTGGGCGCGCGCAGGGGGCTCTTGCCCAGCACCATCGACCACAGCAGCACTCCGAGGGAGAACAGGTCGGAGCGAGCGTCGAGGGGCTTGCCGGCGCACTGCTCGGGCGACATGTAGCCCCGCGTGCCCTCGACTCGCTCGGAGGCCCCCTCCAGGTGGGCGATGCCCAGATCGGCGATCTTGACCAGGCCCGTGCGGCCGACCAGCACGTTGGAGGGCTTGATGTCGCGGTGCACGATGGCTGCGGGCTCGCCCTTGACCACCAGCTGATGCGCATGGGCGAGCCCGGCGCACATCTGGCGAGCGACCTCCAGCGCGGCGCGCACCGGCAGCAGGCGCTCTCGGGTGAGCTGACCCACCGTCGGGCCGTCGACGAGCTCCATCGCGATGAACAGGTGGCCGTCGGCCTCGCCGATCTCGTAGGTGTCGACGAGGTTGGGGTGGCGCAGCAACGCCCCGAGGCGGGCCTCCCGGAACATCTGGTCGCGGCCCGCGGCGGCGCGGGTCTTCTTGGCGTCGAACACCTTGAGGGCGACGCGCTTCTCGAAGCCGCCAGGCCCCTCCAGGGTGGCCTCGTACACCACCCCCGTGCCCCCCTTGCCCAGGGTGGGACCCAGTCGATATCGACCGATGCGGGTCGGCGAGTCGGCGTGCATGCCCATCGATGGTACACCCGCGCCCGCCTCGCTCGGCGCACGGGGTAGGCTCGGGCATGGCCCGCGCCACGTCCAAGTCCCGCACGACCTCCTCCCAGGGCTGGTTCTCGCACCGCCAGCTGGTGATGCTCGAGGCCGTGTTGCTGGTGGGGCTGGGCAAGGAGACGCTGGAGTGGGTGGTGCTGGAGCAGTCGGGTCTGCCCCCGCTCACCCGGGTGGCCATCGGGATGTTCGTGGTGGTGTCCACCCTCGGCGGGCTGGTGTTCGCGGCCCAGAAGCGGCTGCGGGTCAGCCTCGACAAGACGCAGAAGGCGGTGCGCAAACGGGTGAGAGTCCCCCAGGCACTGCTGCATGTGGCCTTCTTGATGGCCATCTTCGTGGCCTACGCCGCCTTCTGGGACCAGGAGACCGGCGCGCTCCGGGAGCTGGTGCGGCTGGCGGGGGAGGCGTGGGCCTGGTGCGCGTCGCAGCTGCCTACAGCAGGAACGTGACCAGCCCCGGGAACAAGGCGACGACGAGCAAGCCGAAGGCCTGGATGGCGATGAACGGGATGGCCCCGCGGTAGATGTCGGAGGTGGTCACCTCCTCCGGGGCCACCCCACGCAGGTAGAACAGCGAGAAGCCGAAGGGCGGCGTGAGGAAGCTGGTCTGCAGGTTCATGCCGATGAGCACGCCGAACCACACGAGGTCGATGCCGAGCACCTTCGCGGCGGGCACGAGCAGCGGCAGCAGGATGAAGGCGATCTCGAAGAAGTCGATGAAGAAGCCCAGCACGAAGATGACCAGGTTGGCGACGAGCAGCAGCCCGAGCTTGCCGCCCGGCAGGCCGGTGAGCAGGCCCTCGATCCACAGGTCGCCGTCGAGCCCGCGGAAGACCAGGCTGAACACGGTGCTGCCGACGAGCAGGAACACCACCATCGCAGTGAGCTTGGCGGTGTCGTCGAGGGCGCCGCGCAGGTTGGTGAGGGTGAGGCGGCGGTTGGCGGCCGCGAGTGCCATGGCCCCTACGGCGCCCAGGGCCCCGGCCTCGGTGGGGGTCGCCACCCCGGCGAAGATGCTGCCGAGCACGATGAGGATGAGCATCAGCGGCGGCACCATCACCGCCAGCACCTGGCGAAGGAGGGCGACCCCGGTGGCGGAGCGCGCCTCGGGAGGGAGGGCCGGCGCGACCTCGGGCTTCCACCACGCGATGACCAGCACGTACAGGCCGTACAGCCCCGCGAGCATCAGGCCGGGCAGCAGCGAGCCGACGAACAGGTCGCCGACGCTGACCCCGAGCTGGTCCGCCAGCACCACCAGGACCACACTGGGAGGGATGATCTGGCCCAGGGTGCCCGAGGCGCAGATGACGCCCGCGGCGAGCTTGGGGTCGTAGCCGTAGCGGAGCATCACGGGCAGGCTGATCATGCCCATCGCCACCACGGAGGCCCCGACGACCCCGGTGGCCGCGGCGAGCAGCGCGCCCACCACCACCACGCTGAGGGCCAGCCCCCCGCGCACCGAGCCGAACAGCCCGCCCATCGTGGTGAGCAGGTCTTCCGCGAGCTTGCTCTTCTCGAGCATCGTGCCCATGAACACGAAGAAGGGGATGGCCAGCAGCACGTAGTTCGACATCACCCCGAACACGCGCTCGGGGAAGGCATACATCAGGCCCCAGTCGGTCAGGCCCATCGACACGCCGACGGCCGCGAAGCACAGCGCCGTGCCCGCCAGGGAGAAGGCGACGGGGTAGCCGCTGAAGATGAGGGCGAAGGCCATCACGAACATCAGCGGAGCCAGCACGTCTTCCGTCATGTGGACCCCTCCACCGGCGGATCGACGACATCCGCGAGGTGACGGCACAGCTGGGCGATGCCCTGCACCGCCAGGGCCACGAACCCGAGGGGCAGCGCCGCCTTGATGGGCCAGCGGGCCAGCCCCCCGGCATCCGGCGACTGCTCCCACACCGCCACGCTGTTGGCGACGCTGGGCCAGCAGAAGATCAGCGCGAAGGCACAGAACGGCAGCAGGAAGACCAGCGTGCCGGTGAGGTCGATCAGCGCCTTGCCTCGGGCCGAGAGGCGGCCGTAGAGCACGTCGACCCGCACGTGGGCGTCGGCCTTCAGCGCGTAGGAGGCGCCGAAGAGGAACACCAGCGAGAACAGGTACCACTGCAGATCGACCAGGGCGTTGCTCGACAGCTGCACGCCGACGAAGCGGCCCAGGTAGCGGGCCACGGCATTGAAGGCGCCCACGAGGACCATCGCCAGCACCATCCACGCCACGGCCGCGCCGAGGGCATCGGCGACGCGCCCCAGAGCGGCCGACAGGGTGCGGAGGCTGGACATGGGGCGCAGGCTACCAGGAACCGCCGGCGAACGCGGCCGTCGCGCGGCCGAGGAGGGAGGGCTCGTCGGCCAGGCGGGCGACCAGGGCGTTCGTCTCGGCGAGCTGCCCGGACAGCACCCGGATCATCGCCCGCCGAAAGCAGGATCCGGCGGGGCCGTCGTCGCGGACCAGGGCCTGCCAGCCGTCGCGGTCGAGGCGGAGCAGCACCGAGCCCTCGGCGGCGACACAGGACGCCATGCGCTCGTGCCGGGAGTGCAGCGTCGACAGGCCGAAGGCGGCCCCGGAGCGCAGGGTAGCCAGGGAGGCCCAGGTGTCGTCGGACCGCGCCTTGAGCACGTCGACCGACCCGGCGTGAAGCACGTACATCGCGTCGCCGGCCTCGCCTTCGCGGCACAGCAGCGTGCCGGGGGCGACGGTCTGCGGGGCGAAGCGGCGCGCGACCCGGGCGGCGACCTTGGCCGACTCCTCCGGCTCGATCAGCCCGTGGGCGCGCAGCACCTCGGCGGCGTCGAGCGGGGTGCCGCTGAGCAGGCCTCCGGGCCCCAGCTGGGCGGCCAGGCGCCCCAGCAGGCCAGGCCCCGGCGGGTGAGGGCGGCCTGCGTCGCCCGCAGCGAGGCGCTCGCCCACAGCCCGCAGCCGGTCGAGCTGCTGTGCCAGGATCTCCCGCTCGAGGCCGGGCACCATGCGGTGCTCGCCCAGGCGCATGGCGATGTAGCCCTCGGTGGGCAGGGCCAGCAGCCAGCAGTCGGTGACGGCGAAGACGGTGGCCTTGCGCACGGCCTGGGGAAACAAGGCCGACTCGCCCACCCACTCGCCGGCAGACGCGCGACCGACGACCGCGCCATCGACGTGGACCTCGACCTCGCCCTGCACCACGTAGGCGAGGCAGTGCGCCTCGTAGTCGTCGTGCATGAGCAGCTCGCCCGCCGCGACCTGGGCCTCCTCGAGGAACGAGGCGGCCGAGCGCTGGTCGGGGAGCTCCAGCTCGGTCAGACAGGGCGGGTAGACCGGCTCCATGAGGCGGTCAGATACGCCGCAGCTTCATCTGCACGTCGCCCGACCAGTGCTTCTCGAATGCCTTCACGCAGGTGGCCAGGTAGCGGTCGTAGTCGTCGTAGACCTGATCACCCCAGGTGGAGCGGATCTTGTCTTCGTGCAGCTGCAGCCGGCGGTACCACTCGGCGGTCGTCTTGCCGTAGTCGGCTCGACGCATGATGAGCTGCTCGATCTCCCACTTCGGGTTGATGGCGACCACCAGCTCCTCGATGCGGGGGTTGAGGCCGCCGGGGAAGATCACGTCGGCGGTGAACGCGAGGTCTTCGAGGTCGGCCCGCTTGCGGGGCACCCGGTTGCGGAGGATGGCCTGGAAGCCGAAGGCAGCTCCGGGCTCCACCCACTCGGCGAGCTTGTTGAAGTAGTCGCGGTACAGCTGCACGGCCATGCCCTTGCGTGCCTGGGCCGGCGAGCAGAGGTGGTCGATCATCTCGATGCTGACGAGCCCGTCGTACTTCTTGGGCGGCTCGAACAGGGCGTAGTCTTGCAGCCAGAACTTCGCGTTGGGGATGTTGCGGTCGCGGCAGTAGGCGATCTGCTCGGTCGACAGGGTGATGCCGTGGCCTTCCTTGAGGCCGAAGCGGGTCATGCACTCGATGGCGCTGCCCCAGCCACAGCCGATGTCGAGCACCGTCTTGGTCTCGTCGAGCTCGGCGAAGTCGTAGAGCACGCGAGCCTTCTGCTCCTGCGCCTCTTCCAGGCTCATGCCCTCGCGGTCGTAGGCGGCCGACGTGTAGTGCATGTTCTCGTCGAGCCACAGCTCGAAGAACTCGTTGGACACGCTGTAGCTGACATCGATTTCTTTCTGGGTGGACGTCACGGCCGCCTCCGCGTTGGGCTGAAGGGCGCTGTTAATCAGGTCCTCCGGCCGGCGCCTCCCCACCGCATCTGGCCTCAGCGGAACGCGAAGCCCTGGTAGGCCAGCTCGGCGGCTCCGAACCACTGGAAGCTCGCCTTTCGGTAGGCCTCCCAGTGCTCGTAGACCTTGCGGAAGCTGGGGTCGGCGGCTGCGAGGTCGGACAGGGTGTCGCGGGAGGCGGTCTGCGCGGCGTCGAGGATGTCGTCGCCGAAGCGGTGCAGCTCGGTGCCCGAGGCGATGATTCGCTGCAGGGCGGGGGGGTTCTTCGCGTCGTAGCGAGACTGCATGGCAGTGGCCGCCTGGGCGCAGGCCGTCTTCAGGATCTCTCGGTAGCTGCTGGGGAGCGAGGCGAGGGCGTCGACGCCCACGAAAAACGACAGCGAAGGGCCCGGCTCCCACCAGCCCGGGTAGTAGTAGTGCTTGGCGACCTTGTGGAAGCCGAGCTTCTCGTCGTCGTAGGGGCCCACCCAGTCGGTCGCATCGATCGCACCGCGCTCGAGGGCGGTGTAGATCTCCCCGCCGGCGATGGTCTGGGGGGAGACGCCGAGGCGCTGCATGACTTTGCCGCCCATGCCGGGGATGCGCATGCGCAGGCCGTTGAGGTCGGCCAGCGTGGGCACCGTTCGGGTGAACCAGCCCCCCATCTGCACGCCGGTGTTGCCCGAGCCGAAGCTGTGCACGCCGAAGTCGGCGAACAAGGGGGCGAGCACCTCACGGCCCCCGGCTTCGTCGAGCCAGGCGGTCTGCTGACGGGCCGTGAGGCCGAAGGGAACGCAGGTGTCGAAGGCCAGGGCGGGGTTCTTCCCCATGTAGTAGTACGAGCCGCTCTGGCCGATGTGAGCGACCCCCGACTGCACGGCGTCGAGCACCTGCAGGCCAGGCACCAGCTCTCCTGCCGGGAACACGCGGATCTCGAACTGCCCGTCGGTCATCGCCGCGACCCGCTCGCTCAACACCTCTGCGGCCCCGAAGATGGTGTCGAGGCTGCGAGGGAAGGAGCTGGCCAGGCGCCACCGCACCCGCTGCCCCGTCTGGATGGCAGGGCCCTTCGTGGCGGCCCCACCGCAGGCAGTCAGGCCTGCTGCGCCGGCGAGGGCGGAGCCCTGGAGGAAGCGTCGACGGTTCATGGCATCTCCGGCCGCGACGATAGCAGGCCGTCAGCCGTTGGCCAGGTCGGGAGGCGGCTGCCACTCCGTTCGCATGGTCACGAACTCCTCGGCGGCAGTGGGGTGGATGCCGATGGTGCTGTCGAACATGGCCTTGGTGGCGCCGGCCTTGATGGCGATGGCGATGCCCTGCATGAGCTCTCCGGCCTCGGGCCCGACCATGTGGCAGCCCACGACCGCGTCAGTCTCACCGTCGACCACGATCTTCATGAACGTCTTCTCGTCGCGGCCCGACAGGGTGTGGCGCATGGGGCGGAACAGGCTCTTGAAGATGCGGACGCTGCCACAGCTCTCCCGGGCGTCGGCCTCGGACAGCCCCACCGTCGCCACGTTGGGATGGGAGAACACGGCGGTGGGGATGTCGCGGTAGTCCATCGTTCGGCCGCCGCTGCCATACAGGTTGTGGGCCACGACCATGGCCTCGCCGAGGGCCACCGGCGTGAGCTGGATGCGGTCGATCACGTCGCCCAGCGCGTAGATGCCGGGAACGCTCGTCTCGAAGTGCTCGTCGACCTCGATGGCGCCGCGCTCCGTGGTGGGAACGCCGGCCGCGTCGAGCCCCAGGCCATCGATGTTCGGCCGCCGACCGGTCGCCATCAGCACCTGATCGACGGTCACGATGTCACCGTCGTCGAGGTGGGCCTGCAAACACCCTGCCTCCGTGCGCTCGACCTTGATGATCTTGCAGTGCCAGTGGAGGTGGACCCCCTTCTTGCGCATCTCGTTGGCCAGCTCCTTGCGCAGGTCGTGGTCGAAGCCCCGCAGGAACAGATCGCCCCGATAGGCCAGGTCGACGTGCACGCCCAGCGCATGGAAGATGCTGGCGAACTCGACCGAGATGTAGCCGCCTCCCACGATGAGCAGGCGCTTGGGCAGCTCGGTGAGGAAGAAGACGTCGTCGCTGGTCAGGCACAGCTCCGCCCCCTCGATCTCGGGGAGGGTGGGGGTGCCGCCGACGCAGATCGCGACGCGCTCCGCCGTGACGGTGCGGTCGCCGACCGCCACGGTGTGTGCGTCGACGAAGCGGGCACGCTGCTTGACGATCTCCACGTCGGTGCGGTCGAGGAGCCGCTCGTAGATGCCGTTGAGGCGAGCGATCTCCTGATCCTTGTTCTGCACCAGGGTCGGCCAGTCGAAGCCCACCTCGGGCACCTGCCAGCCGAAGCCCGCCGCGTCTTCGAAGTCTTCGGCGTAGTGGGCCGCCATGCTGAACAGCTTCTTCGGTACGCACCCGACGTTGACACAGGTGCCGCCCAGCCACCGCTCCTCGGCAAGGACCACGCGCGCGCCGAGGGCGGCGGCGGTGCGAGCCAGCCGTACACCGGCCGAACCGCCTCCGATCACGAACAGGTCGACCTCGTAGCTGGGCATGGGCCCTCCTTGCGCTGTTCCCTATCGTGCAGACGCCACAGCGTGCGGGCGCTAAGGGGAGGGCCCGGAGGGCACCTGTGGACGCCGACGAGCTCATCGACAACTTCGACCTGTTCGACGACTGGGAAGACCGCTACGCCTACCTGATCGACCTCGGTCGCAAGCTCCCCGAGATGAGCGACGCGCTCAAGACCGAGCAGAGCAAGGTGCGCGGCTGCCTGTCGCAGGTGTGGTTCGTGCGCACCGACGAGGCCAGCGGCCGGCTGCACTGGGTGGGCGACTCCGACTCGGCCATCGTGAAGGGCTTGATCGCCGTCCTCCAGGTGCTCTACGCAGGCAAGACGCCCGACGAGGTCGCGGCAGTCGACATCGACGGGATCTTCGGCCAGATCGGCCTCGAGCGGCACCTGAGCATGAACCGCCGCAACGGCTTCTACGCGATGGTCACCAAGCTGCGGGACTTCGCCGCCAGCTAAGCACGCCGAAGCATTGCCTACAGGGTGGCCTCTGGATCCCAGTCAGACCAGTCGCCGACGAACTTCACCTCGGGCTCGAGGAACACCCGCTCGGCCTGCCACACCCGGCTCTGCACCTCGCCGATCAGCCGGCGGATCTCCGTGGCCTTCGCCCCGCCGCTGTTCTCGATGAAGTTGGCGTGCTTGTCGGAGACCACCGCGCCCCCGATGCGCAGCCCCTTGAGCCCGCAGGCCTCGATGAGCCGCCCCGCGCTGTCGCCTTCCGGGTTGCGGAACGTGCTGCCGCAGGTGGGCACGTCGACCGGCTGAGTCTGCGCGCGGTAGGCGAGGTGCTCCTCGACGAGGGCCTCGCTCTCGGCCGCGGAGCGGGTGCCGACCCGCAGCCGAGCCCACGCGACAACGGCGCCGGGGGGGAGCCCACCGTCGCGGTAGACCATGTCGAGCTTGTCGCGGGGGATCGTGCGCGCGCTACCGTCGGGCATCACCACGCCCACCGTGAGCAGGGCATCGCTGATCTCGCCGAGGCGGGTGCCGGCGTTCATCTTCACCGCGCCGCCGAGGGTGCCGGGCACGCCGGCGAGCATCTCGAGGCCTGTCCAGCCTTCACGGGGGGCCTTGCGCACCAGGGGCACCAGCTTGGCGCCTCCACCGACCCGAAGCACCCCTGCGCCGCGGGGCTCGACCGAGGCCAGCTCACCCCGCAGCCGAATCACCAGGCCGCGCACGCCGCGGTCGGCGATCAGCACGTTGGAGGCGTTGCCGAGCACGAAGAGGGGGCAGCCTGTCTCGTGGGTGGCGCGGCAGACCAGCTGCAGCTCGTCGACGGTGGAGACCTCGACGTAGCCGTCGGCCGATCCGCCCACACGCCACCACGTCTTGCGGACCAGCGGCTCGTCTTCCCGCACGTCGAGGGAGGCGAGCTGGGCGAAGGTGGAAGGAAACAGCGGCATGGCGATAGGGTAGCTCGCTCGGAGGTCCAGTGGTCATCATCGGAGCGGGTCGAGTCGGGGGCGCTCTGCGGGATCGCGCGGTCGCTCGTGGGCAGTCGGTGTCGCTGGTGTCGCGGTCCGAGGGCTGGGCCGCTCTGGATGGGCCCCAGGGCGATCCCGTGTTGGTGTTGGTGCGCAACGACGACCTCGACGACGTGATCGCGAGGGTGCCGCTGCACCGGCGCGACGATCTGGTGTTCGTGCAGAACGGCGCGCTGCGCTCGTTCTTCGCGGAGCGCGGTCTCGCAGGCGCCACCCGCGGGCTGCTCTACTTCGCCGTCGCCACCCGCGGCGGTGAGATCGTCGAGGGCCTGCCGAGCCCGTTCACCGGCCCCCACGGCCTCGCGGTGGCTCGATGGCTCACCGGGCTGGGGATCGAGGCGGTCGACATGCCCTGGGCCCGGTTCGGGTACTACGAGCTCGAGAAGCTGCTGTGGCTGGTGTGCCACGGCATCCTGTGCGAGGCCCACGGGGGCATCACGGTGGGCGAGCTGGTCACGTCGCACCGCGACGAGCTGCATGAGCTGGTCGCCGAGCTGATCCCGGTCGGCCGCGCTACCTTCCACGTGGAGGCGCCCGCCGACTACGTGACCGAGCGGCTCGTTCAGTACTCCCTCACGATTCCGACCTGGGGGTCTTCGGTGAAGGAGTGGGCGTACCGAAATGGGTGGTTCGTGGAGGCTGCGCGGGCGCACCGCATCCCCACCCCCCGCCATGATGCGCTGATCGAGCAGCTCAGCCTGCCGCGCTGAACCGGAGTTCCCTTGAAGTACATCATCGTCGCAGACAAAGACCTCGTGCGCCTCGCAGGCCGCATCGAGGCCGTCATGGCCGAAGAGATGCAGACCGAGATCTGGACGTTCGACGAGCTGCAGCGGCGTCGTGACGAGCTCGAGGCCACCACCGGCGTGGTGGTCATCGGGGAGGGCCTCGCCGACCGGCTGGGCCGCGACCGCATCCGGGTCGACCACGACGAGGGCGGGCTGTGCTGGGGGCGTCTGGGCCGCGCCGCCACCGTGTGGGTCGCACCACAGACCGGCGACCTGATGGCCCGAGGCCTGGCCGTCGAGCAGCGGATGCAGGATCTGAAGGCCGAGGCCAAGCGCCGTCGTCGCGCCGCCGAGGAGGCCGGTCATGCCAAGCTGTCGGGGGCGCGCATGTCGCACCGCTTCATCCGGCGCGAGTACGACCACGACCCTCGCGAGACGGTGCAGATCAACGACGGGGCGGCGTTCAGCCTCGAGCGGATGATCTGGGAGAAGGAATACACGGCGGCCGCGGCCTGGTTCCTCCTCGAGGGCTTCCCGCGCTACCAGCTCGAGCAGATGCGCGCATCGACAGCGGCCGCCCTCGGCAAGCTCAAGTAGCCAGCCGCCGCGGGGCGTCGGTCAGTAGGCGCACAGCACCGTCGACAGGCCCTGCACCGTCTGGAAGCGCGTGCGCCCTGCATCGAGCTGCTCGCTCATGAACCGGGCCACCATCGCCTCGTCGACGACCCCGGTGCTGTTTTGGGTGACCTGGGTGCAGGTGACCTTGGTGGACTGCGCCTGCGCGGGCTGCAGGAGGCTGCCGAGGAGCAGGCCGGTGCCCAGCAGGGCCAGGGCGCCGATAGCGTGACGAAGGGACATGGGGGACTCCGGGGTCTCAGGTTCCGCTGAACTGCACGTCGTCGAAGATCAACGTAGGGCTTCGCACGCTCGACCACTTCCACGGATCGTCGCCGACGGCCACGAGGCGCTGGAAGATGTCGCCGATGCTGCCGGTGACGTTCATCTCCGACAGCGAGCCGGAGACCTCGCCGTGCTCCAGCAGCAGGCCGCGGATGCCGAAGCTGAAGTCGCCGGTGCTGCCGTTGGAGTTCCCGCCGAGGAAGCCGGTGACCAGGATCGCCTTGGGCAGCTCGGCCAGCAGCTCTGCCGTCGGCCGGTGGCCAGGGGGGACGACCCAGTTGCTGCGCCCGCCGCTGGTGGGGGCCATGCCCAGCTTGCGCCCGTAGTACACGTTGATGTTGTACTGCTTGAGGATGCCCCCCTCGACGAGGGTGCGGGGCGCGGCGCGCAGGGCATCGCCATCCCACGGGCGGCTACCGAGGCCGCGGGGAATGGTCGGGTCGTCGACGAGGGTGAACAGGTCGCTGCCGATGCGCTCCCCGAGCTTGCCTTCCAGGCAGCTTCGGTGGTCGTGCAGCGCACTGCCCGACATCGGGCCGGCCAGCACGCCGAGGATGCGGCCCGCGGCCCGGTTGGCCAGCACCATCGGGTAGCTGCCGGAGGGGGCGGCCTGGCTACCCAGGCGCTCGGTGACCCGCTTCTCCACTTCCTCGGCGATGGCCTCGGGGGAGGGGAGGTCGGACAGGTAGCGGGCGCCGTACCAGGCCCCGCTCTCCGGGCGCCGGTCGCCCTCGTCGAGGGTCATGTCGCCCCCGGCGGCGAACCAGGCACCGGCGTCGACTCCCTCGAAGCCGTTCGACAGCACCTGGACGGTCTCGCTGCGCCCGTCGGCCACGTAGGACGACGCTGAGATCACGTCGTCTCGGCGGCCGGCGAGGAGGGTCTCGATCTGCTCGGCCTGCAGCGCGCGAGCCTCGGCGGAGCGCTCGCCCCAGGCGGGGTCGTCCTGGTCGAGCTGCTCGGCGCTCACGCCTCGGCCGCACAGCTCGGCGTCGGGCAGGCGACGGTATTCGTCGGCCTCCAGGAACTCCGTGGAGCTCACGCAGCGCTGCAGGAAGGCGTCGAGGGCGTCGGGGCGTAGATCCGAGGTGGAGTTCGACGAGTAGCGGTCGTCGTTGAGCACGGCGACGACCAGGCCACGGGTGGTGGCCTCGGTGGCCTGCTCCACCTGCCCGGCGCGGCGCTGCACGGTGACGTGAGAGCCGCGGGAGACCATCGCGGTGACCTCGTCGGCGCCGAGCTCCTGGCAGCGGGCGACGACGCGGTGGGCGAGCTCGAGGAGCTGTTCGGGCGTGTCCATCAGCGACCTCCACCGACCGACAGGCTGCCGACCTTCACGGTGGGCATGCCCTGGCTCACGGGAACCCCCTGACCATCCTTGCCGCATGTCCAGCCGCCCTCGTCGATCTCGAGGTCGTTGCCTACCATCTCGATGGCCTCCAGCACCTTGGGGCCGAAGCCGATCAGGTTCACGTCTTTCACAGGCTCGGTCAGCTTGCCGTTCTCGATGAGTCGGCCGTGACGCACATAGAAGGAGAAGTCGCCCGCGCCGATCTGCACGGCGCCGTTGGCGAAGACCTCGCAATACAGCCCCTTGTCGACCGATGCGATGATCTCCTCGGGGGCGTGGGGGCCATTCTCCATGTAGGTGGCCCGCATCCGCGGGAGCACGGGGTGGCGGAACGACTCGCGGCGGCCCGAGCCGGTGGAGTCGACCCCGTAGTGGCGTGCCGAGATCCGGTCGTGCAGGTAGCTCTCCAGCACCCCGTCGCGGACCAGGACCGTCTTTTCGGTGGGGGAGCCTTCGTCGTCGACGTTGAGCGACCCTCGCGCGGCCGGCAGCGTGGCGTCATCCACAATGGTGACCTCCGCCGGCGCGATGCGCTTGTTCAGCTTGTCGGCGTAGATCGAGGTGCCCTTGCGGTTGAAGTCGGCCTCCATGCCGTGGCCGATGGCCTCGTGCAGCAGGATGCCGCTGGACCCCGCTGCGAGCACGACCGGCATCTCTCCTGCCGGGGGGGACCCTGCGTTCAGCGCGCGCAGCGCCCGCTCCACACTCATCGACACCAGCCGCTGCTGACGAGCCTCGTTGTAGTACGACAGGTCGCCCCGGGAGGCGACGTTGTAGCTGCCCGACTCCTTGGTTTCACCGTCGACCGCGGTGACACTGACGCTGGCCCGGGTCATCGGGCGGTAGTCGGCGGCGACCGTGCCGTCGGCCCGCGCGAGGAGCACGTGCTTGTCGGCATCCCCCATGTTCACGCGCACCTTGCGGACGCGCGGGTCTTGCTCGAAGGCCCGCTTCTCCCAGTCGCGGATCATCGGCACGCGCACCGACAGCTCGACATCGCTCCACGACCGATCGACCGGGTAGAAGTCGGGGACCACCAGGCGGGAGGGCACGTAGACCGGCTGCCCCTTGCCGGAGTGGTGGGCGATGGCGCTGGCCGTGTGGGCTGCCCGCAACACACTCTCGAGGGAGAGGTCTTCGGTGTAGGCGTAGCCGACCTGGTCGCCGACCACGACCCGCACCCCGACCCCGAGGTCGATGGTGGTGTGGGCGGAGTTGACGGCGCCGTCGGACAGGCCGACCGAGGTGGCCTCGGTGTGCTCGAAGAACAGGTCGGCGTCGTCGGCGCCCCGCGAGGTGGCGGCGGAGAGGGCCTTGCGGATGAGGTCGTCGTCGACACCGAACTGGGTGAACCAGGCGGTGGCGGGCGGTGTCGAGGTCACAGAGACTCCGAGGGCGTGGGTCTGTTCAGACCGTTAACCCCGGGCCGGAGGCTGGACGATGAAGCGCTGGGTACCGTTCCTCATCCCCTTTGCCGCCATCGTCGCGGCGGGGGTGGGCGCCTGGCTCATCGTGGGCCGTGGTCCAGGGGCCTGCACCGACTACGCGGAGGAGGCGACCAAGCACCTCGATGCGGCCGCGACGCCGTGCGTAGCCCTGGAGGGAACCGCCCACTACACCGCGGTGGCGCGGCAGACCACGCCCGGGGGCTTGCTCGGCGACGACGTGGTCCACTACCTGTTCCCCTTGCTGGCGGAGGGCGACCTGTCGGGCAAGGAGGTGCACGTGCTGGTGCGCACCACCCGTGAGCCAGAGCGCCTGGTGTCGTACGAGACGATGGCCCTGACGGGTCGCATCGAGCGCGCCACGCCGCAGCTGGTGCCCTACGCCACCGAGATCCAGCTCGGCAAGGCAGGGGGCTACTTCTTCACCGACGACCTGGTGGTGCTCACCCCCGACGAGGTGATCTCCGACGGCGTGGTGTGGCGCCCGCTGCCCTGATCACGTCGGGGCACACCAGAACACGTACATCCCGCGGAACAGGTGGGGGTGCTCGGCCTCGAGGGTGTCCCACCGAGACAGATCGGCCTGGGACTCGTCGTCGGGCCAGCGCTCGCGGTAGCGCAGGGCGGCCTCGGGCAGGGTGTGCTGGAAGCCCGCGAAGCGCAGCTGCAGGGCATCGAGCTCGTCGGCGAGGCGGGGCAGGGTGTAGCGGTGCTCGCAGACGTGGAACACCAGGTCGCGCAGGCCCGACAGGCTGGGGAAGTCGGGGGACTGGGTGATCGGCCGGGCAGGGTGGTCGGCGGGGAGGGCGAGGAAGCGCTGCCGGGCCTGCCGCAGGTCGTCGGGGGTGTCGCCCAGGCCCCACGTGGCGACGAGCTCCCGGGCCGCCACGACGTCGGCCCGGCCTCGCTCGGCGTACAGCCCGATCCGCATCACGCCGTCGTCGGCGAGGAGCCCGCGCAGCACGCGCCAGCCGTCGAGGGGGGAGGCGAGGTGGTGCAGCACGCCGACGCTCTCGATGACGTCGAAGCGGCGGTCGAGGGAGCCCAGGGCGAGCAGGTCGGCCTGGGCGAAGCGCACGTTGGTGATGCCGTGCGCCGCCGCGACCCGGGTGGCTCGGGCTAGCGACGCCCGGGACAGGTCGATGCCGAGCACCTCGACCTCGGCGTAGCGGGTGGCGGTCTGCAGGGGGTGCTGGCCGGTGCCCGCTCCGGCAACGAGCAGCTGCAGGGGGCGTCGTGGGGGCGCGGTGAGGCCGACGGCGGCCAGGGTGTGGTCGAGGGGCACGGGCTGGGGGCGGTGGACGCCGACCCGGCGGGGGTAGGGGTTGGCCTCATACATCGCAGCGACCTGGGCGCTGACGGCGTCGTCGCCGAGGGCGAGCACGGCGATGTCGGTGGCGAGGCGTCGCTCGGCCTCCTCGGCGCCGGTGGTGGCGTCGTACAGCGCGGCCAGCGGGCCGTCCGCGGGGCGAGGGCCCGACAGGGGGGCGGCGCAGGCGGCGAAGGCGCGGCGGAGGCGGGCATCGGGGATGGCGTGCAGGTCGGCCTCGAGGGGGTCGGCATGCTCGGTCCACCAGGCCTGGTGGGCCAGGGCGGCCACGGCCTCGAGCAGCACGGGCTGGCCTGCGAGGGCGTGGTCCACCAGACGGCTGCGGAGATCGTGGAGGCGCTTCAGATCGTCGGGGTGGCTGACGAGGCAGCGGGTGAGCCAGGGCACGAACAGGGGATGGGCGAGGAGGGCCTGGTCGTCGAGGGGGGCGAGCAGGCCGCGAACCGCGCGCTCCAGGCGCTGGTGGTCGATGCCGTCGTGGGCGAGGGCGTCGAGGAGGGCGGCCTCGATGCCTGCGGGATGGGACCTCGCCTGCAGCACTGCGTCGGCGAACAGCGCGTGGGCCGGCGCGCCTCGCTGGACGGCGAAGGCGAGGGGAGCGACGGCATCGTCGGGGCGGCCCAGCTGGAGTAGCGCATGGCCCAGGCCCATGGCCAGGCCGGGGTCGCGGGTAGCGGCGAGGGCGGGCCCCCAGGCGTCGACGGCACCCGACAGGTCGCCGGTG
Source organism: uncultured bacterium (assembly GCA_965367245.1). GTDB lineage: Bacteria > Myxococcota_A > UBA796 > UBA796 > CBDUIC01. Next base: position 6,846 of record CBDUIC010000002.1, on the reverse strand, counting down.
CGGGCACGAAGCAGGCCGGTCAGCTGCAGGGCCTCGGCATCGTCGGGGTGGTGGCCCAGGGCGCGCTCGGCGGCCTGACGGGCAGCGAGCAGGTCGCCGCGGCCGGCCTCGAGGCGGGCAAGGTTGAGCAGGGGCTCACGGAAGCCCGGCCGGGCTGAGGAGGCCGCGAGGAAGCTGGCGGCGGCCTCGTCGAGGCGCTGCAGCGCGCGGAGCACCAGCCCACGGTTGGCGAGGGCCGGGGCATGCTCGGGGTCGAGGGCCAGGGCGCGGTCGAAGGCGGCCAGGGCCTCGGTGGGGGCTCCCTGGCGATGTCGCACGAGCCCCAGGAGCTGCCAGGCGTCGGCCTGCTCGGGCTGTTCGGCGAGCACGGCCTCGTAGGCTGCCGCGGCCTCCTCGAGGCGGCCGGCGCGGTGCAGGGCGACGGCGTGGTCCAACATCAGGCCTCCCGGAGGAGAGCCTACCCGACCGCCAGGTCGGACCAGGTCGTGGCCATGTCGGCGGGGGTCGAGCCGTCGGGGGCGGCCCGCTTGGCCCACCAGTCGCGGGCCTCGTCTTGGGTCCAGGGGTGGTCGGCGGCCAGCCCGCGAAGCGTGCGGCGCAGCGCCGTGGCCGAAGGGGGCCGGTGGTCGGGGTCTTTGTGGAGCAAGGCGGTGATGAGGTTGTCGAGGGCGGCAGGCACGCCGGCGACGCGATGGGACGGGAGCTCGGGCACCCGCTCGAGGTGGGCCATCAGCAGGGCGGGCATGGAGGCGGCTTGGAAGACGGTCTTGCCCGTGAGCAGGTACATCGCCACGCAGCCCAGGGCGTACAGGTCGGTGCGGGCATCGACCGGGCGAGCGCCCAGCACCTCGGGTGCCATGTAGTGGGGCGTGCCCACCAGGGTTCCGGAGGCTCCGGTCTGGCGCACGACCCCGAAGTCGAGGACCTTGAGCACGTCGCGGTCGAGGCCAGCGCGGCACACGAACAGGTTCTCGGGCTTGATGTCGGAGTGCACCAGCCCCGCTGCGTGGGCTTCCTCGAGGGAGGCGGTGGCCTGCTCGAGCAGGTGGATGGCCCTCGCGGCAGGGAGCGCCCCGTGGGTGTCGACGAGCTTGCGCAGGTGCATCCCGTACAGCCGCTCCATCGCGTAGTAGAACGCGCCGTCGTCGGTGATGCCGAAGTCGAACAGGCGCACCGTGTGGTGCGACGACAGCTGGGAGGTCACCCGGGCCTCCTCTCGGAACTGGCGTCGCGCCGCGCGCTGGTCGCCCTTGTGCTCGATGAGCTTGACGACGGCTTCCTGGCCCAGGCTGCGATGGCGGGCGCGGTAGACCGCGCCCATGCCGCCGCGGTCCAACACCTCCAGCAGCTGGTAGGGGCCGGCGACGGGACCGCCCGACAGCAGGGACGGGTCGATCTCGATGAGCTCGTCGTAGGTGCCTGCCAGGGTGGCCTTGAGGACCCGCTCCAGCTCGTCGATGTTGCCTGGCCAGCCGTAGGAGGTCAGCCGGCGCTGGGAGTCGTCGCTGAGCTGGTGGGCGCGGCCGTCGAGGGACGACAGATGGTGCTGGAGCAGGTGAAGGGCCATGGCGGGGATGTCTTCCAGTCGCTCCCGCAGGGGCAGCAGGTCGATCACCTGACAGGCCTCTCGCGCCCACCAGGAGGGCAGCTCGGCGCGGCGGCTCACCGACAGGATCAACCGCCCGGGGTCTTCGAGGGAGCGCGCCTCGAGCAGCTCGAGCACCGCAGGCTCCAGCTCTTGCGCATCGGGCACGAACAGGTGCCCACCCTCGGCGAGCTTCCAGTGGTGCGACAGGCGGTCCGGCGCTCGGTCTCGGGCCTGGCGCAGCTCGACCAGCGGTGCCTCCCGGCGACCGGAGCCCTCGTGGAGGAGGCGGGCGACGACGGCATCGCCGGTGCCCGGCTCTCCGACAAGGAACAGCCGCTGCTCAGCGCGGGCTGCGTGGCTCACCCGGTCACGGAGGTCTTCGGCGACTTCGCTGTCGCCGACCAGGGGAGCCTCGCTTCGCTTGCGCCGCGCTCGTGCCTGCAGGGCGGCGTCGATCTGGTCACGGAGGGTCGACTCGCGGCGGATGCGCGCCAGCTGACCCTGCACGCGGGCGACGACCTCGGCGGGGTCGAAGGGCTTGGTGATGTAGTCGGCCGCTCCGCCGGACAGGCCGCGGATCTTGGCCTCGCTGCCCTCGACCGCGCTCAGGAAGATCACCGTGGCCTGGGCCGACTCGGGCTGCTCGCGGAGGCGCTGGAGGACTTCGAAGCCATCCATGCCGGGCATCTGGATGTCGAGAAGCACCAGCGAGGGGCGCACGTCCTTGGCCATCGCGAGGCCCTGGGGCCCGGCGTGGGCGGAGTGCAGCGTCACCTCGAGGTCGGCGAGGATGTGCGTGAGAAGCAAATGGCTGGCTTCGCTGTCGTCGATGATCAGGGCGTCGGTTGCCATGGGTAGGAGATAACGCCAGGGATCGGTGACATCGGTTCACCCGCGGTTGCATCCGACGCCCGCTACGGCACCGCCAGGGGAATGCGGGCGGCCGCGACCGGCAGGTCGGTGTCGTAGTCGTCGTCGCGCAGGTACGTGGGGCCTCCGACCCAGATGCCCGCAGTGTCACCTTCCAGAAGGTAGTAGACCGAGGTGTTCAGGTGCATCGCGGGCTCGGGTAGCAGCGTCTGGGCGGCGAGGGGTTGCAGCTGCTCGTCGAGGGTGAGCATCACGGCGCCGGATTCATTGGGCAGCCCGAGGAGCGGGCCTGGGTAACGCCGGGTGTCGATGAGGAGGGCCGTGAGCCCGTTCCGGTCGAGAGGGACGCCCATCGGCGTCTCGGTCTGCCCCACGGCGAGGAGGGCACCCGTAGCCAGGTCGAGGCGCATGACGTAGTAGCGCTCGAGCACGTCGACGGGCTGGTGGCGAGCCCCGGTGCCGTCGAAGATGAGGGCGTTGGCGGTCGCCTCACCTGCCACCCATACCAGGGTTCCGTCATCGGTCAGCGTGTGCGCGAGGCTCTGGTCGTACAGACCCCCGCTGACGACGGCGTGCCACATCTCCTCGCCGCCCGCGTCGATGGCGATGGCCAAGCTGTCTTGGCTGTCCTCGTCGTAGTGGTCGATGCGGTGCGGGCCGACCCGGGCGTTGGTGTACCAACCCGTGACCACGAGCTCGCCCTGGTCGCCGATGGAGGCTTTCGTGAAGTTCATGCTGAGGGAGTAGTCATGCACCAGGTCGCCCTCGGGCGAGAACGTACGAACGTCAGAGGGCTCCGTGCTCCCGTCCGAGGTGACCAGCGCGACCCATCCTGTCGCGGCGCAGGACAGCTGAACAGGGAAGGTGGTTGCCTCGCGCAGCAGCTCTGTCGCACCGTCTTGTGGGGACCACTCCACGAGGAGCAGCTCACCGGCTTCGGCGGGAATGCCGAGAAACTCGCCGTCTCGGAGCAGGCTGGCGGCGAGGAGCAGCTGGTCGCCCGAGCGCCCACGGCACAGCTGCAGGCCCTCCGCTTGCGCAGCCACCTCGAGCGACCCGTCGGCAGCAAAGACGGTGAGCAACCGTTCGCCATCGAGGTTGCTGAAGGGGAGGTGGGTGCCGTCGGCCAGCTGCAGCTCGGTCGGCGTGGTGCCGACCGCGGCGATCTGGCCTCCAGGCGACTCGACGAGATGGTCGACAACCCCGCTTTTGTTGCGAAGGACCTGTTCGGGGACCAGGCCGCCGTAGGGCACCAGTAGGTCATCGGCAGAGGTCGTGGTCGTCGGGGTCGTGGAGAGCGGTTCGGTCGCACTGCCGCCCCCGCCACATGCCACACAGACGACGAGGAACGGGTGGCGAAGGCGTACTGACATACCTGGCTCCAGAGCAGTGTCTTGTCAGGCTGTCACGCCACGCCGTGAGGGGCGAGGCGTTTCTGCATGTACCGTGGGTCGGTGCCGCGCGGCGATGCGCAGAGCTGCTTTATGGCGTGGTCGGGCTGCCGGGCGTTCGCTGCAAGACCATGCGGGCCGGAGCGAAGCCCACGCCCTCCCAGAAGCCCAGCGCATCGGCATCGGCCGCCAGGGTGCTCACCTCGAAGGACTCGCAGCCTGCAGCGGCCGCCGCTTGCTGCCAGGCCTGCACCAGGGCGCGGCCCAGCCCCTGCCTCCGGAAGGCGGGGTGGACCCAGCAGTCGTCGATCCGCGCCGTGGGCGGGCGAGCGAGGGGCCCCGGCGGCACCACCGACGACGTCAGGAAGCCGACGACGCCTTCGTCGTGGACCGCCACCCACGCGGGCGGCCAGGGATGAAAGGCGCCGAACACCACGTCGAGTAGCCGATGTTCCTCCCAGCGGCGCGCGCCAGGAGCCAAGGCCTGCAAGGGGTCGAGGCTGGCACCATGGGCCTGCAGTGCCTCCCATCCGTCGAGGAGGCCCTGCAGGTCGCGCCGCGTGGCCTCCCGGACGATGGGGGCGCCCACGCTCAGCGGAGGATGCCCTTGCCCGCGTAGCGGCCGGCCTCACCGAGCTGCTCTTCGATGCGCAGCAGCTGGTTGTACTTGGCCACCCGGTCAGACCGCGCGGGGGCGCCCGTCTTGATCTGGCCACAGCCACAGGCGACCGCGAGGTCGGCGATGGTGGTGTCTTCCGTCTCGCCTGACCGGTGCGACATCACCGAGGTGTAGCCGGCGCGGTGGGCCGTCTCGACGGCGTCGAGGGTCTCGGTGAGGGTGCCGATCTGGTTGACCTTGACGAGGATGCTGTTGGCGACGCCCTTGTCGATGCCGTGCTGCAGCCGCTCGACGTTGGTGACGAACAGGTCGTCGCCGACCAGCTGCACCTTGTCGCCCAGCGCGGCCGTGAGGGCCTTCCACCCCTCCCAGTCGTTCTCGTGCAGGCCGTCTTCGATGGACACGAGGGGGTACTTGTCGACCAGCTGCGCGTAGTAGCCGGTGAGCTCCTCGGCGGACCACTCGGCGCCCTCGCCGGCGAGGTGGTAGCGACCGTCCTTGTAGAACTCCGAGGCGGCCACATCGAGGGCGAGCACCACATCGTCGCCGGGCGCGTAGCCGGCCTTCTCGATGGCGGTGAGGATGAGGTCGAGGGCCTCGGCGTTGCTGCCCAGGTTGGGCGCGAAGCCGCCCTCGTCGCCCACACCGGTCGCCAGCCCCTTGGCCTGCAACACCTTCTTGAGGTGGTGGTAGATCTCGGCCCCCCAGCGCAGGCCGTCGGCGAAGGTCGCGGCGCCGACGGGGAGCACCATGAACTCCTGCACGTCGACGTTGTTGTCGGCGTGGGCGCCGCCATTGAGGATGTTCATGAGCGGCACCGGGAGCACCAGCGCGCGGCTGCCGCCGACGTAGCGGTACAGGGGAAGCTCGCTGCTCATCGCGCCGGCCTTGGCGACGGCGAGCGACGCTCCGAGGATGGCGTTGGCCCCCAGACGGGCCTTGTTGCTGGTGCCGTCGAGCTCGCACAGCATGCCGTCGATCATCGCCTGCTCGCGGCAGTCGAGGCCGATGAGCTGGTCGGCGATGGGGCCGTTGACATGGTCGACGGCTTCGTCGACGCCCTTGCCCAGCCACATGTCTTCGCGACCGTCGCGCAGCTCGACGGCCTCGTGCTCGCCGGTGGAGGCACCCGACGGCACGGCGGCCCGCGCGAGGTAGCCTTCCTCCGTGCGGATCTCGACCTCGACCGTGGGGTTGCCTCGGGAGTCGAGGATGGTGCGGCCGACGACGTCGTAGATGGTGCTCATACAACCCTCCTTGGGCGGGTTCGGCTATCGTTCGCAGGGGAGCCCTTCAAACATGTTCATCGCGCCGATCCTCACCTCCCTCGCCTGGTTCTCCGACGGTGCAGGGGTGGTCGAGATCACGGCTCCGACCGAGGTGACGGTCGTGCGAGCGGCTGGAGACCCGCGTCCTCGCGTAGGGGCGATGGTGGAAGGGCGCCGGGTCGACGCCGTGCTGGGGCTGCGGGAGGGGCACAGCACCATGGGGCGGCTGCTGGCGATTCGGCTGGGCCTGGCGCCGCGGCGTGCCGGTCGCGACCGGGTGGTGGTCCCGGAGGTCACTGTCGGGGCCCTGACGCTGCGAGACCTGCGGGTGGAGCTCGTCGATGGGGAGGAGCTGGTGCTGGGGCTGGGGGCGCTGCCCGAGGTAGCCGTGGCGCTGCGAGCGTCGGCGGGCACGGCGACGTTCGTGCGCGACGGCGACGCTGCAGGCTTGCTGGCGGAGGTGGGCCCGCTTCGCGTGGCCCCCGCACCTTGGCGCACCGCGGTGGCGCGCAGCGCGGCGGTGGGTGAGCCGACGGCCTGGCGCGGGGGCCGCAGGGTGGTGTGGGCGGTGCCTTCCCTGGGCGACGCGGCGCTGTCGGGGCTGTGGGCGAGGTCCTCCGACGACACGGTGTGGGGAGCCGACGCGCTGGTCGAGGTCGACCTGGCGGTGCGCCCGCGGACCGGGGAGTGGTCGGCTCGTCGCGCCGAGGATCTGGGTTGGCTCGATCCCAGGCCGGGGGCCCTCGCGGCCCTCGAGGTGGGCGCCTCCGCGTGGGAGCTGCCCGAGGAGGCCGAGGGGGACCACAGCCTGCTGGCGGGGGATCCGGGCACCGGCTGGCGCAGTGACCGCTTCCTGGAGCTGTCCCGCGCGCGCTGGGCGATGGGGCAGCGCGACGAGGCCGTGGCGGCCAGCGTGGCGGCGGTGGGGTGGGGGGCCGACCGGTGCGAGCCCTGGGTGACGCTGGGCGAGCAGCTGCTGCGCGGCGGCACGGCGAGCGGCGCAGTTCGCGGTATCGAGCTGCACAGCGTGGAGGTCCTGCGTCACGCCAGGGGGCTGCTGCTCGCCTGGACCGAGCAGCCCGTCGCCACGCGGGGCGCGACCTTCTCCGT
>CBDUIC010000001.1:0-186475 GCA_965367245.1 uncultured bacterium | reverse complement strand
CGACACCGACACCGACACCGACACCGACACCGACACCGACACCGACACCGACACTGACACCGACACCGCTTCCTCGGGGTTCACGGGCGCGACGGGCTGGGCGGGCACGGCGACCACGGCGGTGCCGACCGCGCACACCGGGCCGACCCGCTCCACCGGCGACACGTCCACGACGCCGACGACGGGCTCCACCGGCACCTTCGGCCCGACGGGGGCCACGGCAGCATCCGGCGACACTGCCGTGCCCCTCGGGGCGGGCTCCGTCGTGCTCACCCACCGGCGCCGCGCCACGCCCCTGGCCTTCGACGAGCACACCACCCTTCGCGGGCTGTTCGCCGACGACGTGCAGGGCTTCGTCAATGCCGCGGAGTGCGCCGAGATCTACAGCTTCGCCTGTGTGCCCGCGTGGCCGGCCGCTGACGATGGCTTCGTCGAGGTCCCCGAGCTGTACGACCTCGATGCGTCCCTCGAGCTGTTCGCCGGCGACCCGCTGCAGCTGGGTCCGTTCACTGCGACCGCGACCCCCCTCCCTCGCTACGACAGCGGCACACTGCAGACACCGTTCCCCGCTTCGACCGCCCTCGACCTGTCGTGGCCGGGGGCGGCGTGGCCTGCCGCGAGCCTTGCGGCGGCGCTCGACACCCCCTCGGTGTTCGAGCCGACGCTGCCCGACCCGGAGCAGGCGCTGTCGTGGGGGCCGGGTGAGGTGGTCGACTTCGCCTGGGGGCCAGGCGACGGCGAGGTCGTGCTGCTGGTGTCGAGCGCCGAGACCGCGCGGCTGTACGGCCTGGTCGACGACGGGAGCTTTCAGCTGGCGGTCGACGACCTCGGGCTGGCCGGCTCGGCAGAGCTGGTGCTGCTGATGGGGCGGCTCACCCACGACACGGTCGCCACCCCGGCAGGGCCGGTGACGGTGACGGCGCGGTCGGAGCAGTGGTACCTGGCGAGCTACCTCGATCCGGGCACCGACCAGGTACTCGAGGTCGCGGATGACTGCGCAGGGGCGGCGCTGCTGCCCCCTGTCGCCGATGGCCACTACGTGGGCGACCTGGTCGGGCTGAGCGACACCCTCGACCCGGGGGCCCAGGGGTGTACGGGGTTCGGAGCGAGCGGCGCCGAGGGGCTGGTGCAGGTGGTGGTCGGGGCAGGGGAGGAGCTGCGGGTCACCTATGAGATCACCGGTGATGGCTCGGTCTACCTGCTCCAGGACTGCACCTCGGCCTCGACCTGCCTGGTGGGCGCCGACGACACCCTCGCCGGTCAGCCCGAGACGCTGCGATGGTTCAACGCCACCGGGGCCGAGGTCACCTTGAGCTTGGTCCTCGATGCCTATACCGGCGGAGGGAGCTTTCAGCTCGACGTGGAGCGCGTGCTGCTCGATGAGGCCACCACCTTCGAGACCTGTGCCGAGGCCGATGCGGCGCCGGCGGTGGCGGTCGGCGGGCTCACCTCCCTGGATCTGGCTGTCGACGACCTGTCTCCAACCCCAGGGGACTGTGTGGGCGCGCGGTCCGACGGCGGTGACCGCTTCGTGCCGGTGGAGGTGGGCCCCGGGGAGCTGTTCACCGCCACGGTGGATGCGGGCCATGCCTACCTGATGGCCGACTGCGCCGACCCGCTCAGCTGCGTGAACCCAGGCACGGCGGCTCCGACCGGCACGGTCCAGTTCCTCAACGACGCAGCGGTGCCCGTGCGCCGCACGCTGGTGCTCGACCACGACGCGAGCGATGCCGTGGCGGAGGTGGCCCTGACCGTTGCGCAGGAGTCCGTGGCGGTGGCCCCCAGCGACGACCAGTGCGCCGGCAGTGTTGGGCTGCCACCCCTCGTCGATGGCACGTGGGCGGTCAGCCTCGCAGGGGCGACCGCCACCCTCGACCCCGGCCCCGCGGGGTGCACCGGCAGCGAGGCGGGGGGGCCGGAGCGCTTCGTCTCGATCGAGGTCGCGCCAGCATCGCTGCTGACGGTGACGCTGCACAGCGAGGGCGTGCAGGCCTACCTGCTCGACGACTGCGCCCAGGCCAGTACGTGCTTGGCCGGGGGGCAGGGGCAGGGCTCGTTCACGGTGGTCAACCCCGACGCGGTGCCGCTGGCGGCCACCCTGGTCCTCGACGTGGCGTCGGAGCGCGGCGAGCGCGTGGCCTCGTTCTCGCTGGCCACAGAGCCAGTCTTGGCCGCGGTCGACGCCGACACCTGTGCGGCCGTGCCGGGGCTGGGGGCGTCGACGACCGGGGTGTATGTCGGTGATGTGAGTGGCTACGGCAACGACCTCGACCCGACCGCGCAGGGGTGCACGGGGCGAGCCCTCGGGGGCGCGGATGCCCTGGTCCCGGTCCACCTGGAGGCCGGCGACCTGCTCACCGTCGATGCCGTCGATGGGGCCGACGCGGTCTACGTGGTCACCGACTGCACGACCGCCGCGAGCTGCCTGCACGGCTCGCCGCCGCCGCTGGCGACGAGCGGCGAACAGGGGGCCTACGTGCTCGCGGAGGCCGCCGCCGATGTGGTGGTGGTGGCCGACCACGTGGCGGGGGCTGGGGAGGCCTATGCCATCGATCTCGACGTGCGGCCGACGCAGGCCCTGGCCCCAGCCGACAGCTGCGCCGACGCGGCAGGCCAGGTCCCCCTGACGACAGGGAGCTATGGCTTCACCGGTGACCTCAGCGGCTATGTCGACGACCTCGACCCCACGTTCAGCGGGTGCACGGGCTTCTCGGCCGACGAGGGCGACGCGGTCGTGCCGGTGACTCTGGGGCCGGGGGAGACGCTGCATGCGCTGTACACCCAGCCCCAGGGCGACGCGTCGTTGTACGTGCTGGCTGACTGCACCGATGCCTCGAGCTGCCTGGTGGGTAGCGATGTGTACAGCGTCGGGCGCACTGGGCTGCAGGAGCGGGTCGACTACACCCACGTGGGGGCGGGCGCGGTGACGGTCTACCTGGTGCTCGACGGCTTCGATCCCACCGCGGCGTTCCATCTCCGCCTCGACATCGACTGATGGCAGTAGGCGGCCGGGTCAGCTTCTTCGCGGCCTTCCTGTCGTCGGCCCTGGGCACCGGGCTGTCGCGGATCCTGGGGGCGGTGCGCGACCGGTTCATCGCACAGCTCCTCGGCGCGGGGGCCGGCTCGGATGCCTTCTGGACAGCCTGGCTCATCCCGGGAACGATGCGCCGCTTCGTGGCCGACGAGGGGCTGACGGGCGCGCTGATCCCGGCGATGAGCCAGGCCGAGCAGGAGGAAGGTCCCGAGGCGCGCCGGGCCCTGGAGGCGAACGCGCTGGGCGCCCTGCTGCTGGCCAACGTGGTGGTGATCGCCGTCGGCATCCTCGCCGCCGAGCCGCTGGTGCTGGTGTTCGCCCCGACCTGGGTCGACGACCCCGACAAGCTGGGCCTCGCTACCACCCTGACGCGGTGGATGATGCCCTTCCTCGGCATGGTGTCGGTGGTCAGCTTCCTCGAGGGGCAGCTCAACTACCGAGGGCACTTCTTCACGCCGAAGCTGGCTCCTGGGCTGGTGTCGGCGGGGTTCATCGTGGCGGCGCTCACCCTCGGTGGTGCCTTCGAGCAGCCGGTGTGGGCCCTGGTGGTGGGGCTGCTGCTCGGCGGCGCCGCCCACGTGCTCGTGAACGTGCCGCCGCTGATCAGGCGGCAGGGTGGGGTGTGGCCCTCGTTTCAGCTGCGTGATCCACGGGTGCAGCACATCTCGGCGGAGATGGGCAAGGTCGTGCTGATCGGGCTGCTCGGGCAGGCGAACATCATCGTGCTGCGCCAGATCGCCACGGCACTCCCCGACGGCGTCGTGACGCAGTACTCCCTGGCGACCCGGGTGGTCGACCTCGCCCAGGGCATGGTGGCCGTCGCCATCGGTAGCGCCCTGCTCCCCAACGTCACCGCCTCGATCACCGCGGGGGACTACGGGTCGCTGCGCGACGATCTGGTCGGCGCCTTCCGCCTGGCTGCCTTCCTACTGCTGCCCGCCGCGGTGGTGCTGTCGCTGTACGGCCTGCCGACGACCGCCCTGTGGTTTCGCACTGGGGCCTTCACGATGGACGCGGTGGAGGCAACCGCCGAGGCGGTGCTGTTCATGGCCCCGTTCATGCTGGCGCTGGCAGCGGTGAACATTCTGCGCAAGGTGTTCTACGCGCTGGGCGACCGGCGCAGCTTGCTGCTGGTAGGGGCGGTGATCGTGGCGCTGAACGCGGCCCTGGGGTGGGCGCTGGCGCTCTCCTTCGGCCTGAAGGGGCTGGCCGCGACCCTGTCGGTGACGACCTGGGTGCAGGTGGTGCTGTACCTGGCCGTGCTTCGACGGCGCCTGGGCGAGGGGCTGGGGCTGGGCGCTCTCGTGGTCCCCTATACGAAGATGGCGCTGTGCCTGGTTCCCGTCGGGGGCAGCCTGTGGCTGGCGCGCGGGGGCGCCGACTGGGCGCTCGGCCTCACCCCGACGAACGTCGCAGTGTTCCTGGGAGGCCTGGGCGTGGCCGCCGCCAGCTACCTGGCCTGCGCCTGGCTGCTCGGCCTGCACGAGGTAACCCGAGTCGTGGGGCGGCTCGCGGCGCGCTTCCGCCGCTGACCAGCGCCCCTAGTCGTGGTGGTGGGCGGCCGCGAGCTGCACGTTGACGTTGCGCAGGCGCTGGGCGAGCGTGTGGATGAGCTTCCACAGCAGCAGGTTGCCGAGCGCGGGCTCCATCATGCAGTACTCCCGCAGGGCGTCGCGGTCGATGCTGAGGAGGTGGCCGAAGCCCTTGGCGACGATGTCGGCAGAGCGCGGCTCGGTGTCGACCAGCGCCAGCTCGCCGAAGTGCTCACCCTCATTGAGCACGGCGACCTCGTGGCCATCGATGCTCACCCCGACCTGGCCCTGGACGACGACATACAGCTTGTTGCCGACCTCGCCCTGGCGCATGACCACCTGGCCGGGGGTGACGAACAGCTCGGAGACGATGCGGCCGACCCTGAGGCGGGCGTGGAAGGGCAGCTCCTCGAAGAGGAACAGGCTCTCCATGGCCTTGGCGCGGGCGGCGACCGCCTCGGCCTGCAGCACGGCCTCGGGCTCGATGGCGATGACGGTGACGTTGTCGCGGCCGCCGCGGTTGAGGGCCTCTTGGATGAGCCCATCGACCGCGGTGGTCAGGTTGGTCTGCAGGAGCAGCTCGAGCACGTCTTGCGGGGGCACCATGTCGGACAGGCCGTCGCTGCACAGCAAGATGCGGTCGCCGTCGAGCAGCTCGACGTGGAGCGTGTCGGTGCGCACGTTGGGATACAGCCCGACGGCTCGCGTGATGACGTTGCGGTAGCGCGATGTGGCGGCGTCTTCCCGCGTCATGGCGCCGGTGCGGATGAGCTCATTGACCATGGAGTGGTCTTCCGTGAGCTGCCGCAGCTGACCCTCGCGGACCAGGTAGGAGCGCGAGTCGCCGACGTGGACCACAAAGGCCGCGCCACCACCGATCACGGCGGCGACCAGCGTGGTGGTCATGCCCTGGCGGCCCGTAGCCGTGGCCGCCTCGTAGACGCGGCGACTCGCCGCGTTGGCTGCCTGGTCGAGCAACTGCAGGACGTGGTTGCGGGACTCGCGGTTGGCATCGGTGGCGAACGCGTCGACGGCAGCCTTGAGCTGCGGCGCGTAGGACTGGAAGGTGTTCACCGTGATGGCAGAGGCCAGCTCGCCCGCCTTCCGCCCACCGACACCGTCGGCGACGACGAACACGCCGAATTCCTCGGCGGCCAGCAGGGAATCTTCGTTGTGCTTTCGCTTGAGCCCAACGTCGGTACGGGCGTGGAACTTCAGCATCGAATCGTCGACCTCGGGCGCCCGCCGACCATAACAGCCGGTGCCGCCGAGTGAAAGCGGCCGGGCGTCAATCCGTGCGCAGGCGCAGGATCTGCGCCAGGACGGGGGGGCCGCTGACCTCGCCTCGTGCGGTGGGCACGACCTCGACCTGCAGGGTGTAGGGCCCTGGCGGCGCGTCTTGGGGCACCTGTGGGGACCACGCCCAGGAGGCCTGCCCGCCGGCGGGCACCCGGGTGTCGGCGGTGGGCTCCCAGGCGGCGGTAAAGGACCGGGAGAGGTCGACGGCGAAGCGCGCCGCGTCGACGGGCATGCCCTCATCGGAGAGGGTGGTGAGGGTCGCGACCAGGCGAGCCCCCGACCAGGGGCCCCCGGACGGCCAGCTGTGGCCCGCACCCGTGTTCTGCAGCAACAGGCCGACCTCGAGGGGAGGACCTCCGCGCACGACGTGGTCGCGATCGATGGTGACGAGCAGGGAAGCGCCAGGCCACCCAGCAGCGGCTGTGTGCCCGGCCGTGCCAGCCCCATCCGGGCCGCCGCTGCCGTGGCAGTCGAGGCAGCCGATCCCCGCTGCCGCGTGGGGGGAGCGCTCCCACTCCCCGACGGTGTCGTACAGCGCGACGCCGCCGACCTCGAGCTGGTGGCAGGCGCGGCAGGCATCGGGGGACGACAGGGCCGGAGCGGGGCGGACCGGGTGAGGGGCCGACACGGCCTCGAGCTGGGTTCCGAGGACGAGCCCGTCGCGCACGTGGCAGGCAGCGCAGGTGACCCCCTCGGTGCGGAGGGTCGCGTCGAACGGGCCTGCTGGACCCGGCTCAGTACGATCGACCCCGAAGGCGAAGGCGAAGGCCTCGCTCTGCTGCACGTCGAGGGGGCGATGGCAGGCGCCGCAGGCGGGGTTGCCGACGTCTTCGATCGCGGCGAGCAGGGCCTCGCTGGGCGGCCGCGCGTGGGCCCCTCGACGCCAGGCGGCCGCTGCGGTGGGGTGGCAGGCGGCGCAGCCCTGCGCGGACAGGTTGGCGAGGCCCTCGGGCACCGCCCCCACGGGGAAGGGGAACACCCCGTCGAACAGCCCCGTATAGGGCGCCACCGTAGGCGCCGGAGCCGGCGCGACCTCGGCGACGTCGTCTTCCTTGCGCTTCTTCTTCCCCGCCTCGGCCACCGGGGCCGCGACCAGGAGCATGGCAAGCCAACCCAGCACTCAGAAGTCGACGACCTCGGGGTGGTCGCCGCGAGGCGTAGCGGGGAGCACGACCGCAGCCCCATCCGGGCCGTACAGGTCGACATAGGAGGCGTAGCCCTTGGAGACCTTCTTGACGTAGTCGCGGGTCTCGCGGAAGGGAATGTGCTCGACGAAGGCGTCCATCGGCATGTCGGCGCCGGTGCCTGCCAGCCAGGCCGACACGTTGAACGGGCCGCCGTTGTACGAAGCGATCGCCAGCGGGTAGGCCCCGTCGAAGCGCTGCATGAGCAGGCCGAGGTAGGTGATGCCGTAGGTGATCGACAGGGTCGGATCTTCCAGGTCGCCGGCGGAGAAGTCGACATCGTGGGCGAGGTCGGCGAGCAGGTGACCCGTGCGAGGCATGATCTGCATGGCCCCGCTCGCGCCGACCCGGCTGACGGCCACCGCGTTGTAGGTAGACTCCTGCCGCATCAGGCCGAGGACGAGGTAGGGGTCGATGCCGTGCCGTCGGCCTTGCTCCCACACGGTGTGGTCGTGGGCCAGGGGATGGCTCAGGCGCCAGGCCTCTTGCTGGAGCTGCTCTTCGTCGAGGTCGTCCCACCACTCGTAGGTGAAGCGCGCGGCGTGGTGGTGGTCGCGGGAGAACAGGAACAGCTTGCGCCAGTCCTCGGTCTTCATCCCGACGATCCGCCGCGCCGCAGCCCGGCCCGCTCGGTAGCTCTTGCGCCAGTCTTCGAACCACTGGCTCATCATCGGCCCCGACAGGTCGTACAGCCCGACCCGCGCGAGGTCTTCGATGGCGCGCAGCTCGGGGTAGGCGTCGCCGTGGTGGCGGCTGAAGGAGGACATGGCCCGCGCGGCCGCGTCGGGGTCGTGCAGGGCGCTGGCCCGGTAGCTCTCGGGGGGTTGGACTTCCTCGAGGCGAGTCAGCACCGACGGGCCCGGTAGGGCGGGCGGCTGGATCGGTGACCAGGCGAGGCTGGCGAAGCCCACCGGGCGCCGTGTCGTCATCGTGCTGTCGACAGGGGCGGAGATGGGGACTTCACTCGCGGCGAAGGTCGGCCCGTGGGACGTGGGGCGGGGGGCAGGGGGAGCGGGTGCCGGACCGACCCACCCGCCGCTGCGGGCGAGGGGCTTGATCTGCGGCAGCTCGTCGTCGAGCTGGTGCACCAGCAGCGCGTACCAGGACACGGGGTCTTCCTGCAGGATCCACTGTCGGTCGGCCTGGGCGTCGTCGACTTGCTCCAACAGGTCGAGGGCCCGCGACCGCCAGTAGTGAGCCTCGGTGACGTAGGACCGGTCGTCTTCGATGATCACGTCGAAGCGTGCCTTGGCGTCTTCCACCTCGCCGGCCATCAGGCTGGCGAAGGCTGCGTAGAAGCGCCCCCGCCGACCGGTCCAGCCGCCGCGTGCGGCGAGGCGGTCGAACTGGGTGACAGCGTCGGGGTAGCGACCGGCGAGGAGCATGGTTCGGCCCACGTCTTCGTCTTTGCGCCGCCACTCCCGGCTTCCGGCGTGAGCCTTCTGCGCGGCGAGGGCGACCTCGGCCGCGTCGGTGTGCTTGCCGCCTCGCCCGAGCACGCGGTAGCGGCTCCAGGCGTCTTTGGCCTCACCGTCGGCTTCGTAGCGCTCACGGTAGAACTCGGCGAGATAGTCCCACCGGTGGGTGCGCCACCCGAAGCGCTCGGCCGAGTCGGCCACCCAACGCTGCAGCTTGGGGTCGTCTTCCGCCCGCTCGCTGAGCTGCTCGAAGGCGGCCCAGGCTTCGTCTTTGCGCTTCACGTCACGCAGGGACACGGCTCGGAGCTGGAGACTGGCCGTGTCGTCGGGCACGACCGCGGTGTCGACGCCTGCGAGGCGGAGGTCGTGAAGCTGCTCCTCCGCGACGCGGCCGGTGAGGGGTGCGTCGTGGGAGATCGACAGGTGCTGCAGGCGAGCGATGGCGGCCTCGGGCTCGGTCTGCACGAGCTGCAGCGCCATCTGCAGCTCGATCTGCTCCGAGATGGTCGCGTTGTCGTGGTCGTCGTCGTACTCACGAGCCGCCGCCCGTGCCGTGCCGGTGTTGCCGAGCTTGGCGTGGGCGGTGGCGATGAGTCGCTGGCAGGCCCCGGCGTGCTCCCCCTTGGGGTAGGCCTTGCGGTAGCTCTCACACTCCCGGATAGCGACCCACTCGCGCCCGCGGGCGAGGTCTTGCTCGGCCTCGTAGAAGGTGGCCAGCTCGGTGAGCGGGCCTTTCCCCGCGCGGACTTTGGTGAAGGCCTCGCTGGCGAGGTTGTGCCGGCCCGCCGCGCGGTGCAACAGGCCCACGACCATCCAGGCGCCGTCACGCTCTCTACCCCATGCGCTGCCGGCGACGAAGGACTCGGCGACCCGCAGCGCGCGTCGGCGGTCGCCCGCCTCGAGGTGGGCCCGGATGGTCTCGACCGTAATGGGCCCCAGCGACAGGTCGGCGGGGGGCAGGTCGTGGGGCGCGAGGGGGGCGGGCAGGGCCTCGGCGCTGGGCGGGGCCCCGGTGGCCTCGGCCTCTTCGGCACCCTCCACGGGGGACACGGCAACCAGCCCCACGGTGAGGCCCAGCAACCCACAGGCCACGACCCAACGCCGCATCAGCACCCTCCCCGACCAACGTAGGGGGTCAGACAGCGCGACGATGTCATCGGCCGGAGGCGAGTGTCACGGAGGGTCACAGGAGAGTCCTGCTCAGGGGGGGAGGAGTGATCATGCCATCGAATCACGCCTCTGGCCAACTGCTTCATGTGGATTCTAGGTGGGCCGACGTGCACGCCCCCCCGAAGGCGCACGGCGGACCCGACGAATCGCTAGAACCGCGCACCCAGGCCTGCACCGGCCAAGCCCAGCACGTGCAGTTCATAGGGTTGAGCGCCGTCACGCTCGCGGGTTCCGGGCAGCCCGAACCATCCGATCCACCGCAGCTCCAGCGGACCGGGGAGGGGCAGGGCGCCCCGCAGGCCGACGGCCGGGTGGTAGGGCAGGGCGTAGCCGACGGCGACCGATGCGGGACCGATGCCGGCGAGCACGTAGGGAACGGGCCGAAGCCGCACGGTGCTGTCGCCGGTGCGCGCGGCATGGTTGGCCCCCAGCGGCAGCCAGGCATCGAGCCCTGCGCCCAGCCGGACGGGCCCGATGTGGCCCGATGTGCCTACCGAGGCGGCGACACTGGGCGCATTCACGGTGGCGCTCTCGGCGGGCAGGCGCGGGTCTTGGTAGTAGAAATCGGGGGACCCCGCCCATCCGCCGAGCACCGCGACCTCGAGGGTCGGCCGCGACCCCGCCCCCCCCGGGGTCGCCTTGCCGCGAGGGGCTTCGATGGCGACGGGCGCCACGCCATCGGAGGTGATCGACCACACCTCGGCGGCACGGGTGCCGCTGCGAGCCAGCCACACCTCTCCGCCCAGGGCCGCTACCGAGGCCTGGAGTGGCTCGGGGACGGACGATGCCTCGCCGAGCCCGGCGAGGAAGGCGGACCACGCTGCGTCGTCGAGAGCGACGTCCAACACCTCCTGCTGACCTGGAGCGAGGCGGAGATCCCAGCGGGCCAGGATGACCCCATCACGCTGCATGTGGGCCAGGTGGCGGCCAGGGGGGAGCTTCACGTCGCCCGACGCGCTCGCGGCCACCTCTCGGCCGTCGATGAACAGCTGCCCTTCCGTGTCGTCGGGGGGGCGCACCGAGCCCGGGAGGACCTCGTTGACCACAGCACGTGCGCCTGCGTAGGCGATGCGCTGCGGAGCCTCGGCGATGTCGTAGGCCGAGACCTGCCTGTCTGGCTCGAGGGCCACGGCGTCGGCCCAGGGCCGCTCCACGGTCAGGCCGTTGAGGTCGAGCCGGTAGGCGGCGGCCTCGGTTGCGGATGAGAGCTGCTCGCCGAAGAAGCGGTCGACGGCGAAGCCCTGGTAGGCGAGGGCAGCGAAGAGGGCTGAGCGATCAGCCTCGTCACGCACGACGCCGACGTCGGCGATCGGGCCCTCGAGGTCTCGCATGATCAGCAGCTCACCGTCGAGCTGCGTCTCGTACGAGCGCACGTCTGCCAAGGCGGACGACAGGTCGCGCAGCGCACGCTCGTCGGCCGGACCGAAGCGGGTGGCCGCGCCGCGGAAGGCCATCAGATCCAGCTCCTGGCCGCCTGCAGCGGCCAGGACCGTGGCCCGCTGGACCTCGTCAGGGGGCTCCAGCCACACGACGTCGGCGGCGAGGGCAGCAGCGAGGGTCGCTACGAGCAGCATGAGACGCTCACAAGCATTGCAGGGCCTCGCCCGCGACGGAGCAGGTGAGCCCCCGGGCGCGGTCGAGGGTGACGGAGGTGGTGTAGGTCGTGCCGAGGTAGACCGCGGTGACCGTGCAGGCCCCCGCAGGGAAGTCGGTGAGGCGGACCGAGGCGGTGCCCGAGGCGCTGCGATCGCCGCAGCGCAGAGACAGCGAAGACGCGTTGGCGAGAGAGACCTGGGCGCGGTCGACCCGGGGGCCGTCGGGGGGCGCCGGCGCGGGCTCCGGCGCTGCAGGCGCAGGGACCGGCGAAGGCGTGGGAGAAGGCGCAGCAGGTGTCGGCGTCGGTGTCGGTGTCGGTGTCGGTGTCGGTGTCGGTGTCGGTGTCGGTGTCGGTGTCGGCACGGGCTGCGGCGCTGGGGCCGGTGCGGGCGCAGGGGCGGCGACCGGGGCCGACGGCGCGGGCCGAGGGGCTGGGGGCGCAGGCTCTTCGAAGCCGAACCAGGCCAGCGCGGCAGCCGCTCCCCCCAAGGCGATGACCCCGACGATCACCGTGATCAACGTGAACAGGAGGGCGAGGGCCACGAACCATGGGACTCGACTGGATCGCGGCGCCGGAGGTGGGGCGACGCTCGGGAGCAAGGTGGGCTCGATGCGGCTGCCCGTCGATACCGCCGTGACCTCGGACAGCACGCCGGTCGCGGGCTCCGCGGTGCGATCCAGGAGCGTGGGGATGCGCGGCACGAAGCGGCGACAGAACACGGCGAGGGACTCGCCCTCCAGCCGTCGCCCCAGCGCCTCCATGCGCTCGGCGAGCTGCAAGGCGGTCGGTCGGTCGGCCGGCTCGCTCGCCAGCCCCTCCCGCAGCAGCGCTAGAACCTCCGAGCGCGCTTCGGCCGGCTGTGCCTCGAGGGCGGCCTCCAGCAGGCGTAGGCGCTCCGCGACGAAGGGCTCGTGTCGCTCCGGCAGCACGGGCGTGCGCCCCAAGGGCTCCCCGAGCAACAGCTCCACGACGGTGGCCACGACCGAGTAGACGTCGCCCGCAGGGGTGTCGCCCTCGAACAGGATGCGCTCAGGCGACATGTAGCGCTCAGTGCCCATCCAGCCGGTCGCCTTCGTCTGCGCCTCTCGCGAATCGAGCTCGACCCGAGCTACGCCGAAGTCGAGCACCTTCAGGTCGCCATCGTCGGTGATGCGCACGTTGGAGGGCTTGATGTCGCGGTGCACGACCTGCAGCTCGCCCCCGTGGCCGTCGTCGGCGGTGTAGGCGGCGGCGAGGGCCCGGAGCACGGCGGCGCCTGCCTCGAGGGCTGCGGGAGGCGGGAAGGCCGTGCCCTCGCCTCTGAGTGCCTCGAGCACCTCCTCCAGATCGGCGCCGGGCACGTAGTCCATGATGACGGCCCAGCGCTCGCCGAGCTTCACCAGGTCGAGGACCGTGACGATGTGGCGGTGGGACAGCCGCCCCAGGATCCGCGCCTCATCCCGCATGCGACGCCCGGCATCCGGGATCTTCTCCACGTCGGCGTGGAGCAACTTGACGGCTACCTTGCGGCGAAAGCCGGCTCCGGAGTCTTGCTCGGCCAGGTAGACCTCGCCGAACGCACCCGCCCCGATCACCTCGAGGAGGTGGAACCGACGACCCTCCTGGCGTTCGGCGTCGGTGGGCATGCGCTAGGGAAAGCAGCCGTGGTTGTCGACGACCTGGTACTCGACGAAGCTCGTCCACTCGGCGAACTGGTCGAGATCGGCGTGGTCGTTTGCCTGGAGGGTGACCGTCAGGCTGCGCAGGGCGCCAGGGGTGACCCCAAGAGCCGCGGCATCCCCCGACCAGGCATAGAACTCCTCGAACGCTGCGGCATAGCCGTCGCCCCCCCAGTCGAAGTGCCAGTGGCCCTGCCCGTCGGTCGGAGGCGCGGACTCGGGCTCCAGCAACTCGAAGGCATCGATGTCGACGGCGATCAGTTCCTCTACCCGGCAGTCCTCGGTGAGCTCGAGCTGGTAGGTCGCTCCTGCCGGGGGGTGGAGCAGGCGGATGGACGGCTCCACGACCTGCCCTGCTGTGTCGACGCCCAGAGGAACGGGGTCGGGAGGGGGGCAAGCAGTGGCGAGGAGCGCCAGGGCGATCCATGGACGCATCGAGTCTCCGGGGCAACCAGGGCGGAACATAGCAGGGACCGCCTCGGACGGGTATGACGCTGCTTCGTCCATGACGGGGGATACGTTGGGCAATCGGGACCGGATCAAGGCTGTCGTTCGATGGATGCTGGTGGGGCGCCGCAGCGGGGTTCGCTCCCGGGTGCGCTCGGTGCTGGGAGTATTCACCTGGCTCGACGAGCCACGCCCGACGAGCGCATCGCAGGCTGCGGAGGCGCCTGCGACAACCTCCGGCGCGGGCGACCCCTCACCTGCGGCCGCGGTCCCAGACGGCTGGACGGCGGTGCTGCGCGTCGACGAGATCGGCGACGGGGAAGTCATCGAGGTGATGGTGGGCGAGCACGCCGTGGCGGTGGGCCGGGTCGACGGGGAGTGGTTCGCGGTCGACAACGTGTGTCCGCATGCCGGAGGCCCACTCGGCGACGGGATCCTCGATGGGTGCACGCTGACCTGCCCATGGCACGGGTACAGCTACGATGTGCGCACCGGCAAGTGCGAGGTCGACGACGCGCTCGAGGTCGCGACGGTGGAGGTTCGCGTGGTCGGCGACGCCGTGCTGGTCCCCTCAGCGCTGGCAGGCAGCTAGCCCATCGCCTGCATCTGGCGTCGTGCGTATCGGTTCGGGCAAACGGCTGATATGGTGTAGCTCGGAGGGCCTGGCGTGACGCACGTGGAGGATCCGGACACGTTCGAGGCGCTACGCCGTGCGCGGATCGATGCCGAGCCTCTGCTGCACCTTTCGTCCGACGCGGTGGTGTTGGGTGCGTATGGGTCGGCCGTGGCCTGGCTCGGCGACGATGCCATCGGGCGACCGTTCGCCACGCTGTTCGAGGAGTCCGAGGAGGCCCAGGCCTGCGTCGATGCGGAGATGATGGCCATCGACGAGCTCGGTCTCACGCTGGCCGACGGGCGTCGGGTCGCGGTGACCGCCACGCCCTGTGTCGATGGCTGGCTGGTCCGCCTCCAAGACGTCACGGCGCTGCGGGTCCTCGCCGAGGCCCTCGCCCAGCGGGAGCGACTGCAAGCGCTGGAGGGCCTCGCGTCGGCCTTGGCTCGTGAGCTGAACGACCCCATGTCGATCGTGCAGGGGCGGCTGGAGCTGTTGCTGGAGCTGGGGGTCGCCGACGCGGGCTCGATGGCGCATCACCAGCGGGTAGCCCTCGACCACGCGCGGCGAATCTCCGCCACGCTGCGAAACCTCCGCCTGGTGGGCAGCTCCTCGTCGCGGCGGCTGCAGCACGTGCTCTTGTCGGCCGTGGTGGAGGATGCCCTTACCTTCCTGGGCCCGCGCGGGGTCAGGGTGCAGGTCGATATCGAGCCCTCAGATCTCGCCGTCGGCGGCCTGCGTCCCATGTACACCCGCGTGCTGGCCAACACGTTGCGCCAGACCATCGAGGGGTCCGCCCGAGGGCCCGTGCACCTGCATGCTCGGCGCAAGGGGCAGCGGGTGTGCGTTCGGGTCGACCTGGGGCGTCGCGGCCGAAGCGAGCCCTTGGAGGGCGCCGACCTGTCGATCGACCGCACGCTGCTCAAGAGCGTCGGCGGCCAGCTCAAGGCGCGCCGGATCGGTCGCGCACCTACCTTCGAGCTGCTGCTACCCCTCCCGCCGGCGGTTCGCGGTCGCGCGCGCCCCGTCGACTCGACCCTCTTGGTGGTGGGCAGCGATCGCTTTGCTGACAGCGTGCAGACGCTTCTGGCCAAGGATGGCTTCGCGTTCCAGTGGGCCGGAACGGGTGAGGAGGCCCTCGAGGCCACCGGCTCCCCACCCCCTGATGCCGTGCTGGCTGAGCTG
The DNA here is from genome assembly GCA_965367245.1 of uncultured bacterium. Lineage (GTDB taxonomy): Bacteria > Myxococcota_A > UBA796 > UBA796 > CBDUIC01. The sequence continues at coordinate 171,338 of CBDUIC010000001.1, read as the reverse complement.
ATCCTCCCAGGGGCCCTCTCTGGCCTGGCGCTCGGCCGCCAGCTCGCTCAGCGCTTCGAGGCCCTCAAGGGGCGCATCGTCGTCGTAGCCGACGGCCCGATCCGCACGCTGCCCGATCCACTCCTCACGGTGTCCCGCCCCCTGTCACGGGCCGGCATCCTCGACGCCCTGGGGCGGAGGGTGCGGCGCAGCTAATGCCCCGACCCACCCACGCGGTCGACCGGCTCTCTACGCATCGAGGTTGCCGGCTCGCGCCACTCGGTGTTAGCTGCGGCTCTCTTGTGCCCGTCTCGTCGGGCGCTCAACGTCTCGACTGGGAGAGGGCACCATGGCCCGCAAGTGCGTGTTCACCGGAAAGCGGCCCAATGTGGCCAACAAGGTCAGTCACTCGAACCGCAAGTCCAAGAAGCGGCAGCTGCCCAACATCCAGAGCAAGCGGCTCTGGTGGGCCGAGGGCAACCGCTTCGTTCAGGTTCGTCTGTCGACTCGTGCACTTCGCACGATCAACAAGAAGGGCCTGTCGGCGGTGGCGGCGGAAGCCGGCATCGACCTGGCGAAGCTCTGAGAGTCGAGATGGGGCACAGCTCGTCTGTGCTCTAGCCCGCCTGGCACCGCGCCAAGCCGCACGGTGTGTCGCGGTGCAAAACAGCAGCGCCCGAGCCAATGTGGCTCGGGCGTCGTCGTGTCTACGGTGGCCAGGGGGCCCCGTGGCCCGTGCTGGTCTACAGGTGGAAGTCGATCACGGTCGACCCACGGTCGCGCTCCTCCGTCGAGTCGTCGTCGACGGGCTCGTGTCGAGGCGGCGGAGGCGGCTCGATGTACAGAGGCACCTGCGTCTGCTGGCGCTCCTGCTCTTCGCGCTCCCGGCGAATTCGTTCGATGATGTAGGCGTCGAGCATGACACCTCCCGGCGGTTCGGTCCTCTCGGCTCGGCCCTGCTCAGACTGTAGCACCCAGAAAGGCGACGACAAGGTCAATCCATCTCGTGAGGGTTGCAGAGCAGCTGTCTCGCACGGTGTGTCAACGCCTGGTACAGCTCCAGGCTTCCGTCCAGACCCGCCCCTTGCATCGCCGCGATGTGCGCCTCGATGGTCTTCTCGTCACCGCGGGCCACTGGGCCGGTGAGCGACGCGGCCGGGTCGCCCGCGGCGGACTGCAGCGAGGCCTGCGCGAGGGGGAGCAGCGCGCGACCGGCCTCGTGTCGGGGCACGCCCGCTGCGGCGAGGAGCGCAGCAGCGTCTGCCAGCAGCACCGTGGCGAAGTTCCCCGCCATGACGGCGGCCGCATGGTAGAGCCGCCGATCCCCCGGCACGGTCAGGGGGACCATGCCCAAGGCGTGGGCCAGCTTCCTTCCTGCGTCGAGGGCGGCCGCGCTGCCGGCGAGGGCGGCGGGCACCCCCGCCAGATCTGGGAGCCCGCGCTCTGGCCCGGGGAAGGTCATCAACGGGTGGAAACTACCTCCGGTGCCTGCATGGGGACCGAGGGCGTCGAGGCCCAACGAGCCTGCACTGTGCAGCACCGTGACCCCCGCCGGCACAGCCGACGCCACCGTGGACACGGCGGCGTCTGGGACCGTCAGCAGGACGATCGGCGCCCAGTCGTCGGTGAGCGCGCGCCCGACGACGGTGACGTCCCAGCCTGCCGCGGTGAGGAGCGCGTGCAGGCTTCGGCCGAGCCGACCGCCGCCAACCAGGGTGAGGGGATGCTTCATGGGTAGAGCTCCAGGGCGTGTGCTACGGTCGCCGGCACCGGACGACGGTAGGAGGCTGCGAAGGCGAACTCCTACCCGGAAGGGGGAAGCATGGCCGAAGAGTTCACGCTGCGACGCGTGCTGATCGCCCACAGAGGGGCCATCGCGCGCCGTTTGGCTGCCTACTATCGGCAGGCTGGGATCGAGACGGTGATGGCGTTCTCGGCTCCCGACGCCGAGGCGAGCTGGCTCGAAGAGGCCGACTACGATGCGTATCTGAACGGAACGACCCTGCAGGAGACCTACCTCGACGTGAGTCGGGTCGTCGCGGCAGCGATGGACGCAGGCTGCGATGCGCTTCATCCCGGCAACGGCTTCCTCGCGGAGCGTCCGGAGCTGTACGTGCAGGCGAACAACGCCAACCTCGCCATCATGGGCGCCGACCCGACGGTCGTCGCCCATGCGGCCGACCGCACGATCCAGCGGTCGAGGGCCGAGCGCCTGGGGCTGGCCGTGTTGCCGGCGAGCCCAGCGTTGGGGGCAGGCGACGACGGGGTCGCGGCGGCCGCGGCCGTGGGCCTCCCGCTGTGGATCCGGGCCACCGTGGGCCCTCGGCTGGAGCGGGTGTCGGCGCCCGAAGACGTGGCGGAGGCGGTGCTGCGCGCCAGGGCTCGCGCCACCGAGATCGTCGGCGACGACGCCATCTGCTTGGAGCGTGACGTCGGAGACGCGCGGCAGCTGTCGACGACCGTGGTCGTCGACCGGCGGCAGCGGGCCTATGCCCTGGGCACGTCCGTGACGCAGGCTGCTGGCCCCGACGGGGTCGCATGGATCGAAGAGCTGGGGCCCCACCTGGAAGACGAGCACCTGACGCGCGCATCGCAGCAGCTGCTGAGCAGCATGCGCTGGGTGGGGCCTGCGACCGTGCGCTGGGTGTCTCCGGGGTCCACCAGCTTTTTTCAGTCGATCTCGACCCGGCTGGTCACCGCGTTCGACTTGACCGAGGCCGTCCATGGGATCGACCTGATCGCGGCGCACCACGACGTGCTGTTCGGCCGGGAGCTCGGCTGGCCCGACGAGGTGGCCGTGGCGCCGCGGGTCGGGCTGCAGGCTCGACTGCTCCACGTCGGAGGAGGTGAGGGCGTGGTCGAGCGCCTGGTGCTGCCTGACGATGCGGCGAGAGGGGTCGACGAGGGAGCTGAGCTGGGTCCCCACACCGAGCCCCTGATCGCGAAGCTCACGGTGGTGGGCGACACGCGCGAGGAGGCGGTGCAGCGGTTGCAGGCCTTGCTCGGCACGGTGCAGGTGACGGGCGTGGCCAGCAACCTCGACGGGCTGCGCCAGGCGGCGGAGGCCCTCGCCACGGCGTGAGGGCCGTCGGGGCGTTACGTGCGCCGGCTTGCACACGTTGGGGACGACATGCCTGGCTTCCGCGCGGAGCGCATCGCCGAGATGATTCACAAGGAGCTGGCTCAGCGGCTGCTCCTGGAGGTGAAAGACCCTCGCGTCAGCCCCATCTCCATCACCTCCATCGAGGTGACGAAAGACCTGTCGCGCGCTCGCGTGCTGTTCTTGCCCCTCGGGGGAGGAGAAGCCTCGGAGGAGCTGCAGGCGGGCCTGGAGTCTGCGGCCAAGCAGCTGCGGGGTCCCATTGGGCGGGCGCTGCGACTGCGCCATGCTCCCGAGCTGGTCTTCGTCTACGACGAGCATCACGCCAAGGCGGTGGCCGTGACCCGGCTGCTGGATCAACTGAGCCGCGAGCGCGGTGACGCCGAAGAGGAGGAAGGAGCATGATCGAGGGCTTCCTGATCATGGACAAGCCTGCGGGCATCACCTCCCACGACGTGGTGGCCGCCGTGCGCGCGGTCACCGGGGTGAAGAAGGTGGGGCATACCGGCACCCTCGACCCGTTCGCGACGGGCGTCCTTCCCCTCGCCCTGGGGCGGTGCACCCGGCTGATCCAGTACCTCGACGAGTCGATCAAGGTCTACGAGGCCACCGTGCGGCTCGGCAGTGCGACCGACACCGGAGACCCGACAGGGGAGGTCATTCGCGAGGCACCCCTGCCCGAGGCGGATGCCGACGGCGTGCGGGAGGTGCTTGCGTCGTTCCTGGGCGAGCAAGACCAGACGCCGCCCGCCTACAGTGCGGTGAAGGTGAAGGGCAAGCCGCTCTACCACTACGCTCGCAAGGGGGAGAAGGTCGAGGTGAAGTCTCGGCGCATCGTCATCCATGCCCTCGAGCTCAAGCACTACGACCGCGAGACGCTGGTGGTGGAGATCACCTGCTCCCGCGGCACCTACGCCCGGGTCCTGGCCGACGACATCGCCATCGCGCTGGGCTCGGCCGGTCATCTCGAGGCCCTGAGCCGGCCTCGGTCGGGCCCGTTCTTCCTGGAGGAGGGGCTGTCGATGCCGGCCCTGGCGGAGATGGTGGCTGCGGAGCCAGGCCACGACTGGCGTGATGTGTTGCTCGCTCGCAAGAAGGGGGAGCGGGTGCCGTGGCGCTCGCGTGACGAGGTCGAGGCCGCCCTGGCGCCTCACGTGCTCTCGCCGATCCGGTGCCTGTCGCACCTGCCGCTGGCCGATGTCGGCGTGGAGGAGGCCAAGCGAGTGCGCAACGGCGGAATGCTGCCGCCGCCGCCTCGGGGCGTGGCCTCGGGCGGGCGCTACGCCGTGGTGACAGGCGACGATCTGGTCGCCATCGCCGAGCACTCCAGCCGCGGGGGAAAGGCCCTCCGCGTGCTGTGAAGGCAACGCGCTTGACGGCGCCTGCCAGACGGGGCATGTGGCCCACGACGCACTGCTGGTGCCCGGGCGCGCCATGTCCCGGAGTCTCTGGCGGTGTCGCGACCGCGCGAGAGCGCAAGGAGTTCCCATGGCACTGACTGCCGGCGACAAGGCCGAGATTATCGAGAAGTACGCACAGGGCGACCACGACACCGGGTCCGCAGAGGTTCAGGTGGCGCTGCTCACCGCGCGTATCAAGTACTTGACCGAGCACTTCAAGACCCACAAGAAAGACCACGCGTCTCGTCGTGGGCTGCTGAAGCTGGTCGGCCAGCGGCGCAAGCTGCTCAAGTACGTTCGCAACGACAATCACGACCGCTACCAGAAGCTCATCAAGAGCTTGGGGCTTCGTCGCTGAGCCCGTCTTCAGGGTCGACCCGTCGGGTCGGCCCTTTGTGTTTCCGAAGCCGGAAGCACGTGTTCTTTACGATTCGAGCGGGGGCATGAGGCTCCCACCACCGCGGGGAGGGGAAGCTGCCGTCACACGCAGGTCTCCGAGGCTCCGGCGCCGACAGGCGCCGGGTCCTCGCAGGCTTGTGATGCGATGACGACCGGCCAGCCGTCCTGCACATCCGCTTCCACAACCGGAAGCATGGAGGGCGTGTGAACGTCGTCACCAAGTCCGTCGAGATCGGCGGAAAGACCATCACTTTCGAAACCGGCAAGTACGCCAAGCAGGCGTCCGGCGCCATCGTCGTCAGCAGCGGAGACTCCCGCGTGCTCGTGACCGCCGTGTGTGCCGAAGGCTGGAAGACCTTCGACTTCCTGCCGCTGACCGTGAACTACGAAGACCGCAGTGGCGCCAGTGGCTCCATTCCCGGCGGCTTCCTGAAGCGCGAGACGGGCCGCAGCGAGCGCGAGACGCTCATCTGTCGCCTCATCGACCGCCCCATCCGTCCGATGTTCCCCAAGACGTTCCGGATGGAGCTTCAGATCATCGCGACGACGATGTCGTACGACCGTGACTACGAGACCGACGTGCTCGCCCTGTGTGGCGCCTCCGCGGCCTTCCACATCTCCGAAGCGCCCATGAGCGAGGCCATCGCTGGCGTTCGCGTGTGTCGCGTCGACGGCGAGCTCATCCTCAACCCCAGCTACGACGAGCGCCAGCGCGCCGATGTCGACCTGGTGATCGCCGGCACGGCCACGGCCCTGTCGATGGTCGAGGGTGGCGCCAACGAGGCCGACGAGGCCACCATGCTCGACTGCTTCGCCCTGGCCCAGAAGGCCATCGCGAAGATCTGCAAGACCCTCGACGCTCTCCGCAAGGAAGTGGGCAAGAAGAAGCTGCCGGTGCCCGAGCCCGCAGAGCTCGACGCCAAGGTCGAGGGCTACATCAAGCGCTACGGCAAGAAGCGCCTCGAGAAGGCACTCGCCGTCGCCGAGAAGCACGCCCGCAGCGCGGCCCTCAAGGAAGCGCGCAACGAGCTCATCGAGAAGATGCTCGCCAAGGAGACCGACCCGGACGTCATCGCCGCGAAGACCTCCGACGCCAAGGCGGCCTGGAGCCGGCTGCACAAAGACGTGATGCGCACCGCGGTCATCGCGACCGGCAAGCGCATCGACGGTCGGGCCACCGACGAGATCCGTGACATCTGGGTGGAGTGCGGCGTGTCGCCTCGCGCCCACGGCTCCGCCATCTTCACCCGTGGTGAGACTCAGGGCTTCGTGACCATCGCCCTCGGCACCGACTACGACGCCCAGCGCATCGAGGGCCCCGACGGCAAGAGCGAGCGTCGCTGGATGCTCACCTACAACTTCCCGCCGTTCTGCACCGGTGAGGCACGCCCCCTCCGTGGCCCGAAGCGCCGCGAAGTGGGCCACGGCGCCCTGGCGCGTCGTGCGCTGATCCCCGTGCTTCCCTCGCAGGAAGACTTCCCCTACGTGCTCCGCTCCACGTCCGAGATCCTCGAGTCCAACGGATCGTCGTCGATGGCGACGGTGTGCGGCTCCTCGCTGGCGCTGATGGATGCCGGCGTGCCGGTGTCGGCACCGGTGGCGGGCATCGCCATGGGGCTCATCAAGGAAGGCAAAGACTACGCCGTCCTGTCCGACATCCTCGGCGACGAAGACCACCTCGGCGACATGGACTTCAAGGTCACCGGCACCGAGAAGGGCATCACCGCCTTCCAGATGGACGTGAAGATCGCCGGCATCAGCCGCGAGATCATGTCGAAGGCCATGGAGCAGGCTCGTCAGGGCCGGCTGCACATCCTCGGCGAGATGGCCAAGGTCATCAGCGAGCCCCGCGACGAGATGAGCCCCTGGGCTCCCCGGATCACCACGCTTCACATCAAGCAAGACAAGATCCGCGACCTCATCGGCCCCGGCGGCAAGGTCATCCGCGGCATCCAGGAGACCTGCGACGTTCGCATCAAGGTCGACGACAGCGGCCGCGTCGACGTGGCGTCGAACAACAGCGAGAACACCGACAAGGCCATCCAGATGATCCGCGAGATCACCCAGGAAGCCGAGGTCGGTGCGCTGTACGTCGGCGTCGTCAAGCGCGTGGTCGACTTCGGCGCGTTCGTCGAGATCTTCCCCGGCACCGACGGCCTCGTGCACATCAGCCACCTGGCCCACGAGCGGGTCGACAAGGTCACCGACGTGCTCCACGAGGGTGACGAGGTGCTCGTGCGGGTGATCGATGTCGATCGCTCGGGCAAGATCCGCCTGTCGCGCAAGGAAGCGCTCGACTCGGTCGGCGCCTGATGCAGCTGCCGGTCGCCCTCGCCTACCTTCCCCACGGGGAAGGGTTGCCCCTGCCGGCGTATGCCACGCAGGGGAGTGCGGGGGCCGACCTGCGGGCGGCTGTGCGAAGCGAGCTCACCCTCAAGCCGGGCCACCGAACGCTCGTGCCGACGGGCCTCAGCATCGCACTGCCCCATGGCTGGGAGGCGCAGGTGCGCCCCCGCTCCGGCTTGGCGGTGAAGCACGGGGTCACCGTGCTCAACGCCCCGGGCACCATCGATGCCGACTACCGCGGCGAGGTCAAGGTGGCGCTGGTGAACCTCGGCGATGAGCCGCTGGTGATCCGCCGAGGCGACCGCATCGCCCAGCTGGTGGTCGCGCCCGTCGTTCGGGTGGCGTGGCAGCCCTGTGAGGTGCTGCCTGGCAGCGACCGCGGCGACGGTGGCTTCGGAAGCACCGGCCGACGCTGACGACGCCTACTCGACGGCGTCGCGCACCCACCCGGTGAGCTCACACGACTCGCCGGCCTCGCCATCGACGGTGAGCAGCGAGTAGGTCGCGCTGAACTGGCCGGACCCCTCGATGCGGAACACCAGGTCGAGGCTGTCGTAGTTGGCCGACTGGAACGGGTCGATGTTGTAGGTCGTGCACGACCGGGCCACGAGGCTGCTCTCGCCGAAGATGACCAGCGGGATCTCAGCCGTCACGTTGGCCCCAGCGCCCGTCGTGACGTCGAGGAACCACGGGTCTTCCAGGAAGAAGGTGGCGCCTTGGTGGATGCCGACCATGGTGTAGTCGGTGTCGGGGCCGAAGGACGGGTCGTTGGTGCAGCCGCACGGCGACTCGCTGTAGTCGCTGGTGACCAGCTGGACCGCCTCGCGATTCATGGGCGTGCCGTTGTTGACCAGCAGCTTCACGTAGGTCGCCACGCCGGGCTGGCAGCTGTCGCTGGCCCCGTAGCGCGCGTCGATGTTCTCGACGATGTCGAGGCTCGCCCCCGTGCCCGCGGGCCAGCTCTCGACGGAGACCTGGCCGAGGGCCTCGGTCTGCAGGTCGTCGCAAGCGGGGGCGGGCGGAACGCCGCCGTCGTCGCCTCCAGAGCACGCTGCGGCCAGCAGGGTCAGTCCCATGATCCGTGTTCGCACGAGGCCCTCCACGGCGACTGTATAGCCGACGCGCGCGTTACAGGTGACGGCCGTGTTCGCGGAGGAGGAGACCGGATGTTCGACGTGCTTTCCAAGGGCTTCAAGAGCGCACGCCTGAAGCTGGGTGGCAAGACCGAGCTCACCGAAGACAACCTCGCCCCCGCCTTGCGGGAGGTCCGCACCTCCTTGCTGCAGGCCGACGTGTCGCTGCCCGTGGCCAAGGCCTTCCTGGCCCGGGTGAAGGAAAAGTCGCTGGGTGAGATCGTGCCCATCAAGGGGCCCGCGGGTCAGACGGTGAAGGTCGGCCCGGCCGACTGGTTCATCAAGGCCTGCTACGACGAGCTCGTAGAGCTCATGGGCCCCGTCGACGCCGACTTGTCCCTCGACGGCAAGCCGTCGGTCATCATGATGGTCGGCCTGCAGGGCGCGGGCAAGACGACCACCAGCGGCAAGCTCGCGAAGTTCCTCGTCGCCGAGCACAAGAAGAAGCCGCTGCTGGTGGCCGCCGACATCTACCGGCCCGCCGCGGTGGAGCAGCTGCGGGTGCTGGGGCGCCGGATCGGGGTCCCCGTGTTCCACGAGGAAGGGGCCGACCCGGTGACCATCGCCCGCAAGGCGATGGTGCAGGCCCGCAACCTCGGGCGCGACGTCGTGATCATCGACACCGCGGGCCGTCTCGCCATCGACGACAAGCTGATGGACGAGGTCAAGCAGATCAAGGCGGTGACCAAGCCCGACAACGTGCTGTTCGTCGTCGACGCGATGATCGGCCAAGACGCGGTCCGCACCGCCAAGACCTTCGACGAGGTCCTCGACTTCACGGGCTTCATCCTCACCAAGCTCGACGGCGATGCCCGTGGCGGCGCGGCGCTGTCGATCAAGGAAGTCACCGGCAAGCCCATCAAGTTCCTCGGTCAGGGCGAAGAGCTCGATCGCCTGGAGGGGTTCCGCCCCGAGGGCTTGGCCCAGCGGATCCTGGGGTTCGGCGACATCGTCGGCCTTATGCAGGACTTCGAGAAGCACGTCGACAAGAAGACGGCAGAGAAAGACACCGAGAAGCTCCTCAAGGGCGAGTTCAGCTACGACGACTTCGTTCGGCAGCTGCAGACCATCCGTCGCATGGGCCCGCTCAAGCAGATCTTCAGCCGGATGCCTGGTCTGTCCTCGATGATGGACCAGATCCCAGAAGAAGCATTCGACGATGCCGAGCTCGATCGCACGCTGGCGATCATCGGCTCCATGACGAAGCAGGAGCGCAACTTCCCCAGTGTCATCGACGGCAGTCGCATGCGGCGGATCGCCGGCGGGTGCGGGCGCGATCTGGGCGACGTCGAGGCCCTCCACGAGCGCTTCCAGCAGGCGCAGCAGATGATGAAGGGGCTGGGCTCCATGATGGGCAACCCCGCTGCGATGCAGAACATGGCGCAGATGGCCCAGGGGATGGGCATGGGCGGCATGCCGGGGATGGGCGGGATGCCGGGGATGCCCGGCATGGGCGATGGAGGAGGGGAGCGCAAGCAGCTGTCCGCCGAGGAGAAGATCGCCCGGCGCAAGAAGCAGAAGGCGGCCCGCAAGGCCCGGAAGAAGAACCGCAAGTGACCCGTCGGGTCGTGGTCGTGCGGGCGCCGAACCACCTCGGCGACGGCGTCATGGCCCGCCCCGCGGTTGCGGCTCTGGCTCGGGTCGCCGACGTGATCGTGCACGCCCCGCCGTGGGCACTGCACCTGTACGGTGACCTCCCCGTGCGCCTGCGCCCTCGTGGTCGACTCGAAGACGGGGATGTCGCGGTCCTGTTGGCGCCGTCCCTGCGCGCTGCGTGGGAGGCCCGGCACCTTCCCGTGCGGATCGGCACACCCACCGACCACCGAGCCTGGCTGCTCACCCATGCCGTTCCACCCGCTCGGCATACCGCCGATACCTATGCGCGCCTGGCACGGTTCGCGGGGTCCGGGGAGGTGGGCCAGGCGCCGTCCCTGGCGCTGCCGGGTGATGAGGCGCCCCCCGAGGTCGCCCAGGGTCACCTCGCGCTCAACCCGCTGTCGGCGCGGGGGGCCGTGCGCGAGTGGAAGGGGTGGGCTGAGCTCGCTCGTCGCAGTCCGCATCCGGTGGTCTTCTATGGAGGCCCAGGAGAGACGGCGCGGCTGGCGGCGGTGGCGGGCGGCTTTCCGACCCAGGTGGGGCTGCCGCTGCCGGCCCTGGCGGCGGCGCTGCGACGCGCGCGCCTGATGGTGAGCGTCGACACCGGGCCTGCCCACTTCGCGCGGGCGTTGGGCGTGCCCACCCTGGTGATTCACGGTTCGACCGACCCCGCCGGGAGCGGCCCGGCAGGCGCCCTTGCGGTCGAGGGCGAGGCACCGTGCAGGCCCTGCTACGGCCGACGCTGCCACAACGGCACCCTCGCGTGCCTCGACCTGCCCGTCTCGACGGTGTGGCGTGCGACGGAGGTCGCCCTTGGCTGACGGCACGACCCTGCTGCGCAAGTCATCCCTGGGCGATGTGGTGCTGCTGGGCTCCATCACCGGTGCGGTGCAGCGACCGGTCACCGTGGTCACCGACGCCCGCTTCCTGCCCGTCGCGCGTCGCCTTCGCGGGGTCGACGAGGTGCGACCATGGGACGACCCGGGGCGCCTGACAGGCCGGGTGGTCGACCTGCAGGGCTCCCTGGCGTCGCGTCGCATGGCCCCGGGAGCGGCCCGCATCCGGAAGCGGTCGGTGCGCCGTCGAGCGTGGCTGTGGTGGGGGGTGGGGTCCGGGCGCCCCGACGTGCCGACGCTGTACGGCGAGGCCGCGGGGGTGGTGCCGTGGGCAGCGCCATGGATCGATGTGCCCCGCGAGGTGCGCGACACGCTGGTGTTGATCCCCGGCGCGGCGTGGCGGCTCAAGGCTGCGCCGCTCGAGGCCCTGGTGGCCTGCGGCGAGGCGTGGTCGGGTCGGGTGGTCGTGCTGGGCTCCGCGGCCGAGGAGGCGTTGGTGGCGAAGGTCGTCGACGCCATCCCCCGCGCCGAGGGCCTCGCGGAGGAGGGCTTCGAGGAGACCCTGCGAGTGCTGGCGCGAGGCAAGGTGTGCGTGTCGGGCGACACCGGCCTGCTGCACCTGGCGGCCGCCTGCGGGGTCGTGCCGGTCGGCCTGTTCGGGCCCACCCACCCCGCCGATGGCTTCTTTCCATACCGAGGTCAGGTGGTCCAGCGGGCGCTGCCCTGTCGCCCCTGCGCGCTGCACCGGGTCCGTGTCTGCCGGATGGGCGACGAGGCCTGCCGAGAGCACGATGTCGACGAGGTCGTCGCGGCGATGCGCGCATGCGCTGGTTGATCCACACCGACGATGCGTGGCCGGCCCCCGGAGGGGTGGCGACGTGGACCGCGCGGGTGGTGGCACACCTTCGCGGTCGTGGCGACGAGGTCGTGGTCTTTGCCCGGCATCGCGGCGGGCTTCCGCCGGGTACGCGCGGCTTGCGGCAGCCGAGCTTCGCCCGGTGGGGATTCGTGGGCCACACCCTGGCGCACCTGGCGGGGCCGAGGCCCGACGTCTGCTTGGCCACGACCTGGCACGTCGCGCCGCTGCGGCACCGAGGCCTGGTGGTCTGCCACGGATCGGATGTGGTGAGCCCGGCACTGTGGCCAGCCCGACGACGGCGGGTGCTGGGCCGTGCGAGGGTGACCGCCGTGAGCCGCTACCTCGCTACAGCGGCACGGCGGGAGGGCGCCGGTGCTGTGGCCGTGCTTCCCGCGCCGATCGCGGCGGCGGGGCAGCCGCGGGCGATGCCGGCGGTGCGTCGGTGGGGATGGGCCGGGCGCATGGTCCCAGGAAAAGGGGGGGAGCGATTCGTTCGCATGGTGGCCGAGGCGCGGGTTGCGGCCGTGATGCTCGGTGACGGCCCTCGCCGCGGCGCGTGGCAACACCTCGCCGACACGCTGGGGGCCCGCGTGTCGTTCCCGGGGTGGGTCGCCGCCGACACCCTGGCGGCCGCCCTCGAGCCCCTGGCCCTGCTGGCCCTCCCCGCCGAGCGGCGGTCCGATGGCGGCGAGGAGGGGCTGGGCATGGTGCTGATCGAGGCGGCCGCCCGCGGAGTCCCCGTGGTGGGGGTTCGGGTGGGCGGCATTCCCGAGGCGGTGGGGCCCGGGCTGCTCCTCGACGACCCCGACGACCCGGCCGCCAGCGCCGCACAGGTGATGGCCTGGCTCACCCCCGAGCGGGGGGCCGAGGCATGGGGCTGGGTTCGCCGCGAGCATGGCGCCGAGCGAACCGTTGAGGCCCTGCTTCGCGCGAGGTCGTCAGGGTAGCTGCGGGTGCATGTCGAGGGCCTTCACCAGGAAGGCCCACTGGTCGGCGGCTTCGTCGATGAGCATGTCGGTCGACTTGCCCGCGCCGTGGCCCGCCCGTGTCTCGATCCGCAACAGGATGGGCGCATCGCCCTGCTGGGCATGCTGCAGGGCGGCCCCGAACTTGAAGCTGTGGGCCGGGACTACCCGGTCGTCGTGGTCCGCCGTCATCACCATCGTGGGGGGGTAGCTGGCGGGAACCGCGTTGTGCAGTGGGCTGTAGCCGTGCAGCAGCGGGAACATCTCCGGGTCTTCGCTGCTGCCGTAGTCGCTCACCCAGGCCCAGCCGATCGTCCACTCGTGGAACTTGAGCATGTCGAGGACACCCACCGCCGGCATCGCCGCCCCCCACAGGTCGGGGCGCTGCACGAGCGTGGCGCCCACGAGCAGCCCGCCGTTGCTCCGGCCGTAGGTGGCCAGGCGGGGGGTGGAGGTGATCTTGTCGGCGATCAGGTGTTCGCCCACGGCGATGAAGTCGTCGAACACGTTCTGCTTGTTCTTCAGCCGACCGGCATCGTGCCACGCTTGCCCATACTCGCCGCCTCCGCGGAGGTTGGCGACGGCCAACACGCCGCCAAGCTCCATCCACAGCAGGTTCGACGACGAGTAGCGGGGGGTCAGCGGGATGTTGAAGCCCCCGTAGCCATACAGCAGGGTCGGCCGGTCGCCGGTGCGCTCCAGCTCGCCCTTGTAGGAGAGGAACACCGGCACCTTGGTGCCGTCCTTGCTCTGCACGAAGATCTGCTCGGTGTGGTAGTCGGCAGGGTCGAACGGAAGATCGGGAGACCAGGCCAGCTCGGGCTCCACGGCCGTCAGAGGCAGCCGGTACAGCGCGTCGGGCTGGGTGTACGAGGCGAAGGCGAAGACCGTCTCGTTGCTCGAAGGGTCGCCCTCGAAGCCCTGCACCGTGCCCACCCCCGGTAGGGGGAGGACCATGGGAGCGCCGCCCGACAGGGGGACCTTGCGCACGAGGCTCTGAGCGTCGCGGAGGTACTCGAGGAACAGCTGGTCGCCGACGCGATGGGCGGCCAGCAGCGTGTCGTTCGTCTCAGCCACCACCGTGACCCACTTGTCGGGCTCGGGCTGATCGAGGTCGATGGTGACGACCTTGCCGCGGGGGGCATCGCGGGTGGTGAAGAAGGTGAACTGCCTGCCCTCGTTGGTCACGTAGTGGTAGCGGGCGTCGAGGTCGTCGAGGAGCTGGTGGACCTCGGCATCGACCACCCGCGGCGCCTTGCGGCGGGCCTCCAGCTCACGGGGGGGACGGCCCCGATGGCGCATCTGCTTGTAGTAGACCCGGTTGTGCTCGGCGGAGCCCTGCCACACGTCGATGACCAGGTAGTCGCCATCCCACGTGGGACGGGCCGAGAAGCCCCACTCGGGCTGATCGTCGCGGGAGATGATCATCGGGTCGTCGGCCTGTGCGGTGCCCAGTCGGTGCACGAACACCTTCTGGTGCTGGTTGGCCTCGGGCCCCTCCTTGGTGTCGTAGCGGCTGTAGATCAGGGCGTTGCCGCCAGGCATCCACTGCAGGTCGGAGAACTTGACGTGGTCGAGCTCATCTTGCAGATCCTGGCCCGTCGACAGGTCGCGGACCCGGATGATGCGCCAGTCGGAGCCCCCGTCGGAGACGGTGTAGGCGACCTTGGTGCCGTCGGGGGAGGGGGCCCAGTCCATCACCGCGACGGTGCCGTCGTCGGACAGCGTGTTGGCGTCGAGGACGACCTCGGCCTCTCCGCCCAGCTCTCGGGACCGAAACAGCACCGGCTGAGCCTGCAGCCCGTCGTTGTGGGTGAACCACCACCATCCTCCCGCCTCGGTGGGCACCGAGCGGCGGGGGTAGCTCCACAGCGCCGACAGGCGGTCGCGAATGGCCTGCCGTTGCTCGACCTGGCCCAGCCACGCTTCGGTGTGGGCCGTCTGCGTGGCCACCCAGGAAACGACCTCGGCGTCGTCAGGGTCTTCCAGCCAGCGATAGGGGTCGGCGACAGCGGTTCCGTGGTAGTCGTCGACCACGTCTTCACGCCGTGTAGGGGGGGATGCCATGGTGTGCACGGGCTCCGTTGCGTCGGGGGAGGCGTCAGTCGGTGGTGGCGTCGCCTTGATGCAGGCGAACAGGGCGATGGTGGGCCACATGGGAGCTCCGCGGGTGGTGCGCCGCCGAGGCGACACGGGGGCGGCCCATTCGTAGCCAGCGTTCCGTCTTCGTGCTGTACCGTCCCTGGGCTCCCTCGGCCCGTGCGCAGTCGGTACAGGTGGTGAGCGCGGCCCACGCTCTGGCTGCGCACCGCCCAGTAGAGCTGTGGGTACGACCCACGGAGCGCACCGGCGTGGCAGCGATCTTGGAGCACTACGGGCTGCCGCCTCGTGTGGGGTTGCGTCTGGGGGTGCTTCCCAGGGGCGCCACCGCAGGCTCGCTGCGCTTCGCCGCGGCCATGGCCGCCTTCGCTGCTCGTGAGGGCGGGCGGGCGCTGTGGCTGTCGCGGGAGCCGCGCTACGCCGCTCGAGCGCTGCGCCTCGGCGGGGATCTGGTCGTCGAGGCCCACGGCCTGCGCGGGCGGGCGCCGCTGGAGGCCGCCGGTCTGCGCGCCGCACGGGGCCTGGTGGTGAACAGCGAGGGGACCCTCCGTCGGCTTCGCAGGCGGCACGCCGTGCTGCCGCCGACGCGGGTGGTGAGCAATGCCTGTCGCGGCGCGGGGCCGGCGCTCCGGGGAGTGGGCGAGGGGATCGGCTACGTCGGCAGCCTGCGCGCCGACAAGGGCGTGGGCGTCTTGGAGCGGCTGGCGGCCGTTCTCGACGAGCCGGTGGTGGTGGTCACCCCGGAGGCGGCCGAGGCGCGGCGTCGGTCGCGTCGCTGGCAGGTGGAAGAGGCGCTGCCCTATCGCGACGTCCCCGCACGACTGGCCCGCTTCCGGGTGCTGGTGCTCTGTCTGGCCCACGGGGCCTTCGGCGACGAGGAGACCTGCCCGCTGAAGTGGTTCGACTACGCTGCGTCGGGGCGCCCCGTCGTGGTCGCCGACACAGCGGCGATGCGGCGGCTGGCTCCTGGGTGGGTGCCGCGCTTCACACCGGGCGACGTGCCGAGCCTGCACCAAGCCATCGAGGCCTGCGAGGATCCGGCGCTCCGAGACCGCTTCGCGCAGCGCCCACTGGTGCGGACCTGGGCCGACCGAGCGGCCGAGGTGGATGCCTTCCTCCGGGCGGTGGCGCCATGAGGGTGGGCTACCTGCTTCGCTACTGGCCGACGCGCTCGGAGACCTTCGTGGCGCGGGAGATTCGGGGCCTGCTGGCGGCAGGGATCGAGGTCGAGGTGTTGTCCCTCGGGCGGCGGGAGGCGGGGGGGGAGACCCCCGCAGTGCCGACGTGGTGGGCTCCGGCGGGGCCGAGGCGCTGGCTGCAGCTGCCGCACCTGGCCAGCGCCCGCCGACTGGCTCGCTGGCAGCGGCCCAAGGATGCGCTGACCCGCGCCAGCTGGCTCCGGCGGGTGGTGGCGGAACGCGGCTTTGACAGGGTCCACGTACACTTCGCTGGGGAGGCGCTCGAGGTGGCCGTGGCCGCACGGCTCGAGGTGGACGTGTCGGTCACCGTGCACGCCGCCGACCTGTTCGTGCCACGCCCGTCGCTGGCCGAGCTGCTGGGGCGCGTGCAGGTCATCACGGTGTGTGAGCACCACCGGCGCGTGCTGCGCGAGCGCTACGGGGTGCGGGCCGCGGTGGTGCGCTGTGGCATCGAGCCCGAGCGCTACCCGATGTGCGACCCGTCTGGGGACGGGCGGAGGGTGCTGTGCGTCGCCCGCGACGTCCCCAAGAAGGGCCTCGACCAGCTGGTGGAGGCGGTCGGTCACATCGAGGGGGCGAGGCTGCGGTTGACGGCCAGCAGCCCGCGGCTCCGTGCTCCTCATGTCGAACTGGGCCCGGCACGCCGCGCCGACGCGCTGTACGCCCGTGCCGAGGTGTTCGCGATGGCGTGCCGCATCGCGCCCGACGGAGACCGCGACGGCGTACCGGTGGCGCTGATGGAGGCGATGGCGTCCGGGCTGCCGGTGGTGGCCCCTGCGGTGGCGGGCATCCCGGAGCTCGTCGACGACGAGGTGGGGTGGCTGGTGGCGCCGGATGCGCCCGACGAGCTGCAGGCAGCGCTGCGGCATGCCCTCGACGACCCGAGCGCCCGGGAGCGCCGAGGTCGGGCCGGGCGCGAGCGCGTGCGAGAGGGGTGGACGGTTGCACAGCAAGTGCGACGTCTGGGCGCAATCTGGTCGGGTATGGAATGATGCCGCCCGGAGGGGGAAGTGCAGGTCGCTCTAGGCGCCTACTTGAAGCGGGTCGCAGCCGACGAGGAACACCACGCGGCCGCCGTGGCCGCGGCTCAGGCCGTGCGGCGTCGCCCGTGGGACGTGGTGCGCTTCGCGGGCCTGCTTGCCCGTTGTGAGCTTCGGGTCGCCGACGCTGACTTCGGCCTGTCGGCCGCGCTGAGGAAGGTCCCCCTCGACAGCCGTGCGGCCGTGGCTCGCATCGCGGAGGGGCAGCCCTACCCGCACCTGCGCAACAACGGGCGGCGCTCGAGAGGCGCCTACGACACGCCCATCGACATGGCGCGCCGCGTGGTGAAGACCGCCCTGCGCTCCGTCGATGGGCCGCTCCGCACGGGGCTCGATCTGGCGTGTGGGCCAGGAAGCTTCCTGCTCGCCATGACGGAAGCGGGCATCCCCGAGGTGTTCGGCACCGACATCGACGCGACCGCCCTCGCGGTGGCCCAGGTCGCCGTGCCCAAGGCGCGTCTGCTCCAGGAGGATGCGCTCAAGCATGGTCCTCCGGTGGATGTGGTGTGTGGCAACCCCCCGTTCGTGCCCCCAGAGCGTCAAGACAAAGACCTGCGGGTCGAGCTGCGGCGTCGCTTTCCATGGCTCCGAGGCCGCTTCGACCTGGTCGTTCCCTTCGCCGCGGTCGCGGCCGAGCGGGTGCGGGAGGGGGGCGCCCTGGGGCTGGTGCTTCCGGCGGCCGCCATGGTGCAGCCCTACGGTGCGGTGCTGCGGCGCAGGTGGCTGCAGCGCCACGCGGTGTCCGAGCTGGTGGGGCCGATGCCGTTTCCTGGCGCGTCGGTCGACGTGATGCTGCTGGTGATGACCATCGGTGCGGGGCCTGCGCCCCTCCCGCCCCATGGGGTGCCCGCCGACGAGGTGCTCTCGCTGGCGAACGTGCCTCTCGATCCCGCGCTGCTTCCGGGCGACGTGGCCCTGCTCCGCGCGTTGCGGGGGCGCTCGGTCGAGCTGGGCACCCTGTGCTACATCGACACCGGCCTCGTGGCTCATGGCCCTCACGGGGGCAAGGAAGGGCTGCTGGAAGACGAGCCGGGGGACGGGCGGGTGCCCTACGCCGACGCGCGCGACTTCTTCGCCGGCCGGCGACGGTGGCTCGACTACCAGCCCGACCGGATGCATCGAGCCAAGACGCCCGCCCTGTTCGAGGAGCCCAAGCTGGTGGTGCAGCGGCTGCGCGGCAAGGCCCCGGTCAAGGCGGCCATCGATCGGGAGGGCGTGTACGTGGGGCACACCTGCACGGTGGTGAAGCCCACCGATCCGAGGCTGTCCCTCGAGGCCGTGCTCGAGTTGGTCACCTCGCCGCTCGTCGACGCGCTGACCCGCATCGAGCGAGGCAGTCGTCTCGACCTGTACCCCAAGGACGTGGCTGCCATGCCGCTGCCTCTGGCGTGGCTCGAGCCGGGGGAGCGGAGGCCCCTGGGCGAGGCCTGGGGGCTCGACGACGAGGAGCAGGAACGGCTGCGACGACGCGCTGCCCATTGAGGGTCGCGCTCGTATCGGGTAGACCGCACAGGTGAGGTGGGCATGGTGCGTGCGGGCTGGCTTGGGGCGATGGCGATCTTGGTGCTTCCCGGCTGCTACGTCGGGCCAGTGTTCAAGCTCAAGGAGAAGAAGCTCACCTGCGCAGAGCCCCTCCACGCGTGGGCCGGCGGCCTGGTCACCCACGTCAACCAGGGGAAGGGCGACGGCGAGTTCGACTACGCGCCCCTCGACCCGAGGATCGACCGGATCGCAGGCTTCTACGACCTCGACTCGGGTGGCTTCTTCTGGAACGAGTACTTCGTCGAAGACAGCCAGGTGAGCGAGAAGCGCATCGATGGGGTCGGCACCATCTGGAACGACGGTGATCTCGACGTCGAGTACGACGTGGTCGCCAGCCTCCCCGACGACGAGGAGTTCGAGTATCGGGTGCGTGAGCGGCGGCTCGGATGCGACATGCAGGTGTGGGTCGACCAAGACATCCCCAACCAGCCCGATCCCACGGAGGTGTGGGAGGGAACCTTCGCCGACGGAGGCTTCGACTACGTGCATCGTTTCGCCCTGTGGGGGCTGGTGGTCGAAGCGGAGGGTCGCTCCGAGAACGACTTCACCTACGAAGAGAACCTGTCCTTCGACGACGACGGCGCCGCGTTCGACTGGTTCGAGGAGCGCGACGAGGAGGGCACGGTCACCCGCGAGTTCGACGAGTCGATCGGGGGCATTTCCCTCGAGGGCTACTGGGAGCGGGAGCTCGAAGGCGACCTTTCGGTCCGCTACGACTACGTTCCCTCCGTCGGCCAGGCTGAGCAGTGGTCGTACGACCTCGACGACGAGGGCGACGGCAGCGGTGAGCTCACCATCGGCTCGGTGACCTGCACCCTCGATTTCTCGAACCACGACTGCGAGATGGCCGAGTGCAACCTGTCGTCCCTCGAGGGCGAGGCCTGCGAGCTGCGGGTCAGCGTGCCCCCCGTCGACGTGCGGTAGGCTCCCGCTGCGTTAGGCGGGCCAGGGGAGTGCGCGTGCTGAACTCGATGACCGGCTACGGGCGAGGAGAGGCTTCCAACGCCGACGTTACGGTGGTGGTCGAGCTGAAGTCCGTGAACAACCGCTTCCGCGATCTGCAGCTGCGCTGCCCCCGCGAGTACATGATGCTCGAACCGCAGATGCACAAGCTGCTCAAGGCGCCGTTTCAGCGTGGGCGCATCGACGCGTTCGTGCGCCGGCAGGCGCGCGCGTCCAGCAAGCGGGTGCATGCCAACACCGAGCTGGCGAACGAATACGCGCAGGTGCTCAACGACGTAGCGGCGGACATGGTCGGCTACGTCGGCAAGGATGTGCCGTTCACCTTCATCGTGCAGCAAGAGGGCGTGCTCACCACGGTGGAGGCCGAGGTCGACGTGATGGGGGAGTGGGGGGTCGTCGAGACCGCCATGCGTGCCGCCATCGACGACCTCGCGGTGATGCGCGCGGCCGAGGGTCGTGCCCTGCACACCGAGCTGGCTGGCTACCTCGACGACATCGGGCAGGCGGTGGGCGAGGTCGAGGCCGCCTCGGTGGGCATCAACGATCGACTCAAGCAGAAGCTCGAGGCCCGGATTCGCCGCATGGTGGGGGATCGCTTCGACCCGTTCCGCATCGAGCAAGAGGTGGCGCTGCTGGTCGACAAGGCCGACATCGGAGAGGAGATCACTCGCATGCGCTCGCACTGCAGCCAGTTCAAGGCGGCGCTGGCCTCCGACGAGCCCACCGGCCGACGGATGGACTTCCTGCTCCAGGAGATGAACCGTGAGGTCAACACCATCGGCTCCAAGGCTGCGGAGTCAGAGATCTCCAGTCGGGTCGTCGACATGAAGAGCACGCTCGAGCGTATGCGCGAGCAGGCGGCGAACGTCGAGTGAGCCCTCTCGCGCTGTCCCGCCCCGATCGCGGGGTGTTGTTCGTCGTCTCGGGTCCCTCGGGGGTGGGTAAGTCCACCCTGGTTCGCCGTGCGAAGGCCCGCTTGCCTTGGCTCGCGTTCTCCGTGTCGGCCACCACCCGGGCGCCCCGGGTCGGTGAGGTCGATGGGGTCGACTACCACTTCCTCGACGAGCCCAGGTTCTCGGAGCTGATCGAGCGCGACGCCTTCTTGGAGCACGCGACGGTCTACAACCGGCGCTACGGCACGCTGTCCGAGCCGACGGAGGCGGCCCTGAAGGAAGGGCTGTGCCTGCTCCTCGACATCGACGTGCAGGGCGCGCGCCAGGTCCGCGAGCATCTCCCCGACGCGGTCCACCTGTTTGTCTTGCCTCCCTCCCTCGACTCGCTGCGCGAGCGGCTCGAGGGGCGCGACACCGACGACGAGGCGACCATCGCCCGCCGGATGGCGCAGGTCGAGGGGCAGCTGCGGGGGGCCGAGGAGGCTGACTACATCGTCGTCAACGACGACCTCGAGGCCGCCCATGCAGCCTTCGAGGGCGTGTTGGTGGCGGAGTCTTGTCGGCGCTCGCGGAGAGAACGCGCCGTGCGGGCAGTGCTCGACGCGCTGTAGGCCGGCCCGGCATCCCCGTCGGACGCCCACCTTCGCGTGGGGGGTTCTGGTGGCATCAAGGGTGGATACACTTCCCTTGGGAGAAGTCTGTGACCACCGTCTCCAACATCATGGAGAAGATCCAGGGCTACTCGCCGGATGCCAACCTGCAGCCGGTGATGACCGCCTACCTTCTCGCGGCTCGTGCTCACTCCGGCCAGATGCGCAAGTCGGGGGAGCCCTACCTGTCGCACCCCATCGCGGTGGCCAACATCCTGGCCGACATGCGGATGGATGTAGAGACCATCGCTACGGCGCTGCTGCATGACGCGCTGGAAGACAACCCCATCACCCGCGAGGAGATGACCGCCGAGATCGGTCCGGTCATCACCGGGCTGGTGGATGGGGTCACCAAGATCGGCAAGCTGAAGTTCCGGTCGCGCGCCGAGCTCGCCGCCGAGAACTTCCGCAAGATGATGCTCGCGATGAGCAAAGACCTGCGGGTGATCCTGGTCAAGCTCGCCGACCGGCTGCACAACATGTCGACCCTCGAGCACCACAAGCCCGAGAAGCAGCGGCAGATCGCCCAGGAGACGATGGAGATCTTCGTCCCCATCGCCAACCGGCTGGGCCTGTCGAAGCTTCGCGCCCAGCTCGAAGACTACTGCCTGCGCTACCTCGACCCAGAGGGCTTCCAGGCGATCGACGACTTTCTGGAGCGCACCCAGGCCGACCGCGAGGTCTACACCCGTCGCGTAGTGGAGGAGCTGCAGCACGAGCTGACGACCCACGGCATCCAGGGCGTCGTGAAGGGCCGCGCCAAGCATCGGGGCAGCATC
Organism: uncultured bacterium; assembly: GCA_965367245.1. Classification (GTDB taxonomy): domain Bacteria; phylum Myxococcota_A; class UBA796; order UBA796; genus CBDUIC01. Next base: position 149,559 of record CBDUIC010000001.1, on the reverse strand, counting down.
TGGCGCAAGATCCAGAGCCAGGGCCTGGAGCTGCACGAGGTGTCCGACCTCATCGCCTTCCGCGTGCTCGTCGACGACCTGAGCGCCTGCTACCACGTGCTCGGGCTGGTGCACTCGCACTTCCCGCCCGTCCCCGACCGCATCAAAGACTACGTCGCGCAGCCCAAGGCCAATGGCTACCAGTCGCTGCACACCACGGTCATCGGCCCCGAGAAGCGCCGCATCGAGATCCAGATCCGTACCCACGAGATGGATCGGGTGGCCGAAGACGGCATCGCGGCTCACTGGCGCTACAAGGAGGGCCACCTCGCGCTGTCCCCCGACGACGTGCTGTCCATCGGGCGCATCCGAGAGGTGTTCGAGGCCGCTCAAGACACCGACGACGCCACCGAGTTCATGGAGTCCCTCAAGGTCGCCTTCTTCGCCGACGAGGTCTTCGTGTTCACCCCCGGCGGCGACATCAAGCAGTTCCCCAGCGGCGCCACCGCGCTCGACTTCGCCTATGCGGTGCACACCGACGTGGGCTCTCGCTGCACGGGCGCGAAGGTCAACGGCCGCATGGTGCCGCTGCGCTACGAGCTGCACTCGGGCGACACCGTCGAGATCCTCACCTCGGAGACGCAGCGCCCGTCTCGCGACTGGCTCGACATCGCCCGCACGGGGCGCGCGATCAGCAAGATCCGTCGCTACCTGCGGGCGCAGGAGCGCGAGCGTGGCGTGAAGCTGGGTCGCGACATGATGGAGGCCGAGCTCAAGCGCTTCGGCTGGACCCTCGAGCGAGCCCGCAAGGAGGGCGGCCTCAAGGAGGCCCTCAAGGCGCGCGGCTTCAAGGAGCTCGATCCGTTGCTGGTCGACGTCGCCCGAGGGCAGCTGGGCCTGGCGAGCGTCGTGCGCGACATCCTGCCGGAGGGCATCTACCAGTCCCGGCAGGAGGAGGCCCAGCAGAACGCCCTGGCCTCGATCCTCAACCGCTTCCGCCGTACCACTCAGTCGCCGGTGCTCATCACCGGGGAAGACGGCCTGCTGGTGCACTTCGCGAAGTGCTGCGCGCCGCTACCGGGGGAGCCCGTGGCGGGGTTCATCACCCGAGGGCGCGGGATCACGGTCCACCGAGCGAGCTGCAGTCAGCTCGAGAGCATGGATGCCGACCGGCAGATCCCCGTGGAGTGGGATCGCTCCTCGGAGCTGCGGCACTCCGGCGAGATCCGCATCTTCTGCGACGACCGGCCGGGCATGCTGGCGAACATCACCAAGCTGTGCGACCAGAACGGCGTGAACATCAACCGTGCCGAGGCAGCCGCTGCGGTAGGGGGGCCCTCGGTGGTTCGCCTGCAGCTGGCGGTGCGCGATGTCGAAGAGCTCACGCGGCTGGTGCGCAACATCGAGAAGATCGAGGGCGTCGACACCGTGCAGCGCACGGTCGGCTAGCGAGGCACGTCGCGCAGCGTGAGGTGCACCTCGACGCGGCCCTTCCGCGGCACCACGTAGACCTTGAGCTCGTGGGGAGGTCGGGTCGCGGTCAGCCGAACGAAGCCGGGTCCCGGCGCAGGCTCATGCACGTCCCAGCCTGCTTCCACCAGGCCGTCGACCCAGTGCTGGGCTGCCTGCTCGGTCGTGCGGGGGGTGTGGAGGACCACCTTGTCGCCGTCGACAGTGCGCAGCGTGGTGCCCTCGGTGGGCAGGGCGAGCTCGGCGAAGGGCGCAGGGAGGTCGGGCCGCTCGATCGTGGGCGCACAGCTGACGAGCCACAGGGCGAGCCAGGCGCCGGTCATCCCACGACCAGCAGGGGCTCGTCGGTGTCGACGTGCACCACCCGACCCTGCAGCCGCAGCTTCCCTTGCACCGCCCAGCGCAGCGCCATCGGGTAGATCCGGTGCTCGACCTTGGTGAGGATCCGGGCCGATAGCTCCTCGGGGCTGTCGTCGGGGTGGACCTCGACCACGCCCTGCACCACGATGGGGCCGGTGTCCATCCCCCCATCGACCAGGTGTACCGTCGCCCCTGCCGCTCGCACCCCGTGCTCGATGGCTGCCTGCTGCACACCCAACCCGGGGAAGGCCGGCAGCAACGACGGGTGGATGTTCAGGATCCGCTGGGGGAAGGCCGCCAGCATCGCAGCCCCGACCAGCTTCATGAAGCCCGCCAGGCACACCCACTGCACCCCATGGCGCTGCAAGACCTCGGCGAGGGCCTGGTCGTAGGCCTCGGGGGTGGGATGGTCGCGCTTGAGCACCACCTCGGTGGCCACCCCGGCGTCGCGTGCGCGCTGCAGACCGTAGGCCTTGTGCCGGTCGGCCACCACCACCACGATCTCGGCGAGGCTGTCGGCAGCCGACGTGGCCTCGAGGAGAGCGGCGAGGTTGGTGCCGGAGCCGCTGACCAGCACCGCCACCGGCACGCGGCTCACGTCAGCTCCACGCCGTCGCCGGCTACGATCTCACCGATGCGGAAGCCATCGGTGGCGGCGAGGACGGCCTCCGCCTCGTCGGCCGGCACCACGAGCACCATGCCGATCCCGGCGTTGAACGTGCGGTAGACATCCCGCTCCGCCAGCCCACCGGCCGATGCCAGCAGGGCCATCACCGGGGGCACCGGCCAGCTGCCACGGTCGATGCGGGCGCCGCAGCCCTTCGGGAGCACACGAGGCACGTTCCCGGGAAGCCCTCCCCCCGTGATGTGGGCCATGGCTCCGATGGCGAAGCGCTTCCGCAGGGCGAGCACCTCGCGCACGTAGATGCGGGTGGGGCGGAGCAGCTCGTCGCCCAGCGAGTGGCCCAGGCCGCATGGGTCGGCGTCGAGGTCGAGCTGTGCGTCGTGCACCACCTTGCGCACCAGGCTGAAGCCGTTGCTATGCAGGCCGTGGCTGGGCAGCCCTACCAGCACATGGCCGGGGGCCACCGCCGAGCCGTCGAGGAGATCGCTGCGCTCGACCGCACCGACCGCGAAGCCTGCGAGATCGTAGTGACCGGGGGCATACATGCCCGGCATCTCGGCCGTCTCGCCGCCGAGCAACGCGCAGCCTGCCTGACGGCAGCCCTCGGCGATGCCAGACACCACCTCGGCGGCTTCGTGGGGCGCGAGCTTGCCCGTGGCGAAGTAGTCGAGGAAGAACAAGGGCTCGGCGCCGCTCACGACGATGTCGTTGACACACATGGCGACCAGGTCGATGCCGATGGTGTCGTGCCGCCCCAGCATCTGCGCCACGAGCAGCTTAGTGCCGACGCCATCCGTGCCGCTGACCAGCACCGGGTCGGTGTAGCCCTGCAGCGCGAACAGGCCGCCGAAGCCGCCCAGCCCGCCGAGCACGCCCGGCCGGTGCGTGGACGCGGCCATGGGCTTGATCTTGTCGATCAGGGCGTCGGCGGCGTCGATGTCGACCCCCGCGTCACGGTAGGCATCGTTGCTCATGTGCGCTCCTGTTCGCGGTCGCGAGCACGCTCCAGCGCATCGAGGACGGCCTGGTAGACCGTCGTGTCCCACACGAGCTGGCTGTGCCCGACCCCACGTACCTCCACGTTGTCCATTGGGCTCGCCCCCTGTTCGGGGCGCAGGACGCTACACCAGTGGGGGCACACGAGGTCTTCCCGGGAGTAGATGCTGGTGAGGGGCACGGGGGACTCGTCTTCCGCCAAGGCCCGGATGGTGCGGGAGCGCGGTAGGAGCTCTCGTGCCGAGGTGGGCAGCAGCCCGAAGCCCATCAGCGCGACCCCGATCGCGGCGGTAGGGGTGCCATGGTGGGGAGTGCCCAGGGTGATGATGGACTTCACCCACGCATCCCCCCCGTACGACTGCACGTAGCGGCGGGCGATCAGCCCACCCTTGCTGTGGCCGATGATGTGCACCTTGCCGAGCCCGTGGCGCTGGCGCAGCATGGCGAGCTTGTCGGCGACCAGGCGCGCCGAGCGGTCGATGGGGTGGGTGTTGAAGCGCCAGAACAGCCCGCCCAGGTTGAAGCTGAGCACGCCGTAGCCGGCGTGGCGCAGCCGATCCTCCATGACCTCCCAGATGTTGCGCGTCTGGAAGAAGCCGTGAAGGAGCAGCACCGTCTCGGGTCGCTCCCCGTGGTCGTCGCGGCGCTCGACGCGGTCGCCGGCCAGGTAGACCGTGCGGATGCTGCCGAGCTGGTCGCGCAGTGCAGACCAGCTTCGCCCCGGATGAAGGAGATCGCTAGGGTAGGCCAGGGCCTACTCCTCGCCGCCTTCCTCGGCGGGCTGTGGGGGCGGAGGGGCATCGAGGTCGCGGCAGCAGCGGAAGCCGAGGGAGCCGGTCTTGTAGGCCTCGGCCTGGTCGGTGCTGTAGGCACAGCGGGTGCCCTTCTCGGCGTTTCCGCGCAGGCCACCCTTGGTGATGTAGCGGCCCTCCTTGGCGGGGGTCGCCGTCCACTCGATGAAGTTGCCCGACATGTCGTAGACGCCCCAGGCGTTGCGGCACTCGGGCTTGCTGCCGGAGCGGTAGCGGTCGTCGAGGCCGTTGCCGCAGAACTCGGGATCGAAGTGGTCGCCGTAGCTGTAGATCTTCGACTCGGGGCCCTTGCAGGCGCGCTCCCACTCATCGCTGCTGCACAGCCGCTTGCCCTGGTCTTCGCACAGCTTCGCTGCTTCCGTGAAGGTGGTAGCGGTGATGGGCTCTTCGCCCTTGATGTTGGGGTATTCCAGCGCGTCGATCAGGTAGCCCTTCGTCACGCGGCGCTCGGCCAGCGGCTCGGAGGACGACGCGTCGTCTTCGCTGTGCAGCCGCCCCGCCAGGAAGGGGCCCGGCGGGATGTACTGCATGTTCTGCAGCGGCTGGTGGGCCTTGAGGATGGCCTGGACCTCGGCCGGCGTGGGGTTGTTCTGCGACTCGAACACCTCGGCGCGCAGCTGCGAGTCGAGGGCCTTGCGCTCCTTGGTCTGGTCGCCACCCACGTTGAACAGGATGATCGCGATGAACACCACCAAGACGAGAGCCAGCGCCCACCCGAGGGGTGAGATCAGTGGCTTGGCTTCGTGCTTCTCGGTGAGCCCCGCGTCTTGGAAGGTGCGCTGGATGTCGTTGATGAAGTCGGTGGCCGACTGGTAGCGATCCTCGGCAGCCTGCGCGAGGGCGAGCTCGGCGACATCGTTGATGTGCTGCGGCAGATCGGGCCGGCGGGTGCGTGGCAGCTGGAAGGTGCCGACCGGGGCCGTGCCGACGAGCATCTCGTAGAAGATGACGCCCGCAGAGTACAGATCGGACCGGCCCGTGGGCGTGGGGTCGAAGCTCTTGAGCTCGGGCGCGAGGTATTGGGCCTCGCCCCGTGTGAACTCGTCTTCGGCGAGGATCGCGGCTGGAACGAGGTCCCAAAAGCCACCCACGAGCTTGACCTGGGCGAGGAACGTCTGCTTTCGCGGGCCCGTGTAGCGGACGTTGACCAGCACGTACTCGGGGCGAAGGGCACGCATGACGATGTCGTTGCGATGCAGCTCCCCGAGGGCCTCGAGCACCTGCATGGTGATCTGAGAGGCCTCCTTGAGGGCGAACTGCTTGCCCGCGATCTTGTACTCCTGCAACAGCTCGCGCAGCGTGCTGCCTTCGAAGTCTTCGAAGGTGTAGTAGGCCGCCCCCTCGTGCTCACCAAGCTCGCCGAGCTTGACGAGGTGCGGGTGCGTGAGCTCCTTCGCGCGCTTGAACTCCGCGAGGATCTGCTCTTTCTGCTCCTTGCCCGCGATGGTGGGGCGGAGGAGGGTGAGCCGCACGTACTTCCCAGTCTTGAGGTGCTTCACCCGGTAGGTGATGCCCAGGGGAGACTGGTCGAGCATGTCGACGACTTCGTACTTCTCGGCGATGACGTCGCCACGGGAGAACTCGAGCTTCCGATTCGACACGTTCCCTCACGGAGATGAGCCAGCGGCAACGAACACCGCGGGGCCGACACTAACACGAGCCGCACGTTGCGCGGGCATCGATGTGACCGACGCCCTCATCGACTCATTGCCGCAGCGGCTTGAGGCTCTTCGATGTGGGATTCTGGCCAGGGAATTGCCGTGGCGTCAGCTGTCGTCGCGACGCCATGACAGAAAGCGCAGCACGCCGAGGAACTGGCGGCGCCAGTAGCTGAGGCTCATGAAGCGGGCGAACAGCACGTGCACCCCGAGGGCGCCGAACAGGCCGAAGCCGAACAGCAGGAAGGCGCCACCGAACACGCCGAAGATCGGGATGCCGAAGGGTGCGGGAGACCACGCCGCCAGAAACAGCATCGATCCCATCGTCACCGTGCTCGCCAAGGCGGCCATCGACAAGCGGAGCACCGCGGAGCGGATCTCCTCCCGCAGGGCGCCCGCGTCGGGATTGCGCGTCACGATCTGCACGTTGCCGGACTCGAGGTCCATCAGCATCTGATTGACGTGGGTGGGCAGGTCTTTGAAGTGCCCCTGCGCCTGCACCATGAGCCGGGCGGCGTCGTGAGCGACCCGCTCGGGGCTGAACCGCCTCGCCATCAGCCGCTGCGCGTAGGGCTTGACCTCCTCCACGATGTCGACCGAGGGAAGCAGCGCCCGGATCTCCCCCTCCACGAGGGTGATGGCTCGGGAGAGCACGGCGAACTCGGGAGGCAGCCCGATCTTGAACCGGGTGCACATCTCCACCACCTCCATGAAGGTGGTGGGGGAGGCGAGGTCGTCGAGGGAGGCTCCGTGGTACTGCGCCATCTTCTTCTCGAGCTCGTCGATGAACTCCCGCAGCTCGACCCGCCCTCGGGTCGCCCCCGCGCGGAACACCGTCAGCGCGAGGGTCTCAGCGTCGCGGAACACCATCGAGGTGAACGCGTTGATGATGGTGTCTTGCATGGCCCCGGTGAGCATCCCGGTGACCCCGAAGTCGAGGAAGACCAGCCGGTTGTCGTCGTCGACCAGCAGGTTGCCGGGGTGGGGGTCGCCATGGAACAGGCCGAACTCGAAGACCTGCCGGTAGGTGGCCTCCATGATGGCGTGGGCGAGCTTGCGCGCCTCGGGCCCGTCGTCGGCGAGCTCCTGGGTCTTCTGTGACAGGGGGACCCCGCGCACGAGCTCCATCACGAGCATGCGCCGCGTCGACCACTGCGGGAACACCTTCGGCACGTAGACGTCGGCCTGCATCGCCTTGAAGTGGTTGTGCATCCGCTCGGCGGCCTTGAGCTCCTGCAGGAAGTCGAGCTCGAGGTTGATGGCCGCGTCGAACTCACGAACGATGGCGCGGGGCGTGTGCAGACCCGGCAGTTGCAGCCGGTTCTCGACGATCGCGGCGAGGCTGTAGAGGATGTGCAGATCGCTCTGGATCGTCTTGGCGATGCCGCGACGCTGCAGCTTGACCGCTACCTCGTGCCCGCCGACCAGGGTGGCCCGGTGGACCTGGGCGATGCTCGCCGACCCGAGGGGCTCTGGGTCGAACGACTCGAAGACGTCTTCGATGGGGCAGCCCAGCTCCTGCTCCACCACCCACTGCACGTCTTCGACGCCCATGGGCGGCACGTTGTCTTGCAGCGACTCGAACTCGGTGAGCACGTCTTGGGGCAGGATGTCGGGGCGCACCGACAGCACCTGGCCCAGCTTCACGAAGGTAGGCCCGAGGTCGACGAGGACCTGCCGTGCGCGACGGGCGAAGGGGCCGGTGTTGGGGTCGGTGCCGGCGGGAAGCACCGCCGCGATGCCCACCAGGTTGAGCAGATGCCCGAAGCCGTTGGCCGCCAGGGTCAGCGAGATCTCGTTGATCCGCGGCAGGTCTTGCACCTGGATGGACTTGGCGACCGTTTCGCTCATGGGACTCGTCTATCGCGGCGTTAAGGGGGTCGCCCCAGGAGGGCAACGATGGCCGACCACGAGCAGGGCATCACCAAGCGCAGCGACGACTACTCGGCATGGTACCTGGATGTGATTCGCGAGGGGCGGCTCGTCGACGACGCGCCCGTGCGTGGGTGCAAGGTGCTCCGGCCCCACGGCTTCGCCATCTGGGAGGCCATCCAGCGCGACCTCGACGATCGCTTCAAGGCCACCGGGCACGTCAACGCCTACTTCCCGCTGTTCATCCCGATGTCGTTCCTGTCCAAGGAAGCCGACCACGTCGAGGGGTTCGCCAAGGAGTGCGCCGTGGTCACCCACCATCGGCTGCGCAGCGCCGAGGGGGGAGGCGTGGAGCCCGATCCGAGCTCGGCCCTCGAGGAGCCGCTGGTCGTGCGGCCCACCTCCGAGACCATCATCTGGCACATGTATGGCCGATGGATCGACAGCTGGCGCGACCTGCCGGTGCTGATCAACCAGTGGGCCAACGTGGTGCGCTGGGAGATGAAGACGCGGCCCTTCCTGCGCACCTCCGAGTTCCTGTGGCAGGAAGGCCACACGGCCCACGCCACCCGCGATGAGGCGGTGGAGGAGACCGAGCGGATGCTCGATGTCTACGCCAGCTTCTGCGAGGAGATCCTCGCCGTGCCGGTGGTGCGGGGCATCAAGTCCGCCCGCGAGCGGTTCGCCGGCGCCGACGAGACCTACACGATCGAGGCGCTGATGCAGAACGGCTGGGCGCTGCAGTCGGGCACCAGCCACTTCCTGGGGCAGAACTTCGCCCGCGCCTTCGATGTCACCTTCCAGAACCAAGACGGTGAGCGCGAGCTGGTGTGGGCCACCAGCTGGGGCGTGTCGACCCGGCTGATCGGTGCGCTGGTGATGTCGCACAGCGACGACGACGGGCTGGTGCTGCCGCCCCGGGTGGCGCCGGTGCAGGTGGTGATCATTCCTGTAGGTAAGAACAAAGACCTGCCCGAGGTGATCGCCGCGGCCAACGAGCTGTTCATGCAGCTCAAGCCGCACTTCCGGGTCAAGGTCGACGACCGCGACAACCTGCGCCCGGGCGCGAAGTACTTCGAGTGGGAGCGCAAGGGGGTGCCGCTGCGCCTCGAGCTGGGGCCGCGCGACCTCAAGAAGGGCCAGGCCTTTGCCAAGCGCCGCACGGGGGGCGACAAGTTCGGCGTGCCCCTCGAGGGCGCGGTGGAGGCCGTGCGCGAGGTCCTCGACAGCATGCAGGCCGATCTGCTGGCCGCAGCTCGCGAGCGGACCGAGTCGATGACCTACTCCGTCGACAGCCGCGAGGCCTTCGTAGACCAGATCGACGCGCAGCCGGGCTTCTACCGGGTGCCTTGGGGTGGCGACGACGCCGACGAAGACCAGCTGAAGGCCGACACCCGCGCCACGCTGCGCTGCTACCCGCTGGAGCAGCCCTCGGTGGAGGGGCTGACCTGCCCGCTGACCGGGAAGCCGGCGCAGCGCTGGGCGCTGTTCGCGCGCGCCTACTGAGGAGGCTCAGGCCTTGCCCACGCGGCGGCGCACCCGCTGCAGCAGGGCCGTCACGTGGGCCGCTTCCCAGGCCTCGGCGTCGGCCCATCGCGGGTGGCGTCGCTCGGCCATGCGGAAGCTGCGCGGATGGACGACGCGCCTGCGCCCCTCGGTGAGGGGGGGAAAGCGTAGGTGCAGCAGCTCGTGGAACAGCACGAAGCCCACGAACCAGTCGGGGACCTCCCGATGGTCGAGGCAAGGGTGGATGCGGATGACCCGTGGGGGCCCCTGCTGGCAGCTACCCAGACGGAGGCTGCGCCGAGGAGGACGCGCCGGCCAGCGACCCCAGCCCACCGCTACCTCCCCGACCTTCTGTACGTCGGGCCGGCCGCGCTCGGCAGCGAGGAGCTCGGCCAGGTCGTGCACATGACCCGTCGTGGTGAGGGTGGGGGCTCGGGCCTCGCGCGGTAGGGCGAGCAGCCGCTGCCAAGCGGCAGGGTCGCGGTCGGCGACGACGGCCAGCACGTCGTGCGGGTGGGGGAGGAAGGCCGCGTGCACACCCAGCCGCAGCTTGGACTGCCGCTGCGACCAGGTGATGAGGTTGTGGCGGTTGTGGTGCACCCGCACCCGCGCGCCACCCAGCTTCGGCCAGCGCACGAGGGCCGCCGCCCCCAGGTCGTGGGCGAGGTCCCACAGCTTCGCGGCCTCTGGGACCGTGCTGGGGAGCTTGACCTCGATCACACCAGGGACTGCGCGACCTCGGCGACGTGCTCGGGCGTGAAGCCGAGCTTCTCGGCGATGACGCCGGCCGGCGCGCTGTAGCCGTAGGTGTCGATGCCGACCACGGCGCCGTCGCGCCCGACGATCTCGTGCCAGCCCAGGGTGGTGCCCGCCTCGACCGCCACTCGGGGCAGCTCGGGAGGCAGGACACCGTCGCGGTACTCCGCGAGCTGCTCGCGCCAGACCTCGACACAGGGCATCGACACGACCCGGCTGGCGACCCCTCGCGCCGCCAGGACCTCCTGCGCCGACAGGCACAGCGCCACCTCGGAGCCAGTGGCGATCAGCACCACGGCCGGGTCGACCGCATCGGACAGCACGTAGCCACCGCGCTGCACCCCGTAGGCGTCGCCGAGGTCGTCGCGGTTGAGCACAGGGAGACCTTGCCGGGTGAGCACCAGGGCGGTGGGGCGATCGGTGTTGCGCAGCGCGAGCTTCCACGCCTCTACGGTCTCGGTGGCATCGGCAGGACGGATGACCCGCACGTTGGGGAGGCAGCGAAGGGCGGTGAGCGTGGCGACGGGCTGGTGGGTGGGGCCGTCTTCCCCGAGGAACACGCTGTCGTGGGTGTAGATGTAGAGCACCGGCTGCTTCATCAGCGCCGACAGCCGCACGCTGGGGCGCTGGTAGTCGTGGAACACGAGGAAGGTGGCACAGAACGGGCGGACGCCACCGTGCAGCACCATGCCGTTGCAGATCGCGCCCATGGCGTGCTCACGGACCCCGAAGTCGATGGTCTGCGCGCCGCCGAAGCGCTGGGGCGTGAAGTGCTCGCCGCCGATCTGGGTGCCGTTGGAGCCGGCGAGGTCGGCCGAGCCGCCGACCAGCCAGCGGGCTTCCTTGACGAGGGCCGTCAGGCACGCCTGGCTCGCCTTGCGAGTGGCCAGCTTCGTCTGGCCGTCGAAGTCGGGCCAGTCGGCACGGGCGATGAGGGTCTCGACGTCTTGCTCGAGCCATGCGTCGAAGCGCTCTCGCTCGGCGTGGTCGCGGTGGCGCGCCTCCCAGGCGGTGCGGGCCTCGGTGGCGGCGGCGCCGCGGAAGGCCGAAGCCACCTCGTCGGGCACGACGAAGTGGGCGTCGGGGTTCATGCCCAGGCGCTCCTTGGTGGCGCGGATCTCGTCGGGACCGAGGGGGGAGCCGTGGGTCTTGCTGGTGCCCTCGTAGCTGGGGCTGCCCTGGCCGATGACGGTGCGACAGCACACGATCGACGGGCGGGAGGACTCGGCCTTCGCCGCCTCGATGGCCGCGGCGATAGCGTCGGCGTCGTGCCCGTCGATGCGCTGGACATGCCAGCCCTGGGCGGCCATCCGCGCGCCGACATCCTCGGTGAACGCGATGTCGGTGCTGCCGTCGATGGTGATCTTGTTGTCGTCGTAGAGCACGACGAGGCGCCCGAGCTTCAGGTGCCCGGCGAGGGAGGCGGCCTCGTAGGCGACGCCTTCCATCAGATCGCCATCGCCACAGATCGCGTAGATGTGGTGGTCGCACAGCTCGCCACCGAAGGTCTCCCGCACGAGGCGCTCGGCCATCGCCATGCCCACGGCATTGCCGATGCCCTGACCCAGCGGGCCGGTGGTCGTCTCGACGCCGGGGGTGTGGCCGACCTCGGGGTGACCGGGCGTGTTGCTGCCCCACTGGCGGAAGGCCTTCAGGTCGTCGAGGGAGACCTCGTAGCCCGAAAGGTGCAGCACACTGTAGAGCAGCATCGAGCCGTGACCGGCCGACAGCACGAAGCGATCGCGATCGAACCAACCCGGCTGCTTGGGATCGAAGGAAAGGAACCGAGTGAACAGCACAGTGGCCACGTCGGCCATGCCCATCGGCATCCCCGGGTGACCGGAGTTGGCCTTCTGGACAGCGTCCATGGCGAGGCCCTTGATGGTGTTCACGCAGCTACGGTGCAGTTCGGCGTCCACGAGGCCTCCTGGGGTGCCACGCGCTTATAGGGGGCTGCTCCACCGGGCAACGACGCGGCGCCTACCAGTCGATGATGGCGGAGCCCCAGGTGAAGCCGGAGCCGAAGGCGACACAAGCGACCTTCATGCCGGGCTTCAGGCGCCCGTTGGCCGCCGACTCCGCCAGCAGGAGGGGAATGGTGGCGGCGGTGGTGTTGCCGAAGCGCTCGATGTTCGTGACGCACTTGTCTTCGGGAATCCCGACCATGTTCGCGATGTACTGATTGATGCGCAGGTTGGCCTGGTGGAAGCAGAACAGGTCGATGTCGTCGAGCTCGAGCCCCTGGTCGATCAGGGCCGCGCGGAGCACCTCGATCATCCGCACGACCGCGTTCTTGAACACGAGCTTGCCGTCCATGTGGGCCCACATCATCTCGGGCTGCACGTGGCCGACGCCGTCGTCGTCGGTGGGGATGAACGGGCGCTTGCGGATGTCCCACACCCGCTGGGAGAGCACGTCGGCGAAGCGGCCGTCGGCGCCGAGATACCACCCGCGCACACCGCGGTCTTCCTCGGTGGCCGACACGACGACCGCTCCGGCCCCGTCGCCGAACAGCGACGACACGGTGCGCCCGCGGGTGGTCAGATCGAGGGCGGCGCTGTGGGTCTCACCGCCCACCAGCAGCACGTGCTTTGCGCCGCCGGACTTCACCATCGAGGTGGCGGTCGCCAGCCCATACAGGAAGCCTGAGCACTGGTTGCGGATGTCGAGGGCGGGCACGAACTTGCCGGCTTCCGCGAGGCCGAGCTTCTCCTGCAGGTAGACGCCGCTGCCGGGGAAGCAGTGCTCGGGAGACAGCGTGGCGAACACGATCATGTCGAGATCGGTCTTGTCGATCCCCGCGTTGGCGATGGCCTGCTCGGAGGCGGGCAGGGCCAGGTCGGCCGAGCCCACGCCCTCGGGGGCGAAGCGACGCGCCTCGATGCCCGTGCGCTTGACGATCCACTCGTGGTTGGTGTCGATGCCGTACTCGTCGCGCAGGTCGTCGTTGGTGACGATGCGCTCGGGGACGTACATGCCGGTGCCGGAGATGAATGCGTTGGGCACGGGTGCTCCTGGAAACGAGGGGTCCTTCGACAACGCACGCTTCTATCACACGCGCGGGGACTCCCTCGTGAGGGGCTCGTCAGCGGCGCGGTTTGCGCACGATCTCGGTGGGCACGTCTTCCTCCTCGAGCTCGGGCAACCGCACGGGCTCGAGGGACAGCGAGGTGAGCTGCGCAGCCAGGTTGCGGACCTCGGCGTCTTCGTTGGACAGCAGCTCGGTCTCGTCGGTGCTGTCGGTGGTGGAGCGCGGCACGGGGAGGCGCTCCTCCACGGTCTCGGAGCGCCCGGAGAAGCTCGGCTCGTCGAGGAACACCAGCATGCCCTTGTGGGCGTAGTAGTGAGCCAGGAGGAGCACCATCTCTGGGTGCTGCGGGGTCGCTGTCTGCCACTGGCCGCGCACCATCGCCTGGAAGCCACCGCGCAGCACCCGGTGGGACACGTCGTCGATGGTCTGGGGGTCGCCGTAGTCGAGCACGAACGCGCCACCGTTGCGGTCGATGACCCGGGCCAGGAAGCGCCCGTCTCGACCTGATCTCAGCGTCAACCGCAGCACCGGCAGCCACCCCCTCCGGTCACCATAACCGAGCCTCGTCGATCTCCGTGGGACCGAGCGTGCCCGCCGTGCAGCGGAAGGCGCCGATCGCATCGGCCAGCTGGTCATGCCCTTCGATCCCCAGTAACGGCAGGAGCAGCTGCCAGATCTGCCCTGGCTTCACCCCGGTTCGGCGCAAGGCGGCGACTTCGGTGCTGGCGTGGGACTTCGACAGCTTCCGCCCATCGCTGCCGACCAGCAGCGGTGCGTGCAGCCACGTGGGGGGCGTCGCGCCGAGGGCTCGCCACAGCTGGATCTGGATGGCGGTGAACTCGAGCAGGTCGGCGCCGCGGACCACCTCGGTGACCCCGTCGCGCAGGTCGTCGACCACCACGGCGAGCAGGTAGGTGGCGATGCCGTCGCGGCGGATGAGCACCGGGTCGCCGTGGGGTGAGGGGTCTACGTGGCAGGGGCCGAAGCGGCGATCGACGAAGCGCACCGAGCCCCCCGGCCGTCGCCACCTCAGCGCGCCGACCGGGTGGGCGACCGCCCCACAGGTGCAGGGGCGCTCGGCCAGCTGTCGTCGGGTGCACGTGCAGCGGTAGGTGTCGAGGGCCTCGACGAACGAGGTGTAGTCGCGCTCGGACTGTCGGGGAACCTCGTCGTCGCAGGTCAGCCCCAGCCAGGCGAGGTCGTCGCGGATCGAGGCCTCCAGCTCGGCGCGAGCCCGGGTGCGGTCCACATCTTCGATACGTAGCAGGACCTCGCCTCCGCCCTGTCGAGCAGACAGCCACGCCGCCGCGAACGACAGCGCGTTGCCGAGGTGGAGGCGACCGGAAGGTGTGGGGGCGAGGCGACCGACGACCATCAGTACATCAGGCTCCACTGCACGCTGACGGCGGCGAATCGCCCGCCGAAGGGCACGGCGGTAGCGGCCACCGGGTAGCCGGCGGTCGGGGTCGTCGCAGCGCGGGGGAGGCTGCCGGCAGCCAGGGTGTGCACCTGCACGGCGAGATCGAGAGCCATGGCGCCGTCTTCGTCGAGAGGCTGGCCGGTCTGCAGGCCGACCCCGCCGCCCCACATGCTGTGGTCGCTGTCGAGCATCGCGCTGTCGCCCTGGCTCACCAACGGGGTGGGGTCGTACGAAGCGCCGCCGCGAAGACGTAGCTGGGCCTCGTCGAGAGCCCCTCCGATGGCCCAGGCGGGCAGTGCGACCTCGGCCCCACCGCGCACCCCCCACGTCGCGCGGACTTCGTAGGCGACCTCGTTGCCGTCGCGGATGGCGCCGTCGAGGTCGACGAGAGGAGCCTGCAGGGTGGCCTGCTCCACCCGAGCGACGTTGAGGGTGAGCCCTCGCCAGTCGGTCCAGCGAGCGTCGGCATGCAGCGACACGGCCTCGGCGATGACCCAGCTGGCTCCCAGGTCGAGGCGCTGGGGCACGTCGTGGTCGAACAGCGCGAAGTCGGCGGCGGCTACCAGCGCCGTCACGTAGGGCTCGTCGCCTACGTCGTCGAGGCGCACATTGGCCTGCCCGTCGAGGACCACGTCGAGGGGAAGCCCCACGGCGCCGTGGTAGCGCACCCCGACGGCACCTCCCTCGAGGGCGGCGGCAAGCAGCCCCAGATCCAGCTGCAGGCCGGCTACAGGGGCCACCGCGGGCACGACGGTGATGTCGATGAGGTGCACATCGTAGACCACCTCACCCCCCACTGCCTGCGTGCCGGTACCCCCGCGGGCCGTCGCGTCGATGGTGAGGCGGGCGGTGGCGCGGGTCTTGGCGAGCAGGTCGGCGGCGATCCCGAGACGGAGCCCTTCGAGGGGCTCGACCGCAATGCCTGCCGACAGGTTGGTGCGCTGCAGCCGATTGCCCCACCGCAGGTAGTAGGGCAGCGAAGGCTCGAAGGTCGCGAAGCGGATGAGGCTGGCGGTGGGGAGGTAGGCGGTGGCCCCGATGGCCAGATAGCGCCCGATGGGCCGGGCGATGTGCAGGTCGAGGCCGAACACCGGCGGTGGGGTGGGGTCGACCGACAGCGGCGCATCTCGCTCGTCGACAGAGCCATCGCGGTTGGTGTCCCACCACACGCTGGGCACGGCGGCGACCCGCGGCCTCGCGGTGATCAGGCCGACCGCGGCGTGGCCCCGCTCGGCGGCTCGCAGGCCGGCAGGGTTGACGAACGCAGCGGTGCCGTCGTCGACCAAGGCGACGCTTCCCCCTCCGCGTGCTGCCCAGCGGGCGCCGAGCCCCATCGTGTCGGGGACCGTGGCCTGCGCGACGCAGGCCGCCAGGAGGAGGTGCACGGCCTCAGCTGTACCCGATCTCGGGGATCGGGATCAGCGCCGTGCGGCGGAGGGTCTTGATCAGGTCTTCCGCGGTCTTGTGTGGCATGGCCTCCGCCAGGCAGGCGCAGACCCCCGACAGGTAGGCCGTCGCCATGCCCGAGCCACGGTAGCGGCCCGTCTGCCCGTCGCGGGAGATGCCGTAGCCGTGGGTGAGGAACTTGTCGGACAGCACGCCCCACTCTTTGCGCGGGAAGCGCTTGGGGTTGAAGTAGAAGAACTTGTCGATGGGGCAGTCGGGGTGGGCTGCCACGCCGACCGTCTCAGGGAGGTCGGCGGGGTAGGCGCGCTCGCCCTTCGGGTGGGCCGCCGCGAGCACGACCGAGCCGTTGTCGACGGAGTTGGCTACGCACTCGCGCAGCAGCAGGGCCTTGCCCATGTTGGGGGTGCCGAGAGACAGGTTGACCACGGCACAGCCCGACTGCGCGCTCGTCTCGATGCCCGCAGCCATGAGCTCGGCCGACGTGCGCAGCTTCTCGCCCATGATCTTGACCGCGACCAGCGTCGCGTCGGGAGCGAGCTTGTGGACCGCCGCAGCGATCTCGGTGCCGTGCCCGTTCTGGTCGTGGAAGTCAGGGGACAGCAGGGCGTGGCCCGTCGCTCCGAGCTGGATCGACCATCCCTCGATCTCCACGCCCTCGAGGCGCGGATCGCTGGGGTCGATGCCCGAGTCGATGATGGAGATGCGCACACCCTTGCCGGTGTACTCTTTGCCCCTGTAGCGCATGCGGCCTCGCCTGATGGTAGAGCGGCACCATAGCAGTCTGGTGGTCTTCGACCAACCCACATGCGGCGGGCTGATAGATTCCAGCGGGAGGTGGGCCACGTCGTCCGTCGAGCGCATCCAGCAAGACCTGGAAGACCTCAGGCAAGTGGGGCACCGCTACGCGGGGTCGGAGGGCGAGAGGGAGATGCTCCACCGCGTGCGGGGGCGTCTGCCCGAGGGCGCGGCCTCCCGCATCGAGCCCTTTGTGGCGTTCGTCTCGCCCGCCTTCGTGCTCGGCGCCCACGCACTGGCCCTGCTGGTGAGCGGGCTGCTCGGGCTGCAGCAGCCGCTGTTGGCGGCGATGCTGTGCTCGTTCGTCACCTTGTCGCTGCTGTCGGAGGGAACGGGCCGCACCAGCGTGCTGCGGCGCTTCCTCCCCAAGCAGGCCTCCTACAACCTGGTCTGGCGGCGTGAGCTCGAGGCCCCCATCGGCACCCTGGTGCTCACGGCACCTCTCGACACGCCGCGCTGGCGTCCGGATCAGCCACGGTGGCTGCGCCGTCCGATGAAGGCGGTCGTCTACGCGGCCTTCGTGGTCACCGGGCTGCTGCTGCTGCGCGCCCTGGCCGAGCCGTGGGGCCGGCCGACCCAGGGGATGTACCTCGGCTCGCTCATGGTGCTGGGCGTGACCGTCCTCCTGGGGATCCTGGCCCACCGACGCAGCGTCGGGGTGCGCGAAGACGCGTCGGGCCCTGCGGCGCTGGTCGAGATCATCCGGCGCTTCGAAGACGACCCGCCAGAGGGCCTCGACGTGTGGGTGGTGTTCACGGGGTGTGGCTACGCCTATCAGAACGGGATGGGTGCCTTCCTGGGGATGCGTGGAAAGCGGCTGCCGGGCCCCGTGATGGTCCTGTCCCTCGACGAGCCGGGCATCGCGCCTCTCAGTGCCGTGGTGTCGGAGGGGCCGCTGCTCGCCCAGCATCACCGGCCCACCGGCCCTGCGCTGGTGGAGCGGCTGCGCTGGGCGGGGCTCGACATCCGGTCCATCGACACCAACCGCATCACCGATGCACGAGCGGCGATGCTGTGGGGCTACCGGGCGCTAGCTCTGGCGGGCGGGGGTGCGGGTCAGCCGACCCCCCAAGACACCCTGCGGGCCGTGGAGGTGGCGGAGGCCATCATCCGGCTGTACGCCGAAGACCTGCGCCGGGTGCCGAACCTGCACCCCAGCCTGAAGGGGCTGCTGCCCACCCCAGAGGAAGACGCGGTGGGGGATGGCGACGACGACGACAGCGACGAGGGGGATGCCGGCACCCCGAGGCGCGAACAGGCGGAGGCGTGAGCTGGCTCGTGGCCCTGTGGCTGGGGGTGGCGAGTGCTGCGGAGGTACGCGGCATGACCGTCTCCTGCCCGACCTGGGGCTGGGAGTGGGGGAGCGATGCCATGGTGGGCACCCTGGGCGTCCTCGACGATCTCGGGGTGAACTGGGTCTCCATCCACCCCTACGCGCGAATCCGTGGCGATGGCACCGTCGACTTCGAGCCCATCGACCCGGCTGCGCCCCCCGAGTGGCTGGCGCGACCCATCCGCGAGGCACACCTGCGAGGGCAGCAGATCCTCATCAAGCCTCACCTGGCGTACTGGGGCAGTCCGTTCACGTGGCGCGGCGACATCCGCTTTGCGGACCCGGCTGATCGGGAGCGGTTCTTCACCTCCTACAAGGCCTGGGTGCGCCAGCTGGCTCAGGCGTCGCGGGCGGCAGACGCGTTCAGCGTCGGCACCGAGCTCGACGGCACGGTGGCGCACGAACAGGAGTGGCGGGAGGTGGTGGCCGCCGTGCGCGAGGTCTACCCGGGCCACCTGACCTACGCATCGAACTGGGACCGGTTCGAGGCGGTGCCGTTCTGGGATGCCCTGGATGCGGTGGGGGTGCAGGCCTACTTCCCCCTGGTCGACGACGGGAGCACCGTCACCGACGCAGCCCTCGATGCCGGCTGGGACCGCTGGCTCGAGCGGGTGCGGGCCATCCATCGGTCTACGGGCAAGCACGTGGTGTTCACGGAGCTCGGCTACGACTCCAGCCATCGCGCGGCCGACCAGCCATGGGCGCCCGGGGGCTGGGGCGCCAACGACGCGCTCCAGGAACGATGCCTTCGGGCCGCCCTGCGCGCCATCGACCGCGAGCCTGCGGTGGTCGGGGCGTTCCTGTGGAAGTGGTTCCCGGGCGAGGCGGCTCGAGGCGATTTTCGGCTCTCCGAGCCACGCCTTCGGCAGCTCATCCGGCAGCACTGGCACAGCCCCACCCCCTGACGGGCTGCGGCTGTGGTACTGTCCGCGCCGCTTCAGGGAGGGGTCGTGGCAGCGTCCAAGGGAAACTTCATTCTTCCGGTCGAGACGGCAAAGATGGCGAGGGCTCTCGACGGGCTCACGCAGGCAGATCGCCAGTTCGTCACGGAGACCATCTCCTTCCTCGGCTCGGATGCCATCGACACCGAGGAGGTCTCGGTGTCGGTCGAGGCCGGCAAGCTGTCGATGCGCATCGAGCGCATGACCGAGGCCGATCGCAACGTGCTGAAGGGCCTCGTGTCGCGCATCATGGCGAAGAACAAGGAGTCTCGTCGTAAGCGCTGACGCGAATGGCTACGTCCTGGTCACCGGGGCCGCTGGCCTCGTAGGCCGCAGCCTGGTGGCGGCGCTGCAGCACAGCGGGCTGCCCGTTCGCGGCTTCGATCACGCCGTCGACCCGGTCGACGACGTGCGCGATCGGGCTCGGGTGGAGGCCGTGGTGGCCGAGGCGCGGGGCGTGGTGCACCTCGCGGCGATGTCGCGGGTGGCGTGGGCCCACGCCGATCCCGACGGCTGCTGGGCGACCAACGTGACCGGCACCCAGCACGTCGTCGAGGCGCTGAGGCCCGAGCAGTGGGTGTTGTTCGCGAGCTCGCGGGAGGTCTACGGCACGCCGGCGAGCTTGCCAGCCACCGAAGACGCGCCGCTGCGACCGCTCAACGTCTACGCACGCGCGAAGATCGAGGGCGAGCGGCTGGCGAGGTCCCACCCCGGTCGGGGGGCTGTGGTGCGCCTGTCGAATGCCTACGGCGACACCCTCGATCATGCCGACCGGGTGCTTCCTGCGTTTGCTCGCGCGGCTGCGACGGGTCGCACGGTCCGGGTCGACGGCGGCGAGCGCACGTTCGACTTCGTGCACATCCGCGACGTGGTCCGCGGCCTGATGGCCCTTGTCGGGTCGCTGGAGGAGGGGCGCGTGCCCCCAGTGGTGCACCTGACGACGGGGGTCGGCACCAGCCTGGGGGCCCTGGCCGAGCTGGCATGCCGCACCGGCGCTGCCGGGCAGGTGGCCGGCCCGGAGCGCGACTTCGATGTGGAGCGGTTCGTGGGCGATCCCGGGCGGGCGCACGCGGTCCTCGACTGGCGTGCCGAGGTGTCGGTCGAGCAGGGCTTCGCGGCCCTGGTGGCGGCCTACCGCGAGGGCGGTGATCAGGGGATGTGAGGCTCGGCCTTGCCCTGCACGCCGATGTCGACCTCGTACATCTTGCCGAGGAAGTCCATCACGTAGAGCTTGTCGGCTTCCCATCCCCCGACGCCGCTGCCGAAGTTGAGGGCGGGGAGGATGGCGACGCCCGACACCTCGATGACCTTGTCGACCGAGCCGTCGGTGGCCACGCGCCACACGGTGCTGCCCATCTCGGTGGTGTACAGGTTGCCGCAGGCGTCGACGGCCATCCCGTCGAGCAACGAGAAGGCTCCGATGGGGATGCTCGGGCCGTCTTGCACGGGGCCCGGCACGCCCTGGCTGTCGAAGTCGACCCAGTGGATGCGGCCAACCTCTTCGTTGAAGTACAGCCGGCTGTAGTCGGGGCTGAACGACAGGCCGTCGAAGCTGCGCCCCGGCACGTCGGCGACGACCTCCTGAGCGCCGGTGTCGGGGTCGAGACGGACGATGCGCCCGGTGGTCGCGACGTAGACCTGCCCGTCGTCGCCGATGGCGATGCCATTGGGGTTGGTCATGCCGGCATGGGCTACCTGGGACCCCGTCGTCGGGTCGACGATGAGGATGGACCCCGTCTGGATGTGGGCCAGAGCCATGCGACCGTCGGCGAGCATCCGCGTGCCCCGCACGTCGCCAAGGCTGGGCACCAGCAGCGTCTGTTGGCCACCCCACACGGTCGACTGCAGGTGCCCGCCCTGCACGGCCATCATGGTGCCGTCGGGGGCGAAGGTAAAGTCTTCCGCGGAGCTCACCCAGTTGAGCGTGGTGTAGGTGACGGGGAGGGCCGGCAGGTTGGTGCAGTCGACGCCACCGGCGGTCGTGGGCTCGCCGGTGTCGGTGGTGACCTCGGCGGTGTCGCTCCCGGTGTCGGTGGAGGGGATCGTCGTCGCGGTGTCGACGGTGGTGCCCGTTGTGGTGGGCGGTGTGGTGCCAGGCTGTGGTTCGGGCGTGGGGGTGGAGCTGGTCGGCACATCCGTGGTGCCTGGCGAAGACGACGTGCCACAGGCGCACATCAGCAGACAGATGGACAGGACGCGGACCATGGGGACTCCCAGATTCGGCGGCCCCCGGGGTAGCTGCATCGCAGCGTGGGGGGCGAAGCCACGGATTCGCTGATATCCGGCTGGACAGCGACCGCACCCCCCACTTCGGGAGCTCGATGGCCGGGTCGGCCCCCCATCCGCAGCGCATCGGACGCTACGAGCTCGTCTCGTTGCTGGGGCGTGGAGGTGCGGGTCAGGTCTGGGAGGCGGTGCTGCTGGGGCCCCGTGGCTTCCGCAAGCCGGTGGCGCTGAAGGTCGTGCACGCAGGCATGGACATGAAGTCGCCACAGGGGCAGTCCCTCGTCAAAGAGGCACGGCTGGGTGCCCTGTTGTCGCACCCCAACGTGGTCGGGATCTACGAGCTGGGTGAGACCGACGACGAGCAGCTGTACGTCGCGATGGAGCTGGTGCGCGGCGAGAGCGTGCTGTCGGTGGTCCGCGAGGGGCCGCTGTCGCCTTCGGCCATCCTCGATGTGGGCATGCAGTCGTGTGCGGGCCTGCATCACATCCACACCCTGGAGGTCGACGGAGAGCACGCCGGGCTGGTGCACCGAGACATCAAGCCCAGCAACCTGCTGGTCGACGGTTCGGGGCTGGTGAAGGTGGCCGACCTCGGGGTGGCGCGGCTCACGGGGCAGGCCGAGGAGCTCATCGCCGGCACGCCCGGGTACATGCCGCCCGAACAGCTCGAGGGCTGCGAGACCCACCGCACGGATCTGTTTGCCTTGGGGGTCACCCTGTTCGTCCTCGCGGCCGGGGTGCGACCCTTCGGTGGGGGGACTCCCGCCCTGCGGCGGGTGATGCAGGTGGAGGGCCTACTGGCCGAGCCGGCGTTCCTGGGCCGGGCCGATGAGCGGGTGCCAGGCCTCGGAGAGGTGCTGCGTCGCTGCTTCCGGTACGACCCCGAGAAACGATGGGGCTCGGCGGCGGAGCTCGCCGAGGCACTGCGTGGGCTTCGCAGCGCCCACCCGGGTGCAGGGCTGCGCGAGCGGTTGATGGGGGAGCCGGTGTCGCTCACCCACGACGTCACGACCCCCGAGCTGGGGCCCCGCGACGAGACGACCGACGTGACCGACGAGCGCGCCCGCAAGGGGCTCCCCACCCCCCCGGCAGACTTCCACGGTCGTCACGAGGCACTGACCCGCGTGAGCGAGGCCCTCGACGACAGCCAGATCGTCGTGGTGCTCGGCCCCGCTGGGAGCGGCAAGAGCCGCCTGGCCCTGGAGCACGGGCGGCGGATGGAGCGCGGCGGGTCGCAGGTGTGGTGGGTCGACCTGGCCGACCTGACGAAAGACGCCGACCTGTACCGAGCGCTGGCCTCGTCGTTGGATGTGCCGCTGAGCGCCGAAGAACCGGTCCAGCGGCTCGGGCGCGCCCTGAGGGCGTTGGGGAGAGCCACGATCATCTTCGACAACGCCGAGGGGCTGTCGGAGGCGGTGGCGGAGGTGGTGATGCGGTGGGCGGCGCTGACCCGCAACCTGCGCTTCCTCATCACCACGCGCAGGCCGATTCGGGTGCAGGGCGCACGCGAGGTCCCCATCGAGGGCTTGTCGAGCGACGCGGGGCTGTCGTTGTTCCTGGCCCGCGCTGCCCTCCCGCCACCTCCCTCCGACCACGACAGGGTGCGGGAGCTCGTGCGCCGGGTGGATGGGCTTCCGCTGGCCATCGAGCTCGCCGCGGCCCGAACCCGCCTCGCGAGCCTCGACCAGATCCTGCGCCGCCTCGACCTGCGGCTGCTGTCGGGAGGGCCCAACGACCGGCGGCGGTCCCTGCGGGCCTCGCTGGATGCCAGCTACGATCGCCTGCGACCTGCCGAGCAGGCAGCGCTCGGTCAGCTGGGGGTGTTCGCCGATGGCTTCGTCCTCGAGGCGGCGGAGGCCGTGCTCGATCTGGTCGGATTTCCAGAGGCGCCGTGGGCCCTCGATGTGCTCGATCAGCTGCTCGACCACAGCCTGGTGCAGATCGACAGCGAGACGGGGCGGTTCCGCCTCCTCCACACCGTGCGAGCCTACGCGCTGCATCGGCTGGGCGCCGACGCCCGGGCGGCCGCCGAGCGCCGCCACGGGGCCTACTATGCGCAGATGGGGTCGGTGGAGGCCGTGGCAGCGATCCACCATCACGGGGGCGAGGAGCGCCTCGCCCGTATGAGCCAGGAGGTCGACAACCTCGGGGTGGCCCTTGCCCGGAGCATCGAGCGAGGCGACGTGCGCACCGCGGAGGGGGCGGCGCTGGCCCTGTGGGAGGTCATGCAGCTCCGCGGGCCGATGCACGAGGCGCTGGAGCTGCTCATGCGGGTGGTGGAGGTCGCCGGCGACGACGTGAGCGCTCGGGTGCTGTCGGCGGCAGGCCGCGCGGCGACGATGGCGGGTTCGGCGGCGGAGGCCCGGCAGCTGCTGGAGGCCGCCATGGCTACCGCCCGGCGCCGCGGCGAAGGGGCGACCGAGGCCGAGGCCCACGGCAACCTGGGCTATCTCGAGCGCGACGCGGGCGACGTGGAGGGAGCGCGGGTGCACTTCGAGGCGTCGCTCGCCGGCTACAAGGTCGCTGGGGATCGATGGGGGGAGGGCAGGGCGCTGTACCGCCTGGGCCTGCTGCGCTACCACCAGTCCCGGATGACCGAGGCTCGCGGCCTGTACGAGGCTTCGCTGCGCGCGTTTCGCGAGGTGGGCGACCGGCGTCACGAGGCAGGCGTGCTCACGTCGTATGCGCTGGCGCTGGCCGATCTGGGGCGTGGCGCCGAGGCGATCAAGCGAGGGGAGCGTGGCCTGGCCATGCACCGGGAGCTGGGCAACCGCCACACCGAAGCGGTGGCTCTCACCAACCTCGGCATCCTCTACCGCCGCTCGGGGCGGATCCAGGAGGCCACCGAGTGCTACGAGGCAGCCCTCATCACGAACCGGTCCATCGGCAACCGTCGCCTGGAGGGGGCCGTGCTGGGCAATGTCGGCACGCTGCTGGCCGACCAGGGCGATCTGGATGGGGCGTGCCGCTCGTTCGAGCAGGCCCTGGCGGCGCACCGGGAGGTAGGCAACCGGCACTACGAAGGCGTGGTCCTCGGCAACTATGCCGATGTGCTCCTGCAGAAGGGCGATGTCGTGGGCGCTCGGCAGCGGCTGGGCTTTGCGTTGGGCGTCGCGGTGTCGGTGGGCGACCGGGCGATGGAGGGCGCCTTTCTCGGGGTGATGGGGGAGGTGCTGGAGGCCCAGGGTGACCGGGATGGCGCCGACGCGAGCCTGGCCCAGGCCGAGGCGGTGCTGCTGGAGGTCGGCGACCTGGCCGAGCAGGCGCGGGTGGTCCTCCGCCGGGTGGAGGTCGCGAGGAACCGCGGCGACCTCGGAGAGGCTCGGCGCTGCCTGCAGCAGGCGCGTCAGCTGTGTGAGCAGCTGCCGGAGGCCTCTGGGGTGTGGCGGAAGTTCCGCGCGCTGCGAGCACAGCTGTAGCCGCGGCTCGGTCTACCGGGTGGTCATCGCGACACAGAGGCTGCACGCTGCTAAAGCATGCCCCATGCTCGCCTCCCTCTTCGCCGCCATCCCGTTCTTCCAACTCGGGGTCTACGACGTCCCCCTGGGCCCGTACACCTTGCCCATCGACCCGTGGGCCACCCTGGTGTGCATCGGCTTCATCGTCGGCCTAGAGGTCGCCCGCTGGCGCGGGATGAAGCTGGGGCTCGATGTGCGGGATGTCGTCGATGGCGCCGTGTTCATCGTGGTCATGGGCTTCGCCGTCGCCCACATCGTCACCGTGGTGTTCTACTTCCCCGAGCGCCTGACGACCGACGGAATCTGGGCGATCCTGCGCTTCTGGGAGGGGTTTTCCTCCACAGGGGGCTTCCTCGGGGCCGTGCTGGGCGCATGGCTGTTCTACAAGGTGATCCGGCCTCGCGAAGCTCTGAGGCACGCCGACGTCATCACCTTCGGCTTCCCGGTGGGATGGCTGTTCGGCCGGCTGGGCTGCGCGACCGTGCACGACCACGTCGGCGCCGAGACGACCTTCTTCCTCGCCATGCGCTTCCCGGAAGGGCACTGGGCCGAGGGCATCCGCCACGAGCTGGGGCTGTACGAGGCGCTGTTCATGGTGCCCGTCGCGGCCCTGTTCTTCTGGCTCGGCCGTCGCGACCGTCCGCCCGGGTTCTTCCTGGCGCTGTTTGGGCTCGTGTACGCGCCGATGCGGCTGTTCCTCGACAGCCTGCGCAACGTCGACCTCACCAACCAGGATGCCCGCTACGCCCTGCCGGGCGTCGGCTGGCAGCTCACCCCGGCGCAGTACGGGATGATCCTGATGTTCTTCGCCGCCGCGGCCCTGCTGGTCTACCTGCAGCGGCAGCCCTTCGAGGAGCGCAAGCTCGACGGCACTGGTGAGCCGGTGGGGGCAGGGTGATCGAGCCTCGGGAGAGCCGGGCAGGTCGCTTCGCGGGATGCCTCACGGTGCTGGGCCTGTTCGGTCTGCCGGTGTGGGGCATGCTGACCGCTGCGATCATCCAGGTGTTTCCCGGCTGGGTGGGGTACGACCCCTCCGCGATGGTCATGCAGGTGGGCCCAGGGGGAACCCTGGAGGTGATCGACGCACGGCCGACCGCCTACAACTGGATGCTGTCGGGCTCGCTGTCCGCGGTGCTCGTGCTGGCGCTGGTGGCGATGCTCGGCGTCGGTGGGGTGCTGCAGCGGGTCATCGGCTGGTGGGAGCACCGCCGCGCCGCCCAGCAGCGGCATCGCTACGCAGCGATCGCCGGTGAGGCCGTGCTGGAGGGGGTCGAGTTGACCTCCCGTTCGCGGCACACTGCGGGCGAAGATGGGGCCGAGACGGAGTCCGACCGAGGTTAGAGTGCCCCTCCGAAGGAAGGTGGCATGTTTCGACGAGTGCTCATCGCCAATCGCGGGGAGGTCGCGGCGCGGGTTGCGCGCACCTGCCGCCGCATGGGCATCGCCACGGTCGCAGTGGCGTCCTCGGCCGATCGTGGCCAGGCCTGGCTCGACGACGTCGACCAGATCATAGGGATTGGTGGGGCCCGCCCTGCTCAGAGCTACCTCGACGGGGCCGCGCTCATCGAGGCAGCCCTGCAGTCCGGGGCCACGGCGGTGCACCCGGGGTGGGGCTTTCTGTCCGAGAACGGAGCGTTCGCGTCCCAGTGCGAGGCTGCGGGCCTGACGTTCATCGGGCCCAGCCCGGAGCACATGCGCCGCATGGGCGACAAGGCCGAAGCCAGGGCCACGATGGCCGCGCTCGGGATGCCGATCATCCCGGGCAGCAAGGAGCCGGTCGACACGTTGGAGCAGGCGCGGGTGGTGGCCGAAGAGGTGGGCTACCCGGTGCTGCTCAAGGCGGTGTCGGGGGGCGGGGGCCGGGGAATGCGGGCCGTCGACAGCCCTGACGAGCTGGCCGATGCCTTCGCTGCGGCCACGGCTGAGGCGCTGTCCAGCTTCGGCGACGGGCGCCTGTACCTGGAGCGGCGCATCGTGGGGGGCCGCCACGTCGAGGTCCAGGTGATCTGTGACCACTACGGCCAGGCTCTGCACCTCGGGGAACGGGAGTGCAGCTTGCAGCGCCGCCACCAGAAGGTGCTGGAGGAGGCCCCGAGCCCCGGCCTGTCACCGGCGGAGCGGAGCCGCGTGCTGCCGCTGGTCGCCGATGTCGTGGCTCGGGCGGGCTACCGCAATGCGGGCACGGTGGAGATGCTCCTCGATGCCGACGGCAACCTGTGGTTCATGGAGATGAACACACGCCTGCAGGTCGAGCACCCGGTCACCGAGCAGGTCGTGGGGGTCGACCTGGTGGAGTGGCAGCTGCGGGTCGCGGCGCGGGAGCCGCTGCCGGCCCGTCAGTCCGACATTCGCCCGACCGGTCATGCCATCGAGTGCCGGCTCAACGCGGAAGACCCCGACGACGGATTTCGACCCAGTCCGGGCGTGGTGTCCCGGCTGGCCTTCCCCCAGGGGGAGGGCATCCGCGTCGACACGCACCTGCGCAGCGGGGATCGGATTCCGCCGTACTACGACTCCATGGTGGCCAAGCTCATCGTGTCGGGTGCCGACCGCGACCAGGCCATTGCCCGGCTGCGTGCGGCCCTCGGCGAGGTGGTCATCGAGGGCGTGAAGACGAACATCGAGCTGCACAAGCGCATCCTGGAGTGGGATGCGTTCACCAGCGGCCACTACGACACCCGCTCGCTCGAGCGTGAGCTCATGGGAGGTGCCTGATGGCCCGCATCCTCGTCCATCCCGTCGGCCACGACCTCGACCAGGTGGTCTCCACTGCCGACCGTGCCCGCTGCGAGGCTCGCACCGAGGCCCTCGACGCAGCCCTGGCCGACAAGGTCGCCACCGTGCACGCTGGCTGGGGTGACAAGTACGTCCAGCGTGTGCACGAGAAAGGCAAGCTGACGACGTGGGAGCGCATCGATGCGCTGATCGACGACGGCACCGAGGTGTTCGAGGTCGGCACCCTGGTCAACTGGGGCCGGGCGTTCGCCGGCAGTCGCCGCGAGGCGCCGGGCGCGGGGGTGGTCACCTGCTTCGCTCGCCTCGGTGGGCGCTGGGTCGTGGTCATCGCCAACGACAACACCGTCGCCAGCGGTGCCTGGTGGCCGCTGACCCCCGAGAAGATCGAGCGCGCCCAGACGATGGCGCTACAGCTTCGCCTCCCGGTGGTCTACCTGGTCGACTGCTCGGGGCTGTTCCTGCCCGAGCAGTCGCGGTCCTTCTCGGGGCGCACCGGGGCCGGGCACATCTTCAAGAAGAACGCCGAGCTGGCGGCGGCGGGGGTCCCCCAGGTCGCTGCCGTGTTCGGCGACTGCATCGCAGGCGGCGGCTACATGCCGATCATCAGTGACCGCGTGGTGATGACCGAGTCCGCCTACATGGTCATCGCGGGCGCGGCGCTGATCCGAGGGGCCAAGTCCCTCAAGCTCACCAGCCTCGACATCGGTGGGCCCGAGGTCCACGTGCACCAGTCGCGCTGTGCGGATGTACGGGTGCCCGACGACGCTGCAGCCCTGGCCTTCGTGCGCGGCGAGATCGACAAGCTGCCCACCTCGGCGGCCGACTTCTATCGGCATGGTGTCGACGCGGCTCCGCCGAGGTTCCCCTGCGACGACCTCGCCGCGCTGTTCCCAGCCGACCCGCGCCAGACCTACGACATCGAGGAGGTCATCGCGCGTCTGGTCGACGGCTCGCTGTTCCATGAGGTGCTGCCCCAGGTCGGGCGCGAGATGGTGACGGGCCTGGCTCGCATCAACGGCCTGTGGATGGGCTTCATCGCCAACCGGCAGGGCATCGTCGAGGAGCCGGGCGTGGGCAAGCGCGCAGGTGGGGTCCTCTACCGGGAAGGCATCGCGAAGATCAGCACCTTTGCCCGGGCGTGCAGCGCCGACGGGATCCCGCTGGTGTGGCTGCAAGACATCTCGGGCTTCGACATCGGGGTGCAGGCCGAGCGGCTGGGCCTCCTGGGCTACGGCAGCAACCTGATCTACACCAACAGCACGCCCACCACCCCGGTGTTCACCGTGCTGCTGCGCAAGGCCAGCGGGGCTGGCTACTACGCGATGTCGGGGATGCCCTACGAGCCCGTCGTGCAGATCAGCACGCCCCTCACGCGGCTGGCGGTGATGGAGGGGCGCACGCTGGCCATCGCCACCTACAACTCGAAGCTCGACGACGACTTCGAGATCGCCACCTCCGACCCGGAAGAACGGGTGGCCATCGAGCAGGGGATGGCGAAGACGGCAGCACGCATCGAGGCCGACATGGATCCCATCCAGGCCGCCGCACGGATGGACACCGACGAGGTGGTACCCCTGGCGCGGTTGCGGTCCTGGTTGGAGTGCCTGGCCGAGTCGGCCTGGCAGAGCGCGGGCTACCGCCGCACGAAGAACCCGCGCATCTGGTCGGTGCACGACCTGGAGGCTCTCACGGGCACGACGGGGCTGCTGGCCGACCAGGCCATCGAGGCGACCCTCGACGGCGACCTGGTGCAGGCGCCCAGTGTCGGGGTGTGGCATCCCGCGGTGATGGATGGTGTGCCGCTGGTCGCTGGGCAGCTGCTGGGCCACTTGGCGACGGCGGGGCGGTGGCGGCCGGTGGTCGCACCGCGCAAGGTGCGCGGCGTGGCGACGAGGGTGGTGCCGGCGACGACGCAGGTCGACCAGGGTGTGGCCTTGATCACCATGGGGGAGGGGAACGCCTCGGCGACGATGAATGCTGTCGCGGCCGCACCCACCGACGTGCCGGAAGGGGTCGTCGAGGTCGTTGCTGACACCGACGGCACGTTCTACGCTCGCCCCGAGCCGGGCGCGCCGCCCTTCGCCGCCGCCGGCGCCGCGGTCGAGTCTGCACAGACCCTAGGGTTGGTGGAGGTGATGAAGACCTTCTCGGCCGTGAAGGCCCCCCGGCAGGGCACCGTCGAGCGGGTGCTGGTCGAAGACGGCGAGGGCGTCACGGCGGGGCAGGGGTTGGTGTGGATTCGGGTAGGATGACC
The DNA here is from genome assembly GCA_965367245.1 of uncultured bacterium. Taxonomy (GTDB): domain Bacteria; phylum Myxococcota_A; class UBA796; order UBA796; genus CBDUIC01. The sequence goes on along the minus strand of CBDUIC010000001.1, from coordinate 119,924 downwards.
GCGGAGGTGGTGATGCCCTTGGTGGGTGGCGTGATCCTGTGGCTGTCGTCGGCGGCCTACGCGGGGGGCTGCGAGGCCGGCTACGGTCTCGACACGCTGGCCGACGACCTGGGCGTGGTGGAGAGCGCCGTCCGCACAGGCGACGTCGAGGCTGCCTCGGCGGCTGCCCAGACGCTGCAGCAAGGCCTTCCCTGCTTGTCGGAGCCGCTCCCTCGCGTGGTCGCTGGACGGGCCTACCGGGCCGTCGCCGCAGGCCAGCATGGCCAGCAGGGCGCGGAGGAGGCGCTGGCGTGGTACCGCACGGCGGCTGTGGTCGACGGCAGCTTCCTGTACACCCTCGAAGACCTCCCCGAGGAAGACCATCCTGCCTTCGAGGCGTGGCGTCAGGCGGTCGAAGCCACCAGGGAGTCAGAGCCCGAGGCCATCGAGGGCCACGTGTGGGCCTCGGGCGTGTTCACCGTCGACGGTCGGCGCTTGCCGTGGCCGTCTGCCGAGCCGGGGATGCCGCACGTGCTGCAGCAGTCCCTCGATGGCGAGGTGACCACGTGGATCGTCGACGGCGTGTCCTTTCCTGACGAGGCGCTCATTGCTGATGCCAGCGTCCGCCCGGCGGGTACGGACGGCGTGTCGGTCATCGGGGGGCAGGGCGTCGCGCCGACCGTCACCGTGCAGCGCGTGGGCGGCAACAACTGGCCACCCGAGCGCGTCGCGCTGGTCACCGGTGGCAGCGTGGCCGTGCTCGCCGGCGGAGGGCTGTATGCGCTTGCCATGCAGAAGCGCTCACAGTTCGACCAAAGCACCATTCGGGCCGACACCACCCGCCTCGCCGCTAGTACCAACACCCTCACCGTCGCCTCGGCTGCGACCCTCGCGGCTGGCGCGGGCACCCTGGGGTTCGGCGTGTTGTTCTTCATCGTCGACGGCAACCCGTCGCCGACCCTCGACCTACGGTTCTGATGGGCGTGGTAGGCTCTGCCCGTACGCCTCGCGGAGGACCCTTGCGCGCTCGATGCCTCGCCCCGTTCGCCCTGCTCGCCTTGTGGCTCGTGCCCGGGCTGGCCCGGGCGGCCGACTGTGCCGCGCCCTACACCCTCGACACACTCCTCGCCGACATGGTCGCCGCCGAGGGGTTTCTCCGCGCGGGTGACACCGAGCCAGCCAAGACGGTCGCGGCGAAGATGGAGGCTGGTGTCGCGTGCATGGATGCGCGCCTTCCCCGCCCCATGGTGGCACGAACCTTCCGGGTGATCGGCGCGGGCCTGATCGGTGCCGGGGATGACCGTGGCAAGCAGTGGTTCGCTACCGCGGCCGAGGTCGAGCCAGGCTTCGACTACGGGGTGGAGGAGCTGCCGGCCGACTCACCCATTCGGTTTGCCTACCTCGATGCGAAGTCCTCCTCTGCCGACAAGGAAGGCCCCGACGACAAGGCGTTCGCCGACGGCGACTTCATCCTCGACGGGAAAGGCATCGACGAGCCTCTCGCGAAGGCGGGGCGGCCGCACCTGCTGCAGCGCGATGCCGGCGGGGTGACCTCCTGGGTGATCCAAGGGGGGGCCTTTCCCGATGAAGTGCTCGCCGATAAGGCCCCCGTGGCCGCTGCGGCGCCGGTCCCGGTGGCCAAGGCGAAGAAGTCGAAGGAGCCGAAGGCCGCCAAGGTCAAGGAGCCCAAGGCGCCCAAGGAACCGAAGGTGGCGTCCGCCAAGGAGCCAAAGCCGGCCAAGGAGAAGGTGGCGAAGGCGCCCAAGCCCGCCAAGCCCAACAAGTCGAGCACCAGCTCGACGGGCACGGTCTCGGCCTCCAGGAAGCGCCCCTGGGAGAAGACACCGCTCATGATCGGCGGCGGCGTGCTGATGGGAGTCGGCGGCGGCATCTACTACATGGCCGGCCAGAAGCGGAAGGCCTTCGACGCGTCGAACGACGTAGCGGAAGTCGACGACCTCCAAGGTCAGATCAACCGCCTCGTGATCCTGTCGGCCGCGGTGACGGCAGTGGGTGCAGGTACCCTCACCTGGGGCGTCATCCTCGACGGCGGCAGGCCGATGCCCGCCGTCCAGTTCCGGTTCTGAGCGCGACCGGGCGGTGAGCACAGCCACCCTCCCGATGGAGTGGCAGGGGCGATCGGGGCGGGTCTACGTGCCGGTGCCCCTCGCGCGATCGCGCCACGGCGGGCTGGCTTCCGTTCGCAAGGTGTGTGGGAAGGGCCCGGCGACGGGCACATCGACGGCCGACGAGGGCGTGCCGCTGGCCCTCAAGCTGTGGCGGGAAGGCGACGAAGCCAGCCTCGATCAGCTGCAGCAGGAGGCCCGCACCCTCGTGGAGCTGGCGTCGGTGGGCGCAGAGCTTCCTTGCCCCCGCCTGTACGACCTGGTGGGCGACCCGCTCGTCACCGGCATGGTGATGGAGTGGTGTCCCCTCGACCTGGAGCGCTGGTGGCGCGACAAGCTGGGGGAGCGCGATGCCTTCGGCCGGCTGTGCGCCGTGCTGGCAGAGGCGGCGCGCCGGGTCAGCGAGTACCAGCGTGACTTCGCAGGCAAGCGGGGCCTCGACGTGGCCCACGGCGACATGAAGCCCACCAACGTGCTGATGAGCGCGGAGGGGCGATGGCTGGTATCCGACTTCGGCACCGCCCCGGTGCGGCCGCCCACCGATGATGTCTGGGCCGAGTCGCGGGTGGTGGTCGCGACCGACAACTTCCTGTCGCCCGAGGTGTTGTTCAGCGCGCGGCGCCCCTATCCGGCGGCCGTCGACACGTGGTCGATCGGCGCCAGCTTCTTCGCGCTGCTGAAGCTGCGTCGCATGGTGATGGATGGGTCGGCGCTGCCCCGCAACGGCACGCTGTCCCCACGCTTTCGCATGGAGCGGGTGGCGCGCGTCTTCGAGGTGTTCGGTCGCGACCCTCAGCGCTTCACCGACCGCGACATCGATCCAGATGCATTCCCCGACCCGCTGCGGATCCCAGACGAGGATCGGCAGTCGGTGCGCGAGTCGCTGCGCGGCGTGTTCGGCAGTCGGCCCGACGCCGACGCTGTGGAGGAAGACCTCGCCGACAAGGTGTGCGAGCTGCTCGACCGTGCCGTCAGCATCGATCCTGCCCATCGTTTCACCGATGCGCGCGACATGTCGGCGGCCTTCGAGGCCCTGACCCGTGACTTCCTGGCCATGAGCGCCGTCGACGAAGCCCCGGAAGAAGACCCCGACAACCTCCGCACGCAGCTGGAGCAGAGCCGGCTTCGGAACAAGGAACTCGAGGAGCGACTTGCGAAGCTCGAGGTGGCGCTGGCCGCACGAACCGACCTGCTGGCTCCCAAGGCTCCCGCGGGCCCCGTTCGGGTGCGGCTGCCGATCTGGTGGTCGATGTTGCTGGCCCTGACGGTCGTTCTGCAGCTGGTCACGGTCGCCGGAATGGGCGTGTTGGGGCTGCTGGCGTGGAGCGGATGACGCGCCTGGAGTCCACGGGCTGGGATGCGCTCGTGGTCCTCTTCTACAGCCCCGTCGCCCTGGGCAGCTTGTTGTGGCTGTTCCGGCTGGGAGGGGAGTGGGCGGTGTGGCGTCGCACCCTGGGCGAGCATCCGCTGCGTGACGTCGGGCTGGGTCTGCTCGCCGGGGCCCTGCTGGTGGGTGCCAGTCGCGTCCTGGCGCGTCTTCCTGCCGGGCAGGCCATGATGGCGTCGATGCAGGAAGAGCTGGGCCACCTCGGCCCCAGCAGCTGGGTCATCGTGGCCACCAGCTCGGCGGTCGGCGAGGAGCTGTTGTTCCGGGGCGTGCTGCAGCCGATGTGGGGCTTGGTCGCCGCCAGCTTGTTGTTTGCCCTCGCCCACGTGCCCTTCGAGCGCGCGCTGTGGCCCTGGCCGGTGTTCGCCTTCGCGGCGGGGCTGGTGTTCGGTGGGCTGTACGCGCTGACCGGCGCGGTGCTCGCTGGTGTGGTGGCGCACGCCCTCGTCAACGGGCTCAACCTCAGGTGGATCGCACGCGCTTCGATGGATTCCGCCAGGTCGTCTCCGGCACACCCTCCTGGTGGGCCGCCCATCGCGACGCCACGAACAGGTAGTCAGACAGGCGGTTGAGGTAGCGCAGCGCGCCTTGCGACAGCGTGGGGTCGAGGTGGCCGAGGCTCACGACCCGCCGCTCGGCGCGGCGGCAGGTGGTGCGAGCGAGGTGCAGGTGGGCCCCAGCGGGACCCCCACCGGGCAGGATGAACTCGGCGAGGGGTGCGAGGTCGTCGTTGAGGGTGTCGATCCACCCTTCGAGCCGCTCCACGTCGGTGTCTCCCACCCGGTACATCCCCTCCCAGCGGTCGGCCTCGGGGGTGGCGAGATCGGTGCCCACATTGAACAGATCGTCTTGGACTTCCCCGAGGTGCGCGTCGAGAGGAGAGCCCTCCGACAACAGGGTGCGCACGATCCCCACCACGGCGTTGAGCTCGTCGACGGTGCCGTACGCTTCGATCCGAGCATCGTCCTTGTGGACCTCGGAGCCGCCGACCAGGCGCGTCGTGCCCTTGTCTCCCGTGCGGGTGTAGACCTTGGTGATGCGCATCGCGTCCTCCGTTAGTCCCCGTTACCATCCGCCCCGTCCCCACCGCACCCCGGAAGGCCATCCGATGAGCAGCCGCGTCCCCGCACAGGATCTTCGAGGAGCCGATCTCACCTTGCTCGAGGTCACGCTCCCCGAGCTGGTCCGCCGGCCGATCAGCCAGCTCCACACCATCAACATCCTCGATCTGGTCGAGCTTGCCGACACCGAACAGGTGTCCAAGTCGCTGCGCAAGCTGCTGGCCGGATTCGTCGACAACCTCCAGCGGCAGATCGCCGATCTGCCCAAGGGGCGGAGCTTCGATGAGTGGCTGGAGGAGGAGCTCAAGCCCATCGATGCCGATCGGGTGCCGACCCGCTTCCGCGAGATCCTCGCCCACGAGGGGGAAGAGCGGGATCACCAGGGCGTTCGAGATCTGATCGCTGGGTGGTCCGACACCGAGCCCCAGCCCTTCGTGATGGGAAGCGTGAAGACGCGCGTGCAGAAGGCCGAGGCGGTCAAGCCGCGCAAGCCCGCCGCCGAGCCCACCTCGGCCCCCCGTGAAGGGGGGCGCCGTCGGGCGTCGTCGAAGGCGAGCGGCTCCAGCAGCACGACGGCCCGCAAGATCAGCGCGCCGGTAGAAGACATCGAGCGCCAGAAATACCTCGAGCAGCTGTGCCTGGAGCGCCTGAACGCGGTGAGCGAGAAAGGGCTCGCCGAGGCGATCCTGTTCGCCGGCGTGCGCCATCGGGCCAAGGGCACCTACGACGACGTCACGCCCGTGCAGATCAAGGCCGCCCTCAACGCCCTCAAGGAGGGCGCGCGGGTGCGCTACAGCGCCGGTCGCTGGAGCGCTCCCAGCCGCTGGTGAGCCGGCGAGGGGATGGAGGGGCGTAGGGATGGAGGGACTCGAACCCTCACGACCGAAGTCACTCGATTTTGAATCGAGCGCGTCTACCGATTCCGCCACATCCCCGCGGTAGCCACGACTAACGCATCGCGCCCACCGGCGTCACGTAGCTGGATCCCCGCTCGGCGCTGGAGCTGGTCGCCGCCTCGGGAGTATGCTGGCGCCATGGCTACCCACGACGACTTGATCATCGGCCGGACCCCCGAGCCCTCTGACGACAGCATGCTCGACGGCAAGCGAACGGATCTGCAGATCGTGCGCTTCGAGCTGGGCTTCGATCTGGTGCCCGAGTGGTCGAACGTGCTGGAGAACATCTGCCAGCATCATGCGGAGTCCACCAAGGCAGGTGTGCTCGGTGACCAGTTCGTGGTGAAGGCCGCGGTAGCCCCCGAGAAGCGCGAAGAGCTGATGGCGATCGTGCAGCGGATGTGGAACGAGTTCGCGCGCCGGCGGAAGCTTCGCGGCGACTGGAAGCCCGAGCGCAGCGGCTGACCCGGCTGCGGGGGCTCAGCTCGCCGGGTCGAAGATGTCGCCCCACAGCTTGTCGGCCTGCTTGCGGCCGCGACGCACCTGCCCGCAGAACCACTCCCACCGAGCGATGTGCTCCCGGGGTGCCGGAGCGTCGCACACCTCGTAGGCGTGGTCGGTCTCCGACACGTAGGTGCCCCCGAGGAAGCGGAACACCTGCGAGAGCTGACGGTTGGCGTCGCCGTCGCCTTCGGCGGTGAGCGCGTTCTTCAGGCCGGTGGCCACCGAGTCTTCCGCCGCCCCCAAGGGAGGGAGGATCGAGCGGGGAGGCAGCTGGACCAGCTCGCTGGCCATCACCGCGAGGTGGTGGAGCAGCACCAGGTCGCGGCCGCCGTCTTCCTGGGCCAGCTCCCTCGCCGTGTGGGCGAAGTCTTGCGCCACATCGTGGAGGGTGGGCGACAGGCCGTCGAGGATCCAGTCCATGTCGTGGCCGTCGAGGAGTCGCTCGCGGGTGGCGGCATCGAACTCGGCGGACAGCGGATCCGCGGTGGCGGTGCCCGTGGTGTATCGGGTGATGGGCTCGCCTCGGCCGCCGGCCATGGCGCGACCGGCTCGGAGCGCGACCGCGAGGCGGGTGAGGGGAGGCACATCGGCGCCGAAGAGCACGTCGAGCACCGCAGGGTCGGTGCTGCAGCCGAGCTTCTCGAGGGCCTTTCGTAGGGAACGGGCGAGCTCGCGGGCCCCAGGGCGGGGATCCCGCGACAGGCGCACGTAGGCCTGGGTGGCCGGGTGGTGGCCATTGCCGGAGCGATCGACGAAGAACCACCCCGACACCCCATGAGGGTGCAGGGTGACCATCACCGGTGCCCCCGGAGGCCCGGGAACCACGACGGTCGCGCCGCTGCCGGCCTCACGGCCGACGCCGCACGAGGCGAGCACCGGCGCATAGGCGACGGCCGGCCCGACGATGGCGACGATGTCGTCGGGATCGCCGATGACGGACACGTTGAGGGAGTAGCCGAGCTGTCGCGCCCGGGTGAGGAGCATGATGCCGGCGGTCGTGGCACCGGGGCTGCTGCCCCGCAGACAAACGTCCACTCGGTCCTCCTGGGTAGGTCGGCCGCGACTCTATCGCGCGGGTGGTAACGGGGTCCATGGAGAGCATCATGAACGAACAACTGGTTTCCTGGGACCCGGCGAGCGGAGCCGAGGTCGGGCGGGTGCCCGTAGCGTCGCCGGCGCAGGTCGACGAGGCCGTTGCGCGGGCCCGAGCGGCGCAGCCCGCCTGGGAGGGCCTGGGCCTGGCCGGCCGCCGTGCGGTGCTGGATCAGGTCGCCGACAACCTGTCCCACGAGGTCACAGCGCTCACCGAGCTGCTCACTCGCGAGATGGGCAAGCCGCTCCGGGAGGCCCGGGGGGAGGTCGAGGCCTGTGCCTCCGGCATGCCGGGCGTGCTCGACGAGCTGGTCGAGGCCCTGCAGCCCGACGAGCTGCGCGATGCGCGCACCGTCACCACGCGACTGCGCGATCCCTTTGGTGTGGCGGCGGTGATCACCCCGTGGAACTTCCCGGTGATGATGCCTCATCAGCTGGTCGTCGCAGCCCTCATGGCCGGCAACACCGTGGTCCTCAAGCCCTCCGAGCTCACCCCGCTGGTGGCCCAGGCCTGGGCTGACGTGTTCCAGGGGCTGCTTCCGGAGGGCGTGCTGCAGGTGGTCCATGGCGCCGACGCGACGGGCAAGGCGCTGGTGGCTTCGGCGGTCGACCTCATCGCGTTCACCGGCAGCCGTGAGGTGGGGGCGGCCATCCTCACCGCGGCGGGAGGGTCGCTCAAGCGGGTGATCCTCGAGCTGGGTGGGAAAGATCCCCTCGTCGTGCTCGGCGACGCCGACCTCGACCGCGCGGCGCGGTTCGCCGCGGGCAACAGCTACCGCAACGCCGGCCAGGTGTGCGTGAGCACGGAGCGCATCTATGTCGATGCCTCGGTGGCGGAGGCCTTCGAGGAGCGCTTCGTACAGGCGGCCCGCGCCATGAAGGTCGGGCCTGGCGCCGAGGCGGGGGTGGCGGTGGGGCCGATGGTGAGCGCCGAGCAGAAGGCGAAGGTGCTCGCGCAGGTTCACGAGGCCCTCGCGAGCGGTGCTCGACCGCTGCTGTTCCAGGGGGAAGGGCAGGGCAACTTCCTCCCTCCCATCGCCCTGGCCGACGTGCGCCACGACATGCGCATCATGCGCGACGAGACCTTCGGCCCCGTCGCTTGCCTGCACACCTTCGAGGGCGACGAGCAGGCCGTCGCGCTGGCCAACGACACGCCCTTCGGGCTGGGAGCGGTCGTGTTCGGCGAAGAGGAGCACGCGATGGCCGTGGCCCGTCGGCTCCGTGCGGGCATGGTCGGCGTCAACCGCAGCTGCGGGGGAGCGAGTGGCGCTCCGTGGGTGGGAGCCCAGCAGAGTGGCTACGGCTTTCACAGCGGAGCGGAGGGGCATCGCCAGTTTGCTCAGGTGCGCATTGTCAGCCGTCCCGCCTGACGACATCCGTTATGCTCCCCCCATGGGGCACGACCCGGTACGGCTCTCCAAGACCATGGCCTTTCTCTTGCGGCACAAGCCCGAGGCCGGCGATCTGGTGCTCGACGACGGCGGGTTCGTCGAGGTCGGCGCGCTGTGCGAGGCGGTGAGCCGCCTGATGCACCGCTCGATCTCCGAAGCCGATGTCGCGGCGCTGGTCGATGGAGCGAGGGTGCGGCGCTTCGAGCTGGTCGACACGCGTATCCGCGCCGTCAACGAGCGCCGGCCGCCGCCCCGTCCCAAGGCGCCCGACATCCTCTACCACGCATGCACCGCCGACCAGGTCGACCGCTACCGTGCTCAGGGCTGCCTGCGTGCGGCCGACCAGCGACCGGTCTGGCTGTCGGCCGACGAGGCCCAGGCGTGGCGTGCGGCGCACCGGATGGCGGGGGAGCCTCGGGTGCTGTTCATCGACACCGCGCGCGGCCGGCGGCGCCGCCTGCGGCTGCAGCGTCATCGCCGCAACGGCCTGTACATGGCGCGCAGCTTGTCGCTGGGCGACGTGCTCAACCTACAGCCCAACTTCGCCGAGCAGCTGTCGGCGGGCGGCATTCCCATCGCCATGGGCGAGGATGGTGAGCCGCGCATGGCCCTGATCCGGGTCACGCGGCGCAGCGGCGTCACCTGGGAGGTCGCCAAGGGCAAGCTGGAGGTCGGCGAGCCGCCCGAGCGGGCCGGCGCACGCGAAGTCCGCGAGGAGATGGGGGTCGACTGCGACTTCGACGTGCACGATCTCGTAGGCCTGGTTCGCTATGGCTTCATGGCGCCCGGCGGCCTGCCGCGTCTCAAGACCATCTACCTGTACCTGCTGGAGCCCAAGGGCGACATGGGCACCTTCAGCCCGTCGGTGCGCGAGGGCATCCAAGACGTGCAGTGGTTCACCCCCGAAGAAGCGTGCCGCGCGGTCACCCACACCTCGCTGGTTCCGGTCATGCGCAAGGCGCGCGAGCTGGTGCGGGAGCGCTACGGCGGCGAGGCCGCGGCGGCCGTCTAGTCAGGGCCCGTCGATGCGGTACAGCGTGCCGCCGTAGTCGCCGAGGAGGGGCTCTCCGGAGGGCCCTCGCCCGAAGGTGGCGGGCATCACGTCGTGCTTGCCCAGGTCGGTGGTGGTGAGGGTGTCGAGGTCGAGGCGCCACAGCCGCCCCGATGTGAAGTCGCCGAACACGTAGTCTCCGGTGTACGGGCCGCTGCGAGCCACCACCCCACCGGTGATCGAGGTGCCTACGGCGTGGGAGTAGGTGAACACCGGCTTCACGAGGGTCGGGTCGTCGGCGCAGGGCGGGCGGAAGCACCGGTCGCCCTCCCACTGGCTCCAGCCGTGGTTGCTGCCGGCGGCCCCGATGGTGACCTCCTCCACCTTGTTCTGGCCTACATCGCCGATGACGGCGCGCCCGTCGGCCAGCAGGTCGAAGCGCCACGGGTTGCGCAGGCCGTAGGCCCAGATCTCGGGCTTGGCTCCCTCGCGGCCCACGAAGGGGTTGTCGGGGGGCACGGTGTAGGGCGAGGTCGACACGTCGATGCGGAGCATGGTGCCCAGCCAGGTGGTCAGGTCTTGGCCGGCGAGGTGGGGGTCGTTGGCGCTGCCCCCGTCGCCGATGCCCACATACAGCATGCCGTCGGCGCCGAAGCGGATCTGGCCTCCGTTGTGGTTGGGGTAGGGCTGCTCGAAGGTGAGCACGGTGTCGACCCGCTTGGGGGCCGCCAGGGTGTCAGGGGCCGCGGCCCAGCGGCTCACTTCGCTGCGCGGCGCGCCCTTCGGCGAGGTGTACAGGTAGAACTGGCCCGACTTGGTGAAGTCGGGGGCGAAGGCGAGGCCGAGCAGGCCCATCTCGGAGTCGGTGCGCACGTCGACGGTGAACCACGCGACCTGGGTGCCCTTGCTCGGGTCGACCCGCCACGCCGTCCCCCCCTTCGTGAGGACGACGACCTCGCTGTGCCCCGGGACCGCCTGCACATCGGTGATCTGCGGCATGCCCTGCGCCACGACCACCAGGGTGGCATCGGCTCTGGGCAGCTGCAGGGCTGGGTCGCGAGCGCACGCGACACCCCACAGGAGCACCGAGATCACTTGCTGGGTCGCTTGTCGATGGTGCGCCCCTGCGGATCGAGCAGCGTCGCCACGTCGTGGTCGTTGTTCCAGATGGGGGTGGCGCTGCCCAGGTAGAGCTCGAGCTGGAAGCGCGGGTCGTCTTGGGCGGATCCGATCCCGGAGTGCACCATCACCGTGTGCCCGGCGGGCACGACCAGCTTGGGGAAGGCCCAGCTGTTGCCGGCGACGTCCATCAGGCGGTAGCCACCCACGTCGACCGGCTCAGCCGTGACATTGGCGATGCGCAGGTACTCGCCGTTGACGTTGGTGTTGTCGTCGCCCGCCGCGTTGGCGTGAAACGAGGTCATGTGCAGGGCGCCCAGGTAGTTCTCGGTGGACCAGATGCCGCGCCGCGCCTTGCGGGCCTCGGCCTGGGCGGCGAGATGGGCCGACAGGTCGTGGTGCTCGGGGGGGATGATGAACAGGTGGCCCATGCCCTCCTCCAGCAGCGCGAGGGAGAGATCCTTGCCGGTGGGTGTGGTGATGCCGGCGAGCACGCGCCCGTAGCCGTCGCGGGGGTTCGGGCCGTCGAGGACCAGGCTGACGGTCTGGTCGAGGATCAGGCGAGCGGCGTAGTCACGAGCCTGGTCGCCGTAGGGCTCCTTGGGGCGCAGCTCGGGGGTATTGACCCACTTGAGGCGGATCTTGTCGCCGGTCTCGAGGGTGAAGGTGTCGCCGTCGTAGACCTTGGCCACCCGCGCGGAGGTGGGGGGAGGCCCCTTGGGAGGCTCGGCGGCCAGGGCGAAGGCGAGGAGGGCGTAGACCATCAGGGCTCCCGGTGGGCGGTGGGCGGTGCGGTCGAGGGGGACCGGTCAGCCAGCGCGGCGATGCGCTCAGCCTGCCACAGCATGTAGACGTCGTCGGGGGACATTCGGGCCGCCTGGCGCGCGGCCTGGTAGGCGGCATCGACCTCCCCGCGGGCGAGGTGCACCATGGCTTTGGTGTCGAGGAAGTCGGAGCGGTCGCCCTCCTCGGCGAGGGCGGCGTCGATCGAGGCGAGGGCAGCGTCGAGGTCGCGGCCGGCGAGGGCGTCGTACCAGGCTTGGCAGTTTCGTGCAGTGGGGCCCTTGCTCATCGGCGCGCAGTGGGCCTCCAGCCCGGCGTCGTAGTGCTCGGCGGCGGCCTGCTCGTCGTCGAGGAGGTGGTAGGCGGCCACCAGGAAGTCGAAGGGCTTGTCGTGGGGGTGCAGCCGCGCCATCGCCTCGTCGAGGTCGCGACGGAAGGTCGTGCGGTCGCCCTCGCTGTCGAGCAGCTGGGCGTAGAACCAGATCAGGTGCCCGCCGAAGGGGTAGAGCTGCAGCAGCTGCCGGATGTGCGCCATGGAACCGTGGCGGTCGCCCCCGGCGAGGGCGACCCGCGCGCGCCGGAGCAGGTGGGCATCGGGGTACTCCTCGAGACGGGCGGCCTCGAGCAAGGCCTCACGGGCCTCTTCGTGGCGGCCGTGGGCCAGCAGGGCGTCGGCATGGGCCACGTGCGCATCGCCAGCCTCTGGGCGCTGTGCCACGGCGGACTCGGCCAAGGTGAGGGCGGCCTCGGCGCGGTCTTCGAACAGCAGCCCGTTGACGCTGGCGATGATCTGCTCCTGCTCGACGAGGTCGCCAGCGGAGAGGGGCTCGAGGGTGGACCACGCGCGATCGAGCTCACCGCGGAAGCGGTAGAGCTGAGCGAGCAGCACCTGCGCCTCGGCGGCATCCGCGGGTCGCCCCGCCTCTTCGTCGGCCACGAAGCGCTCCAGCCGCGCGATGGCGGCCTCTTCGTCGTCGATGCCGAGGAGGAACTTGGCGCGCTGCAGCCCCCGAGTGGGGTCGTCGCCGTAGGTGGCGCGGTCTTGCTCCAGCAGCACCGCGTGGCCGTTGACCGTGCGCTTCTTGCGCTTGCTGGGCGTGAGGGCGAAGCGCCCACCGGGGTAGTCGAACACGACGCGGTGGTCGGCGAGGTACTCGTGCCCGAGCAGCGCCCGCATGCCAGCGCGACAGGTAGGCAGGCGCACGTCGTGGAAGTCGACCCATCGTGCCGACGCGCCCTCGGGGCGGGTCACGGCACGGCCGAGCTCCACGGTGTCGAGGGCGACCCGTCGGGTGGTCTCCAGGAATCGGTAGGGCGGCAGCTTCTCAGACGCGCCGATGCCGCGGAGGGTCTCGAGGCCTTCGGTCGTGTCGTCTTGGAAGGGCAGGCCGGTGGCGGCACACAGGGTCAGCCCCGAGGCGCCGGTGTCGACCTGCACCACGAGCTGCTCGGTGTGGGAGGGCTTGGCGTCGGTGGTGACCACGGCGGGGGTGAACACGTGGCGCCCGTCGAACTGCATCGGCGCCGAGGCCTTGCGCCGCAGGCGAAGGGTGTCGGGGGCGTGCAGCACCAGGGTGTCGGCGGGGTAGTCGATCTCCATGGCGAAGTGGCCCCACACGTTGTTCCCCAGCAGCCCGTCGACGGGCATGAAGCCCACCTGATCGGTGACGCCGGCGACCCCGACGGCCACCTCGATGTCGTGGACCACCACCTCGCCGAGGCCGAGGGTCGGCAGCACGGCACGATGCATGGGCGTGGACCCCGACAACCCGGAGAGCATTCCGTAGGAGCGCTCGATGTCGAGACCGAGCCGCTGCGCCGCCTCTTCCGACACCACGCTGATGTCGGCGCCGGTGTCGATGAGGAACAGCCCGGGCTCGCCGTCGGGCAGGGTGACCTGCACATAGATGCGCGGCCAGCCCTCTGCCGGGCGCAGGAGATCGAGCTCCTGGCGGGCGGGGCCGTCGGGGGGCCGCTCGCTGGGAGCGGCGAGGGCGAGGGAGGTGAGCAGGGCAACAGCGTGCAGCATCCCTGGGAACGTACCGCGCTGGGGCTGCGACGGCGGCAACGAGGTCCCAACGGGCAGCTGTCGACAGGTAGGCTCTCGGCAGGGAGGCGCGTGTGATCCTGGTCCTCGACGTGGGCAACACGACCACCACCCTCGGGGTGGTCGACGGCGAGCAGGTGGTGCATACCGCGCGGGTGCGCACCGACCCGCGCACGACGGATGAGCTCGGGGTGTTGCTGGTGCAGCTGCTCACCCACCGCGGCGTAGCCCCCGCCGACCTGCAGGGGGCCATCTGCAGCTCGGTGGTGCCCTCGGTGAGGTACGCGGTGGAGGAGGCGTGTCGGCGCTATCTGGAGGTCGACTGTGTGCAGGTCGGCAAGGGCATCAAGACCGGCATGAAGCTGCGGGTCGACAACCCGCGAGAGGTAGGCGCCGACCGCATCGTCAACGCGGTGGCCGCGCTGCATCGGTGGGGCGGGCCGGTGGTGGTGGTCGACTTCGGCACCGCCACGACCGTCGACGCGGTCAACCACAAGGGCGAGTACGTCGGTGGGGTCATCGCGCCGGGGTTCCGGGTGGCGGGAGAGGCACTGTTCGAGCGTGCGGCGCAGCTACCCCGAGTGGAGGTGGCGCGGCCCAGCGGCGGAGTGATCGGCACGAACACGGTCCACGCGATGCAGTCGGGCCTGTGGAACGGCACGCTGGGGATGGTGGACCACCTGGCGCGCGCGGTCCGGCTCGAGCTCGACCCGGAGGCCCGGGTGGTCGCCACCGGCGGCTATGCGCAGCTGTTCGGCGAGGCCAGCCAGGAGATCACCGAGGTCGACCGCTTCCTCACCCTGCGCGGCCTGGCGCTGCTCTACCGGCGCAACGTGCGCGCCTGAGCGACGAGGGCGTCGCCGGCTAGTACAGCTGGCACCAGCCCTTGTCGAAGTCGGACTCTACCGCGACCGAGGCGGCGGCGAGCACTTCCTCGCGGGTGACCTCGACGGTGAAGTCGCCGACATCGCGGGCACCCTGCACGACGCCGAGGCACCGGTCGACGGGGATGATGGCGATGTCGCACAGGTAGGACAGATTGGCCGCAACGACGTCGTTGGGGATGGTGAAGGAGGTGGCCTCGCCGTCGAAGGTGAGGTCGTACTCGCCACAGCCGGTGTAGTCGAGGGTGGCCTTGGCGCTGACGGTGTGCTCGACGGGCACGGTGACGATGGGGTCATCCCAGCCGTCGTCGACCTGCTCGAGGCTGTCGAGGTCGAAGCTGATCTCGCTGTAGACGATGTCGAGGTCGTAGGTGCTGGTGCCCTGGGTGGGGCAGCGGCAGGCCTGCCAGACCAGGCTGTTGCGGACCGCGCCAGCAGGGGCCGCCGCGTCGACCGGCACGTCGGCTGCGTCGGTGCCGCCGTGGATGATGGTGAAGTCGCGGGTGTCGGGCCGCAGCGTCAGCACGCCCCACATGTCGATGGTGCGCGCGTCGAGGTCGACCCGGGTGCCGCCATCCCACGTGGCGCCGCTGGTGTAGGCCTCGGTCTCGAGCCCGATCTGGACGCGGTTGTCGGGCCCGGGGCTGGAGCGGTCGGTGTTGTAGGTGACGAAGTGCATGGGCTCGTCATGGGCGCCGCGGGTGTCGAAGGCGAGGGTGCCGCCCATGATCCGCGACTCGACCGTGAAGGTGTTGTAGTTGAACAGCAGGGGGCCGGAGGGGTGGTCTTCGATGCCGACGCCGCCGTTCATCCCAAAGTTCTCGGTGCAGGCCT
Organism: uncultured bacterium; assembly: GCA_965367245.1. Lineage (GTDB taxonomy): Bacteria > Myxococcota_A > UBA796 > UBA796 > CBDUIC01. The sequence goes on along the minus strand of CBDUIC010000001.1, from coordinate 104,830 downwards.
CGTAGCTGATGTCGAACGACCACATGGGGATCTGCGGGCGCTCCCAGCACTCGAAGTCGCCAGTGGGCTCGAAGCCGTCGCCCTCGCCGGTGATGTTGAGCTGATCGCCGACCTTCTCGTCGGCGCTCACGATGGCGGCGGAGGCGAGGAACAGGTTGGACATCTGGTGGGCGGCGATGGCGTCGTCGGTGAGGCCCGACACCAGATCGGCGCCGCTGATCACGCCGTTGTACTCGTAGGTGGGCTCCGGGTAGGTGATGCCCGTGTCGTCGGTCGTGGTGCCGGGCGGACCGTCGTCGCCGCTGCAGGCGGCCATCACGAGGAACAGAGGCAGAAGACGAGTCATCACAGCTCCGGGGAGGGTCGCACCATAACCTCCCGTTCGGGCAGGTGCTGCCTTGCTCCGCTGTCAGGGGCAGGGTACGCCTCCGCCCCTTTGGGAGGGTTCGATGGACTTCCAGGACGTCATCCTCACGCTGTCCCGCTACTGGGGCGAGCAGCGCTGTGTCCTCGTGCAGCCGCACGACCTGATGATGGGTGCCGGCACCTTCCACCCGGCGACGGTCCTTCGCAGCCTGGGCCCGCGCCCGTGGCGCTGTGCCTATCCGCAGCCCTCCCGGCGCCCGGGGGATGCGCGCTACGGCGACAACCCCAACCGCCTCGGGCACTACTACCAGTACCAGGTGCTGCTCAAGCCAAGCCCCCTCGAGGTGCAGGAGCTCTACCTGGGCTCGCTGCGGGCCATCGGTATCGATCTGGCGGCCCACGACGTTCGGTTCGTCGAAGATGACTGGGAGAGCCCAACGCTGGGAGCGTGGGGCCTGGGCTGGGAAGTGTGGATGGATGGCATGGAGGTCAGCCAGTTCACCTACTTCCAGCAGGTGGGAGGCATCGCGTGCAGCCCCGTGCCGGCCGAGCTCACCTACGGGCTCGAGCGCCTCACGATGGCGCTGCAGGGGGTCGACAACGTCTACGACCTGCAGTGGGTCGAGGGCGTTCGCTATGGCGAGGTGTTCCACCGCAACGAGGTGGAGCAGTCGAAGTACAACTTCGAGCACAGCGATCCCGACAAGCTGTTCGAGCTGTTCAACACCTACTTCGCCGAGTGCGAGCGGCTGTGCGACCTGGGGCTGGCGCTGCCCGCCTACGACCAGGCCATAGCGACCAGCCACGCCTTCAACCTGCTCGACGCGCGCGGGGCCATCTCGGTGGCCGAGCGGCAGCAGTACATCCGGCGCATCCGCGACCTGACGTGCCGCTGCGCCGAGACCTGGGTGGAGCAGTCCGACGACGACGACGTGGTGGCGGCGGCCCCCGAGGTGGCGGTGGCCCGGCCTGTCGACGGCGTGCCGACTGGCACCGGCGAGCTGCTGGTCGAGGTGCAGTGCGAGGAGCTGCCGGCGGGCATGGTGCGCTCGGCGCTCGCATCGCTGGCCCAAGGAGTGGCAGGGCTGCTGGAGGGCGTGGAGCACGGGGCCGTGCGCACCTACGCCACGCCTCGCCGCCTGGCGGTGGTCATCGAGGGCGTGGCCGCCCAGACGCCAGTGGTGACGCAGCTGGTGACGGGTCCACCGGCCGAGCGTGCCTTCGACGCCGAGGGCAAGCCCACCAAGATGGCGCTGGGCTTCGCCCGAGGGCGTGGGGTCGATCCCGACGCCCTCGAAGTGGTCGACGGCCCGAAGGGCAAGGTCGTGGCGGCGCGGGTCACCGAGGGGGGCGAGCACACCTCGGATCGCCTGGTGGAAGGCCTCGACGCGGTCATTCGTGGCATCCCCTTCGCCAAGTCGATGGAGTGGGGTCACGGCGGCGTGCGCTGGGCACGCCCCATCCACCGCGTCAACGTGCTCCTCGACGGCGTGAGGCTGTCAGGCGTGGCAGTGGGGCTGCCCCTGGGCGCCGAGACGGTGGGGCATCGGCTGAAGGGCGGCGACCCATTCCCGTTCTCCGACGCCAGCGAGTGGCTCGCGCGCCTGCGTGAGCGCGGCGTGGAGCCCGACCTCGACGTGCGGAAGGCCCGCATCGAGGCGCTGCTGGAGGAGGCGGCCGACACGCTCGGCTGCGACCCCATCGAAGACCCGGAGCTCCTCGAGGAGGTGCTGCACCTGGTCGAGGCCCCGGCGCTGGTGCTGGGCTCCTTCGACGAGGTCTTGCTGGAGCTTCCCGCGCGGCTGCTGGTGCAGAGCATGAAGGAGCACCAGCGCTACTTCCCGGTGTTCCGCAAGGGGGCGCTGACCCACCAGTTCGTGGTGATCAGCAACAACCCATGGGGTGACGAAGCGCGCATCGCGGCCGGCAACGCCCGGGTGCTGCGCGCCCGCTTCGACGATGCGCGGTTCTTCCTCGCGGAAGACCGCAAGCGCACCCTCGAGAGCCGCCGCGGCGAGCTGGAGAAGATGCGGTGGATCCGCGGGCTGGGCACGATGCTCGACAAGCAGGAGCGGGTGGCCGCCATCGCCGAGGCGCTGGCCCCCACGCTGCAGGCCGAGCCGGCCGTCGCGCGGCGGGCGGGCGCCCTCGGCAAGCTCGACCTGGTCAGCCAGATGGTCGGGGAGTTCCCGTCGCTGCAGGGTCACATGGGTCGGCTGTATGCGCGGCACGAGGGTGAGCCCGAGGCCGTCGCCGTGGCCATCGAGGAGGCCTACCAGCCGCGCTATGCCGACGACGCGGTGGCCTCGACCCCGGCCGGTGCTGCGGTGGCCCTGGCCGACCGCCTCGACACCCTGGTGGGGTGCTTCGGGGTGGGGATGAAGCCCAAGGGCGGCGACCCTCAGGGCCTGCGTCGTGCGGCGCTGGGTGTGGTCCGCACCCTCATGCTGCGCGAAGTGCACGTCGACCTGACCGAGCTCGTGGGCCAGGTGGTGTCGCTGTTTCACGACGCCGCTCGCACCAGCACGTTCTGCGACAAGTGGCACAAGGTGCGCGGCAGCGGTGAGGCCGCGACCGACAGCGAGGCCCTGGTGGCCGACCTCGTCGACTTCCTGACGGCGCGCTGGCGGGCCCATGCGGTGGCGAGCGGCGCGACGGGCGACCTGGCGGATGCGGTGCTGGCCGCTTCGAGCGCCGATCCGGTCGTTTGGGAGCGCAAGCTGCAGGCGGTGGCCGGGCTGGCCGGCGACAGCGACTTCGTGGCCATCATGACGACCTTCAAGCGGGTGCTCAACATCACCCGCGAGGTGCAGGCCTCGCTTCCCGAGCGCGCTGCCCTCACCCACGACAGCGAGCGTGCCCTGTTCGACGCCATCCGAGGCGCCGAGGCGGGCATCGCCGCGCACGTCGCCTCCCTCGACTACGCCGGCGCCCTCGACGGCATGCTCACGCTGCGTCAGCCGGTGGCCGACCTGTTCGACGCCGTGATGGTGGAGTCCGACGACCCCGCCGAGCGCGCGCACCGCATGGGGCTGCTGTGCCGTGTGGGCGACCTGTTCCTGTCCCTCGCCGACTTCTCCCGCATCTCCACCCGCTGAGGTTCGCATGCGCCGCTGGATCAAGACCTTCGACGATGATGGCAGCGTCGAGGAGCTCGGCACGAAGGGTCACGGCCTGATGGCCATGAACAAGCTGGGCCTCCCCGTCCCGGCCGGGTTCACGCTGACCACCCCGACCTGCGCAGCGTTCTTCGCCGACGGGGAACAGTGGCCCCAGGGCCTGGGGGAGGAACTCGACGCAGCCATTGCCGCGCTGGAGGCATCCGCCGGTCGGCGGTTCGGGGATCCGACCGATCCGCTGCTGGTGAGTGTGCGCTCCGGCTCGGTGGTGACGATGCCCGGCATGATGGAGTCGGTGCTCGACCTCGGGCTCAACGCCGACACGACGGAGGCGCTCGCACGTCGTACCGGGGATCGCCGGTTTGCATGGGACAGCTACCGCCGCTTTGTGCAGCTGTACGGCGATGTCGTCCTCGGGATCCACTACACCCGCTTCGCTCGCGCCCAGAAGCAGTTCCTCAGTGGCCGCGACCTCGCCAGCGTCGATGCCGACGACATGCGCGAGCTGGCGCTGCTGCTGGAGGGGGTGGTCGACAAGCACGGCGACGCCTTCCCCAGCGACCCGCGCGAGCAGCTCCGCTTCGCCATCTCCGCGGTCTTCCGCTCCTACAACTCCCACCGAGCCCGCTACTACCGGCGCTCCCGGCAGATCTCGGAGGAGGCCGGCACCGCAGTGACCGTGCAGGCGATGGTGTTCGGCAACCTCGGCGACCGATCCGCTACCGGCTTCGCCGTCACCCGCGACCCGAAGACCGGGGTGCCCGGCATCTTCGGAGAGTGGAAGCCCAAGACCCAGGGCGACGACATGGGCACCGCATCGGTGGAGGCCTTTCCCATCTCGACCGACGAAGACGAGCGCTCGGGCTCGATGCAGGTCGAGCGCCCCGAGGCCTACCGCGACCTGGTGGCGATGGCCCGCCAGCTGGAGGCGCACTACCGCGACATGCAGGCCATCGAGTTCACCCTCGAGGGCGACAAGCTGTGGCTGCTGCAGACCTCCGCGGCCGAGCGCACCCCCCAGGCTGCCGTTCGGGTCGTGGTCGACCTGGTCAACGAGGGCGTCATCAGCAAGGAAGAAGCGATCCTCCGCGTCGACCCACGGGAGCTCGAGTACGTCTTGCGGCCGATCATCTCCCCCGACGCGAAGCGAAAGGTCATCGCCAAGGGGCTCGACGCCTCGCCGGGCGCCGCCACGGGGCGGGTGGTCTTCGAGGCCAGCGAGTGCCGTGAGCACCACGAGCGCGACGAGCCCACCATCCTCGTGCGCCTCGACACGTCACCGGAAGACATCCAGGGCATGGCGCTGGCCGCCGGGGTGCTCACCGGTCGCGGCGGGCAGACCTCCCATGCGGCCGTGGTGGCACGAGGCATGGGCAAGCCCTGTGTGGTGGGGTGCACCGACATCCAGGTCGACTACGCGCGGGCCTTGTTCTACGCCGGCGACTCGGTCATCCGACGGGGCGACTGGATCACCATCGACGGCGGCACCGGCGAGGTGATGGAGGGGCGCGTGAACATGCTGGCGCCCCAGGCCGAGGTGGGCTCGATGGCCGACTTGCTCGACTGGGCCGACGAGGTCGCAGAGCTCAAGGTGCGCACCAACGCCGACACGGGGGCCGATGCCGAGCGAGCGCGGGCCCTGGGGGCCGTCGGGGTGGGGCTGTGCCGCACCGAGCACATGTTCTTCCAGCCTGTAGCGCTGCGAGCGATGCGCCGGATGATCCTCGCCGACGACCCGCGCTCTCGGCAGCGGGCGCTCCACGAGATCCTGCCGATCCAGCGGCAGATGTTCCTCGACCTGTTCCGCGCGATGGACGGCCTACCCGTGACCGTTCGGCTCCTCGATCCGCCGCTGCACGAGTTCCTCCCGGAGCGTGAGCAAGACATCGCCGACGTGGCCCAGAGCCTCGATGTGCGGCCCGAGGCCCTGCGGGCTCGCCTCGACAACCTGCACGAGACGAACCCGATGCTTGGCCACCGCGGCGTGCGCATCGGCATCACCACCCCCGAGGTCTACCGCACCCAGGTGCGCGCCCTGTTCGAGGCCGGCTGTGAGCTGGTGCGCGAAGGGCTCGACGTGCGGCCCGAGGTGATGATTCCCCTGGTGGGCCTGGTCAGCGAGCTGGAGCGGATGCGCGAGCTGGTGCACGAAGTGGCCGACGAGGTCATCGCGGAGTTCGGGGTCGACCTTCGCTATCACGTGGGCACGATGATCGAGCTGCCCCGTGCCGCGGTCATCGCCGACCAGCTCGCGAAGCACGCCGACTTCTTCAGCTTCGGCACGAACGACCTCACCCAGATGGTGTGGGGCTTCTCCCGCGACGACATGGGGCGCTACTTCTCGGTCTACCAGCGTGAGGGGCTGCTGTCGGAGTCCCCCTTGTCGGCCTTCGACGAAGAAGGTGTCGGGGCCTTCGTGCAGATGGCCACAGAGCGGGGTCGGGCCACGTCGCCGCAGCTGCCGGTGGGTGTGTGCGGCGAGCACGGCGCGGATCCGGCGGGCGTGAAGTTCTTCCATCGAGTCGGGGTGGACTACGTGTCCTGCTCCCCGTACCGGGTGCCAGTCGCGAGGCTGGCGGCGGCCCACGCGGCCCTCGAGGCGTGATCGGGCTGGCGTTCGGGCGCCTTGACCAGTAGTTGGCGGCCAACGCGAGAGGTGCCGGATGCGTGGATGGGTTCTGTGCTCGATGATGTGCATTGTTGGCTGTAGCGGGAGCGACGCCGGCGAAGGAAAAGACGGAAAGGGTGGCGCTGCGGTCAGCGAGGTGACCCTCGACGATGTGTCGTGGGAGGTCGATGGCTTCGACGCGACGGTCGTCGCGGGCGGCTACCGAGACAGCTACTTCTACCTGGCCATCCGCAACGACGGCAACCGCACGTGGGACTGGCCGAAGTTCAGCGTCAGCTTCTACGACGCAGACGGCGAGCCGGTCGGGTCCGACGATGGCTACTTCTGGTCCGATGAGGGCGGGCGCTTCACGCCGCCGGGCGCCACCGCGCACGAGATCCTCCTCGTGCAGCTCGACGACGGAGTCCGTATCGACTCCATGCGGGTTCGCGGGCCCGAGCTCGAGACGACGAACGAGCCGGTCAACTGGTACGTCGACGAGTGGTCCTTCGGCGACGAAGGGTCTGACTTCGGCTGGGTCGATGCCACCGTCTGCGCGTCGGGCTTCGACGACTCCCTCAACGACTTCGAAGTGTCGGTCATCGTGACCGACCAGCAGGGAAGGCCCTACGACTGGGATGAAGACGACGCCTACGCGGGCCGGGAGACCCGAGGCTGCGAGCGGCTGTATGTCGACGACCTGACGATGCCCGACGACCCACGCATCATCGTGATGCCCACGGGCTGGTAGCGCTCAGCCCATCAGCAGGGCGAAGGCCACCTGCATGGGTGGAGTGCCCAGCTGTCGCAGCGCCTGCTCCAGCGCCTCGTCGCCCCCGTTGCGAAGCCAGTCGTCGACGCGCTCCCGCAGGGCGTCGTCGAGGGGCTTGGCCTGCAGCTTCGCGACCAGGTCGACGTCGTCTGCGTCAGGGGAAGGCGCCGACGCCTCCAGGGGCTGTGCGTCGGGCCAGTGCCCTGACGGCAGCGGGCGGGCGGGCTCCTGGTAGGGGGCGGGCTCCGGCAGGCCGCCCACGGCGACGCTGTGGCTGCGCAGCCGGTCGCGACGGCGGTCGGCGAGCACCTGCCAAGGCAGCGTGTTGAGCACCTGCTGGGGCTGCAGCCAGGCGCGTCGTGCCGTCACCAGCCCGTACTCCTGGCGAGCGAGGTGGGCCGGCGCGTGGGCATCGGTGTTGATGGCGACCGGCACCCCCATCTGGGCGGCCCTTCGTGCATCGACGTCGGGGAGGTCCATCCGGTACGGGTTGCCGTTGATCTCGATGGCGACACCGAAGCGCCGAGCCTCCACCAGCAGCCGCTCCAGCTCGAGCTCGCCGCCAGCGCGCTTGCCCAGCATCCGACCGGTGGGGTGCCCGATGCAGTCGACCAGCCCGGTCTGGATCGCGGCGATGAGCCGATCGGTCAGCTCGGACCCGGGCTGATCGAGGTGGCTGTGGATGCTGGCGACGACCCAGTCGAGGGAACGCAGCACAGGGGCGTCGATGTCGAGGCTGCCGTCGGGGAGGATGTCGACCTCGGTGCCCGCGGCGAGTCGTAGGGCGCCGAGGCGGTCTTGCAGCTCGGCGAGGTGGCGGCGCTGGGCCACCAGGCGCCGCTCGTCGAGCCCGCGCGCCACCGCCAGCGCGTGGGTGTGGTCGGTGATGGCCAGGTAGCGGTGCCCCAGCTGGATGGCCGCCCGGGCCATCTCTTCGGCGGTGCCACGGCCGTCGGAGGCCAGGGTGTGGCAGTGCAGATCGCCCATCAGGTGCTCGGCCGCCACGAGGCTCGGCAGCCGCCCCTGATCGGCGGCCTCGATCTCCCCTGTGTTCTCCCGCAGCTCGGGGGGGATCCACGGCAGCCGGGCGGCGGCGAAGATGTCGGCCTCGGCCGTGCCCGGTGCTACCCGCTGGTCGGTGTCGCGGACGAACACGCCCTTGTCGCTGATCTTCAGCCCCGACAGCTTCAGGCCACGGGCACGCACCGCGATGTTGTGGAGCTTGGAGCCTGTGAAGTAGTGCAGGCCCGCACCCCAGCACTCCGGCGCTACCACCCGCACGTCGCACTGCTGCCGGTTCGACAGCCTCACGCTGGCGCGCCCATCCCCCTGCACCAGCACCGCCTCCACCTCGGGCAGGGTGACGAAGTGGGACGTCACGGCGAGCCCGTCGTCGCTGGCCACCAGGATGTCGAGGTCGCCGATGGTGGCCTTGCCGCGCCGCACCGAGCCGGTGAGCTGCAGCTGCTGGATGGCCGGGTTGTCGGACAGCTGGGCGACCAGGCGCTCGCCGACCCGGCGGGCGTCGGCGTAGGGGAGGCGACCGACGCGCAGGCGGTGCTCGGCGATGCTTCGCATGAGCTTCTCGGCGGTGCGCTGCCCCATCCGGGGCACCTTCTCGAGCTGGCCGGTGCGGCAGGCCCACTCGAGCTGCTCCAGCGAGGCGATCTTCAGGTGCTGCCACAGCCGGCGCGCCGTGCTGGCACCGATGCCCTTGACCTCCAGCAGGTCACGTAGGCCCGGCGGGAGCTGGCTCCGCAGGCGGCGGTGCTCGTCGCAGGTGCCGGTGCGCAGGATCTGTTTGATGCGGACGACGCTGCCCTCGCCCAGCCCCGGCACCCGGTCGAGGGCACCGCGGCCGAGGAGGCTGGCGGCGCTCTCGGGCAGGTCGTCCAGCACCCGGGCCGTGCGCCGGAAGGCGCGGATGCGGTGGGGGTTGCCCCCGGCGATCTGGGACAGGTCGGCCATCTCGGCGAACACCGCAGCCAGCTCGGCGTTGGTGCGGGCCGCGGCCATCAGCCTCCCTTCCCGAGCTTCTCCTCCAGCTTCTGTAGCCGCAGGTTCGCCTCGTCGCTCCACTCGAGGCCCAGCATCGTGCCGTGCAGCGCCAACACATCCGAGGCCACCTTCGCGGCCTCGGCCTCCATGGCGACCTCGAACAGGCGCAGCGCCTGCTCCTTGACCCACTCCGGGCCGAGGGCGTCGCCGAAGCCGATGATCATGTCGAGGGCATCTTGGGAGGGCGTAGCCCCCTCGGGGACCTCCCCCGAGCCCGCCAGGGCGAGGGCTTCGTCGAGCCAGGCCTGCACCTGGTCGGCGTGCCCTGCAATCGCCTCACAGGAGGGGCTGTGGGCGGCGTGGCAGGCCTCTCGCCACCCATCGAGGGCGGCACGGGTGTCTTGCGGGGTGCCGACGCCCTCCAGGTGCAGGCGAGCCTTGAGGGCGCACTGGTCGAGGTCGGAGGCTCGACAGGCCGCCTCCGCCTGCTGCAGCAGGTCGGGACACAGGTGGATGCGGTCAGGGAGGGGCAGCGCATCGTCGGAGCACGCACGGGCCTGCTGGCGGTCGAGCCACAGCTGGCGATGGCCTCGCCACGCCGAGCCCCAGGGGGTGTCGCAGGTGGCGGCGGAGGGATCGCTGCGGTCGAGCTTGTCGAGGATCTCGGTGACCTGCACCTCGACGTGGTTGCCGGTGACGCCCAGGTCGGTGGGGGACTCGATCGCCGCCACCCCTGCGGTGGCCCGCCATGGCGTGGCGCAGCTCAGCCGGGAGGTGAGCTCGGGCACCGACCCCTCGATCAGGGTGAGCAGCTGCACGCAGGCCAGCCGTGCTGCCTGCAGGTCGTGGGTGTCGATGAAGCGCATGGCCGTGCCGGCCTGCATCGGCGCCGCGCAGGCTTTCTCCAGCAGCGGGCGGGGGCTCGCCCAGCTGGCGATGTCGGCACGCCCGACTTCGGCGAGGAAGCCGTCGAGGCGACCGCTGGGCTTGACCGACTTGAGCGCCTGCCGCAGGGCCACCTGATCGGACGCTGGAAAGGCGTCGCGGCAAGCGGCCTTGCCCTGGTCGCAGGCCTCGCGAAGCTCGATGCCCCGCCGGACCATCTCCATGCCGGCCGCCGTGCAGCTCGTGGTCACCCCAGGGGGCTCCCAGGGGAGCTCGGAGCCCGCGTAGCTGCCGTCGATGGCGCGTGTGGGCCAGGGAGCCTCGAGCCCGAAGTAGGCCAGGCGGGTGGCCTCGTCGGCGGCCAGCAGGTTCTCCACGACGGTCGTGAAGGCAGCGGTTCGATCGATGTTCGCCTCGACCAGCACACCGACGGACTGCCCATCGCGGCAGGTGGCCAGGGCGTCGGCGATGGGGACGGGGCCGACTCCAGGCACCTCGACGGTGTCGGCGGCGAGGGCGAGGGCGAACATCAACAGCATGCAGGGGACTCCGTGGAGGGTCGGCCAGACCAGAGGGCATGCTACCCTCCGCGACCGGAAAGGGAGGATCGATGGCTGGCCAAGACCCGAACAACCCCATGGGCGCGATGGGGGGAATGCCCGGGATGGGGGCGCAGATGGGGCAGCCCATGATGGGGAACCCCATGATGCAGATGATGCAGATGATGCAGATGATGATGGGTCAGCAGATGGGCATGCCCCAGGTCGACCCGTCCGCCATGCCCTTCACCCAGATGGCTGCGCCGGTCGCGGACGGCGACGCAGGGCTCGACAGCGACATCATCCGGCCGGCGACCTTCGACGAGCTGATCCGCAGCCAGGAGGCCATCGAGACCGGCTCGGTGCTCGACTACCTGTGCCTGACCGAAGACCGTGCCCACGCACTGGGCGGGGTCCCCAAGGGCTGTACGATCGCGCTGGTGGGCCCGCCGGGCCGCGGCAAGACCCGCACGATGCTGGGGGCGCTGTCCCGCGTCGCCAAGACGGGGGCCAAGGTGGGCTTCGTGGTGGCCGAGGAGGGCTTTCACGACAAGGAGGGCTCGGGCCGCGACGACCTGTGCAGCCGCCTGGTGAAGATCGGCATGGGCGCCACCGGCCTCGACGAGGCGGCCTTCCGCACCGAGGTGCTCGACAACGTCTACGTGCTCGAGAGCCAGTACCACAAGGGCCAGTCGTGGGACGACTTCATCTCGAAGTACCGCTACCTCGTGGAGAAAGCCGAGATCGACTTCGTCGTCATCGACTCGCTGAACATGCTCGACCCGTCGAAGAACCGCACCGCCGACAACCTGTCGGCCCTCAAGACCTACAACCACGAGCGCGGGGTCACCGCCGTCTGCATCGGCCAGATCAAGGACACGGGCCTCCCCGTCGGCGGGGAGGCGCTGATGCACACGGCCGACGCAGTCTTCCTCATCGAGGAGATGGGTCTGACGAGCAAAGACATGGCCGCGCAGTGGGGCGGCAACTACCGGGATCGCATCGCGGTCATCCGAGCGGTGAAGTCGGTCACGACCCCGACGTTCGAGCATCCGGTCCGCGTCGACCAGGATGAGCTGGGCGTGCTGTGCAAGCACGAGGGCCACCCGGCCGACTACGCGCTGCCGGAGCGCGGCTGATGCACGTCGTCGGTACCGACGAGCTGCGCAGCTGGCTGTCTGGGTCGGATCTGTCGGAGGCGGTGAAGGGGCTGGGGGCCACCCCGCTCGACGAGGACTACCTGGCCGACGCGCTGGGCCTGCCGTTCCACCTCGGCTTCGTCGCCCGTCGCTTTGGGCAGGATGGCCACGGCGAGACGCTGCAGCAGCTCAGCTCGCTGCCGTTCTACAGCCTGTGCAAGGGCCTGTTCCTGCCGCTGTCGGTCATGTCGCCCGACAAGGTGGCGGGGCTGTTCGGTCTGCAGTCGGAGCCGCCCCCGAACACGGCGGGCCGGCAGGAGCTGCTGCAGGCCTTCCTCGCCAAGGAATGCGGGCTGACCCTCGGCGACAAGCTGGCGTGCGTGCTCGGAGACCCGTTTCGGGGCCAGCCGGGGTCGTTTCGCCGCGACTCGTTGATCCGACTGCTCACGTCGGTCCAGATGCGGTCGCGGCGCTCCCTGCTCGACCGGCTCACCGTGGTCGGCGACGTGGCCGTGCTGTTCAGCGAGTCGCGGCCGACCCTCCGCGCCGAGCCGCCGCTCACCGCAGCCGAGGTCCTCACGACCCTTCGGCTGTTCAGCGCCAAGGGGGTGGGGCGCACCGACAAGTTCCGGCTGTTGCGCTCGCTGCTGGTGCGCATGGGCAAGCTCGAGGCCTACTTCCTAGCGAAGCTCGTGCTCCGCAAGGGCTTCGGCTTCGACTACCAGGCTCAGCTGATCGCGCGGGTCCTCGCCGAGCACTTTGGGGCGGCGCCCGAGGCCGTGGCACACGCCATCGCCCTCACCGATGCCTTCCACGTGATGACGGTGCTGGAGGAGGGCGGGCCGGAGGGGCTGCGCTCCATCCGGCTTCAGCCCCTGGTGCCGGTGCGCCCGGCCCTGGCCAGCGGCACGACGTCGCAGATCAAGCAGTGGCCGGTGTGGGTCGAGCGCAAGTACGACGGCATCCGGTTCATGCTGCACAAGTCGACCGACAGCTACGGGGCGGTGCTGTGCGGGGCCTACACCCGCAACCGGCGCGACTGGCTCGAGCTGGTGGGGGGCCTCGACGCGACGATTCGCGCGCTGCCGGCCCGCAACGCCATCGTCGACGGCGAGCTGTACGGCACGGTCCTCGATCATCACGGGGCGCGGCCGGCCACGGTCTACGAGCTGTATGGCTCGCTGCAGGGAGAGCGGCGGGCCGTGCAGATGAAGTTCGCCGCCTTCGACCTGTGCTTCCTCAATGGGGTCGACCTCACGCACCTGCCCCTGCGGGAGCGGCGGCAGTACCTGCAGCAGCTGGTGGGGCCGCTGGCCACCTTCCCGACGCCGGTTCCCATGGCGGTGGCCGAGGGCCACATGGCCCAGCACAAAGACGACATCAACCGGCTGTACGGCCACTTCCGTAGCCAGGGCTACGAGGGGCTGATCGCGAAAGACCTCGAAGGCGCCTACCGCTTGTCTCAGCGAGATCCGAGCTGGCTGAAGCGCAAGCCCGAGATCACGCTCGACCTGGTGCTTCTGGGGGCCGTGTTCGCGGTGACCGAGAAGAAGACGGCAGGGATGTTCGGCAGCTACGTCATCGGGGCCCGCAGTGCCGATGGGGGGTTCGTCGACGTAGGCGATGTGGCCGGCGTCGACGTGCACCGCGACGCGGAGATCCAGGCGGAGATCATGCGAGAGGGCCTGATCACCGGCCAGCGCATCGAGCGGCAGAGCGCCAGCGGCGTGCGGCCCGGGATGGACCTCCGCCCTCACATCGTGGGGACCGTGCGGTTCGAGGGGATCATGAAAGACAACGTGACGGGGGAGCTCAAGCTCCGCGACCCCAAGCTCGTGCACCTGCGCGCCGACAAGACCGCTCTCGAGGCCGACAGCGTCAAAGACCTCGAGGCGATCTGGCTGCGCGACCGGATGGGCTGAGGGGCTCGGGCCCTCAGCCGACCACCAGCTCCACGGTGGAGCCCTTGCCTCGCGCCCCGGCCGGGTGCACCAGCACGTGGCTGGGCACCCGCTCGCGCACGCCGGGCACGTGGCTGATCAGGCCGATGAGCCGGTGGCCGTCGCGTAGTGCCTCGATGGCCGTCATCACCCGATCGAGAGCCTCCGGGTCGAGGGTTCCGAAGCCCTCGTCGAGGAAGAAGAACTCCAGGGGGCGCGGGCCGCGGGCCTGCACCTCGGTCGACAGCGCCAGGGCGAGGGCCAGCGACGTGAGGAAGGCCTCCCCGCCTGACAGGGTGTGGACCGGGCGGACCGCGCCGCCGGCGTCGTTGTCGCGGATGAGGAAGCCGCCGTCTTCGTCGACGGCGAGGGCGTAGCGCCCCTCGGTGAGGCGGGCGAGGTGGCGACTCGCGGCGACGGCGAGGTCGGCCAGCAGGTCGTTGGCGACGAAGTCGACGAAGCGGTCGCCTCGCAGCACCTTCGCGAGGTGGTCGATGTGGTCGAGCTGCTGTCGCAGCCCAGCCAGCTCGGCCTGCAGCGTGTCGAAGCGCAGCGACCTCGCCTGCAGCTCGTCGTGCTCCTGCTCGGCGCGTGCCGCTTGGTGCCGCGCTTGCTGCAGCGCTGCCTTGCGGGCCTCACGGTCGGCCGTGAGCTGCTCGTAGGTGGTGTCGTCGGGGGCTGGCTGCGCCTCGGAGGGGCGAAGCAGCTCTTCGCGGGCGATCAAGCGGCTGCCTTCCTCCGCGTAGCGGTGAAGTTGGGTGGACCACGCCTGCAGCTGCTCGTCGTCGACCTCCGTCTCCGACCAGCGCTGTGCACAGACCAGCAGATCGTCGTCGGCCTCTGGGAGGGGACCGGCGACGGCGGCCAGGGCCTCGCGTGCCTCCAGCAGGGCCTGGACGGCAGCCTCGTGGCGCGCCTGGGCGGCGGCGGCGGCGGCACGGGCCTCGGCGACGGCGGCCTGCCCCTTGGTGGCCAGCCGCTGGGCGTGGGTGTGGGCGCGCTGCAGCCCCTCGAGCTCGGCGCGTGCGGAGGCGAGGGCCTTGGTGGGGTCGACCCCGCCGGTGCGCTCCTGCAGCTGCGCCTCGATGCGCTCGAGCTGCTCGGCGACCGACGCGCGCCGCTCGGCGAGGCCCGACAGCTCGGCCTGGCGCTGGGCAAGCTGCGCCTTGGCCTCGTCGCGACGGCGCAACAGATCGATCCGCTCGGCCTCGGCTGCCTCGAGCTCCCGGTCGATCCGGGCGGCGTCGGCGTCGCGGGCCCTCAGGCCGGTGCGGGCGTGGGGCACGTCGAAGAAGGTGAACTGGTCGCCGGCGGCCTCGCTCCAGGCTTCCCACGCCGCTCCTGCGCTGGCCTCTGCCTGGGCGAGGGCCGCCTCGGCTTCGCTGCGCTGCTGGCCGGCTCGGACCACATCGCGCTGGGCGGCTGCGATGGGCGCCTCGCTGGCGGCAGCCTGCACGGCGGCCTGCTCGTGGGCCGCACGCGCTGCGTCGAGGCGCACAGACGCGGCCTGCGCGGCCTCTGCGCGCGACAGCGTGTCGGCGAGGAGGGCCTGGGCTGCCTCGAGGGGGGAGGGCGCCTGCTCGACCTCCGGCAGCTCCTCCCACAGGACGCGGAGGGCGGTGGCGGCCTCGGCGCTGGCCTCGCGGGCCTGCTCCAGGCGCTGGTGGGCGTCGGATCGTGCCTGGTGGGCCCGCCCGAGGGCAGCCGCCGCGACGCGCTGCCGCTCGAGGGCCACGGCCCGCCCCTGGCGGTGGGCCGACACCGCGGCGCTCTCCTCGGGGGCCTCGGCCTGCGGTGCGGGGAGGGGGTGCTCGGTGCTGCCGCACACCGCACAGGCTTCCCCCGGGGTGAGCCGCTGGGCCATTCGTGCGGCGATGTGCCGCTCGAGGGCGTCGAGATCGGCTTGCCGGGCCCGGGCCAGCGCCTGCTCTGCTCCCTGCACTCGCTCGGCCGAGCCCTGCGCCAGGGCCTCGGCCTGCTGCGCGGCTTCGTCGGCCTGCTGCTGGGCGGCCTCGGCCTCGATCTCGGCCTCACGGAGGGCCTCGAGACGAGCGGCCGCGCTGTGGGCCTGGGCCAGCACCCGCTCGCAGCGCGCGCGCAGCTCACGGATCGCTTCTCGCCGATCGGGGCGCGCATCGGCCGCCTCGGCCCTCGCCTCGGCGACCCGGCTGGCCGCCTGCTCGAGGGCCCGCCGGGCCTCCTGGTGGGCCTCGTGGGCCTGCTCGCGATGCCGTTCGGCCTCGGCGACGGCTTCGTCGCATGCCGCGACCCGCGCGGCGGCGTCGGCCCGTGCGCTCCGGGCGGCGGTGACGGCGCGATGGGCATCTGCTACCGCATCGACCTGGGCCCGTTCCTCGGGCTGCACCCGGGCCCGCTCGAGGTCGCGGCGCAGGGCGCGACGCCGCACGTCGAGGGGCTGCACGGCCTCCGACGCCGACACGACGTGGGCCTGCAGCTTGGCGCAGCGGGCCTGCTGGCCCTCGACCTCTGCCTGCCATCGCTCGGCCTGTCGCTGCAGCGAAGCGCGCTCCTGCCCCCAGGCAACGGCCTCTTCCAGCCGAGCCACACGCTCGCGCAGCCTGGGCTCTTCGTTGTGCGCCGCGGCTGTCGCCGCCGCCAGCGTGGCGGTGGCTTGCTCCTCCGACGCTGTGGCCACCGAGAGCTGTTGCTGGGCTCGGTCGTGCCGCTGGGCCGCAGGAGGCAGCGCCTGGTGGGCCGC
The DNA here is from genome assembly GCA_965367245.1 of uncultured bacterium. Taxonomy (GTDB): domain Bacteria; phylum Myxococcota_A; class UBA796; order UBA796; genus CBDUIC01. The sequence goes on along the minus strand of CBDUIC010000001.1, from coordinate 88,745 downwards.
CAACCACTGCCGTGCAGGGCGCACGCGAGGCCTCGCTGCCTCGGCGGCCTCCCACCGGGCCTTGAGCTCGGCGTGGGCTTCGGCGTGCTCGCGGTGGGCCTCCAGCGCCCCGACGGCCTCACGCCAGCTGGCCTGTTGCTGCCGCCGACGGGTGGCCTCGCGAAGGCGTAGCTCGGCGTGCTCGTCGGCGATGACGGCCTGATCGCGAACCCTCCGAGCGGCTGCTGCCGCGCGCTCGGCTCGCTGCAGGCTGGCTGCTGACGCGTCGCCCAGGCCAGCCAGCTCGCCCTCCAGGCGCGCTACGTCGCGCTGGGCCTGGTTCTGGCGGTGACGCAGCTTCTGGCGCAGGCGCTCCCCGTAGGCGTGCAGCCGGAACATGCGCTGCAGCATGCGCCGACGGTCGCTCCCCTTGAGGTGGAGGACCTCCATGAACCGCCCCTGAGGAAGCACCACGGCGCGCATGAAGTCTTCGCTGCACAGCCCGATCAGCTTCTCGATGGCGTCGTTGAGCTCGCGCTCCTTGTCGGCCAGCACCTCCTCGTTGTCGAGGCGGACGAGGCGGCTGGCGACCCGCTGGACCCCCGTCGCCGTCGCCCGGTAGACCCGGTGCACCTCGTGGGGCAGCTCGGCGCCCTCGGCGTCGCGGACCGAGAAGCGAAACCGCACCTCCACCTGCTCGGCGTCGAGGTGGATGATGCCCCGCCGGCTGCGCCCGGACACCCGATCGACCAAGCCGTACAGCGCGAGGGTGATGGCATCGAGCAGCGACGACTTGCCTGCCCCGATGGGCCCGAAGATGCCGAACAGCCCGTAGCGACCGAGGCGCTCGAAGTCGATGCTGACCGGCTGCAGGTAGCTGTGGAGGCCCGATACCTCGAGGTGCAGCGGCTTCATGGCGACGCCTCGAGGAGGCTGGCGAACAGCTCGACGATCTCGGCGCTGGGCTCGGTGCCCTGCTGCTGCCGGTAGAAGCTAGCGAACAGCTCGGTGGGAGGCAGGGCGTGCAGGCGCCGCTCGACGGGCTCGCTGCTTGCCTCGGGCAGCTGCACGCGGATGCGCAGGAAGGTGCGCGGCAGCTTCTGCAGCACCGCCATCTCGGCGTGACTCAGGCGCTCGGGAACCGTGAGGCGAAGCTCGATGAGGGCGCCCTCGTGCACCCCCTCCTCGACGGCCTGCACGACCTCTGCCACGCTGCTCGCCTCCCACAGCACCAGGGGCTTGCCCGCGGTGATCTCGACCTCGCGCAGGGTGGGCTGCCCACCGGCGACCACGTCGATCAGTGAGTGGGTGTGCGGGTGCTCGCGCTCCGACATCCGGAACGACAGCGGCGCCCCTGCGTAGCGGGCCAGGCCCGGGGCACCGACCACCTGCTGTGCCTGGTGCAGGTGGCCCAGGGCGGTGTAGGCCACCTCGGGGAGATGCTGTGGGTCGACCTGGTAGGCGCCCCCCACCAGGGTGCGCTCGCTCTCGGACGGCATGCAGCTGGTGATGGCCAGGTGGCTGGCCGCCAGCGAGACCGCGTCGGCCGGTGCGTGGGCGGTGAGCTCGGACAGCAGCGTGCCAATTCGCTCGCTGTAGGCGCGCTGCATGCCCCGCTCTTCGAGGGACCCCGCCAGCAGCTGCTTCAGGCGGGCCTCCGAGGGGTAGGGGAGGGCGGCGATGTGGGCCTTCTCCCCGCACGGGAGGCCCAGCAACAGCCGCGATGGGCCAGCATCGAGCAGCTCCACGCGGCCCTCGCCGCGGGGCTGCCCCCGGGGCACATCGTGGGGGCGGCCCAGGATCCACACGCCATGGGAGGCGGCCAGGGGCACGGCGGCCGACAGGCGATCGGGGGAGTCGTGGTTGCCGGCGATGACCACCACGGCGCGCCGGCCCCCGTCGCCGAGGCGAGCCATGGTGTCGAAGAACAGCTCCTCGGCATCGATGGGCGGGTTGTAGGTGTCGAAGACGTCGCCGGTGAGCAGCACCAGGTCGACCCCTTCGTCGTCGCACAGCGCCACCACCTCGTCGGCGAAGGCCGTGTGCTCGGCCAGGCGCGAGGTGCCCGAGAGGCTCTTGCCGAGATGCCAGTCGCTGGTGTGGAGGAGGCGCATCGCGCCTATCTAAGCCGTGAGCCGGTCAGATTGTGTCCGCGCTGTCAGTAGGCGGCCTGGACCTGCAGGCGCAGCGTGATCTCCCGCGCGCCGGCCGGCACCGGTGCGGGCTGAAAGCCCACCCACGAGGCCAGCGGCAGCGTCATGCCACCGCGGAGGCGGAGCCCCTCGGTGGGCGTGACCTGCAGCAGGCCCGTCGCATCGAGGGGAGACACGTCCCAGAAGGAAAACGACGCCTCGCCGACCAGCGCGATCTCGTCGGTGAGCTCGGACTGCACGAGGCCCGCGAGGTCGACCTTGGCGTAGACCGGAGGGTAGGGCGAGTAGCCGGCCGGAGCGTGGATGCCGACAGCGGTGCGCACGGCGCCGGTGGTCGCTCCGGTGCCGAAGCGCCGCAGGTAGTAGGCATCGATGCCGACCGAGCTCCACAGCTCCTCGGCGTCGTTCACCCAGGTGTAGGTGGACCCCAACGGGACGTGGCCAGCGAGGCCTACGGCCCAGTCGGGGTCGGCGCCCTCGGCCCATGCGAGATCGATGGCGAGGTTGCCCAGGCCGGCGTCGCGGGTGTCGGGCGTGCCGTAGGTGGTGAAGGGCACGCCCACGACGATCTGGAGGTCGTCGACGGGCACCTGGGCCCGGGCCGTCCAGGCGTGGGTGCCGCCGTCGCTGCCGGCGACGCTCGCCTGGGACACCGAAAAACCGGTCGAGCCGCCCATGGGCCCGATGTCGACGCCCTCCATGCCGAAGGAGCGCTCGGGGGCGTCGAGGTCGACCGATGGCCCGCGCAGGCGGTCGTCCCACGGGGCGTCTTGCGCGATGGCGGCCGACAGGAGCAGCACGATCATGGGCGCACCCGATGCAGGGCCTGAAAGCCGCGGAGGGAGGAGGCGAGGCTGGGCTCGAGCTCGAAGACGCCGCCGGGGAGATCGACCCGCACGCTGACCGCGTCGGGGCTGGTCGTGACGCACAGCGCGTGAAGCGCCTGCTGCTGGACCTCGTCGACCTCGCCGACCACGACCTCCACGAGGTCCCACGGGGAGACCACCTGCCCATCGATGCTGAGCAGCACGGGCTCGTCGGCATAGGGCCGCGACAGCAGCACGCACAGCCGCTCGTTGTCGATCACCGCGTCAGCGACCTCCAGGGTGCCGGTGGTGGTGAACCGTGCCTCCCCGAGGAGGCGGTCGGGGATGGCCAGCTGCGGCTCGCGGGCGGAGGACACCGGAGCGTCGAGGGCCCACGCGAACGCGTGCCCCACGGGCCACCCATCGTCGGGGTAGAAGCGGAGCCGGCGCTCGTCATGGATCAGCTCGCCCGGCACGGAGCCGCCCACGGTGAGGTCGACGACCCGCAGCAGCGACGGGTCGAGGGGGTAGCCCGACGGCAGCGCGTCGGCGGGCAGAGCCACCTCGATGGGGGCTTCGAGAGGCCACGCCGTCTGCCCGTCGAACGGGGCGACGTAGGCGGGCTCGTGCTCGGGGATACAGGCAAGAAAGAGGACGGCCAGCGTCATCCTGGGGCTCCAGCGGACGCGCACACGCTACCACGGTACGCCGGGTCTCACTCGGTCTGCAGGCTGCCTTGCACCACGACGGCCCGTCCAGGGCCTGGCGCGACGCCCTGCAGCTGCACGTCGAGCGCCGTGCTGCCCAGCTTGGCCTGGGCCGTCGCCGGCACCGCGGCCACCAGCGCGTCTTCCAGCGTGCGGAGGATGAGCCCCTCCCCGAGGGCCGCCAGCGGGTCCGCAAAGGCAGCGCCCTTGCTCTTGGCTCCCTCCTGCACCTCGGCCGCGGCCAGCTGGATGCGGCGCGGCTTGACGGTCGCGGTGCCGGTCACGTCGTAGTCGCGCCACCAGCCCGCTCCCACGGGGCGCCACAAGCGGAGCCCCAGCTCGAAGCCCTCGTCGGTGAAGCCCAGCGACCGCGGCTCCCCCACGATGTCGTAGCCCACTGGCCCCTGGCGGAAGGCCTCCGCCCGCACCAGCGCCAGCAGCGACTCTTCGGCCAGCGCCACGCGGAAGCCGGTGCTCGGCATGCCCTGGGGGCGCTGCACGACGCCGTCGACGTTCGCCTCCGTCTTTCCCAGCAGCCGAAGGCCCTTGCCGGCCTGCTGCACCCGTAGGGCCCGCAGCGGCAGGTCGTCGCCACCCACCGGGGGTAGTTGCAGGGGTGGGACCTCGGTGAGGGCCTTGTCGAGCCAGGACTGCACCTCGTCGTCGAGGCCCGAGACCCCGGCGATCGCGCCGTCGATGTCGACCGTCAGATCGGTGATCCGGGTGAGGGTGAGGGTCGGGACCCACTCGTCGCCCTGTCGGGTCGCCTCCACGGCGGTCGCCGCCACCGCGTCGACCTGCACGGGCAGCTTGCCGTCGAGGGGGCCGGCCTTCCAGCGAACCTTCCCCGACAGCGACACGTCGAGGAGCAGATCGTCGCCGCCCCGCTGGGGCTTCAGGGCGAGCCGATCGACGGTGAGGCGGGGGGTGACCGATGCGGGGCCCACGGTGCGGGTGGTCTTCAGCGTGCCCACGTCGTCGGTGAGCGCCGCCAGCAGATCTCCGACCGCGTCGGGGGCGAGCTGCACCTCCAGATCGGGCGACCAGTCGGCCGCGAGGGGCGGAGGGCCGGCGAGGGCCGCATCACGCGCGGCGTCGAAGTCGGCGCGAATCGTTGAGGCGCAGCCCCACAAGGCGATCGTCAGGATCATGCTCTGCTCACGGAAGAGGAAGGTACGACGGTGGCATCTATCGTGCGGGCGACGGGAGCACCGACGGCGCTGCAGAGGCGCCGTGCAGCTTGTACGCTGCAGCAGGAGGTTCGATGCCGAGCGATGACAACCCCCGTGATGCGCTGACGAGCAAAGACGTGGCGCTGCGCGCTGCCGCAGTCCGGGCCGTGGGGGCCACGGGCTCCTGGGCCGACGTGGCGACGCTCATGGAGCTGGCCATGGGCGACAAGAGCCCGTCGGTCCGACTGTATGCGGCGGCGTCAGCCGCGAGCGTGGTGTTTCGCGTGCGGGGCGGCAAGGGCCTGCCCCGGGGCGGCGAGAGCCAGGTCCTCGACGTGCTTCGTGCGTTCAACCCGCAGCACAACCCGGCCCTGCTGATGGTGGTGGGGGCCCTCGGCACCGACAAGGCCCGAACGCGTCTCGGTCGGCTGCTGCGGGATCCCCACTCCGATGTCCGGCTGGCGGCGGCCGCCGCGGTGCGGCGAGGGGCACAGTCGGCCCTGGCCATCGGCGACGCCAAGCTGGAGGCCGAGGCCCTGGGGTGGCTGCAGAGCGGCAAGCTCCCCCCCGACGCGGTGCTGGAGCTGGTGCGGCTCGCCGGCGAAGTCGGCTGGTCTTCGTGGGCTTCGGCGCTGCGGCAGGTCATGGGGGGCGGTGGGGCGGTGGCCGAAGCCGCTCAGGAAGCGCAGCAGCGCCTGGCCGCACGGTCGACGCCGGGGGCCTGGGAGGGTCTGTGGCTCGACGCGGGCGGTGATGTGGCGGATGAGGCGGCACGCGGAGGCGAGGGGTGGCTGCTGCTCGCCGACGGGGTGGCCCACGATGGCGAGGTCCCCCATGCGGTGGTGGCCGACGGATCGACCGCAGAGGTCGAGGGCTTGGGGAAGGGCCGGCTGCTGTGGGCCCGACCGGTGAAGGCCGAGGCCGACATGGCGGTGCTGCAGACCGAGCAGGGCACGTTCGTGCGGTCCGAGGGCAAGGCCCTGGCCAAGGTGGTCGAGGAGCGGATCGCGGCGCTGGGCGCCTACCCGCCTGGGTGCTCGGTGCTGGCGAGATCCCTCGAGGAGGTCGAGGGGGTCATCGCGCCCCGCGCCCGAGCCCTGGCGCTGTGGAAGGCCGGGCAGGGGGAGGCAGCCGCAGAGGCCCTCGACAAGCTGCTGGCGGCCAAGAAGCCCAAGGCCGACCTGTTCTGGCATCGCGCCAACGTGGCGCTGTCGCTGGGCTGCCTCGACGACGCCCGGGAGCACGCCCAGCGCTACCTCGACAAGGCTGCCAAGAAGGGGCCGCACCGCACCGACGCCGAGGCGCTGATCGCGTCGCTCACTCGGTAGGTGTCTGCCCGTCGAGGGTGTAGATCACCGGGCGCTCGTCATCGTCGAGGCCCGTGGGCAACACCCCGTCGCGGCTGGCATGGGTGACGCCGCCCATCGGCACGCCCACCACTGTGCCCGAGAAGGCAAAGCTGAAGTCGTGCAGCTGGGTGATGGGGGAGTAGTTGGAGGCGTAGGCGTTGGCCTGCTCGCCCTCGATGCGTGCCACCAGGTTGCGCAGGTAGGCGCCGCGCTCCCCCGGCTTGTCGTCGTTGAACGACCAGTCGAGCTTCGACCAGCCACGGAGCCCCTCGGGCAGCCCGTGGTCGAGGTCGGCCGGAGGAGGCTGCTCCTCGGGGTTGAACTGGTCGCCGTTCCAGGGGTAGCTCACCGCCTGCTCGATGGGGACCTCGGTAGCTGCGGCGCCCACCACGAACAGCACCTCCGCGGTCATGGGCACCTGGGACTGCTCGTTGACCTCGTCGACGCAGACGCGGTCGGGATCGTCGGTGTTGCCGGCCACGAAGTGCAGGGTCAGGTCGACCACCAGCTCACCGGCCTCGCGCCGAGGGGTGGCCAGGGCCAGGGCGAGACGGCGGGGATGCCAGCCGTTGCCTGGCTGGTAGCAGGCGACGCCCCCGGAGAGGGCATAGTCGGTGTCGAGGGAGAAGCCGGCGAGCACCGCGCTGACCTCGCCGGAGGCACCGGGGTCGGGGGCGGTCACCGTCACGGTGACGCCCTGGGTGGGCACGACCGCAGAGGCGGATGCCGTCGCGAAGGCGGCGTCGGTGGTGGAGGCCGCGCCCCAGCCCACCGTGACGATGGCGTCGTCGCGGGCAGGGAACTCCTTGCAGGCGTCGGGGTCGCAGCCCTTGTCGAGCTCGGTGCGCTGCTGCGTGGTGCTGGTGCCCCCCACCACCGCGACCCGGGGTGGATCGGCCGCCTCCACGTACAAGTAGGACACCCGGTGGTTGAAGAGATCCCACTCGTAGTCGAAGGTCTCGAGCCACACCGCCTCACTCACCGTGGACTGCCCTGTGTCGCCCGTGGGGGTGTCGGTGTCGGTGTCGGAGGTGGGGGTGTCGGTGCCGCTGTCGAGGGTGCCTGGCTCCTTGTCGGATCCGGAGCAGGCGGACAGCGCGGCGAGCAGCATCACAGACAGGTAGGTCGGGGCGCGCATTGGTGGACTCCTCGGGGACACGGTACACCGGCCCGGGCCCTGCCGCAGACCCGCGGCAGGTCCGGATCCTTCCCGAGCCCTGGGAGCACCAGCCACCTCATGCCGCTGTCATCCGACGACGAGAGCCTGGTGCGGGCCGCCATCGACGGCACCCCGGGCGCGATGGACCGGCTGTGTGCCCGGTGGCTCCCCGACGTGGTGTCCTGGGGGCTGCGGCTGGGCGGCCCCAAGGTCGATGCGGAAGACGTGGCCCACGACGTGTGGATCGTGGTGTTTCGCCGGCTGGCGTCCCTCGAAGAGCCTCGCGCCTTTCCGGCCTGGCTGTACGGCATCACCCGCAAGACGGTGGCCGGGCATCGCCGCAAGGCCTGGGTGCGTCGGTGGCTGCCCGGTGCGGTCCCAGAGCGGGCCGACGAGCGGGTGCCGAACAACCCCCACGAGATGGCCCACCAGCACGAGGTGGCTCGGGAGATCTGGCTGGCCCTCGACGATCTGCGGCCACACCATCGAGAGATCCTGGTGCTGTGTGACCTCGAGGAGCGGCCCGACAGCGAGGTCTCCGAGATGCTGGGGGTGCCGAAGGGCACTGTGAAGTCACGCCTTCGTCGCGCCCGCAAGGAACTAAGGGTCCGGGTGTCGGCACTAGCCCAAGCAGAGCTACCCGATTGGGGTGGCGAGGAGAGTCCATGAGCCACTCCGACTATGCCGAGGCCATGCGTGCGACGGCGAAGCTCACCACGGCCGACGAGGCCATGGTGGCGCGGGTGCAGGCTCGCCTCGACAGCGGTGTCGCCCCCTCCCCGTGGCGTCGCGTGGTCCCGATCGCGGCGGTGCTGCTGGCCGGCTTGGGTGCCGGCGTGGCGTGGTGGTCGACGCAGGCGCCCACTGTCGAGCGGGTCGGAGAGCGCCTGACGGTCGACGGCGTCTCGGTCGCACGGATCGACGGGGAAGGTGCGCACGCCCTGGTCGACGGAACCCTGCGGGTCGACTGGATCGTCGGGCGCCTCGAGCTGCTCGCCGAGCCGTCGTTGCCTGTCGAGGTGGTCACCCGGGAAGGATCGACCCTGGCGCCACAGGGCGGGGTCGTCGTGGTTCGCGATGCGATGGGCTCTCACGTCGAAGCGGTCGCAGCGGAGGCCGAGGTGGCCTGCGGCGACGCGCCGGAGCGGGTCGTCGCGGTGGGCGAGGTCCACACCTGCTTGCCGACGACCGCAAGCGGGTGGCTCGGTCGTGCCCATGCCCTCGCCGAGCGCGGCGCTCATGACGACGCCCTGGCATCGGTGGATGCGGGCCTGGCCCTCGTGCCGGATGGCACCGTCGCCGTCGAGCTGATGACGGCCGGGATGGAGGTCGCCCTGGCGACCCACGATCTCGACGCTGCTGTGGCTTTTGCCGAGGAAGCCCTCGCGGTCGGGCCATCGGCTCGCGGTGAAGAGCTACACCGGGTGGCGGCACGGGGCTGGCTGATCGGGGGCGACTGCGCCCGCGCACTGCCTCACCTCGATGCGCTTTCGTCGCTCGATGCGAGCGAGGCACAGCACCAGGCACGCTGCCGCGCAGAGTAGGGTCAGCTCTCGGGCTCCCGGTCGGCGGCGACCGACACGGCACCGGCCGCGGGTGGAGCCTCGGCCAGCGACAGCTCGCCACGTGCTTCGACGAGGCTCACCGCGCCGTCGGAGCCGAGGCGGCGACGCAGGGCATCGGCGGCGCGCCCGAGGGACTCGGCGCGAGCGGGGTCGGTGGCGGCTCGCCGAGCCACGTCGAGGGCGGTCCAGCTGGCAGGGCCGCCATGCCGGACCATCACCGTGCCGAGGCGGGGGGGAGGGGACGCAGTGCCCAGCGCGCGGCACCACAGCGGCTCGGCGCTGGGATGGGGGGCGGCGAGCGACAGCTCCAGCAGGGCTCGAGACACCGTGGGCTCCGTCGGGTCCGACTCCTGCCACCAGCGGACGGCGGTCGCTACGAGCGCCGCGTCGGGGGCCTCGAGGAGGGCGGCGAGGGTGCGGTCGGGGTGCCGCTCGAGTGACGGGCGGAGCCAGGTGGGGCCCAGGCCGATCAGGGCTCGCACCGCCCGTTCGCAGCTGTCGGAGCTCACCTCGGGGTCGTCGAGGTGGGTCAGCAACGTCGCTCCGTCACCGTGCCAGCAGGCGTAGGCGACCCTCACGGCGGGGTCGAGGTGGGTCGACCACGAGGGGTGCTCGAGGGGCGGGAGGCCCAGGCCCTCCGCCGCATGGATCCACCGGGCGAGCCACAGGCTGTCGTGCTCGCTGTGCAGCAGGGTGTCGACACGCTCGGCCGGATCGGGGCGCCCTGCCTCGCGAAGTGCTTGCGCCACGGCGACGCCGTGCAGAAGCCACGAGGCGCTGGCCCGAGGGCAGCGGGCGCGCAGGTGCCCGGCACGAGGGGGCCCGAGCTGCACCGAGCCGCTCTCGGAGAGCTGCAGCAGTTCGGCACGCTCGGCAGGGCCGAAGACCAGGGAGGGCTGGTGGGCAAAGCGAGCGCAGAAGTCGTCGTCGGCCGCCTCGCGCTGCGCGAGGACCAGCTCCGGGGGGATGCCGTCGATGAGCAGGGTGGCGCCGTCGGGCTCCATCAGCAGCGACACCCCGTGGCCCCCCACCTGCCCTCGCAGGACCTCGCCGTCGGCGACCAGGCCATGGTGTGCGCTGAGCTGCTCCGCGAGGTGAGCGTCTTCGAGGCTTCGGCGCGCGCGGGTGATGGCCTGCTGCTGGGCGGGATCCGGTGGGTCGGGCAGCTTGCCGAGGTGCCCGGGGTGGCCATGTCGACGCACGAGCTCCAGGCCGCGTCGCCAGACCTCCGGCGAGCGGCTCCTCCGCAGGACCTCGACGGCCAGGTCAGCCACCGCCGGACCCGTCGTCGGCGCCGCCGCGGCGAGGCCGATCAGCGTGGGGGCCAGCGCGTCCAGCAGAGGCTCGTCGAGCTGGGGCAGGGCCCGGTGGAGCCACGGCACGACCAGGGGTGAGTGGAGGGCCCCCAGCTGGCGTACCAGGCGAGGGGAGGCGCCGGCAGTGATCAGGTGTTCCAGCAGGCTCCCCGCGAGGGCTGCGCGGTCGTCGTCGCGGAGGCGGCGGAAGGCGAGCTCGGCCACCTCGTCGTTGCCGGACAGCACCTGCTCGAGCAGGCTCTGTCGGTCGCCCAGCACGTGGGCCAGCGCTCCCCGCACCTCGTCGCTGGGGTCGTCGGCCGCTCGCGCGAGGAGCCACTCGCGGTGCTCGGGGGCGTCGAGGTGAGCGGTGAGCAGCCGCACCCGCACCGCTGCGCAGCTCTCCTCGGCCCAGCGTTCGCGCACCGACGGTAGCTCGTCGCACGACAGCGCCGTCGACAGGCCGCGAAGGGCAGCGGCCGTCTGGAGGACCTCGCTGGCGGCGCACCGCGCCATCAGCCCCCTCGGGCCCGCCTGCAGGTCGGCCTGTGCCAACACGCCGCTGACCTGGGCGCGCCTGTGGGGCGTGAGCCACCGCAGGGCGGTGGAGCTGTCGCCGCTGACGTGGACTCGCTGGGCGAAGACGGCATCGCCGATCAGCAGAGGTGGATCGGCGAGGTCGAGGACCGGATCCCGACGGCGCAGGGCGGCTGGCTGCGGGCAGGCCAGCGCCAACCGCACCTCTCCGAAGACCGGCGCGGCCAGCAACAGGGGGACCCCCTGCAGGGTGCCCTCCCAGCGCCCCAGCCCGACACGGCGCAGGCCGAGCGCAGCCGCCGCGAGACCCAGGCGTCGCCATCGCAGCGCGGCCACGATGGCCGCCACCGTGGCCACGGCGAGGCCGAACAGCAGCGGCGGAAGCAGGGCAGCGAGCGTCATCACGGACCCCTGGGGCCGGGTGGGATAGGGGCGTGGGCCCAGGAGGGCCCTGCATGCCGACGTCTGCACACTTCGACACCCTCAGTGCCTATCAGGCCGCTGCTGTACGGATCGAGCCCGTCGAGGGCGAACCCGACGATCTGGTCGGCGAAGGCGGGGGCCTCGCCTTGGCCTTCGAGCAGATCGGTCGGGGGCCGCTGGTCTCCGTGCTGCGCGACCCCACGGTGGTGCACGTGCAGCTGGTCGACGGCGACCTGACGGTGGCGGTCCATCGCGAGGGCCGTCATGGCCGGCTCACGGTGGCGTGGGCCGACGAGAAGGTGGTCGACGAGGTGGTCGCGGTGCCGGCGGTGCAGGCCGCGGGTCCTGCGGGGCCCCTGTTTCGGCCCGAGCCGAGCAGCGAGACGGGGCCCGAGGCGCTGAATGAGGTCGACACGCCGCTGTTCGTGGTGGCCGACGCGGGCGGCTCCCTTCGCTGGGTCACCGAAGGCCAGCACGGCCCGGGCCTGGGGGCGCAGCGCCTCGTCGGGCAGGTGCCGGCGCTCCCGGCGAGCCGGCTGGGCTCGGCCAGGTTCCGTGAGCGGCATGGGCTACGCCTGGCCTATGTCGTGGGGGCCATGGCCGGCGGCGTGGCGTCGGCGGAGGTGGTGCTGGCCGCCTCGGAGGGAGGGCTGCTCGGGTTCTACGGCGCGGGGGGAGTCCCCCTCGAGGCAGTGCAGGCCGATCTCGACCGCATCCGCGAGGAAGCCACGGGGGCGTGGGGCTTCAACCTGCTGCACAACCCGGCCGAGCCCAAGGTCGAGGAAGAGACGGTCGATCGCTACCTGGCGGCCGAGGTGCGTCGGGTGTCGGCGTCGGCCTACATGGGGCTCACGCTGGCGGTGGTCCGCTACCGCCTGACCGGCATCCACGAGGTCGACGGCCGGGTGGTCTGCCCCAACGAGGTCTTTGCGAAGATCAGCCGCACGGAGGTCGCCGACAAGTTCCTGCGTCCGGCGCCAGAGGCCATGGTGGCGGAGCTGGTGAAGAGGGGCGTCCTCACCGAGAGCCAGGCGCAGCTCGCGGCAAGGGTGCCTGTGGCGACCTGCCTGACGGCCGAGGCCGACTCGGGGGGCCACACCGATCACCGACCACTGCCCGTGCTGCTCCCCGAGATGCTGCAGCTGCGGGACCGGGTGGCCCGCGAGCAGGGCTACGCGAGCCAGGGCATCGAGCTGTTCGTGGGGGCCGCGGGCGGGCTGGGCACGCCCACCGCGGTGTGGGGCGCCTTCGCGATGGGCGCCGACTACGTGCTCACCGGCTCCGTCAACCAGGCGACGGTGGAGGCGGGCACCTCGCCGATGGTCAAGGCGATGCTGGCCGAGGCTTCCTACGCCGATGTCGCGAGCGGGCCAGCCCCCGACATGTTCGAGATCGGCGCCAAGGTGCAGGTGCTGTCACGGGGATCCATGTATGCCCAGCGCGCTCAGCGGCTGTACGACCTGTACAAGGAGCACGGCAGCATCGAGGCGCTGCCCGACCGCGAGCGAAAGCGGATCGAGAAGCAGATGTTCAAGGCCGACCTCGACACTGTGTGGGATGGCACACGCCAGTACTGGCAGCAGCGCGACCCGCGGCAGGTGGAGAAGGCCGAGGCCGACCCGCGGCATCGGATGTCGCTCACCTTCCGCTGGTACCTCGGGATGACGAGTCGCTGGGCGCGTATGGGTGACGACGACCGCAAGCGAGACTTCCAGATCTGGTGCGGGCCGGCCATGGGGGCGTTCAACAGCTGGGCCGCCGGAGGGCCGCTGGAGGATGTGGGAAATCGCACCATCGTATCGGTGGCCGATGCGCTGATGGAGGGGGCCGCTGCGGCGAATCGTCGCAGTGTGGCGCGGGCGCTCGGGCTGCTGGCCTAGCCGAGAACGCTCGTGGAAAGGGCGAGCCCGCCGAGTCCGGAGGGGATCGCGGCGGGTATGGCTGGCGGAACCTGCCAGCTCGGGTGGCGGGCGCGTCAGCAAGGAACGATTCCTGCAGGTATAGACACTCACCATGTGATGCCGCGCCGCATCGCCTGCTGCGTGGCTCTGCCGGAGGCTCCTTCATGCGCTCGTTCACAGGCTCACTCGCACTCGTGTTGCTCCTCGGTTGCTCCGGCGACAAGGAGGCTGCAGACGACACGGTCGACGTGGCTGACACCGACACCGACACGGATGCCGACACCGACACCGACACGGATGCCGACACCGACACCGACACCGACACCGATACCGACACGGTGGGCCCGGGTGTGTGGGACCTCGCCTTCGAGCACACCGGTGGGGCCCTCTCGGGGGTGTGGGGCTCGGCGCCCGACGACGTGTTCATGGTCGGCGGCACCGACGTGCAGGCGGAGATCTACCACTTCGACGGAACCGACTGGGCTCCGATGGACGTGCCAGCCGATGTGCCGCTGATGGTGTGGGTGTACGGCTTCGGCCCCGACGACGTGACGGCGGTGGGGCTCGACGGAGCTGCCCTGCACTACGACGGCACCGAGTGGACGGAGCTGGACACGGGCACCACCGAAGACCTGTGGGGGGTGTTCGGCTTCGCCCCCAACGACCTGTGGATTGTCGGCGGGATCCCCGACATCACCTTCGAGCCGGTCATCCTGCACTACGACGGCAAGTCCTTCACGCCCTACCCCCTCGACCCCGCGGAGAACCCACGGGGAGCGACCACGCTGTTCAAGGTGTGGGGCATCGACAGCGAGCTGTTCATCGTTGGCCAGAAGGGCACCATCCAGACGTGGGATGGCAGCGACTGGCTGTACTCGAGCCCGGGCAAGGGCGCCGACCAAGACTGGGTCTCCCTGTGGGGCACCGCCGCTGACAACATCGTGGCGGTCGGTGGCCGAGGCAACGGGCGTGTTGCGGTGTGGGACGGCGCGCTGTGGACGACCTACCAGCCCCCCGCCGTCGGCGGCTTGTCGGGGGTGACGATGCTCGACCCCGACACGGCGGTGGTCGGCGGCCTCAACGGCTACGTCGGTCTGTTCGACGTGCCGAGCAAGACCCTGCTCCGCGAGACCCCAGCGACCACCCTCGACGTGCACGCGCTGTGGAACGACGGCGCAGGCACCACCTACGGCGTCGCCGGGCGCTTCCTGGCGCCCTTCGATGGCGCAGCCCTGATCCGGACGGAGGAGTAGTCCATGCGCGTCCTCAGCCTCGTAGCTCTCGCTGCGTTGTTCACCGCCTGCAAGGGCGACGACCCGAGCACCACCCCCACCGGCACCGATACCGACGTTCCCGACACGACCGACACGGGCCCCACCACGCCGAACCGCACCGATCATGGCCCCATCGCACAGGGCATCTACGCTCCTCAGGGCAGCGTCGTGCCGTTCGCGACCGACGCACAGCGCGACACCTTCGAGCGTGGCTTGTCGGTCGGCACGCGGCGCTTCCGTCTCGACGAGGGGCTTGGGCCGGCGTTCAACCTCACGTTCTGCCTTGGCTGCCACGAGAAGCCACACTTCGGTGGTGCGGCGGGGCTGTACCGCAACTTCTTCCTCACGGAGGGGCGCACCCCCGAGGGGGATGCCCTCGACACGACGAACGCGGGGCAGCCGGTCGGCGGTGTGATCCGCATGTACTACTACGGCGACAAGTACGACGCGCGGCCGCACATCGACCCCAGCGCGTCGGTGGTTGCCACCCGCAACCCCATCCCCTTCTTCGGGACCGGGCTCATCGCCAGCCTCGACGAGGCGGTGATCCTCGCCAACGCCGACGAGTTCGACGAAGACGGCGACGGCATCTCGGGGCGCCCGAACTACCGCGAGGGCTTCCTGGGCCGCTTCGGGGTCAAGGCACAGACGGAGTCCATCGAGGGCTTCATCCGAGGCCCGCTGATGAACCACCTCGGGGTCACCAGCGACCCCCTCACCGAGGAGGAGCGGGCCGAGCTGCCTGTCGACAGCTCGGGTGGCGGCCTCGACACCACGGAGACTGAGTCGGCGCTGCTGTGGCTGCGCTCTTCCCTGGCGGGGCTGGCCCAGGCGACGGCCCCCAACGGCCCGCTCACCGACTGGTGTGTCGACCCCGACGACCCGGGCATCGTAGCCTCGGGCGCCTGCGATGACGTGCCCGACCCGGAGCTGAGCACCTCCGACCTGTTCGACCTGGTGAGCTTCTCGATGCTGCTGGCCGTGCCCGAGCCCGAGCCGCTCACCGAGCAGAGCCGACGAGGGCTGCAGCGCTTCGATGAAGCCCGCTGCGGCGCCTGCCACATCCCACGGCTCGAGCACGAGCGGGGTCCGCTTCCTCTCTACAGCGACCTGCTGCTCCACGACATGGGGCCGGAGCTGGCCGATGGCTTGTCGCCGGGGGTGTCGACGGGCTCCGAGTTCCGCACCCAGCCCCTGTGGGGCATCTCCTCGACCGGCCCCTACCTGCACGACGGGCGGGCCAGCACACTGGAGACGGCCATCCTCGCCCATGGCGGGGAGGCGAGACGCTCGCGGCAGGTGTTCGAGAGCTTCGACGAGGGAGAGCGCGCCGATCTGGTGGAGTTCCTGATGTCGCTGGGCGGGCGTGACACCTTCAGCCCTGGCTTGGTGCCCCCCGATGAGGCCGTGGCCCCGGTGGGAGCCTACGGTGGCCCTCGACGGGCGCTGTCGGCTGCCGAGGAGGCACGCTTCGTCGCCGGCCGCACGCTGTTCGACTTCGAGTTCGGGCACGAGCAGGGAGCAGGCAACCCGCGGATGAACGGCGACAGCTGCCGAGCGTGTCACTTCGAGCCGGTGGTTGGGGGCGCAGGCCCACGCGGCGTCAACGTGACCCGTCACGGCATCCTCAACAGCCACGGCGAGTTCACCCCTCCTGCCGTGGGCACGGTGCTGCATCGCACCACCACGCTGGCAGAGAACCCCAACCTGCCGCAGCCCGAGGCCAACATCTTCGAGCACCGCCAGACCCCCCACCTGTTCGGGCTCGGCGAGATCGAGACCATCGCCGACGACACCCTGCTGGCCCTGGCCGACCCGGACGACACCCTCACCCCCGATGGCATCAGCGGGCGGATCAGCTGGGTCGACGGCGAGCAGATCGGTCGCTTCGGGCACAAGGCCCAGGTGCCGAGCATCGATGAGTTCATCCGCGATGCGGTGACGGTCGAGCTGGGCATGACCCTGCCCTACGTGGAAGGGATGACCTACGGCAAGATCCAGGACAACGACGCGGTGCCCGACCCGGAGTTCGCCCTGGAGGATGCCGACATCCTCGCCGACTACCTGCGCGAGCTGGCGCCGCCGCCGCGCCAGGTGCCGGCAGACCAAGCCCAGGCCGACCTGGGCGAGCTGGTGTTCACCGAGGTGGGCTGTGCGCTGTGCCACGTGCCCGAGCTCGACGGCGTGCCGCTGTACTCCGACCTCCTCCTGCACGAGATCCTGCCCCCCGATGCGGTCGGCATCGAGGAGTTCTCCGCCAACATGTGGGAGTTCCGCACCACCCCGCTGTGGGGGGTGAGCCAGACGGCTCCCTACCTGCACAGCGGCGTGGCCGACACCCTGTGGCAGGCCATCGAGGGCCACGACGGGGAGGCCGTCGAGGTGCGTGATGCCTTCCTGGCCCTTCCCACCGACGAAGCCGAGGCCCTGATCGCCTTCCTGGAGACGCTGTGAGCCTTCGACTGCTGGCCGCTGTGGTCGCCCTGTCGGCCTGTCGGGGTGACGACCCGTCGACGACCCCGACCGACGACACGACCGACACCGACACCGACACCGACACGGGAACCCCGGTCATCGACACGGCCTGGTGGCCCCCGTTCACCGGGGACACCGGCGACGACGACCCCATCCTGCACGACGCGCTGTCCATGCCGGCCGAGCCCACCCACGAGGTCGCAGACTTCGAGTCGGCACAGGCCTGCCAGCTGTGCCACAGCGACCACTACGACGAGTGGTCGACCTCGATGCATGCCTACGCCATGGTCGATCCGGTGTTCAAGGCCCTGGTGGCCGTGCGGCAGGCCGACTTCGACGGCACCGAAGACAAGTTCTGCCTGTCGTGCCACAGCGCCATCGCGGTGCGCAGCGGGGAGGTGCAGCCTGGCTTCGACTTCGCTGGCGTGCAGGGCGTGGTGGAGGAGGGGATCACCTGCGAGTCCTGCCACACCATCTCCGAGGTGGAGCGGGTGAACAACGGCGGGCACGTGCTCGATCCTGCCGGGCCGATGCGGGGTCCCATCGAAGACCCCGCGCAGTCGTCGCATCACGACTCGGAGTACTCCGAGCTGTTCACCGAGCGCTCTGGCGAGCTGTGCGGCAGCTGCCACGACGTGATCGAGACCAACGGGCTCAACCTCGAGCGCCCCTACGAGGAGTTCGTGGAGTCTCCCGCCTACGAGGAGGGCACCCGCTGCCAGGTGTGCCACATGCCGGAGACCACCGAGCCCGCCGCCGCAGGTGGGCCTGACCGCCAGCGCAGCAGCCACCGCTTCGTCGGGGTCGACGTGCCGCTGCTGCCCGGGTGGGCATCGGCCAACGACGAGCAGATCATCCGCGACGAGGTGCACGAACTGCTGCAGGGCTCCGTGCAGGTCGAGCTGTCGACCCCGTCCCAGGTGATCGCCGGGGAGCAGCTCGACGTGGTCATCGACGTGACCAACCTCATCGACGCGCACAACTTCCCGACGGGCAGCACCTTCATCCGGCAGGCCTGGCTGGAGGTCATCGCGACCGACGCGCAGGGCACCGTGCTCTACGCGACCGGCGATCTGGATGCCAACGGCGACCTTCGCAACTTCTTCAGCGAGCTCGACCCCTACGGCGACGACGACCTCATCGTGTTCACCAGCCAGCTCATCGACCCCACGGGCACGCCGGAGATCTTCACCTGGAGGGCTTCGGAGCACTGGGTGAACAGCATTCCGCCGCTGTATGGCCGCACCTACACGCTGTTCGTGCCGACCGAGCAGGCCGCTCAGGGCCCGATCACCGTCGACGCGCGCCTGCGGTTCCGCACCCACGCGCCCTATCTGTTGCGGGAGCTGCAGCTCGACGAGCTCATCGACCGGCTCGAGATCGTCGACATCGACGTGACCCGGGCCGAGGTGCCCATGGTGCCCGCCTCGGGCGGCTCCACCGGTGACACGGGCTCGCCGTGATCCCGGTCGCGCTGTGGTGGGTCCTCGGCTGCAGCCCGCAGCCCTGTGACACGCCCTTCGAGCTTCGTCAGGGCGACACGCGGCTGACGACCTGCGTGACGGTGGCTCGCCGCGACGACGAGCGCCGCCAGGGTCTGGTGGGGCATGCCCCCTTGGGCCCCGACGAGGGCTTGCTGCTGGCCTACCCGGTCGCGTCGAAGGCCTGCATCACCATGCAGGGCATGGCCGAGCCCCTCGACCTGCACTTCCTCGCCGACGACGGGCGGGTGCTGCGCAGCGTGTGTGGCCACCCCGTGTCAGGGGAAGTGGTGTGCCAGGACACCACCCGAACGGTGCTGGAGCGGGCGCCGAGTCCCACCTGTGAGGTCTTTGTCGGAGGCTTCGGAGGCGACCCCACCCCGTCGGAGGCATGGCTCGCCGCCGGCCCGGGCAGCTTGCCGCCTTGCGAGGGGCGAGGGGAGGCGCAGGTGCACGGCTCCCTCGACCTGGAGGTGGTGGCTCCGCCAGAGGTGAGCGATGTGGCCCTACGGCGGATCCTGGGCGGCGCCTCGCGGTGGTGGGGAGCGCGCGGCCTGTGGCTGCGGATGCCGGCGCCCCCGGAGCGGGTAGCACAGGGCCCGGTGCTGGCGGGGGTGCGCCACGAGGTGCGGGCGACCCTCGAGGCGGCTGGGCTGCCGGAGGAGGGGGCCACGCCGGCAGAGCAGGAGGCGATTCGCCAGATCGTCTACGACGCGGTGCTGGGGCCCCTGCGCGAGGTGTTGAAGGAGCGGGCGTTGCCCTACCGAAAGCACACCGTGGTGGTGGTGGTCCTGCCCGAGATCGGGGCACCGGGGAGCATGGCGGAGTCGCTGTTCGAGCGGCTGCGGGGGCTGACCTTCTCGCCGTGGCTGCGCGAGCAGCTGGGTCCCGAGGAGCGAGCGCTGCACGACCTGCTGGGGCTGCCGGAGCGATTCACGCCCGTGACCTTCGTCGGCAGCGAGCCGCTGGCCGAGCTGGGCGGCGAGGTCGACGTGACGCTGGCCCACGAGCTGGGGCACGCGATGGGGCTGGCCCACGAGAGCGTGCGCGACGATCTGATGGTGGATGCGGTGCACCGGTGCGAGCCGGGGCTCACCCCCGCGCAGGCAGAGGCGTTGATGGGGTATGCGCGGGAGCGGGGAGAGTAAAGGGGCTTCGCTAGCTGCCCTTGGCCTCGTGGGCGCGCACCAAGGCGAGCAGCTCCGGATCATCGAACAGCTCGGTGCCGTCGGTTGGCGCGGTGGCGGGCTCGGGCTCGGGTTCGGGCTCGCGTCGGAGCAGCAGGACCGTGCCCGCCGCGCCGAGGCCGAGGATGCCGAGGAAGGTGCCACCGGCAGCCACCATGGGCACCCAGCTGGGGAAGGGCTCGCCTCCACGGGGGGGCGCGTGCTGCACGTGGACGCCGTGGTGTGCGGGGTCGGCGCCGGGGGGTGGTGCCACGTGCGCCGCGGCCTGCACCTCGTTCGGGTAGTGGACGTCGCGGTGGTCGGGGCGGTGGCGGTCGTGGCCCCCGAGGCCGTAGAACGCCATGTAGCCGAAGAAGATCGCCAGCGTGAGCGCTGCCTGTGCGGGTGTGCGGGGGCCCCTGCGCCGATACATCGCGCCTCCATGCCGAGTCTACGGGCGAACCGCGCCATCATTGCATGTCATCGCGTGCTCGCCGCCCGCACGTCGTCGCCATCGAGCACCACGTGCCAGCCCCGCAGCGGCACCCTGGCGGCGTTGACGTAGTGGACTCCGTCGCGCTGCACGTGCCACCGGCGTGCTCTTCCATGGTGGATGTGCCCGGCGACGACGGCGTGGGCCCTCGAGCCAGCGTAGGCCACCGCGGCGGCGAGATCGGGGTCGCCCAGATCGCGGCCAGAGGACAGCACCCACGGGGCCTCCGGGTCGGTCCCCATGCCGCGCGGGCCGTTGTGGGCCAGGAACACGAGGCGCTCGGTCGGCGCCTGGTCGATGAGCTGGCACAGCCGCTGCTCGCTGTCGGCCAGGGTGCGCACGCCGTGGCGCTGGGTGAGCGCATCGGAGAAGCTGGCGCGACGGCCGTCCATGGCCCAGGGGCGGCACGCGATGACGGTGAGCCCACCGATGGGGTGCAGGGAGTACCCGACGAGGGGCACGGGCTGCAGCCACGCGGCGATCTGCTCGGTGCGGGCCAGCGCGCGGCGGGTGCTGGCGGCGGGGTGCCAGCCCAGCAGGGCCTCTCGCAGGATGCCGATGGGGCTGGGGCCGTCGTGGTTGCCGGGGAGCACGAAGGTGGGTGTGCGAAGGCGCGCGATGCGCTCGCACACCTCCCGCATGCCGATGTGCAGCAGGCCAGGGAGGTCCCCCACGAACAGGATGGCGTCGTGCCCGGCGGCGTCGAGGGCCTCGATGTCGGCCAACGACAGGCTGCGGTGCACGTCGCCGACGACGGCGAGGCGGGTCACGAGATGGAGGGCCCCTTGGGACCGTACAGCCGCTGCGCCATCACCCTCAGCCAGCGGCCCTCGTCGGTGTCGGGCAGCTCGAGGTGGCCGCTGCGGGCTCCTTCGATCAGCGCACGCATCCCGTCGCTGGTGGGCTCGCGCTGCAGCAGCACCTCCATGAGGGCGGCGTGGGGGGCGTCGGCACCGGTGGTGGTGGCCCGATCGAGGGCCCGCTGCAGCATCGCTGGGTCGCCGGGGAGGGGCTCCTCTTCGCGCCAGTCGGGGCCCAGCTCGTTGATGGCGGCGAGCACGGCTTCCTTGCGCTCCTTGAAGGGCAGGGCCTCCAGGGCGTCGGGGCGGAGCGGCGCGCCCAGGTAGACGTCTTGCCGACCCATGCCGGTGGGGAACTCGTTGCGCTGCGACAGGTCGGTGGTGGGCAGGCCGCCGACGAAGCGCACGGGCACGATGGCGACCTGGTTGGCCAGGGCCATGTCGACGAAGGCCGAGCTCATCTTCTGCACGGGTGGCCGGCGGCAGGTGACGGAGCGGGTGCCCTCGACGTGCACCATCACCGACTTGCCGGTGGTGGTCATCTGCTTCGACAGCTGGCCGATGATCCGCGGCAGGCTGGCCTTGTCGGACCGGTCGAAGAAGGTGATCACCTCGGGGTCGCGGGCACCGGGCCAGGCGAAGCTGTGCTGGATGAGCTTGCCGAGCCAGGTCGACTGGTGCTCGATCTTCGCCAGGGTGACGGTGTTCATGCCGTTGAGGGCGCTGGCGAGCACGCTGAACAGCAGCGACTCGACCCCCACCTGGTGGTTGGCGAGGTAGAGCACGCTCTGGCCGTGGATGGTTGCCAGCGCGTCGGGGTCGGGCACGACGACTCGGCGGAGGAAGCGCTCCATCAGCCCGTAGTAGAGGTCTTCCACCGGCCAGCGGCCCAGCGCGAACCAGCGATCCCACCACTGCTTGACCGGCTCGAGGTCGAGTCGCTCGGGACCTGCCTCACGCACGGTGACGGCCGATCCGCTCCGCTCGATGGCGACGGGCCACCGTGTGTAGGGGAGGACTCGGCTGGTAGCGGTGTCGCCGCCCTCGTCGAGGGAGACCGTGCCGGGATGCACGCCAGCGCGTCGGGCCACGTGATCGCCGACGGCCACGGCCTGGAGCACATCGCCATCGGCGCCGTACAGCGCGCGCACGGTCCCAGGGAGCCAGTCGGAGCCCTTGACGTCAGCCGCGGTGACGGTGGTGGACCCCGCCTCGTGGAGCGACAAGCCCAGGCCTTCGACCGGCGCGCGGTCACGCAGGAAGCGCAGGCGCTCGGAGGGGGCGGCGGAGCCGATGGGGCCCTTGGGGAACAACACCTCGAGCAGCTCGGCCTCGACCCAGACGGTGCCACGGTCGAGGTCGATGGCCTGCAGCAGGAACCGCGGGTGGCGCTCGCCCTGCAGCCCGCCGTAGCGTGCCTCGATGCGTACGGTGCCCTCCGGTCGGGGCCCGAACACCGCCAGTCGCTTCACCTGGTAGGGGTAGGCGACCTGGTCTTCCGCGACCGAGGCGTCCCACCCGTGCACGTCGTCGTGGGGGAGGGCGTGGGTCAGCGCGTCGAGGAGCCCCTGGCCCAGGGTGCCCTGGGGGACTGTGCCCTTCGCCGCGTCGAGGATGGCGCTGGCGCCGTCGTCGCCCATCACCAGCTCGGTGAGGTAGCGGAAGGCGGGGCCGTGGAACAGCCGGCCGCTGTCGTAGGGGTCGGCCACGACCTGGCCCTGCTGGGGGGCCCATGGGGTGGGGGACCCAGCGGGGGGACCGACACGCACGGTGCCCTTGGCCACGGGCTCGAAGCGCGACAGCGCGGGGTCGCCGGCCTCACGCCATGCCTCGAGCACCACCTGGGCTTCGCTGCCGTCGTGGGACACCACTTCGGTGCGGGTGCGGGTGGGGCCGTCGATGGGCAGCCAGCGCAGCACCTGCACGTCGCGAAGCTCGGCGACGGGGCCGCCGAGGGCGTCGGAGGCGGCGCCAGCGAGGCGGTCGACCATCGACATAGCGGGCAGGGCGGGCACGGTGAAGGTGGGGCGGTGGTCGCCGACCCAGCCGGCCGGATCGATCACCTGCTCACCTTTTTTTGGGGCACCTCCCGGCGTGCCGCCACCGTCGTAGGGGGGCAGCGCGTCGTCGACGATGCGCATGCCCATGCCGATGGCCTGGTAGATGCGCAGCTCGTCGACCCACAGGTAGGCATCGCAGATGGCGTAGCGACCCTTGTCGTCTTCGCCGACCTCGGTGATGTCCATCTCGCAGTAGATGACCTTGTTCCGTGGCACGACCTGGCCGCGGTACTTCCACGACAGCTCGCGGCCCATCATCAGGGGCTCGAAGCGTGGGTGGCTCATGCCCTCGCCCATGCCGTTGTCGAGCATGTAGAACTGCAGCAGCTGCACCATGGCCTCGATGCCGAGGGAGCCGGGCTGCACGGGGTCGGTGTAGAAGTGGGCCTTGAAGAACCACTCGGAGGGGTCGACATCCTTCTCGGAGCGGAGCTTGCCGAGCCCCGCCTTGCCGCCCTCGGGCCAGTAGCCGGTGACCCGGTCGAGCATGAGCTGCATGGGGCCGGGGAGGCGCAGCGAACCCTCACAGTAGGCGGCGGGACGCTGGGTGAGGTCGACGAGGTAGTCGCTGGGGGCGTGCAACGCGTCGCGCTCTTCCTGGGTGGGGGGCATGCCGAGCTGGTTGGCCAGCGCCGCCCGCGGGAAGAAGCCGAACACCGTCTTCATCGTGTAGACGTGGGTGTCGCCGAGGTAGCACTCGACCTCGAAGGCCTCGATGATCATGCCACCGGCGTTCGAGATGCTGATGATCTTGGCCTCGGTGCGCAGGGTGCCCGAGGTGGGCAGCACCTCGACGTGCCAGGTGGCGGTGCCGTCGAGGTTGCGGAAGAACAGGTCTTCGTCGGTGGTGAGGGCGGAGCCGACGTAGCAGGCGATCCAGCCGCAGGGCTGCAGGGCAGCCTCGAGGAGCACCGCGTAGGGCATCGTCGCGCAGCCGTTCTGCTCGAAGTACCAAGCCTCGGGGGGCACGTCGTACTCGAGCTCGATGCGGGTGCCGATCTCCATCTTGCCGATGGCGCCGTCGATCTTCGTGACGCGGGTCATGAAGTGGTAGGGCGGGCCGGGCAGCCGAGCGCAGTGACGCCCCCCATCGAAGGGGGTGTACATCGGGCCGAAGGCCTCCGACGGGCGGCCCCAGGCACAGGCGATGAGGGAGTGGTAGCCAAAGGGGAAGCCGTCGGCTTCGGCGACGGGCACCGGGTCGGTGTAGCCGTCGAGGATCTCGGGGCGGCTGGAGATGGGCCAGTCGGGGGTGAGCACGAGGCCGACGCGGCGGGCGTGGAAGGCCTTCAGGCCGTCGACGGTGCACAGGAAGTCGGCGTAGATCGTCGGGTGGGGCCCGTCGTGGACCTCCTCGATGAAGATCTCGTAGATCTGGTGCTTGGACTCCGGGGTGACCTGGCCCCGGCACTTGAGCTGGTAGGGCTCGTCGGGCACGGGCTCGAAGCGCCAGCCGTCTTTGTCGATGGTGTAGCCGAGGGCCGCCATGTAGAAGCCCAGCGCGTGCAGGCAGGCCTCGAACATCATGGTGCCCGGCATGCACGGGTCGTCTTTGAAGTGGCCGTCGAAGAACCAGTCGTCGGGGGAGATGGGCTGCTCGCAGCGCAGGTAGCCCCGGCCCCAGGGGCCGCCCTTCGGGTCGAACTGGCTCACGCTCTTCCAGAACACCATCGGCGGCGGGGCGATGCGCGGGGTGCGCACGTGGGCCTGCAGGTACTCGAAGCCCTCGCCGAAGCAGGTGAAGCCGTCGCCATTGGCAAAGGCGAGCACCTGCTCCTCGGTGAAGGCACTGCGGGTGCACTCGATCTTGGGCGCATCGAGGCGGGCGGTGGCGTCGTGCTCACCTTCCTCGGGCTTCCACAGGATGCCGCCGGAGTTGGCGAGCTCTGCGTCGGAGAAGAAGCCGGCCTGGCCCTGGCGGACCTCGAGGCGGTTCTTCCCGTCGACGGCGCAGTCGTAGTGGAAGAAGAAGATGCGGGTGTCGCCCTGGTTGGCGTGCCCGTCGATGTGGATGCCGTAGCGCAGGGTGTCGCCGGGGGCGGGCAGGCCGCCGCGGTAGGTGAGCTCGCAGCCCAGCAGCCGGTAGACCCGCTCGCCCTTGTTCTGGAAGTCGGCGCCGAGCCAGCTGATCAGCAGCAGATCGGCCTGGCCGGCCTCGATCATCACCCCGGCCGGCATGTGGCCGTCGTGCAGGTACCACCCATCCCAGCTCACGTCGGTCTCGGTGTAGATGACACCGGTGGTCATGCTTCCGGGCTCGGCGTCGACGCCGATCACCCGGTCGGCCAGCAGCAGCGGGGGCTCCGGCATCCGCACCTGACGAGGGAAGTCGTCTTGCAGGGCGAACATGGGCCCGAAGACCTCGCTGATCTTGTCGGAGGCGAGGCTCTCCAGCTGCTCACGACCCCACTTGGGGCCGGGAAGGGCAGACGGATCGCAGGTGGTCCAGGCGCGGTCGGTCGCGGGGACGGCAGCAGCAGCGACCGCGGCCTTGGGGGCGGGGGGAGCAGGGGGCGGCGGGGCTGGCGCTTTGGCGATCGGGGCCGGGGCCTTGGTGACCGCCTTGGCGACCGGGGCAGGGCGCGGCGGCGGGCGATGCGCCCGGGTGATCTCCGGCAGCGAGGTGGGCGCTGCCGCTGGCGGGGGCGTGGGCGTCGCCGGCACCTGTGGGAGGGGGACCTGGCCTCCGCGGGCCTGCAGCAGCTGCTGCAGCGTGGCCTGACGCACCTGCAGGAAGCGTTGGTGCACGTCGGCCTGCTGCTGCAGGTATTGCTGGTGGACCGCGCTCAGCTGCTGGTGCAGGGTGGCGAGCCGGCCCGAGGCGCCGGTGAGCGGCTGGCCAGCAGCGGGTGCCGGGCGGGGAGCGCTCGGCGTGGGCGGCGGCGCGAGGCTGGCGGCGAGCACGGCGGAGGGCGGAGCCGGCGAACGACCGCTCGACGAGGCCATGCCGAGTCCTCCCAGCGCGGGGGCCGAGGCCGTCATCGCGGGGCGCGTCACGACCGGCTCGGGCCGGGCCATGCCCTCGTCGATGGGGGGCAGCTCGGGGGCGGCCGCCATCGTGTGGGACGGAGGCGTCTCGAAGCCGGTGGCGGACCCCGCGGAGGGGGCAGCAGCAACGAGAGGCGGAGCGGGGGGCATCGGCGACATGGAGACCTCCTCCGAGCCACGTGGCGGGAGGGCCACGGCGGGAGGGTGAGCAGGGAAGTCGAGGGTGGGGGCAGTCGACACCGAGGGGGTCGGCAGCGGGCGCGGTGCGCCGTGACCCCGGACAGTCACGTGGCTACGGGCCCCGGTGAAGGCGACGGCGTCGACCCGGACATGCCGGGTGGGGTCGGGCTGCGCGGGGCCCTCGGTGGCAGGGCGCAGGCCGTGGGCCACGCCGAGCACAGCGGCGGTGAGGTCGACCAGGGCGCTGGCCGCGTGGCTGTGACCAAAGCGGCTGGGCAGGTGGGCATCGAAGGGCTCGGCATGGGCATCGTCGCCGTCGAGCACCGCCAAGATGTCGCGACCCTGGGCCTCGGCATCGGCGAGACGCTGAAGGACGAGGACGACCGCGGCGTCGCCTGCGGTGCGGGGCCCGATCACCTCGGCGGTAGCGGCCTCGTGAACGGGCTCGCAGGACAGGTCGACCCCTCCGACGAGCGCCAGGTCGACCTCGCCGGCGCGGAGGGCCCGGCTGGCAATGTGCAGGGCCTGCAACCCCGACAGCTCCTCGGAGGCGACGGTGTAGCCGGGGCCTCCGAGGTCGAGCTGGGAGCCGATGCGGTTGGCCGGGATGTTCGGCATGTTGCCGACGACGCCAGCCGAGTCGAGGACCGGGACGACGGCGTCGGTGGCGGCCTGCATCCAGGCGGCGTCGGCGCCCTCGTGCCAGCCGCGCAGGCGCCAGCGCGCTCCGTAGCGGGCGACCTCGGGGTCGGACTGGCTGCCGACGAGCACGGCCGTGCGCTCGTGGGGCAGGTCGATGCCCTCGGTGGCCTCCATGGCGGCGGCCAGCACCAGTAGCTGCTGGGGCAGGGTGGCGGCGAGGTCGTTCGGGGGAAAGCGCAGCCCGGCCAGGGGCAGCTTCACGTCGTGGGCCTCGCCTCGTGCGGGGCTACCGGGACGGATGGCGTAGCTGCCGTCGAACAGGGCCTTGGCGAAGGCGGCGGTGGAGTCGGCGCCGGCGACCCGGGCGCCAATGGCGACCACGGCCAGCGGGCCAGCAGGCACCGGCTGGGGGGCGTGGGCTACCGGCCCGGCGTACTCCTCGACGATGAGGTGGGCGTTGTTGCCGCCGAAGCCGAAGGCCGAGACGCTGGCGAGACGTGGGCCGTCGCTGTCCCATGGCTCGGGGGCGGTGACGACGCGGAAGGGGAGCTCGGACAGGGCGGGGTTGAGCTCCTCTGCGTGCAGGGAGGGGGGGCGCACCCCGGCCTCCATGGCGGCGAGGACCTTGAGCAGGCCTGCGGCGCCCGCGGTGGTGATCAGGTGGCCCATGTTCGACTTGAGGGACCCGATGGGCAGCTCGTCGACGTGCTCGCCGAGCACGTTGGCCATCGTCTGCAGCTCGGCAGCGTCGCCCACGGTGGTGCCCGTGGCATGGCACTCGGCCAGCGACAGTCGCTTCGGGTCGCAGCCCGACATGGCCCAGGCCTCGGCGAGGGCCCGCGACTGGCCGTCGCTGCTGGGGGCGAGCAGGCCGCGGCCGCGACCGTCGTTCGACAGACCGACGCCGCGGATCACGCCGAGGATGCGGTCGCCGTCACGCTCGGCATCGGTCAGGCGCTTGAGCGCCACGAAGGCGGCGCCTTCGCCGGGGACCAGGCCATCCGCCTTCGCATGGAAGGGCCGGCTGCGCCCGCTCTTGCTCATGGCGTTGAGCGCGCAGAAGCCGACGTGGATGAACAGGTCGTCGCTGCGGCACACGGCCCCGGCGAGCATCACGTCGGCGTCACGGTCGTGCAGCTTGTCGCAGGCGAGCTTGATCGCGTACAGCGAGCTGGCGCACGCGGCGTCGAGGGCAAAGGCTCCGGCGCCCAGGCCGAGCTGCTCGGCGAGCAGGTGGGCGGGCAGGCCAGACATGAACCGGTTGCGGGCGTCGACCGGCGCCCGGTCGAACCACACCGACTCGGCGAAGCGCGACATGGCGGAGGCGGGGAACGACAGGTTGCCCATTACCGCGCCGACCCGCTCGTTGGACCCGTCGTGACCGGCGTCGCGAAGGGCTTCCCGACCCGTCAGCAGCACCCACTGGAACAGCGGGTCGAGCTCGAGCAGCTCCTCGCCCATCGGGAAGGGATCCGCCGCGTCGCGGACCGCCTCCCAGCCCCTCACGTAGCCGCCCCGGTTCGTCCAGGCGCGGTCGTCGGACCGGGTGGGGTCGTCGGTGAGGGCGAGGTGCCTGGGCACGCCCCAGCGATCGTCTGGGGCGTCGGACACCAGGTCGCGGCCTGCGAGCACCGCCTCGGCGAGCTGCTGGGGGTTCAGCGCGCCGGGCAGCAGACAGCTGCGCCCGACGATGGCGATGGGCTCGAAGGCCATGTCGATTCCTGGGACGAGAGAGGGCGGGTCAGGCGCGGGCGGGCTCGCCAGGGCGGAGGATGGCCTCCACCCCCTGCAGCTCGGCCACGACCTCGCCAGAGGCGTCGGTGAACACGATGTCGGCGACCGTCTTGTCGCGGCCGCGGACCGCACCGGTGAGGGCGGCACGCACGGGCCCCCTCGTGGGACCCTGCGTGTAGCTACGCACCGCCCCGAGCTTCATCGGGATGGAGGCACCGCCGAGCACCCGCTGGCTCCACAGCAGGGCCATCTGCAGGCCCCCGTCGAAGGCCGCCGGGTCGGTCTGCCAGGGCTCGTCGGACCAGCCCGCGCCGGGCGTCGTGGTGACCGAGCGGGCGACGATGCCCTTGTCGCTGATGCCTTCCAGCTCCTTGAGCACCTGGAAGGTGCTGCCGTGGAACAGGATGTGGCCGTCGTAGATGGAGCCCTCGAAGCTCGACAGGCCGCTGGCCTCGGCGGGGGCCTTGGGCGCGGTGGCCCGCTCTTCGGTGAGCTGGGCCGTGGCGCTGTAGTGCCGCCGGCCGCGTAGGTCGGTGATGGTGACCGCCAGCACTGCACCGGTGCCGTTGCTGATCTCGCGGGCGCTCACGTCGAACCAGTGCCCCTCGGCGAAGTGGTCGAGCTTGATGCCCGAGTTCACCGACACGTCGGTGAGCGAGGCCAGCTGAAGGTCGGGCCGGCAGGCATGGGCCGCGCGCGCCATCCACTCGACCGCGAGGACCATCGGCACCACCGGCACGCCGGCGATGGTGTGGTCGGCCAGGTAGCCGTGACTCGCCTCGCTGACGTGCACCCGCAGGGCCACGGAGCGCTCGCCATGCGCCGCCGCCAGCGGGCCCATCTTGGGCTCGCCGCCGAGCACGACCTCAACGTCGCCGGAGCGATCGGCGAGGTCGTCGACGAGCATCTGCGCACCTTCATCGAGGGGGATGAGCGGTACGCCGAGGGCGGCGAAGTGCGCCTTGAGCTGCGGGGTGACCATGCCACCCTCCCAGGGGCCCCAGCCCAGCGACTTGACGACGCAGGCATCGCCGCGCCGCGCCTGCTCGGCCACCGCGACCTTGTTGAGGACCTCGTTGGCCATGGCGTAGTCGCACTGGCCCTGGTTGCCGCAGCGACCCGCCACGG
This sequence comes from uncultured bacterium, assembly GCA_965367245.1. Classification (GTDB taxonomy): domain Bacteria; phylum Myxococcota_A; class UBA796; order UBA796; genus CBDUIC01. The sequence continues at coordinate 59,278 of CBDUIC010000001.1, read as the reverse complement.
AGCTGAACATCACGATGGCGGTGAGGGGGTCGTCGGCGAGGGCCGACAGCAAGGTGCGCAGGCCACCGACCTTCACCCCGTAGACGAAGGCGAACTGGTCGTCGGTCTTGTCGGCGATGAAGCGGTCGGCCAGCACACCGGCACCATGGACCAGCCCGGTGATGGGGCCGAAGCGGGCCCGCACGTCGGCGAGGCTCTTCTTCGTCGCGGCCTCGTCGGCCACGTCGGTGGGCACGTAGATGGCCTCGGCGCCGGCAGCCTCGAGGGCGGCCAGGGTGGCACGGACCTCGCGACCGGCGAGGATGCGGCTCACCTGCTTGCCGAGCTCTGCCGGCGTGGGCATCGTGCCCGAGGCCTTGGCGGCACCGAGCAAGGCACCCTTGAGCTTCGCATCACCCTCGACGCCGCGCGCTGCGGCGGGCTCGTCGGTGAGGGGCGTGCGACCGAGCAGGGCGAAGCGGCCGCCGCGCTCCTGCGCGAGACGGATGAGGGTGGCGGCGGTGACGCCTCGGGCGCCGCCCGTCGCGACGATCACGCTGTCGCCGTCGGTGGCGGGCGCGGTGGGCAGCGCGTCGCGTCGGACAGACTGCAGCGTGTAGCGGGTGCCATCGGCGGCGAGGCCCACCTCGGCCTCGTGGCCGCCACCGAGGAGCTCCGACACGATGGCGTCGGCGAGGTCGCTCGGTGAACGCTCCCCCCGCTCCAGGTCGATGGCCTTGGTCGACGCGGCCCATTCCTGGGCAGCGGTCTTCGTCAGGCCCGGCAGGCCGCCGAACCACGCGCGCTCGCCGGTGGGCTGGAAGCGCCCACCGGTGTCTTGCACCGTGATGAACAGCCCCTGGGACTCCGAGAAGCGCTTGGCGACGGAGCGGGCTGCGGCAAAGGCCTCGGCAGCGACCTGGTCGGCGCCGTCGGCGCGCAGGCCGCCGGTGAACACGACCGCGTCGGCATCGGCCGGCACGGTGTCGACGAGGGTCGCGGCCAGGCCTCGGGCGGCAAAGCTTGCCACCAGGGCGGGAGCGACGGCGTCGTCACCGAGGACCACGATGGTGGCGTCGGGACTCAGCCCGGGCTGTGACAGGCCCGCTGCTGGGGTGGCGACGGCTTGCAGCGCCCAGCGGCCCAGCTCCGGGCCGGCGGGCTCTGCGACGACCGACACCGCACCGACAGGCGCCGCAGCGGCGGCACCGCCAAGCTGGCCCTGCATGTACTCGATGATCTGGCCCAGCGTCTGGAGGCTGGCCATGGCGCCGGCGTCGACCTCGGGAAGGCTGGGGGCCTGCTCGCGCATGGCGGAGAGGATCTCGACGCGCTTGATGGAGTCGATGCCGAGGTCGCTCTCGAGGTTCATGTGGGGAGCGAGCATGTCGGCGGGGTAGCCGGTCTTGTCGGCCACCACGCTCATGAGCAGGCCGTGCAGGTCGACGGCCGGTGCTGCAGCGGGCGCGGCAGCTGCCGGCGCGGCGGCGGGACCGAGCTGTGCCTGCATGTGGTCGATGATCTGGCCCAGGGTCTGGAGGCTGGCCATGGCGCCGGCGTCGACCTCGGGGAGGCTGGGGGCCTGCTCGCGCATGGCGGAGAGGATCTCGACGCGCTTGATGGAGTCGATGCCGAGGTCGCTCTCGAGGTTCATGTGGGGAGCGAGCATGTCGGCGGGGTAGCCGGTCTTGTCGGCCACCACGCTCATGAGCAGGCCGTGCAGGTCGACGGCCGGTGCTGCAGCGGGCGCGGCAGCTGCCGGCGCGGCGGCGGGACCGAGCTGTGCCTGCATGTGGTCGATGATCTGGCCCAGGGTCTGGAGGCTGGCCATGGCGCCGGCGTCGACCTCGGGGAGGCTGGGGGCCTGCTCGCGCATGGCGGAGAGGATCTCGACGCGCTTGATGGAGTCGATGCCGAGGTCGCTCTCGAGGTTCATGTGGGGAGCGAGCATGTCGGCGGGGTAGCCGGTCTTGTCGGCCACCACGCTCATGAGCAGGCCGTGCAGGTCGACGGCCGGTGCTGCAGCGGGCGCGGCAGCTGCCGGCGCGGCGGCGGGACCGAGCTGTGCCTGCATGTGGTCGATGATCTGGCCCAGGGTCTGGAGGCTGGCCATGGCGCCGGCGTCGACCTCGGGGAGGCTGGGGGCCTGCTCGCGCATGGCGGAGAGGATCTCGACGCGCTTGATGGAGTCGATGCCGAGGTCGCTCTCGAGGTTCATGTGGGGAGCGAGCATGTCGGCGGGGTAGCCGGTCTTGTCGGCCACTACGCTCATCAGCAGGCCATGCAGATCGACCGCCGGCGCCGAGGCGGGGGCGGCGGCTGCCACGGGGGCCGGTGCGGCGGGCGTGGCAGCGGCAGGCGCAGGAGCAGCACCGCCCAGCTGTGCCTGCATGTGGTCGACGATCTGACCCAGCGTCTGCAGCCCAGCCATCTCTGCGGCGTCGACCTCGGGAAGCCCAGGGACTGCCTCGCGCATGGCGGAGAGGATCTCGACGCGCTTGATGGAGTCGATGCCGAGGTCGCTCTCGAGGTTCATGTGGGGGGCGAGCATCTCAGAGGGGTAGCCGGTCTTGTCGGCCACCACGGCCATCAGCGCTTCGCTCACGTCGACGGTGGTGTGCCAGCCCTGCGCGGCGCCGGTGGGCGCGACGGGTGCCGCGGCCGGAGCCGAGGTGCCGAGCTGTGCCTGCATGTGGTCGACGATCTGGCCCAAGGTGGCCAGGCCGGCCATCTCGGCCGCGTCGACCTCGGGAAGGCCCGGGGCCTGCTCACGCATCGCCGAGAGGATCTCGACACGCTTGATGGAGTCGATGCCGAGATCGGACTCGAGGCTCATGTGGGGAGCGAGCATCTCGGAGGGGTAGCCGGTCTTGTCAGCGACCACGCCCATGAGCAGGGCGGTCAGGTCGAGGCCGGCCGCTTGCGCTGCGGGTGCCACCGCCGGAGCGACGGGGGCAGCGGGCGCCGCTGCCTTCGGGCGGACGACGTCGATGCCCGACTGCACCAGCTGCGACACGTCTTGCGACGAGGCCACGGGCTGAGGGGTCCAGTCGGGGACCGGGGCGGGCGCAGCGGCCGGCGGGGGCGCGAAGCTCGTCGTCGGCGCTGCGGGGCGCGCCGTGGCGGGCTGGCCTCCGAGCATGGTGCCGAGGGAGCCGAGGCTGGCCTCGACCGTCTGCAGGAACGCCATGTGGCTGCTCGCCATGGACTGCTGGTAGGTGGCGTGGGCGTCGACAGTGGCCTGCTGGACCTGCTGGAAGGCGGCAACCCATGCGTCGTCGGCGGTCGCCGTAGCGACCGGAGTGGGGGAGGGGGCGCGGGGGCTGAGGGCGTGGGCCGCTGCAGGCGCAGCCATCGCCTGACCGGGAGCTGCCGCGACGGGCACCTCGACGATCTTCTCGACCTCGACGACCTTCTCCACGACCTTCTCCACGACCTGGGGCTTGGGCTCGAGGGCCTTGGCAGCCCCGGTGCGTACGGGATTGGGCTTGGGCAGCGCCGCGGCCCCGCCTGCCGGGGGGTAGGGCTTGCCGTAGTTGCTGCCGTTGATGTCCATACGCAGCTTGGGCTGGGGAAGGGTGTGAGGGTCGACCGCGGCAGCGAAGGACTCCCACAGCGCGTCGAGGTTCAGCTGCAGGCCAGCCAGCGCAAGCTGGCCGAGGGCGTTGTGGAGCACGGTGATGCCATGCTTCTTGCGACGGTCGAGGTTGACCGCATGGTGCGCCCGCTTGCCGAGGATCTCACCGACGAGGTTGGTGAGGACGTGGCCGGGGCCGACCTCGACGAAGGTGCGCACGCCAGCTTCGTACATGCGCTCGATCTGCTCGACGAAGCGCACCGGGCGCGCGATGGCCTGGGCGAGCTGGCGCCGGATCTGAGTCGGGTCGTCGCCGTAGGGGGTGGCCTCGGGGTTGTGGAAGCAGGGCAGCTTCGGCGCACGGAAGTTGATGGACTCGAGGAAGGCGGCGAAGGGCTCGGCGGAGTCGCTGACGACGGGGCTGTGGAAGGCAGTGGCGACCTTGAGCCGCTTGGGCTCGATGCCGTCGGCCAGCAGCTTGGCCTCGAGGGCATCGATGGCGGCGGTGGGGCCCGACACGACCACCTGCTTGGGGTGGTTGTGGTTGGCGAGCACGGCACCGTCGACGGCGTCGGCGTAGGGGCGCACGACCTCGAGCTCGGCCGGCACGGCTGTCATGGCGCCGTCGTTGACCGCGGCGGCGGCCATCAGCTCGCCCCGCTTGCGGGCCACGGCGAGCATGTCGTCGGCGGTGAGCACCCCGGCGGCGTGCAGGGCGCTGATCTCGCCGTAGCTATGACCCGCCACCATGTCGGGGCGCAGCCCCAGCTGGGCGAGCAGGGCGAGGTGCGACAGGCTCACGAGGCCGATGGCGGGCTGTGCCCACTCGGTGGCCCGCAGCGTGTCGACCTGGGCCTTTTCTGCGGCGGTGTCGAAGACGGGCACGGGGTGCACGACCTGGTGCAGCGAGCGCCCATCGTAGGAGGTGTCGGCGGCGTGGTCCCACACCATCCGGGCCTCGTCATAGTGCATCGCTACGTCGGCACCCATGCGGAGGTATTGGCTCCCCTGCCCGGGGAAGAGGAAAGCGACCTTGCCGGGGTCTGCCTTGCCCGCCGCGTAGTGCATGCCGGTGGGGATGGAGAACGAGGCGTCAGGGGCCTTGTCGATCCGGTCGGCTGCCTGCTGCAGGCGCTGCGTGAGCTCGGCTTCGTCGCGGACGACGACCGCGAGACGGGCTGCTGAGTCGGCGGAGAACGACGCCTGCGTGGTGCGGGCGGCGTAGACGAGGAAGCCGTCGCAGGTGGACCGCTCGGCCCAGGCGCGCGCTTCCTTGGCGAGGGCGGCGGGGCTGTCGGCGCCGAGGAGCACCAGCTCGGTGGGCATGGTGCGGGTACGCGTGGGGTGCTCGCCGGAGCCGAGGTATTCCTCGAGGGCGAGGTGGAAGTTGGATCCACCGAAGCCGAAGGAGCTCACCGACCCGCGACGGGGGTGGTCGGAGGGGCGAATCCACGGGCGCGCCACCGTGTTGAGGTGGAAGGGGCTGTTGTCGATATCGAGGCTGGGGTTCGGCTTGTCGATCTTGATGGTGGGCGGGAGCACCTTGTGGTGCAGGGCCATGACCACCTTGAACAGCCCGGCAGCGCCGGCAGCCGCCTTGGTGTGGCCGATCTGGGACTTGACCGTACCCAGGGCACACCACTGCTTGTCGTCACGGCCGGCCGCCTCGAAGGCGAGGCGCAGGCCACCGAACTCGGCGGCATCGCCAGCCTTCGTGCCGGTGCCGTGGGCCTCGACGAGCTCGACCGTGTCGGCGCCGTAGCCTGCTTGGTCGTAGGCACGGATGAGCGCCTTGGACTGCCCCTTGGGCACGGGCGCATACACCGACTTCGAGCGCCCGTCGGAGCTCGAGCCGATGCCCTTGAGCACGGCGTAGATCTGGTCGCCGTCGCGCTCGGCGTCGGGCAGTCGCTTGAGGGCGACCATGCCGAGGCCCTCGCCGAGCAGCGTGCCGTCGGCCTTGTCGCTGAACGGCGCGCACTCGCCGGTGGGCGACAGCGCGGGCGTCTTGCTGAAGCACATGTACATGAAGATGTCGTTCATGGTGTCGCAGCCACCGGCGACGACCATGTCGGACTGGCCCAGCCACAGCTCGTTGACCGCCATGTTGATGGCCGAGAAGCTCGAGGCGCAGGCGGCATCGGTGACGCAGTTGGTGCCGCCGAGATCGAGGCGGTTGGCGATGCGGCCCGCAACGACGTTGCCCAGCAGGCCCGGGAAGGTCGACTCCTGCCAGGGCACATACTGGTCGCCGATGCGGTTGCAGATGTCGTTGACCTCACCTTCGGCGTAGCCCAGCTCCCGCAGCGCCTTGACCCACACGGGCCGCTGCAGCCGGTTGACCATGGTGCCGAGCAGCTCCTGCGCGCTGGTCACCCCCAGGATGACGCTGGTGCGCGACAGGTCGGCCTCGTTGACCGCCCCGACGGCATCCTCGAGCACGCGCTTGGCGACGATGAGTGCCAGCAGCTGGGTCGTGTCGGTGGCCGGCACGATGCTCGGCGGCACGCCCCACTCCATGGGGTCGAATGGGACGCTTTCGAGGAAGGCACCGCGCTTGGCGTAGGTCTTGTCGGGCGCGGACTTGTCTTCGTCGTAGTAGTCGTCGATGAGCCAGTGCGAGGCCGGGATGTCGGTGATCAGGTCGTTCCCGGCGAGGATGTCGTTCCAGAAGCCCGTCTTGTCGACGCTACCGGGGAACACCGCGGACACACCGACGATGGCGATGGGGGTCTGGCTGGGGTCGTAGATGCTCATCGGGACCTCACTCGAGGGGACGGGGGGCAAAGTGGAAGGCGCGCGGCGGGACGGGCACACCAGCAGCGCGTAGCTGCTGGGCCCGGGTCACCACAGCGGCACCCTCCAGGAGGTTTCGGGCGATCTGGACGGCCGAGCGGTTGTCGCTGGGCTCGAGGAACGAGCCCTTCACCCAGTCGTTGAAGGCACCCATCGCTGGGCCGCACCAGATCTGGTAGTCCATCTGGCGACCGTCGGTGCCTGAGATGGCCCACTTCGACGACAGGCCGAGGTACCAGCGGAAGACCAGCGCCATCTTGTGCTTGGGGTCGCGCTGGGCCCGCTCGACCTCGTGCGGGTCGCGCTCGGCGAAGAAGGCCTCGGTGCTCGCCCAGATGTTGTCGAGGCTGTCTTGGAAGACCTCACGCTCGAGGCGTTCCCGGGCCTCGGCCGGGATGGCATCCATCGACCCATACGCCGAGTAGGTGTCGTAGAGGCGCTGCGCGCGCACGCCGAACATGGAGCCGCGCTGGAGCACCTGGACCTTGACCCCGAGCTCGAACATGTCGGCTGCGGGGGCCATCACGACGTCTGCCAGGCCCACCTTGGTGAGCAGCTTCCGACCATAGGGCGACAGCCCCGACTCGAGCGCCGCCTGGTTGACGGAGCCCGTGAGCACGAAGGCTGCACCGAGCTGGAAGGCTGCGGCACACGCCGTAGGTGTGCCCAGGCCCCCCGCCGCCCCGAGCCGAATGGGGCGCTGGTAGCCGTGGGTGGCCGTCATCTCGTCACGCACCGCCACCATCATCGGGAACAGCGCGGGGAGCGGGCGGTTGTCGGTGTGGCCGCCCGAGTCGGCCTCGACGATGACATCCTCGGCCACCGGCAAGCGGCGGGCCAGTCGCGCCTCGTCGGCCGTGAGCTCGCCATCCGCTACCAGTGCATCGAGGATCTCGGCCGGGGCGGGGGCGAGGAAGCGTCGAGCGACCTCGGGGCGCGACAGCTTGGCAAACAGGTAGTTGTCGCGGTGGATGCGACCATCTGCAAGCTCGCGGACCCCGCTGTAGGCGTAGCGCACGACCATGCGGTTGAGGCCCATGTAGGCGCTGGCAGACACGCGACGCACCCGACGCCGCAAGTACAGCTCGACAGTAGCCTTCTCGATCTGTGGCTCGTTGGGAGCGTGGATGAGGTTGGAGCCCCATGGAAGCCCCGTGCCACCCAGCGCACTGTCGAGACGGTCGAGCCCCTCGGAGATGCGGTCTGGGGTGAGCCCGGCCGCGCCGAAGAAGCCCAGCATGCCGGCGCGGGCCATCGCGATGACGAGGTCGGTGGTGGCGATGCCGTTGGCCATGGCGCCGGCCACGTATGGGAAGCGCGTGTGGTGGGCCTCGAGGAAGTTCCGGTCGCCGAGCCACTCGGGGTAGACCGGCGGCAGGGTGGCCATCAGCGGGTAGGTGGGGACTCCGTTGACCTCTTCGCGCCGGATGGACTGGCCCTGCTGCGCGACGCCGAGCGCGCCCGACGGGTGACGCACGATGTGCGCTGGCTGCCTGACATGGGGCACGGCGGCGAGAAGCTCGTCTTCCGTGAAGGCGGGCAGGTGCCCGCTGCTCTGCCAGACTCCGACGGGCTCGATCCCTGCCTGCACGTGACCTCCCGCAGCACCCGCTCGGCTGCGCCGGTCATGTAAGCCAGCGAGGCCCTTGCTGTGTCACGGCTCTGTCATCGCGCCGGTCGGCGACAACGGTGGGTCCCAGACGGTGCCGGTTGCATGGGATCCAACGTCGACGGCCACCCCTGTTGGGGTGGCCGTGGACTGGGAGGTGGGACGTTTCAGACGGTGCGGGCGAGCCGCTTGCGCAGGCGCTTGATGCCCTGGCCACACAACTGGCAGGCACGGGACTCGGTCACACCGAGGGCAGCGCCGACTTCCTTGAGCTGCCGGCCCTGGAAGTAGTACAGGTCGATGGCGGTGCGCTCCCGCTCGGGGAGGCCCTGCACGGCCTTGCGAACGATGACCCACAGCTCGGCGTGCTCGGCTTCGGCAGCGACATCCGCGTCGCCGCTGACGGTCTCGGCGAGCAGGGTGGTCGTGTCGTTGGCCGCGGGAGCATCGAGGGAGAGGACCGTGCGGATCTCGGCGTCGGAAGCCATGGAACGGTAGCGCTCCACAGGCAGCCCCAGCTTGGCGGCGATCATCTTCTCATCGGGCCGGTCACCGTGGCGACGCACCAGGTCACGGCGGGTTCGCTCGATGGCCTGTGCCTTGCGGCGAACGCTGTGCGGAACCCAGTCGGCGGCCCGCAGCGCATCGAGTATGGCGCCACGCACCCGGTGGCGGGCGAAGGTCTCCAGCGGGACGCCCCGGGAGGCGTCGTAGCGGTCGAGGGACTCCATCAACCCCAGGACGCCCACACTGACGAGGTCGTCGAGCTGAACCGAGGGGGGGAGTCGGCTGTGGATGCTGCGCGCAACGGCCTCCACCATGGAGTAGTTGGCGAGAACGATGTCTTGCTGCTTGGTGTCGTGAGCGTTCATGAGAGCCTCCGTAGTCACAGAGGGTCACTGCATGTCGCGTGCCAAGAGGTAGAGGTCAGCGATCCGCTGCTAGAGCGTGCCTTGAGACGTATCAATTCGGGATCCGTATCCTGGATGATACGTATCGGTCTTGATACGAAGGAGGCCGGGAGGCCGGGAGGCCGGGGAAGCGGGGGGTGAGCCCTTCTTCGGATCCTCGGTGGCGCTCCTTGAGGGGCTCAGCGCCAGGCGACGTCGACCTGGGCCTCTTGTGGGTCGACGCGACCCACGACATCGGAGGTTTGACCAAGGACCAGGACGTGGGGCCGGTCGTCGACGCGGTACCAGGAACCGTCGCGGTCACCGACTTCGTAGTGAAAGGGCACCGGGTCGGACGGGATGGCCAGCTCGACCTCCCGGTCGCCATCCGAGTCGGAGTCGCCGCTGGCCTCGGCGATGCCCGACTCCACCACGAAGGTGAACTGCATGCCGTCGACGCTGGCGGCTGGGCCTGCACGCACGGTGAAGCTCACCTCTCCGCCGTCGGAGAGGAACCGCTCGTCTTCGTGGGCCAGGGTGGACTGTTCACCCGACAGCTCACTGCGCACGCGCCAGCCGCCCGCGAGCTGGTCATAGGTGACACGCCACGAGTCACTGCGAGCGACGCCCGCGCAGGAATTGACCACCACGTGGCGGCCGCTCGAGCCGTTCTGCTCGAGGTAGGGCCCGAAGTCGACATCGAAGTTGACTTCGTAGTCGGTCGCTTGGCTGTAGTTGCCGTCGGACACCGTGCGGGGGCCCAGGGAGTCTTGCACCAGGCACCCCGTCTGCTCGTGGACGAACAGGGTCGAGCCACGTGCGACCGTCAGCGCGACCGTGCGGCCACTCAGGCGCCGCTCGCTGTCATCGTACTCCGGTAGCAGGTGCTCCTGGCGGAGCGACGCCAGGCCTTGGATGGGGCTGTCGAGGGGGAGACCCTGCACCCCGGACAGCATCGCATTCTGGTCGAGCTGCTCGCCCGTCTCTGCGTCGAACATCCACAGGGTGCGGCCGTCGCCGCTCGCCGCGAACAGGGCCTCGCGGGTGTCTCCGGCGAGCGACGCGACATCGAGGGTCGGGCCCGGCATGGCGATCTCGCGGCCGCCGGCCGCCCCAGGGGCCAGCGACCACACCGCCGGGTAGCCGGCGTCGGCGACGAACAGCTGGCTCCCGTCCTCGGACCACTCCATCCGGTGAGGGATGGACCCCTCGGGCAGGTTGACCTCGCCGGCGACCCGCTTGAGGTCTGGGTCGAACCAGCGAAGGGTCGGGCTATCGGTGGCCCGGTCGTGCACGATCATGGCCATGACGCTCTGATCGGGGGCCATCGCGAGCTCGAGGGGCCGCCCGCCCACATCGTACTCCTCCAGCCCGTTCCAGGTGTCGAGGGTGATGGACTGCCCGTTCTGCCCGTCGCCACTGAGGGTGAACGCGATCCGGCGCTCCTCGGCCACGAAGGACTCGCCATCGTAGGCCAACCTGGGCTGCCGCCCGCTGCGGCTACCCACGACCTCCCAGCCGGTGTCCTGGAAGGTGAGGGTCCAGCGCTCGGAGGTCGTGTAGCCCTTCTTGACCTCGATGTTGTCGAGCTGGATACCCGGCGCGCCGGACAGGTCGGGGGGGTAGTACGACGCGTAGCCCTCGACCGGAACGACCCGCTGCTCGACCGTCTCCCAGCCGATGACCCACGGCACCATCACGAGCTGCTCGAAGCGAGCATCCCCGGCGAACACCTGCACATCGTAGGGGTGAGGCGCGTAGGCGGCCACCGAGGTGAGGAGCCGCAGGCCCCCCGTGGGGAGGTCGTTGGTGCGAAGGAAGGCCGCCGTGTCGTCGTCGTTGAGGAAGCGGCCCTGCTTGAGCGCCAGCAAGACGATGCGGCCTCCGATGCCGTTGGCCACGAAGCCCACGGGCTCGTGTGCTGCGGAGGGGCCCCCCGCGTCGGGGTGGAGAACCGCGGCGGCGACAGGCATCTCGAACGCGCCGTCGTACAGCTCGTCGTCGCGGCAGCCCATGGAGCTGGTGGCGGCCAGCGTGCCGACCAGGGCGGCCATGATGGTGTGGCGGCGGCTCACAGGTTGCCAATCCACGTCAGGGGCTCCAGGTAGGTGGGGCTCGAGGGGTCGAGGTCGATGACCACGAGGGTCGACGAAGCGAACTCCCCGCTCACGTCGCCTACGTAGTTGGCGACGACCGCGGTGAGGCCATCGGGCGCGATGCGGACCACATGGGGATTCTCGCCCAGGTAGGGCGCGTAGCCGACGAGCTCGCCGAACGCGCCCATGTCGAGGTCGAAGGCGAGCAGGCTGTTGTCTCGGAAGTGGGTGACGAGGAGGGTGCGCTCGTCGGCGGTCAGCGCCATGCCGGCCCCCCCGATGAACGCGGCCGTGCGCTCGCCGGCGTCTTCTCCCATGTCGGGGAGGGGGAGCACAGCGACCTCGGCGGCGTACAGGTCGTCTTTGGTGTCGTCGTCGACGATGTCGTCGATGTCGAAGACCCACAGCCCGTCGGGGCTGCGTGCGGTGGCGAACAGCAGGCCGCGGCTGGAAGACAGGTGGGTCTGGGTGAAGCCCATGCCGGCACTCGCCCCAAGGGGTCGCACGACGGTCTCGATGTCGAGGTAGTTGGCGTCGACGAAGCTGCCGCTCGAGTCGTCACGCACGTCGATGACGATGATGCCGGCATTCAGCTTGCTCGTGACGTAGAGCATGCCGCGCGCCTCGTCGAGCGTCGCCGACGCCACGCCCACGCCGTCGGTGGTGAAGGCGTCGACCGACTGGCCCAGCTCGATGACCGAGACGCCTCCTCCCCCCCGCGTCGTCTCGAAGGTGAGGGTGTCGCCGCTCGTCGGCTGCCGCCCGTCGGGGAAGATGGCCTCGGGCGTAGACGGGTCGAGCATCGCAGCTCCCAGGCGCAGCGCGAAGTCGTCGTTGCCTGCGTAGAGCATGTCGTAGCGATCGCTATCTGTGCGCCACAGCACGGGCGACTGCACGCCGAGACCCGAGAAGGTTCCCGACAGCGCTGTCATTGCGGGTAGCGACAGCTCGTCGACGCCGATCCGGCGCTCGAAGGTGCCGTCGCCTGCGTCCTCGGCGTAGCCGAGGTGCCAGGCAGAGCCGTCGAAGCCGGCGTAGTACAGCCGGCGCACCCCGTCGATGGTCAGCACCAGAGGGTCTTTCACGCCGGAGTCGTCGAAGCTGCCCGGCGTGCCGGTCGCGAACTGCCAGGGGTCGAACTCGCCCGCCGAGGGTGCGAAGGTGCCGCGCAGCGTAGGGGAGGTAGCCGCGCCGATCAGGAAGCGGCTGCTGTTGTCGCCCGCGTACCACAACGTGACCCCGTCGGCCCCGACCTCCACGGAGTGGGGCAGCTGGGTCTGGGCGTCCCAGTCATCGTCGGTCGCGAGCAGGTCGCGGGTCTCGGGCACCCACTGAAGCCCATCGACGGACGTGGCCCGACGGATCCGGGTGACGCCGTTCACCGTGTGACCGTAGAACATCACGAAGCCCTCGGCATCCTCCACCACCACCGGGCTGCTGGCCTGTCGACCGGCAGCCGCCAGCGCGCGGTCGATGGCGTCGAACGGCTCCACGACGGCCCAGCCGCTACCCGACTGCTGCAGCGCCACCACGTGGTCGAGCCCCGCCGCGCCCGTAGCGGTGGCGAACAGCGTCGGGATGCCGCCCACGGTGGCCGAAGAGCCCGGCACCAGGCCTTGAGCGGCCCAGCCGTTGGGCACCACGGTATTCGACGCCTCGTGACCGTGGCCCACCGAGATCCCGAAGCCCTCGAGCACGTTGATGATGCCCGCGCCGGACACCCCGGGTAGCTCGGCCAGGCCGTAGTCACGGCCCTCGATACGCCAGAACCCGGCGGTGCTCGTCAGGAGCCCCGGCCGCATGGGCCGCCCCAGCTCGGGGGCATCGGTGGACTCCGCCACGACGCCGTCGAGCGCGAAGCGTGCCCCATCGGGCGCGGTGGCCCGGATGGTGTCCCAGCCTTCAGGAGTCTCTCGGGCCGCGTACATCACGTACTGGCCATTGGTGTACCGGACGGCCGGGCCACCTACCGAGGTGCCCGGCTCGGCGTAGATCTCCCTTGGCTCTGTCCAGACGACCCCATCATCGCTCTCGACCAGGGCGATCGACCAGACGTCGCCCGCGCGGGCCGAGAACCAGATCCGATAGCGCCCCGCGACGGGGTCGTAGGCAAAGAAGGGCTGTGCCACCTCGTCGAACGAGGTGGAGATGAGGCCGTCGCCGCAAGCCAGAGAGCCGATGAACGGGCCGGTGTCGCGGCGGTAAGTGGCGCCGTCATCGGACGAGGCCGTGTAGATGCAAGCGGGGCCGTCGATGACCTCGCGGCCGTCGTAGAACAGCGTGGAGATCCCCTCCAAGACGCCCAAGCTCGGGCCGCCGAGGACACGGTCGAAGCCGTCGGCGCTGCCTAGGAGTAGTGGCTCCGCTTCGAACAGCCAGCCGGTAGCCGAGTAGCCATCTGGCTGGGCGCGGCGGATGCCGGCCCCCGTCGGGCCTTCTTCGGGCAGCACCACCTCAGCGAACACCGCGTAGGGCAGGGGAGCCGAGTCCTCATACGGAGTCGTCTCGTACAGGAAGGGGTCGAAGGCGTAGTTGTCGCTGCCCGGAGGGTCGAGCTCCGCGCCGAAGCCGACCTCGCGGAAGGCGTCGCCCCCGCTCTCGAAACGCTGCAGACCGTCGAGGGTGGAGAGGTACAGCCGTGTGGTGCCCTCGATGTAGGTGAGCGTCCATGCGTCGTCTGGGGTCTCGCGGGGCAAGAACACCTGCGTCTCCACCAGCTCAGCGAAGCTGTCGTCGCCCAGATCGGAGAACGTGCGAGGACCGATGGTGGCCCCCGGCGCCACGTCGACCTTCTCGACCGGATCGCTGGTGAGCACCGACAGCGAGTGGTCGGTGAGGTTGGTGACGTAGACCAGACCGGCCTGCTCGTCGACGACGACCGGCATGGGGTCGTCGCGAAGACGGATCTCTCGCGGCACCTGCTGGCCGAACGTGGCCAGGTCTGCGATGTCGATGACGTAGGCGTGATCGAGGCCCGCTCGCAGCTCGCTCTGGGCAGAAGGCTTCGCGGTGCCGTCTTCGGTGTAGCGGGACGGCACGAGCAGCTGATCGGCAGGCAGCACGCCGATCTGGCCGAGGTAGGCGTTGCTCCCGATGCCGTCGCCATCGTCGTCGTCGAACAGGGGGAGCGACCACGCATCGAGCTGGTCGAGGTAGTTGAACGGCGCGGTCAGGTCGACCGAGTCGTAGTCGATCAGCAACACCGACCCGGAGGAGAAGTTGCGGTAGGGGTCGGCATTGGTCACGGCGAGGAGCGTGACGCCGTCGCGCTCGATGAAGCGCACGTCGGCCGGCCCGGCGAGGCACGTGCCGATGCCGATGTCGCCCCACGAGTAGACCCCGTCAGGGACAACGGCACAGTCGCCGAGGTCGGGACCCCGAGGAACGTCGCGGAGGCAGCCCGTAGCCATCAGGGCCATGCTTCCGAACCGTATCCACCGCATCCCGTCTACCTCCGTCGTCGGGGCGCGATATCCCGACGAGGACGGCGGCGCCCCCCGTGCTACCGTCGGCAATCCACCTGGGAGGCCCTGCTCGTGAGCGACACTCTGCCAGCCGCACCGTTCCTTCACGCCAGTGTCGCGAGCGCCAAGACCGCGCTCGAGGCGGTGGGCTGCGACGTGGTGCCTGCCCTGCAGCTCGAGGTCGAGGTGGCTCCTTTCGGCAAGCTCGTCCGCATCTTCGGCATCGTCGGCAACCTGCTCGAACGGCAGGCCCTTCTTCAAGACGACGTGTTGCTCCGGCGCGTGCGCAGCCTGCTGGAGAGCGACGACAACGACCGCATCGCCGAGCGACTGCTGTCGGGCCGCCTCAAGTTCCTGCCGACCAACAAGCGCACGGCGACGAAGCTGTCCCTCGACCTGCATGAGCGAGGGCTGCACCTGCCGTGGGCGTTCAAGCCCATGAACTACGACCTCGGGGTGAAGCTCGAGTCGGTCGCCAAGGCGCGCCCCTTCCCGTTCAAGGTGTACTACAGCCGGGGGATCGACGTGTCCGACGACGGCGCAGCGGTCACGCTGAAGCGCGTGTTCAGCCTGCCCGTGCTGGGAGCCGCCCACGGCACCTTCCAGGAGCCGATCTACGACGACCTGCTCGACGAAGACGTGGGATTGATCCTCGAGGCCAACGTCCGCGCCTGAGCAGCGGCGCCCTGACGCGTGTTAGCAACCCTGCCACTTCAGCAGGGAGCAGGCGCATGGAGATCGAGCGCATCGGTGTGGTCGGTGCAGGGCAGATGGGCAACGGCATTGCGCACGTGGCGGCGTTGTCGGGGCACTCGGTCGTGCTCCAAGACGTGTCGGAAGCCCAGCTCACCAAGGCCCTGGCGACGATCGAGAAGAACATGGGTCGACTGGTCCGCAAGGAGAAGGTGTCGGCTGACGAAGCGGCTGCCGCCGTCGCTCGCATCACCACCTCGGCCGACTCGGCAGCCATGAAGGGCTGCCAGCTCGTCGTGGAGGCCGCTACCGAGCGAGTCGACCTGAAGTTCCGGATCTTCGAGGGCCTCGCCGAGGTGTGCGACCCCGAGACCATCCTCGCCACGAACACCAGCTCCATCAGCATCACGGCCATCGCTGCGCACACGCAGCGTCCCGACCGCGTCATCGGCATGCACTTCATGAACCCCGTGCCGGTGATGAAGCTGGTCGAGGTCATCCGGGGGCTGGCGACGAGCGACGACACCTACGCCGCAGTCGACGCCGCCGCGCAGCGGATGGGCAAGACCACGGTGCTGTCGCGCGACATGCCTGGCTTCATCGTCAACCGGGTCCTCATGCCCTACATCAACGAGGCGGTGTTCGCGTTGTACGAGGGCATCGCGTCGGTCGACGATATCGACACGGCCATGAAGCTCGGCACCAACGTGCCCATGGGGCCGCTCACTCTCGCTGACTTCATCGGGCTCGACACCTGCCTCGCCATCATGGAGGTGCTCCACGACGGCATGGGCGGCGACTCGAAGTACCGCCCTTGCCCGCTCCTGCGCAAGTACGTCGAGGCGGGCTGGCTCGGTCGAAAGTCCGGTCGCGGCTTCTACTCCTACTGAGGTGTCCATGTCTGTTTTGAACCGGGAACGCCGTGGCACGGTGGAGATCCTGACCGTCAACCGTCCCAAGGCACTCAACGCGATCAACCGAGACGTGCTGATGGCCCTCGACGAGGCCCTCGTCGATCTCGAGCGCGACGAGCAGGTTCGTGCGGTGGTGCTCACGGGTAGCGGCGAGAAGGCTTTCGTCGCGGGTGCCGACATCAGCGCGATGCAGGCCCTGACGCCCATCGAGGCCGAGCGGTTTGCGGCCGAGGGGCAGCGAGTCCTCGACCGCATCGCGTCGCTGTCATGTCCCGTCATCGCGGCGGTGGGGGGATTCGCTCTCGGAGGCGGCTGCGAGCTGGCCATGGCCTGCGACCTGGTGTTTGCCTCGGCCACGGCTCGCTTCGGCCAGCCCGAGGTCAAGCTCGGCGTGATTCCGGGCTTCGGGGGCACCCAGCGGCTGGTCCGGCGTGTCGGCGCCTCCGTCGCTCTCGATCTGTGCCTGACCGGTCGCATGGTGAAGGCCGACGAAGCGCTTCGCATCGGGCTGGTGTCGCGGGTGATCGAAGGCGATGTGCTGGCTGCCGCTATCGACGCAGCCGAGGGAATCGCCACCCTCGGCCCTGTGGCCGTGCGTCTGTGCAAGCGTGCCATCCACGACAACGCCGACAGCTCGCTGGTCTCTGCCCAGGCCGCCGAGCGCACGCTGTTCGGCCTGTGCTTCGCCACCGAAGACCAGACCGAGGGGATGGCGGCCTTCCTCGAGAAGCGCGCTGCGGCGTTCGTGGGGCACTGAGGCGCGGTTCATTTGGGCCCTCGCGGGCCGGGGCGTCGGGGGATACACGATGCTCCCCAGGAGGCAACGTGTTTCAGCTGTCCGAAGACCACCTCGCCATTCGCGACATGGCTCGCGACTTCGCTCGCAACGAGGTCCTCCCTGGTGCGGGAGATCGCGACAAGTCTCACGCCTTCCCCACCGAGATCGTGGGCAAGCTCGCGGAGCTTGGGCTGCTCGGCGTGTTCGTCCCCGAGGCCTACGGTGGCTCCGACCTCGACATGCTCAGCTACGTCGTTGCGCTGGAAGAGATCAGCTACGCCGATGCTGCGGTGGGCACGATCATGAGCGTGCAGAACAGCTTGGCTGGCTGGCCGATCCTCGCCTTCGGCACCGAGGAGCAGAAGCATCGCTACCTGACCCCACTGGCCACGGGCGAGAAGATGGGGTGCTACGCGCTGACCGAGCCCGAGGCCGGGTCCGATGCGGGCAGCCAGCGCACCCGCGCCGCGAAGACGGCGGATGGCTTCGTTCTCGATGGCACGAAGCTGTGGATCACGAACGGCCCGCAGGCCGACATCATCGTCACCTACGCCAACCTCGAGGTGGAGGCGCGGCACAAGGGAGTGTGCGCATTCATCGTCGAGAACACGATGGAGGGCTTCTCTGTCGGCAAGGTCGAAGAGAAGATGGGCATTCGCTGCTCCCACACCTCTGAGCTCGTCTACGACGGGCTGAAGGTTCCTGCGGCCAACCTGCTCCACGAAGAGCGCGACGGCTTTCGGGTCGCCATGGCCACCCTCGATGGCGGGCGTATCGGCATCGCCGCGCAGGCCCTCGGTATCGCGCAGCGGTGCCTCGACCTCGCCATCGTGCAGGCGAACGAGCGAAAGACCTTCGGCAAGGTCATCGCGAAGCACCAGGCCATCCAGTGGAAGATCGCCGACATGGCCTCGCGGCTGGAGGCGGCTCGGCTGCTCACGTGGCGCGCTGCCGCTCTCAAGGATGCCGGGAAGCGCGCTAGTAAGGAGTGCTCGATGGCCAAGCTCGTGGCGAGTGAGACGGCCAACTTCTGCGCCTACGAGGCCGGCCAGATCTTCGGCGGGCTGGGCTACTCGCAGGAATACGAGGTGGAGCGGCTCTACCGAGATGCACGGATCACCACCATCTACGAGGGCACTTCGGAGATCCAGCGCCTGGTGATCGCCAAGAGCATGCTGGGTTGATGATGAATCGAGTCCGCGTTCTGGTGGCGAAGCCTGGCCTCGATGGCCACGACCGTGGGGCCAAGGTGGTCGCCCGGGGTCTCCGTGATGCGGGCTTCGAGGTGGTGTACTCCGGCCTGCACCGCACGCCGTCGCAGATCGTCCGCACGGCGATGGA
The DNA here is from genome assembly GCA_965367245.1 of uncultured bacterium. GTDB lineage: Bacteria > Myxococcota_A > UBA796 > UBA796 > CBDUIC01. Next base: position 41,141 of record CBDUIC010000001.1, on the reverse strand, counting down.
CGAAGACGTGCAGGTCATCGGCCTGTCGGTCCTGTCGGGTGCCCACATGCGCCTCGTGCCCGCGGTGGTCGACCGCCTTCGCAGCGAGGGCATGAGCGATGTGCTCGTCGTCGTGGGGGGCATCATCCCCGACGACGACGCTGACGCCCTGCGGGAGGCGGGGGTGTCTGCCGTGTTTCCTCCGGGCACGCCCATCGAGTCGATCGTCGACTTCCTGCGTGAGCACGCCAGCTCTCCGCTGTCAGGGCCCACGTGACGCCGTCGAGCTTCCACGCGTGACGCGTCGCAACCGTCCCACGCCTGCACTCCTCACGGGCACCTCCTCCGAGTTCCTGGGGCGGCGCCCGACGCCACGGCTGGTCCGAGAGCGTCACGTGCTCGTGGTGATCGGCCCACCCCGCGTAGGCAAGTCCCGGGTGGGCCGGCGCCTGGCTGGCGAGGGCTTCGTCGCCCTCGACACCCACGACCTCGACCGCGCGGTCGTCGAGCGAATCCGCCATGGTGCCTGGAACGACCTGTTGGAGCCCGCCGGCCTGGTCCTCGATGGCCCCGTGTGGTTGCACAACCGCCCCAGCGTGGTGCAGCTGCTGGTCGAGCTCGCTACGCTTCGAGCGAGCTGTCAGCGCCGCACGGTGTTCTGTCAGCGAACGGCGGATGGGTCGGCGGAAGAGCTGATGGGGGCCATGCCCAGCGGCTCGATGGTGGTCATCGGGCTTCGCTTTCCCAAGGGGCGGCGTAGCCGGGTCGCCATCGCGGAACGCCGATGCGAAGAGCTGGGTCTCGACGGGGCTACCGCCCGCGGTGCCCACGACCTCGACCCGTGGACCTACGACGCGCTCGACGAGTTCCTTCGCGGCGCAGGAGGAAAGCCGTGAGCGACGAACTCGCACAAGACCTCACCGCGCACGCACGGTGGGCATGGGCGGAGGGCATGCGCGACCAGCACGGCCGCCGCGTCGTCGACGTCGGTCTGGTGACCGGCGCGCTGTGGCCCGACCTCTCCGACATGGCCACGGCTGGTCGGCTGCTCGAGGCCCTCGATGCCCTCGGGGTGCTCACCGACGTGGTTCGCTCGGAGGGCGAGTGGATTGTCGCCGTCGAGCTTCCGTCGGAGCTGAAGGGCTTCGCCGCCGACTACCTGGGGGAAGCAGCGGCCTGGGCGCTTCTCGAGGCCTGGGCCGAGGTGGGCCGGGCACAAGAGGCCTGACATGACAGCGCCCAGCCTTGCCGTTGACCGACCGTCTGCGGCCCGCGCTGTGACGAGCCGCTCGCTACTGCGCCGAGAACATGTGGGTGAAGTAGACGGTGTCGTCATCGGCGAAGGCAATGCCGACCCCGCTGTGAGTGAAGTCGCCCACGATGTTCTCGTGGTGGGGCGGAGAATCGATCCATCCCTCGACGGCTACCGTGCTGGGGTCGTCGAAGCCTCCGTTGAACGCCACGTTCTCGCCGACGGCGTAGGCCCCGGCCTCCGCGATTTCCTCCGCGCGGGCCTCGAACCCATCGTGGCCGAAGGCGACGACACCCGCCGCCATGCCGTCGGAGTGCTCTCGAGAGATGTCGCCCAGCAGCGGGTCGAGCTCGAGGGGGGAGAGCCCTAGCGAGGCCCGGTAGGCATTCACCTGGTCGTGCACGTCGACCTCCATGGCGGTGAATGCGAACGCTTCGTCGCCCTCGCCCCCTGACGCGGTGCAGGCCACCGACGCGAGGACGACAGCCAAGCCCAAGGCGCTGCGTACGGTCATGGGTCTCAACTCCCGAACATGCCCGCGACGCGGCCCGGGAGTGTCTCGCGCACTTCCTTCACGCTCTGCTGGGCGTACTTCTCACGGTCGACAGCGTTGTCGATGCGCTCCAGGCGAGCGTCGAGGGCACGAACGATGTGCACCTGGGTGGCCGAGGACTTGCTGGCCTGGCGCCGCTGCTGCTCCAGGAGGTTGTGCAGCCGCATCGCGGCGGCGTAGCGCGCGTCGTCGTCGCGGCTTGCGTCGATCTCCTGGAAGAGGGCCTCCACCTCCGCCACCTCGAGGCCCAGCGCCTCGAGTTCGCGCACGATGGCCCACTCGTCGAGCACCGCGTCGTACATCCGCACGCGAGTCTCTTCCGCGTGTTGCACCGCGCTGCCGACCATGCCCGAGCCGGTCTGAGCGAGCCAGCCGGTGCCCGCCCCCGCCAAGGCCAGGGCGAGGAGGAGCACCACCAGCATGCCCATGCGCTCCCTGCGTCGCGCTGCCTCCTCCAGCCGGTAGCCGTAGGGCTGTGCCACGCGGAACCGACCGGAGGCGGTGACCTGCGACCGCCGAACCGTCGGGCCGGCGCGGTCTTGCGGATTGGCAGGGGCCACGGTCGGCGTGGCCACTGGAGGCTCGATCGACCCCAGCGAGGCGGAGATGCGGCGGTCGTCTTCGCGGTGACGGACCGGGCTCGTCTCGACGGGCGGGGTCGGTGGTGACAGCTCCGAGAGGTGGAAGGGCCGGGCCGCGAGCAGCGGCGGCGTGCCAGCCGGGTTGGCGGGGAGCTCGTCGAGACAGGCTCGCAGCTCGTCGGCCATCTCTCGCACAGAGCCGTGGCGCGCATCGCGCCGATACTGCGCTCCCTTCCGAATGATCGCAGCCAGCGGGCCTGGAATGCCGTCGAAGTCTTTGTCGTCGGCCATGAACAGGTGGGTCGCCGGCTCGCCCTTGGCCAGGGTGAACAGCGTGGCAGCCACCGAGTAGATGTCGGCTCGCTCGTCGGTGTGCTTGGCGCTCTCGTGCTGCTCGGGCGCCATGTAGCCGATGGTGCCCATGACCATGCCCGTCATGGTGACCCGCTCGGACTCGACGACCTGGGCGATGCCGAAGTCGGTGACCTTGCAGGTGCCGTCGCTGGCGATGAGCAGGTTCTGGGGCTTCACGTCGCGGTGGATGATCCCCTGGTCGTGAGCGACGGCGATGCCTTCGCACAGCGCGATGGTGACCTCGGCGGCCATTCGGGGCGGCATCGGACCGTAGCGCTCGATCCAGTCGACGACCGACCCGCCCTCGGCGAACTCCATGACCATGTAGGCCACGTCGTCGTCGATGCCCGCGTCGTAGACGCGCACGATCTGGGGCGCGTCGAGCATCGACATCGTGCGCGCCTCCACCTCGAATCGATGGCGCAGCGAGGGCCGTGCCGCATACTCGGGGAGCAACGTCTTGATCGCGCGCCACTCGTGCATCCAGCTGTCCCACCCCAGGCACACGCCTGCGGTGCCGCCCTCGGCGATGGGCCGCACGATGACGTAGCGGCCCCCGGCGAGGGTCGAGCGCGGTGGAAGCGCAGGGTCGGGAGTGGTGGCAAAGAATTCAGACATGATGGCGCGAAGCTGCGATGAACCTACCTCGGCGCTCATGGTACGACACCTTAGGTGAAAGGAGCAGTGAAACCCTTTCTCAGTGCCGCCGGGGCGCCGACGGCGTACCCACCGTCGAGGCCACAGTATGCCACCCAATTCCTCCCGCGTCCCTGTCACCGTGATCACGGGGGCGCTGGGCGTCGGCAAGACGACGGCGGTGATGGCCGCCTTCGCCCACCGCCGGCCGGAAGAGCGATGGGCCGTGCTGGTCAACGAGTTCGGCCGCGTGGGGATCGATGGGCCGGTGATGGAAGAGGCGGGCCTCGCGGTGCGCGAGGTGGCGGGGGGATGCATCTGCTGCACGGCGGGGCTGGAGCTCCGCGTGGGCTTGGTGAGGCTGCTTCGCGAGGTCCGACCCGATCGGTTGCTCATCGAGCCGAGCGGCGTCGCCAGGCCGGCCACGGTGATCGACGTGCTGCGCAGCGAGGGCCTCGCCGAGCACGTCGAGGTGAGGGCGGTCATCACCCTCGTGCACCCCGCGGCGTTTCTGCGGCCGACCGAGTCGTGGTCGGATGCCTACGCAGACCAGGTGCTGCTCGGTGACGTGTTGGTCGCCAACCATGCCGACGAGTGCACCCCCGAGCAGCTCGATGCCTTTCGCGCGAAGGCGGCCGCCCTCCAGCCGGCGAAGCTCGCGATCGGGGTCACCCGGTTCGGGGCCATCGATGCCTCGTGGCTCGAGCTGGTCCCTGGCCCGCGGGAGCGGTTGGAGGAGGCCCATCATGAGACGGCGGGTGGGGAGTCCCTCACCCCAGGGGGGGGCCGAATCACCGTCGGCGACGAGACGGAAGGCTGTGGCTGGGTGTGGCCCGCCAGCCGGGTGTTCGATCGACTGCTGCTGGAGGAGGCACTTCAAGACCTGGTGCATCCCTGCGACGCCTTGCCCGCTGGTGCGCTGCGCATCAAGGGGATCTTCCGAACCCCCCGGGTCGTGGTGGAGGTGCACGCCGGGCCTACCGAGGTACGCTTTCGGGCGCTCGACTGGCGTCGCGACAGCCGGGTCGAGGTTCTGGTCGAGGCGGGCACGAAGCCTGACTGGGCCCGCGTCGAGCAGCGCCTGAGCTCCTGCTGGGAGGCCGGGTGAACGACGCGGTTCGCATCGTAGACATCCTCGGGGGAGGAGCGTTCGCCACGGTCGTGGTGGTCGAGCGGCCGGGGGTGGGGCTGCGGGCCCTCAAGGTGCTCCGCCCGGACCGGCTGGGCGACATGGACGCCCTGTACCGGTTTCGCGACGAGGCACGGATGCTCCAGCGGGTGGACCACCCTCATGTGGTGCACTGCCACGGGCTGCACCGGCATGGGCGTCGGCTGGTGATGGAGCTCGACTATGTCGACGGGGCAGGTGTCGACGAGCTGTTGGCCTCGGGCGACCCCCACAAGCTGTCGGTTCGCCAGGCATGCGAGCTCGTGGCGCAGGTGGCAGAGGCCCTCCGAGCCGTGTTCGAAGACCCCTTCGACGGGGCCCCGCTCCGCATCGTGCACCGCGACCTGAAGCCAGCCAACCTGGTGCTCGACCGCCATGGCGTCGCACGGGTGCTCGACTTCGGGATTGCGAAGGGGGAGTTCGACGACCGGGAGGCGATGAGCCTGTACGACGTGGGCGGCTCGATGGGGTTCATCGCTCCGGAGCGTCGCGACGGGGGAGAGACTCCTGCGGTCGACGTGTACGCCCTCGGCGTCCTGTTGCTGCTGCTGGTGAGCGGGGAGAGGCTGCTGCTCCCGATGCGCTCCGACCGACACACCGAAGCAGTAGCCCACAGAGTGGAGGCGCTGGAGCTGCCCGAGCCGGTCGCCGCCCTCGGCCCCCTGCTGCGGGCGATGATTGCCTTCGAGCCCTCCGCGCGGCCGAGCATGGCCGACGTCGTGGCGGCCACGAAGCAGGTCGCGGCTGCGGCGGGAGGCGACGACCTCGCCACCTTGGCGGCGCACTGGGTGCCCAGGGTCCAGCAGGAGCGTCCGAAGGTGCCGGTCGCGGAGCACCGACGGTTTCCCGAGGTGGCCTTCCTCGAGAAGGCCTCGGCACCCGAGGCGCCCGCGCCCGGTCGGTCGGCCACCCGGCGAGAGCTGCATCGACGTCTGGGGAGGGTCGACTGGCTCAAGGAGGTCGTCGCCATCGCCGAGCTTCGCGGAGCGGTCGAGCCACCGGTCGACGGCCCGCTCCTCGATCGGCTCGACCTGGCTTCGCCCTCCTGGTGGCAGGTGCTGAGCCGCCCCACACAGCCCGAGGAGCTGGAGCAGCTGCTGCTGATCCTGGGGGATCGGCCTTCGCCGGCCACCATGGTTCGCGCGGAGAGGCTGGCGCAACACCCTGATGAGAGGGTACGGCGGGCAGCGGCGCTGGTGCTGAAGCGGGGGGAGAGCGGGTGAGCGAGGTGCTTCTGGCGGTGGGGGGCGTCGGGGTCGCGCTGGTGCTCGGCGGTCTCGGGCTGGTGCTGATGACGCGCGAGGCGGCCGGTGCCGACGCCACGGTCACCCAGCGGATCCCCCGCTCGGTGCAGCGGCGGCACGCACGCGACGTGGCGATCAGTCAAGGAGTGCGGCTCGCGGCCATGCTGTCACGCATCGATGGTGAGGTGCACGCCACGGAGCTCAACGCCATCCACGACTTCATCACCACCCACGTCAAGAAGGCCGACGTGCCGTTCGCGGCGCGGATCATGCGCGCGGGGCTCGAGGGAAGCGGTGACAGCACCCGGCAGGAGGCCCTCGATGCCATCGCCGAGGTTGCCGACGACGAGCAGAAGGCCCTGGTGTTCGACCTGCTGGTGTTCGTGGCCCGGGCGGATGGGCACATCCACGAGGCGGAGCGCGAGTTCCTCGAGGCGGTGGCCCCAGAGCTTGGCGTGGGGCAAGCGCAGGTCTCGGCGCGCCTCGACGCCGACGAAGAGCCGCCCGAGGCCGACTGACGCGTCAGCCCGGCGTGAAGCGCAGCGGGTACTCGAACCGGTCGCCGTCGGGTAGACCGTGGGCGGGGAACTCGGCGAACTGCAGGGTGTCGGTGACACAGGCCGCGACCGAGCTGGGCCAGTCGCCGGCATCGAGCACCTCCACACCGTCGACGACCCCGCTGCACGCCACGGTGATCTCCAGCCTCAACGTCTCCGCGGGCTGGGCTCCTTCCCCGGCAAGGCAGGGGAGCACGTGGTGCACGAAGCCGTCGAGGGCCATGGCGGCCTGGCCCTGCGACAGCCCCTGGCTCGCCGCCATGCCGTCATCCTCCTCGACTTCGGTAGGGCCCGCCATGCACCGCTTGGGGCGGGGGCGCTCCAGGCCGCGATCGACCGTGGCTCGCCCTGACAGGGCGCCGACCGCTACCGGCCGCTCGGGGCTCGCCGCCGCAGGCTCGAGCCCAGGGCCCCACGTCCAGAGCACCTGGCCCACCTCGATGAGGTCGCCATCGATCTGGTTCCAGGCACGCAGCTCGTCGACGGTGACGCCGTGATCGCGCGCGATGACGAACAGCGTGTCGCCGCGCTGGACCACGTAGGGCTGCGGTGTCTCCATGTGCCCCGTCATCAGCGCCGCGAGCACGAGGGCCCCGGCGGCGGTGAGCGCGATCCCGACGGTGGCGAGGATGGCACGGCGTGACATGGGTTCTCCTGTTGGGGCAAGGGTAGAACGGCCGACGCGGCCGCGCCACTCACCCCAGCGCCAGCAATGCCTCCTTGACCGCCTCGATGACCTGGTGCTCGTCGCTGCCCGCCGCCCGCGTGACCGTGACGAAGCCCTGCCCACCAAACACGTCTGCCACCCCGTCGATCCCGTGCAGGCGCATGCCCAGAGGGCTCTGAGGGTGGACCTCGCCTACGGGCCGCGACAGCCCGAAGCGCGTCGCGAGGGGGTTGGGTGTGGCCTCCACTTCGACGGACAACGCCTCGGGCCGCGCCGGCGGAGCGGGCGGAGCCGCGGGGGGCGGAGGCGGCGAATCCGGCGGGTCGAGCCGGTCGAGGAGCCGCCGCGAGAGGTGGCGCACCGTGTGGCGTGTGTTGTATGCCCAGCGTCGGATCATGGTTCCCCCTGCGCGTCGGCGTCGCGCGCGGTCCTCCCACCCCTTACACTGCCGCCGGTCGGAGGTCTCGTGGTGCTGCTGTCGTCGCTGTGGATGCTTCAGGGGCTCGTGGGCTGTGAGGTGCCTCCTCGCTTTGTCCAGTCGGCAGCCGAGGTCGACAGCTTCCTCATGCAGAAGCGCTACCGGTCGGCCTGTGTCGGGCTGAGCGCCACCGAGGGGTCGCTGCGGGAGTACACCGCCACCAAGCTGGTCGACCTCAAGCACGTCGCCGTCGCCAACGACTGCCTGTGCGAGGCCCTGTACGACCCCGAGAGCCACGAGGTCGATCTCGACGTGGCGGCCGGGCTGGCTCACGCCGAGCGCGACGATCTCGCCGAGTGCCTGGCGCCGGCCCTCACCGACGCTGAGGTCGACGACAGCCTCCGTGCCCGGGTGGTCCTGGCCCTGGGGGCGATGGAAGCGAGCGGGGCCTACGCCGCCATCCAGGGGCTGCTTCAGCACGACAGCCCAAGCGTCCGGGCCGGCGCAGCCGAGGCCCTCACCCGCTCCCGAGAGGCCCAAGATGCGCTGGTGGAAGCCCTCGCCACCGACGAGGCCCCGGAGGTGAGGGCGGCAGCGGCGCTGGCCCTCGAGGGGCGCAAGTCCGACACGGTGCGCGTGGCGCTCACCAAGGCGGCCACCGACGACAGCTCCGGGCTCGCCCGCGGCGCGGCCCTCAAGAGCGCCGCCGCCACCGAGAAGTCGCCGACCATCGACCAGATGGTCTGCCGCGCGCTCATGGAAGACGAAGACGAGGCCGTGCGGCTGGCGGCCCTCGAGGTGTGGCATGGCTCGAAGCGGCTGACGGCCATTCGCTGCCTGGAAGACCGGATGGGCAAGGAAGAGGAGTCCGGAGCCGTGCGTCAGGCGCTGCTCGATGCGCTGGCGGCGTCCCCCAACAAGGAAGCCCCAGAGGTGCTCTGTCGGCAGATCAATCCCTGGTCGCGCCGCTACATCAAAGACAAGGTGGCGCCCGACATCGAGGGGCACGACATCGCGCGGGCCCAGAACGACCGCGACTACGAGCGCAGCTACGAGTGCGTGCAGGCGGCACTTCGCAAGGGCGGCCTGTCGTGCTACGCCCGCAACTACTTGGGGAAGTGGATGAACGACCTGGGTGGCAAGGCGCCGACTCCGTGGTGCCCCGGCATGGTGAAGAACTGATGGAGACCCTCGCGCAGGTGGTGAGTGACGCGAAGCGGCGTCATGCGGTGGTCGTCGACGCAGCCCAGATCGTCGAGTCCGAGGTGGCGTCGAAGCGGGGCTTCCGAGGGGCGGCGCTCAAGGCGGGCTTCGGCGCGTTCCAGAGGATCAGCCCCGGCGTCGTTCCCGGTGCCGTCGATCGGCTGCTTCCGCACTTCGTTCCCGTGCTCGATCCCCTGTGGGCCGAGGCGGTGGCCAGCGGCGACGCCGAGGCCTGGTTCGCCCGCCACGACGAGAGGGTGGCCCGTGAGCTGCTCGCGGTCACCGACGCTCTGGCGGCCCGTGCCAAGAACAAGGTCGTGCTCAGGATCTACCAGACGCTGCGTGGCTCGGCGGAGGAGCACGTGCGACAGGGCGTGCCTCGCATTCCCGAGCTCATCCGAAACCACATCAACTGATAGGCTGCGCGCATGTACGGCATCCACGATGGTTCAAGCTTCGAGGTCTTTGTGCGGCGTGACTCGAGCCCCGACCGGCTCGTGTTCCGCTTCGAGTGCAAGGAAGGGATGGGCGTGCTCGGCATTCGCAAGGCCGACCGCACCGATCCCCAGCCCAGCTCGGTGTATCAGGAGAGCGACATCGACCCCGACCACCTCAAGGTAGGGCGGTTCGTCCATGTGCTCACCAGCGGGCAGCGTCAGAGCTACGCGCTGTCACGGATCGATCGGGAGGTGGGCAAGCGCTTGCCCGACTCGGCCTGGGTAGAGCTCGAGCCCCTCACCGAGTACGGATTCCGCTACCTGATCGTGCCGGAAGGGAAGCTGGTCGACCCGGGCCAGCGTCAGGCGGCCGCGGTGGCCGTGGCCGCCGCTCCGGGCGCACCGGCAGCGGCACCGGCGCCAGCGCCCGAGGCCAGCGCCCCGGCTGCGGTGAAGGGCGTCGCGCGGCCTGCGCCGGTGGCCTCGGCCAGTGATGCGCCGGCCGTGCCTCCCCGCCAGACCCCGATGTCGCCGGCGCTGGCGAAAGACGCGGTGGCCCGCCTCGACCGTGACGGCGCGGTGAAGCACCTGATGGAGGAGATGGCCAAGGTCGCGACCCTGCATGCCGAGGTCGACCGACTGAAGGCGGAGCTCGAGACGTCGGCGGGGCGGGAGCGCGATCTGCTGGGGCTGCTGTCCAAGTGGCGAGAGGGCTGAGGCCCGGGTGGCGTCGGCCTCCTGGCCCGCGCTGCTGAGGCCCCACGTCGCGGCCCTCGCCCTGGCGGGGGGCCTGTCGGTCGTGAGCGCGGCGGTGCCGGGCGCCCTGGTGGCGCTGCTCGCGCCCGCTGTGCGTGCGGTGGGGGAGGGCGACGCAGCAGGTGCCCTGGGCCACGCGGGGTGGCTGCTGGCGGTGGCGCTCCTGGGCGCCGTGGTGCGGGTGGTGCGCACGGGGCTGAGCAAGCAGGTGGCCTGGTCGGTGGCCGAGGGCCTACGTGGCGACCTGCTCGGGTGCTGGCTTCAGCGCCCGGCTGCGGCACGGGTGGGCGACCGTCTCGCAGCCCTCACCGACGAGGCTGATCAGGTGCAGTACGGCGTGTCTGCGGTGGTCACGCTGGTGCGCGACCCGCTCACGCTGGTGGGCTTGGGGGCCGGTGCGCTGTGGGTCGCGCCGTCGATGGCGCCCCTGGCCCTGGTGCTGGTGCCGGTGCTGGTAGGGGCCAGCGCGCTCACCGGCCGATGGGTCGGTGCTGCGGCGCGCCGTCAGCGTGCGGCCCGTGCCGAGCTGGGGGGCCTGGCGGGGGAGCAGCTGCTGGGGGCGGAGGTGGTGCGGGCCTTCGGGGCCGAAGAGGCCGAGCAGCGTCGCTTCGCCGAGGTCGCTGCGGCCGATCGCCGTGCGCGGGTGGGAATGGACCTCCTGCGCCTGTCGCCGTCGGTGGTCACCGAGCTGGTCGCCCTCGGTGCGGTGGCGGCGTTCGTGGTGCGGGGCGCGCAGCTGGTGGGTGTGGGCTCGCTGCAGCCCGAGGGGTTGGTGGCCTTCGTCGCGGCCCTGGTGCTGGCCCAGCGCCCGGTCGCGCGCCTGGCGGAGGCATGGTCGCTGTGGAAGCGCGCCTCGGCCGCACTGGAGCGAGTGCGGGCCGTCCTCGACGCATCACCTCCGGTCTCGGCGCGGGTCGACCCCGTGGTCCACCCGGGGCCCAGGGCGGTGGTGATGCGCGGCGTGGAGCTGTGGGATGGGCCTCGGCGGGTGCTGGGCCCCATCGACCTGCAGGCAGCCCCGGGGCAGATCGTCGCCTTGGTCGGGCCCACAGGCGCAGGCAAGAGCAGCCTGCTGCGCCTGGTCGCCGGGCTCCGCGCGCCGACGCGGGGAGAGGTGGCGGTAGGGGGGGATGCCCTCGCTGGCTGGCCCAGCGCGGCCCGAGCGCGCGTCGTGGCGTGGGTGCCGCAGGATGGCTTTCTGTTCGCGAGGTCCATCCTCGATAACCTTCGGCTGGCGGCTCCTGGGCTGGAGGGGGCCGAGGCGAAGGAGTGGCTGGCGGCTGCGAAGGCTGGCTTCGTCGCCGAGCACCCGATGGGGCTGCAGCGGGGCTTGGGTGAGGCTGGCAGCCCCCTCAGCGGGGGCGAGCGGCAGCGGCTGGCGCTGGCCCGAGCGCTGGCTGTCGAGGCTCCGGTGCTGCTGCTCGATGAGCCGACCAATCAGGTCGATCTGGCAACGGAGGCGGCGATCCTCGCCACGCTGCAGCAGCTTCGCCCCCAGCGGACCATCCTGGTGGCCTGTCACGATCTGGCCGTCGCCCTGCAGGCCGACGTGGTGGTGGTGCTGGAGGCGGGCCGGGTGGTGGAGCAGGGGGCTCCCCATGTGCTGCAAGCGGCTGGCGGCGCCTTCGCGCGGCTGACGGGGTCGACGTGATGCCCCTGGCGATCGGGGTGGCGGCGGTGGCGCTGCACCCTCGCACCCGCGGGCAGCTGCGGCAGCGGCTGGGCTGGCACGGGGCGGCGGTCGCCCCCGGCGCGGTGTGGATCCATGCCTCGTCGGTCGGTGAGGTGGGGGCCGCCCGGGCGCTGTGGGAGGCGCTGGAGGGGCCCAAGCTGCTCACGACCGACACCGCCGAGGGGCTGGCGGTAGCGCGAGGCTTCACCCGAGGGGCCTGCGCTCTGCTCCCGGTGGACCACCCCTTCTGCCTCGCGCCCCTGTGGGCGGATGCGCGGCCCCGCGCGGTGGTCTTCGTGGAGGGCACGCTGTGGCCCGGGCTCGCGCGTCGGGCTCGCAAGGCGGGCGTGCCGGTGGTGCGGGTCAGCGCCAAGGCGGGGCGCGGCACGCGCAGGGTCCCCCGACGGCTGCTTCGCTGGCTGTGGCGCGACGTGACGGCGGTAGGAGCGCGCGACGAGGAGGAGGCGGCGTTCTTGCGAGGGTGCCACGACGCCGAGGTGTGTGTGCTCGGCGATCTGAAGCTGAGCTTGCAGCCGCCGGCGTCGCCGCTGCGTTGGCAGAGGCCCTTCGTCGCGGGGGCCTCGCTACGACGCGGCGATGCACGTCGGCTGCTGGCGAGCTGTCCCGAGGGCCACCAGGTGCTGCTGGCGCCTCGGCATCCGGCACGGTTCGACCCCGGGGAGCTGGGCGCCGCGCGGCTCGTGCGCCGCAGCGAGCTGCCGTCCGGCGAGGTCCCCGACCACGTCGATGGCGTGCTCCTCGATACCCTCGGAGAGCTGGGGGCGTGCCTGCAGGGGGCGGCGGCGGTCTTCGTCGGCGGCACCTTCGATGCGCAGATCGGCGGGCACTCGCCCCGGGAGGCCCAGTCCTGGGGGTGCGCGGTGGTCGCGGGGCCCCACGTGCACAGCGCGCCCGCGGCCTTCGAAGGCGTCGAGCGGGTCGCCGAGGAGGGGCAGCTCCTGGCGGCTCTGCAGCGAGCGGTGGGGCGAACGAGGCAGCCTCCTCCGCGGTCCCGTGTCGCCCACCAGCTAGCCGCCTTCGTGCAGCGGCAAGCAGGGCCACCCGCGCCGGAGAGTTCGCCCCGGCCCTGGGCCCTTCCCCTCGTTCCGGCCTACCTCGCCGGGGCTTGGCTGCATCAGCACCGCCCCCGCCGGGTCGTCACCCTCGACGTGCCGGTGATCTCGGTGGGCTCCACCAACGCGCGCAGTCCGGGGCGCACGAGCTCGGTGCGGTTCCTGGTCGGCGCCCTCCACGCGCGGGGCCACCGGGTGGGGGTGGCCGTGCGGGGCTACCGCCGAGGGGCACCGGGCCGCGACGTGCGGTGCAGCTGGGTGAGCGACAGCTGGCGCGACCTGGGCGACGAGGGGGCCTTGCTGGCCCGCTGTGGCGCCCTGGTCGCCGCGGGGCCCGACCGGGCTGCGGCGGCCCGGGCCCTCCAGCAGCGAGGCTGCACGGTGGTGGTCCTCGATGACGGGCTGCAGTCTCGAGAGGTGCATCGCGACGTCGAGCTGGTGGTGGTGGATGCCCGGTTCCCGACGGCCCGCGGGCCGCTGCCGGCCGGGGAGCGGCGAGGGGTGCGCTCCGTGCCCCGGGGAGCCGATGTGGTCTGGGTGCACCACGGGGATGGTCGGTTCGCTGCGCCGGGGCTGCCCATCGAGCGGCGTCCGGGGGCGTGGCAGCGTGGCGGGGAGGTCGTGGAGGCGCCGTCGGGCCCCGTGCGGTGGTTCGTGGGGGTGGGGCACCCCGCTGCGGTGCTCGCTGCCTACGACGGGGAGGTCGAGGCGGTGTGGGTGGCTGGTGACCACCAGGCCCCGCCGGAGGCGGCGATCCGGCGCTGGGCCGCGGGCGGGGTCGTAGTGACGACCGCGAAAGACGCCACGAGGCTGCCGCCCGACGTCGCGGCGTCGGCCTGGGTACGCGACGTCGAGCTGCACGTGCCGGTGCTCGACTGGCTGCCGGAGGTGCGGTGAGCGACGTGGTGGTCATCGGTGCGGGGGCGGTGGGGCTGGCAGCGGCCTGGGCCCTCGCATCCCGCGGGGTCGGCGTCACGGTCTTCGACAAGGAGCCGGTGCTGGGCGCCCATGCCTCGGGGCGGAACTCCGGCGTGCTGCACGCGGGCTTCTACTACGGCACCGACAGCCTGAAGGCGCGGCTGTGTCGGGAGGGCAACCGGCGCTGGCAGGCGCTGTGCGAGGCCGATGGCCTGGCGCTGCGGCGCTGCGGCAAGCTGGTGGTGGCTCGCGACCGCACCGAGGTGGCCGCGGTGGAGGCCCTCATCGCGAGGGGGACCTCGCTGGGGGTCGACGTGCGGGCGGTGGGGGAGGCGGCGGCGCGGAAGATCGAGCCCCGGGTGCGCACCCACCAGCTGGCGCTGTGGTCGCCGACGACCGCGACGGTCGACCCGGCGGCCTGCCTGGCGGCGCTGCGGCGGCGCGCGGAGGCGGCGGGGGCTCGGGTGGTGCTGGGGCGTGGGGTGTGGGGGCGCGCCGAGGGCGGGGTCCGCACGGAGGAAGGGGTGGAGCCAGCGAGGGTGGTGCTGAACAGCGCGGGCCTGCAGGCCGACCGAGTGGCGAGCTGGTGGGGAGCCAGGGGGCGTCTGCGGGTGGTGCCCTTCCGTGGGCTCTACCTGCTCGGCAGCGCGGCGGCGGGGCCCCTCGGGTGCTGCGTCTACCCCGTTCCCGAGCCGGGGATGCCGTTTCTGGGCGTGCACTTCACCACCACGGTGACCGGTGGGGTGAAGATCGGCCCGACGGCGATGCCGGCGGCCTGGCGAGAGCAGTACGAGGGCCTGGGGGGTGCGTCGCTGGGGGAGCTGGCAGACGTGGCCCGGCGCCAGCTGCACCTGATGTGGGCCGACGCCGGGGTGCGCCAGCTGGCCGGGCGAGAGCTGGGCAAGCTGTCTCGTCGCGTGCTGGTGAGGCGGGCTCAGCCGCTGCTCGATGGGGTCGACCCGCGACACTACCGGCGCTGGGGGCGCCCAGGGATCCGGGCGCAGCTCGTCGACGAGGCGACAGGCCGTCTGGTCAGCGACTTCGTGGTGCGCGACGCAGAGGGGTCGGTGCACGTGCTCAACGCGGTGTCGCCGGGCTTCACGTGCGCGCTGCCTTTCGGTGAGCTCCTCGCCGACCGGGTGGAGACACAGCTGTGAGCCACGCACACCTGGGGCCGTTCCTGGAGACCCTGCTGGCGGGGGTGGACCGTGCGGACCGCGTGGCCCACGACCCGGTGCGCTATGTGCACCGCTACCGACTCCGCGCCGATCAGGAGGCAGCGGGCCTGCTGGCAGCGGGGCTGGCCTTCGGGCGCGTCGCGGCCTTCGGGGCCGTGCTCGATGAGGTGTTCGCGGCCCTCGATGCCCACGGGGGGCCTGCGCAGGCGGCAAGGGAGGTCCACCCAGGGGTCGTAGACGCCCTGAATCCGCTGTTCTACCGATGGATCCGGGGGCCTCACCTGGTCACCTACCTGCGGGCCATCGGGCGGGTGCAGCAGCAAGGGCTGGAGGAGGCCCAGGCTGGAGGCACCGCCCGGGAGGGGCTGGTCCGGCTGTCGGCGGCGCTGCGCGAGGCGGCGGGTGGGGTCGACGGTGCACCGCGTGGGCTGCGCTTCCTGCTCCCGAGCCCCGCGAGCGGCTCGGCGTGCAAGCGCCTGTGCATGTTTCACCGGTGGATGGTGCGACCGGCCGACGGCATCGACCTGGGGCTGTGGGCCCGCCCTGCGGCGACGCTGGTGATGCCGGTCGACACCCACGTGCTGCGGGTGTCGCAGTTCCTCGGGCTGACGCATCGTCGGGACGGTAGCTGGCGCACCGCAGAGGCGATCACCGCGGCCCTGCGCACCCTCGATCCCGACGATCCGGTGCGCTTCGACTTCGCCCTCGCCCACCTGGGCATCAGCGGAGCCTGTCGTGGCGCGCGGCACCCCGATGCTTGCCCTGGCTGCCCCCTCGACGCGGTGTGCACCGCGGACTGAACGCTACAGCTGTGCCTCGAGGAGCGCGAGCAGGCCGTCGGGGTTGTCGACGTGCAGCCAGTGGCCTGCATCGGGCAGCACGTGCCAGGCGATCTGGCCGCTGGCGTCGGCCGCTTCGGCCCGCTCGAGCTCGCGGGCAGACCACCGGTCGGACTGCTCCGCCATGACCAGGTGCACGGGGTGGCTGCCCGTGGCGACGGGCCACAGGTCGCGCCGGAAGTAGTCGGCCAGCAGGTCGTGGACTGCGGGCAGGTCGTAGACCCAGCGCCATCCGTCGTCGGCCCGCCGGGTGCTCGTGAGCAGCCACATGGTGATCGCCTCGGAGAGGCCGGCGCCCAGCAGATGCTCCCGGATGGCCTGCCGCGTGGGAGCCGGGACGGGGCAGCTGTCGAGGGCGCGCAGCACGCCGAGGGCGTCGTGGGTCGCGTCGGTCGGCTCGCCGTCGGGCACGCCGGGGGGGCTGTCGAGGACCCAGACGCTGCCACCCCCTCCGGCCTCGGCCCAGGCCAGCGCCACCTTGCCCCCAAAGGAGTGACCGATCACCCCGTCTGCGGCTCCGTGCTCGGACTCGAGCGAGGCCAGGTCGGCTGCGCAGGCCGCGAGGGTGTGGGGCGCGTCGCTCGGTGGGGCCTGGCCGTGCGCTCGCTGGTCGACGAGGTGGAGGGTGAGGTCGGGCCGCTTGCCCACCAACCGCCGCGCGAAGCTGCGCCAGTTTCGGCCCGAGCCGAGGATGCCGTGAACCAGGTAGTACCGGCGGGGACCACGGCCGACGGTGTCGATGACGACGGCAGACATCAGCTGCGGCGCCGCGCCTGGGCGAGGATCCAGCGCAGCGTCTTGGTGTCGAAGGGCTTGTGGAGCACCGGATTGCGCACGTTGGACAGGAAGTCTCGCGCCTCGGGGGTGAAGGCCCCGGCGGTCATGAACACCATGCGGTCGCGCAGCGTGCCGTAGCGCTCGCCCACCGCGCGGTACAGCTCGATGCCCGACATCTCGGGCATGACCAGGTCGCAGAGCACCAGGTCGAAGTGGGTGCCGTCTGCGAGTCGCTCCAAGGCCTCGGCGCCGTTGGTGGTGACCACCACGTCGTAGTTCTTCAGGGCGCGGTGCACCGCGGTGAGGATCGCGGGCTCGTCGTCGACCACCAGCACCCGCTTGGGGCCGTCGGCGGCATCCCAGGTGTCGTCGCCCTCGGTGGCGCTGGCGGGCCCATCGCCCCACGACAGGACCTTCATCTGGCGGATGAGATCGGACACCCGCATGCCGCCATCACTGGCCTCGTCGAGAAACCGCAGCAGCCGCGCGCGCTGCACGGCGGGCATCGGTAGGTGCTCGATCTCCTCGGTGAGGAGGTTGAGGTTGGTGATGATGTAGGCGACCGTGTTGTTCATCTCGTGGGCGATACGCCCCGCGCGCACCTCGCCACCTGGCACCTGCTCGGGTGCGGCGTCGGAAGGGCCGGAATCCTTGGGTGTATCGCTCATGGTAGACCTCGGTGCAGGGCACGGTCGGCACGCCCCCGTTAACAAGCTGTGTCGACTTCGTGGGCCCAGGAGGGGGAAATGCCGCCCAGCGAACCCGAACCATCCCTCGCGAAAAACCTGACGGGAGGCGGCGGCTGTGGCTGCGGCTGCCTCGGGTTGTTGATCGTGGCCCTCGGCGCAGTGGCCATCTCGGGCCTCTACATCGACCTGTACTCCGACGGCACCGAGGTGACGGCTTGGTACGGCGGGTTGGGGGCGATCGTCACCGGCATGGCCATGGCGGTGGTCGGTGGGATCGTGTTCATCGGCTCACTGTTCCTCGACTGAGCTCCGCCGCCAGCAGCAGCGGCGGCCTGTCGCCCAGAGCCAGCGCCTTGTGGGCCAGCCGCGACAAGCCGACCGTGTCGGGGGCGCAGGCTTCTACGCGGTCGTACGGCCCCCCGGCTTGGGGTGTTCCCTCCACGGCGACCTCGTACACGTCGAGGGTGAGGCGCCGGTGGCTGAACACGTGCTGCACCTGCCCCAGCCTGGGCCCCACGGTCGCCCGCAGCCCCACCTCGGCAAACCCGCTGTGCAGGGCATCGGTCGCGTCGATGATGCCGTCGAGAGGAGCGCGCACGGGCTCCCACAGGCCTCCGAGCAGGCCCCGACCCTGACGACGTGCGAGCACGGGCATGCCCTCGAGCCACGCCAGCCCGGCGGCGGCGGCGATGGGCACCGGGGGCTTGCGCGCTCGCTTGCGTGGCCACGCGCTCTGTTCGTCGTCGGCCCGCGCCCGACAGGCCGGGGCGAGGGGGCACGCGCTGCATGACGGGCTGGCGACGCTGCACGTGGTGGCGCCCAGCTCCATGAGGGCCTGGGTGAGATCGCCGGGGTGGGCATCGTCGGGCAGGGCATCGTGCAGCTGCTGGGTGCGCTGTCGCAGTGCCCGCTTGCCAGCGGCCGACCAGGGCTCCTCCGGAGAGGCATCGAGCCGACTGAGCACCCGCTCGACATTGCCGTCGACCGCGGGCTCGGGCAGACCGAAGGCGATGGAGGCGATGGCCCCCGCCGTGTAGGGACCGATGCCCGGCAGGGCCCTGAGGGCCGCCGCATCGCCGGGGAGCCCCCCCACCGCGCGCGCTGCCTGGGCGCAGGCATGCAGCGCCCGGGCCCGCCGGTAGTAGCCGAGGCCCGCCCAGGCCTTCAGCACCTCGTCGAGGTCGGCGGCAGCGAGGTCGTCGAGGGTCGGCCAGCGCTCGAGGAAGGCCGCGTAGTAGGGGAGGACCGTGGTGATGCGCGTCTGCTGGCACATCAGCTCGGATAGCAGGATGTGGTAGGGCGTGGGCTCCGAGCGCCAGGGAAGCGAGCGAGCATGGGCGTGGTACCACCCCAGCAGGGCAACGGTCAGCTCGCGGGGTGTCAGGGCTCCTCCAGGTCGCGCAGCGCCGGCACGATGTCTCGTAGCACCTGCAGCAGTGCCTGCAGCTCGTCGGCGGTCGTGCCCCGGCCGCGGCTGATGCGCACCGAGGCTCCAGGGTGGGGGTGGCCCATGGCTGTGAGCGCCGCGGAAGGCTCGGTGCTTCCCGAGGCACAGGCAGCCCCCGACGACACAGCGATGCCTCGCAGGTCGAGGGACTGCACCAGCAGCTCGCCGGGGATGCCCGGGAACACCGCACACGTGGTGTGGGGGACCCTTCCTGCGCCGGCCCCGACGATCTGCGCCCCCAGCGCCCGCAGGCCTTCCTCGAGAGGCCCCCGCAGCGCCAGGTGACGAGCGTGCTCGGCCGGTAGCTCCGCCTCTGCAGCGCGGCAGGCGGCCGCCAGCCCGACGGCCCCGGCCACGTTCACCGTGCCCCCCCGGCGGCCCCGCTCCTGAGACCCCGGGAGGAGCGCGGGAAAGGCCTCGCCATCCCGCAGCGACAGCACCCCGATCCCCGGGGGCCCGCCGAGCTTGTGACCGGTGAACACCACCGCCTCCGCGTCACCCAGCTGCAGCGGCACCCTGCCCACGGCCTGGGTGGCGTCGAGGTGGGTGGGCAGGCCCAGCCGCAGCGCCTCGGACACCGGCTGGAGCACGCCGGTCTCGTGGTTGGCGACCATCAGCGACAGCGCGTCGACCGCGCCGGGCTCGGGCAGCGCGCTCCGGCCGTCGAGCCCGACGGGGAGGATGACCCGCTCGATCCCTGCTCCTTCAGCCGCGAGCCGGCTGTTGGGGTGCTCCACCGCGCTGAGGGCGACCCGCTGCCGCCCCAGGGCCCGCTGGGCATGCCACCACGTGGCGTTGCCTTCGGTGGCGCCGCTGGTGAACACGATGCCCTCGGCGGGGCGGCCGAGGAAGGCGGCGATGTCGTGACGAGCGGCCTCCAGAGCAGCTCGGGCTCGCTGCCCCGCCCGATGGACCGACGCGGGGTTGCTCGGCTGGAGCAGCCAGGGTGTCATCGCCTCCAGCGCCTCGGGGCGCATCGCGTCGGTGGCTCCATGGTCGAGGTAGATCACTGGGCGACCGCCTCGTCGAGCAGGTTCTCTACGGTGGCCGGGCCGATGCCCGGTACGCGGCGCAGATCGTCGAGGGTGGGATAGGGGCCGTGCTCCGCCCGGTCGACCACGATGCGTGCCGCGGTGACCGGGCCGATGCCCGGGAGCCGCTCCAGCTCCGCGGCGGTGGCCTGGTTCACGTCGACGGGGCCGGGCGGGGGGGGAGGGGCGCCGCCGGGCACGGTGACGAAGGGCGCCAGGCGCTCGATGGTGGTCGGCCCGATGCCTGGCACCCGCTGCAGGTCGCCCACATGGGTGAAGGGCCCCCCTTCGCGCCGCTCGGTGACGATGGCTCCGGCCACCGACGCCCCCACTCCGGGCACCGCCATCAGCTGGTCGACGCGAGCTTCGTTGAGGTCGATGGGCAGCCCGACCAACAGGGGGGCCTCCGGGGGCTCTACAGTGACCTCGCCGCCAGCGACGCGCACCACGTGGCCCTCGTCGATGGCGCGCTCCGCCACCGACAGATCGGCGCCGGCCAGCGCCAGTGCCTCGTGCAGCGAGCCCCCTGGGACCACGTAGGTACCCGGTCGTGGCACGTCGCCCACCACCTCGATCAGTCGACCTTCGGGCACGGTGGGTCTCGCCAGGGGGCGCAGCACCACAGCCAGCGCGAGGGCCACCAGCAGGACCGCCACCAGCCCTCCCAGCGAGCGTGTCGGCGGCCGCGAGGCCTTGCGGAACGACAGGTCGTCAGCCACCGACGGCCTCCAGCGGGGCGTGGGTCGCCCCCGTGGCCCGCAGGACCACGCGCCGAGCCTCGCCCACGTGGTGCAGCTCGACCTCCAGCCGGTCGGCAGGCAGCGCCTCCTCCACGCGCTCCGGCCACTCCACGATGGCGACGGCCTCGGGCCCCGCCAGCTCGAACCAGCCGATCTGTTCGAGCTCGTCTTCGTCGGCCAGGCGGTACCAGTCGGCGTGGTGCAGCGGCAGCCGGCCTTCGTAGGAGTGCACGAGCACGTAGGTGGGGGAGGGGACCTTGCCATCGATCCCCAGCCCACGGGCGATGCCCCGAGCCAGGGCGGTCTTGCCGGCGCCCAGATCGCCGCGCAGCGCGATGAAGGCGCCCCCGAACAGCGAGCGGCCCAGGGCGATGCCCAGGGCGTGGGTGGCTTCGGCGTTCGGCAGGTCGAGGGTGCGCACAGAGTCTCTGTCACGTCGCGCGGAGGCGGCGTCCACCCCCTCAGGAGTACATGGCCTCGATCTCGTCAGCGAAGTGGTCGTGCACGATCCGTCGCTTGATCTTCAGGGTCGGGGTGAGCTCCCCTTCGTCGACGCTGAAGTCGCGAGGCAGGATGGTGAACTTCCGCACGTGCTCGACGCGAGCGAAGCGCGGGTTGACCTCGTCCTGCACCCCCTGGTCGACGGCGGCCTGCACGGCGTCGTCGAGGGCGTCACCCTCCAGCCCCTGCTGCTCGGCGAAGGCCGCCTTGGCCTCCTCGTCGATGGTGACGAGGGCGGAGAGGAACTTGCGGCGGTCACCGATGACCACGGCCTGCGACACCAGGGTCAGGTCGCGCAGGGCCGACTCGATGTTCTTCGGGGCGATGTTCTTGCCGCCCGCAGTGATGATGATCTCCTTCTTGCGGCCGGTGATGCGCAGGTAGCCTTCGTCGTTGAAGGAGCCGAGGTCACCGGTGTGCAGCCAGCCGTCGATGAGGGTCTCGCTGGTGGCGCCCTCATCCTTGAAGTAGCCCTTGAACACGTGCGGGCCCTTGACCAGGATCTCGCCGTCGTCGGCCAGCTTCACCTCGGTGCCCTCGAGGGGCAGGCCGACGGTGCCGAAGCGGGTGCGCCCGGGGAAGTTGAAGGTCGTGGGACCGCAGTCTTCCGACTGCCCGTAGACCTCGTGGATCGTCTGATCGAGGCCCGCGAAGAACTCGAGGACCTCCTGGCTGATGGGGGCAGCACCCGTGATGCACAGGGTGGCCCGCGACAGCCCCATCAGCGGCTTGACCTTGCTGAACACCAGCCGCTGCGCGAGCTTGTACTTGAGGGCCAGCATGCCGCTGGGGAGCTCGCCGCGGTTGCGCAGGTCGGTGACTTGACGGCCGGTGGCGAGGGCGAACGCGGCAATGCGCTTCTTGAGGCCGGTCGCCTCGGCCATGCGGCCGCTCACCTTGGCGTGCATCTTCTCCCAGATCCGCGGCACGCCGAAGACGATGGTGGGCTGCACGCTGCGGAGGTTGTCGGCGACCCGCTCGATGCTCTCGGCGTAGTAGATGACGAAGCCGGCGGTGGCCGGCGCGTGGATGGTGAACATCTGCTCGGCGATGTGCGACAGCGGCAGGTAGCTGACGGAGCTGTCGCCCTCGGTGATGCCGGTCATGCTGACGGCGGTGGTCGCTGTCCAGGCGATGTTGCCGTGGGTGAGCATCACGGCCTTGGGGGGGCCGGTGGTGCCCGACGTGTAGATGTAGGTGGCCACGGCATCGGCCTGCAGCCCCTCGAGGCGCTCCTGCAGGGCGGTGTCTGGCACGCTCGCGCCTGCCGACACGAACTCGTCCCAGGTGGACACGAGATCGTCGTCGACCGCCGGCACGCCGCGCATCAGCACGACACGCTGCAGGCGGGGCAGCTTGTCGCGCTCCTGCTGGATCTTCTGCCACTGGGCGTGGCTCTCCACCAGGACCAGCCTCGCCTCCGAGTGGTCGACGATGTACTGGACCTCCTCGGGGCTGCACGTCGTGTAGATGCCCGCTGGTGCGCCGCCCGCGACCATCGCCGCGAGGTCGAAGATGACCCACTCGGGTCGGTTGAAGCCGAGGATGCACGCCGTCTGACCGGGCTCGAAGCCCAGTGCGATCAGGCTCTTGGCGGCAGCTCGCACCTCCTCGCCGAAGGTCGACCAGCTCGTCGCCTTCCACGCGTCGCCGCCGGCGTTGACGTAGTAGGCGGGGTGATTGCCTCGGCGTCGCGCCGTCTCCAGGAACCGGGCGGGAATGGAGTCGATCACGGGCACCTCCAGGGCGGCCCACGATACGAGGGACCTCGATAGCGGTCAACGGAGGCCACCCATGACGACATGGATTGTGCTGGCGGGGCTCGCGAGTGCGCAAACGACGGAGGCGCCCCCCGCCAACGAGATCGAGCCTGCGCCGATCGAGGCGGAGGAGCCCGAGGTCGAGCCGCCGCCGGTCGCCCGAGACGCCCCCACGACGGAGGGCACGGCCGATCCTCCCCTCGCTGTGCCCGTGGGGCAAGAGCCGCCTCCCGAGGCGAGGCGGCCGGCACGGTCCGGGCAACCGCTGGCCGTGCCCGGGCGGCGCCCGCTCACCCCAGAAGACGTGGCCGCTGTGCGCACCTATCGGCGCGAGCACCTGTCGGTCCGTGGCTACCGTGAGGCATACATCGGGTCCACCACCACGACCACTGGCTACTACGGGCGCTGGGGCGGCTGGGGCGGCGGCTGGGCCTGGACGCAGCCGTATCTGTTCGAGGTGGAGGGCTGGGCCGTCTACCAAGGCAGTCACCGGCTCGCTGTGCCGGAGGCCCTCGAGCGGCTGGGCGACCCGGGCGCGCGCGTGCACCTCGAGCGACGGATGCGGCGCAACAAGACGGCGGGCACTGCGCTGTATGTGCTCGGGGGCGTGTCGCTGGTGTCGAGCATCGTGGGGCTGGTGGGGCTCGACGGCTCTCGTAGCTACGACGAGGCGCGGGTGTGGTCCACCTTCTCCACGGCCAGCATGCTCACCGGGGCGGGCTGCTTCGTGGCGGGCAGCTTCCCGCTGGGCAAGGCGCGGCGCCTGGCGATCGACCCGAGCTACTCCCTGTCGCGGGCCGATGCGGAGCGTCGCGCCGACGAGGCGAACGATCGGCTACGCGCCGAGCTGGGGCTCACCCCCGAGCAGGCCCTGCGGCTGGAGAACGCCACCGCCGACTGAGGTGAGGCGGCCTGCGGGCGCCTACTGGGCTCGGGTGCGGGCCAGGTATTGGGCGGCCTTGCGGAAGTCCCACCCGGTGCGGCGCATGATGAACTGCACCGTTCCGGCCAGGCCCTCCCGCTCGACCATGGCCTCGAGCTCGGCGCGGGTGGGCGGGCCATTGCCTGCAGGCTGGGGCCGCGCGGGCCGGGAGGGGGGCGCCTTGGGAGTCGGAGCTCGCTGGGACTTCGCGGCCGCCTGCTTGGCGGCCTGGGCCCGGATGGCCTCCTGCTGCTTCTGAGCGGCCGCACGGCGGGCGATCTCTTGCTGGGCGCGTAGCTGCCGGGTGCGGTCGGCGTCGGGCTGCCACCCCTGGGGCTGGGCGGGCGCCGCCTGGGGCGGACGCTGGCGCTGTGCCTGGCGCTGCTGTGCTTGCGGCTGTGCCTGGGGCTGAAAGAAGGCCTGCTCGGCCGATGACGGGGGCGGCGGAGCGCTCTTGCCACCCGACTTGGCCAGGGCTCGCGCGGTGACCTCTCTCGCATCGGCCTCGGCGGCATCCGCGCGGCGCTTGAGCATCGCGTGAAAGCCGAGGTCTTCCACCTCGTAGGCCGTGCCGTCGCGCCACTGACGGCCGAAGTGCTCGTCGTTCCACGACTTGCTGGGCCACTCGATGGGGATGGTGTTGGACGACAACCAGGCGGTGGCGGACGGCCACTGGACGAGATCCGGCCCCAGGTCGAGGGGCTCGAAGCCCGCCGTTCCGACGGACTCGCGCTCCGTGCGCTGCGACGCCTGGCGCGTAGTGCTGAAGCTGGGGAGGCGGGCGAGGCGCACGGCGATGGGCACGCCTACGAGAGACGTGATGGCGGCGGCACCAGAGACGAGCAAGGCTTCGACGAGCACGCAGCAACCTCCCAGGCGGGCATCATACGCGAGCCCGGCCTCCGCCGGGGGGTACGTGCGCCCACGTGGCTTGTTGCAGGGGGCGAGGCCCCTCGTGGTACGAACGGGCTTGTTCGAGGTGCCCGATGCTCACCACCCTCTCCCGACTCGCCGACTGGGACGGTGGCCTGACGCTGCTGCCGCCCGTCGTCGCCATCCTGTTCGCCATCCTCACCCGCAGGGTGGTGCCCTCGCTGATGGTGGCGGTCGTCGTCGCGGCGGTGGTGGTCACCCAGGGTGACGTCATCGGCGCCCTGTCGGTGGCCGGCCACGAGGCGCTGGGCGTGGCGACGAGCATCGACAACGGCCTGATCACGGCCTTCTCGCTGCTGGTCGCGGCCACGGTGGGCATGATGGGGCGCACGGGAGGCACCCGGGCCCTGGTGGCGCAGGTAGAGCGCTTCGCGAAGGGGCGACGCGGGGCGATGACGTCGAGCTGGCTCGCCGGCGGGCTGGTGTTCTTCGACGACTACGCGAACTGCCTGGTGGTGGGCAACTCGATGGGGCCGCTGTGCGATCGCCACGGCGTGAGCCGCGCCAAGCTCGCCTACATCGTCGACGCCACCGCTGCGCCGCTGGCCTCGGTGGCGCTGGTGTCGACGTGGCTGGGCTACGAGGTGGGGCTGATCCGCTCCGAGCTGGAGGCGGCAGGGAGCGCGCTGCAGCCGTTCACCCTGTTCGTCGAGGCGCTGCCCTACCGCTTCTACTGCCTGCTGACCCTGGTGTTCGTGGGAGCCATCGCCCTGAGCGGGCGCGACTTCGGGCCGATGCGGCGGGCGGAGGCGGAGGCGCGGCCGGAGCTGCCGTCGGAGGAGGCGAAAGGGGCCCCGCCCGCCCCGTTGGTGCTCGGGCTCGCTCCGGTGGTCACCCTCATCCTCGGCGTGTTCGGGATGCTGGTGGGCCACGGGTTGGTCAACCTCGGCCCCGAGGCGTCGGGGGCGCCGCTGTTCGAGATCCTCGATGCCGCCAACCCCTTCCTCGACATGGCGGGCGGGGCGCTGGCTGCCTGGCTCGTGGCCGCCGCCCTCGGGCTGACGGTCGGTCGGTCCACCCCCCGAGAGCTGGCGGTTGCGTCGTGGGGCGCCATGCGCTCGATCCTGGGGGCCCTGGCCGTGCTCTACCTGGCGTGGACCCTCGGCGGGTTGATCAAGCAGACCGACGCCGCGGTGTTCGTCGCCTCCTTGCTGGAGGGCAACCTCGCTCCGGCCCTTCTGCCCCTGCTCACCTTCGTCCTGGCGGGGGCCACCGCCTTCGCGACGGGGAGCTCCTACTTCACGATGGGCACGCTGCTGCCTCTCGTCATGCCCCTCGCCCTGCAGCTCGACCCCACCGGGGGCCCCCTCGTGCTGGCCTCGATGGCCGCGGTGCTCGACGGCGCCGTGCTCGGCGACCACGTGTCGCCGATCTCCGACACCACCATCCTGTCGTCGCTGGGAGCCGGCGTCGACCTGATGACCCATGTGCGCACCCAGATGCCCTATGCGCTCACGGCGGGCGCGCTGGCGGCGGTGCTGTGCACGCTGCCCGCTGGCTACGGGGTGAGCCCGTGGCTGCTGCTGCCGGTCGGCGCCCTCGCCACCGTGGTGGTGGTGCGGGTGGTGGGGCGGCCCCACCCCGAGGGTCACAGCGCGAGCAGCGCCTCGGCCTGAAGCAGCAGCCGCACCCGGGCCTGGGTGGCGGGGCTGGTCGCGTCGAGCATCCGCCCCGTCTCCTCGAGGACCTCGCCCAGCGCGATGCGCCGCACGCTGCTGTCGGCGGTGGCGTCGCCGACGGAGCTGGGGGCTTCCCAGGCGAGCATCGTGTCGGTGCAGCCGTCTTCGAGGGCAAACACGGCGCCTCCGCCGAGCCGCTGAGCGATGAGCCGGTCGAGGGCGGAGGGGTTTCCGCCTCGGACGACGTGGCCGAGGATGGTCTCGCGGATGTCGACCCCACCGACCTCGTCGTCGAGGTGCTGCTGGAGGGCCTTGACCAGGTCGGCGGTCGGAAGCTGCACCCCCTCCGCCTTGATGATGAGCACCCGCTTCTTGTCGCGGGCATCGGAGAAGGCCCGAGTGAGCAAGGCCTTGAGTGCCTCGAGGGTGTCTTCGGCGGAGCGCTTGCGCTCGGCGAACAGGATGGCGTCGGCGTCTGCAGCGATGCCGGCCCGCATGGCGAGGTAGCCGCAGTGGCGACCCATCACCTCGACCACGAACGCACGACGGTGGGCGCGAGCGGTGTCGGAGATGCGGTCGCAGGCCTCGACGATGGTGTTGACAGCGGTGTCGACGCCGATCGACAGCCGGCTGTAGCCCACGTCGTTGTCGATGCTCGCCGGCGCGCCGACGATGCGGCAGGGGGTGCGTGCCGACAGCACGTGGGCGCCGGTGAGGGAGCCGTTGCCTCCGATGACGAACAGCCCGTCGATTCCGTGGGCGGCCAGCTGCTCTGCGGCGAGGGCCTGGCCCTCCTCGGTAGGGAAGCGGGCGGAGCGCGCCGAGCCCAGCATGGTGCCGCCATGGCGGCTGATGCCATCGACGGTGCCGAGCCCCATGGGGACCATGTCGCCGTCGAGAAGCCCCTCGTAGCCGCGCCGCACGCCGACCACGGTGTGGCCCCGAGCGATGGCCGCCTTGGTGAACATCCGCACGGCGGCGTTCATGCCGGGAGCATCGCCCCCGCTGGTGAGGACGGCCAGCTTCATGAGAACGCTCCGCTGCGCAGCTTGGTGAGGTAGTCGTCGAGGGCGACCTTGACCTTGCCCGACAGCAGGATGGCCCCGAGGATGTTCGGGAAGGCCATGCCAAGGATCATCAGGTCGGAGAAGTCGAGCACGCTGCCGAGGTGGAAGACCGAGCCTGCGAACACGCAGACGAGGAAGAAGACGCGGTAGGGCATACGGGCGACATCACCGAACAGCCACGTGATGCACCGCTCGCCGTAGTAGCTCCACGAGATCATCGTGGAGAAGGCGAACAGCAGCACGGCCAGCGACAGCACGGCGGGGAACCAGCTCATCACTGACCCGAACGCGGTGGAGGTCATCACGACTCCGTCGACCCCCTCGACCTGGTAGGCGCCGGTGACGACGACCACGAGCCCGGTCATCGTGCACACGACGATGGTGTCGATGAACGGCTCCAGCAGGGCCACGATGCCTTCGCGCACGGGGTACTTCGTGGTCGCGGCGCTGTGGGCGATGGACGCCGAGCCGACACCGGCCTCGTTGGAGAAGGCGGCCCGGCGAAAGCCCTGGATGAGCACGCCGGCCATGCCGCCGAGCCCGGCCATCGGGGTGAAGGCCTCGCTCACGATGGCGCCGAAAGCGGCGGGAACCTGCGCGGCGTTGACGATGAGCACCGCACAGCCGGCGAGCAGGTAGACCCCACACATGATCGGCACGATGAAGCCGGCGGCCGCGCCGATGCGCTTGATGCCGCCGATGATCACCAGGCCCACCATGAAGGCCAGCACGATGCCGTAGATGACCGACGAGGTGCCGCGGGCGCTCTCCTCGAGCAGCCCGTAGGTGGTCGCTACGTCGAACACAGCGGCGAAGGACTGGTTGGCCTGGAACATGTTGCCGCCACCGAGGCTGCCGCCCACGCACATCACGGCGAAGACCACGGCGAGCACCTTGCCCAAGGGCGCGAGCCCGAGCTCGGCGAGCCCTTCGTCGAGGTAGTGCATCGGGCCGCCCGACACCGAGCCATCCGGGCGCCGCTGCCGGTACATCTGGCCCAGCGTGCACTCGGTGAACTTCGACGACATGCCAAGGAACCCGGCGACCACCATCCAGAACACCGCGCCGGGCCCCCCTGCGGCCACCGCGATGGCGACCCCGGAGATGTTGCCGAGCCCGACCGTCGCCGACAGCGCCGACGACAGAGCCTGGAAGTGACTGATCTCTCCGTCGTCGTCTTCGTCGTCGAAGCGACCGGTGACCACGAGCAGGGCATGAGGGAACAGGCGCAGGTTCACGAAGGCCATGCGCACCGTGAAGAACACAGCACCGAACACCAGCCAGGCCACCACGACGGGGATGTTGAGCTGATGGGGGTTGGGGACCACGAGATCGGCCTCGCGGCGCTCGGGCCCGAGGACGGTGAAGCCGCTGGTGTCGAGGGAGACCAGCTCGGCCTCGCTGCCATCGGCGGTGCGCACCGTGTCGCCCGGGCCGACCTCCACCTGGGTGGCCGGGTAGGACACCTCGAGCTCGACGGTGCGGCCGGTGCTGCGGTCGACCTTCACGGGGAAGGGCGCCAGCTGCCTCACTTCGACCACGGCTTCTTCGCCCGGTGGCACCTCGGACGACAGGCCGAGGGCCTCCAGGTCGACCGCCTGGCTGGGAACCCGGGCGACGTAGCCCCACACCTGCTCATCACCGCGTCGGGAGGCGTTCGTTCGCAGCTCCGCCTGGAGCTCGCCGAGGGTCACCGGCTCCGGCGGCTCGATGACGCGGACCACCCGATCGGTCTTCTGGTGGTCGCGCACGACCCAGGTGCCGTCGTCGGCGCGCACCAGGAGCATGCCCTCGTGGACCATGCCCTGAGCTTCCTGAGGGGGCAGTTCGTCGTCCCAGAAGACCAGGTCGAAGAACATCACCGTCGCTAGCGGCCCCACGAAGTAGCTGCCGAAGGCCGCATCCGCGCGCTCGAACAGGGTGGGCTCTGCTTCGTCGTCTGCGTGGGCCACCGAGGGTGCCACGGACAGGAAGAGCAGGAACAGGGCGGTGAACAACGCTCGAAACAAGAAGACCCCCAGATGGACGGAGGCCTCATAGTCCGCGCGCTGCCAAGACGCGATTCGCCAGGCTCCACGCCGCTGCGGCTACCTGCCGGCTTCGAGGGCCATCTTGTAGCGGACCTTGTCTTGGCGGCGGCAGGCGGCGGCGTCGCCGAGGTCGCAGCCGCGCTGGGCCGCAAACATGGCCTCGTCGAGGCGCCCCTCGCCCTGCTCCACCTCGGCCAGCTCGCGGCAGGCGATGGCGTCGTTGCGGAAGCACGCGCGCTCCAGGCGGTCGCGACCCGCCTCGCGGTTCTCGACGACGCCCTTGCCCTTCACCATCAGCATGCCGAGCTCACGGCACCCCTCGGGGTCGCTCTCGGCATCGTCGGGGCAGGCGCGCAGGAACCAGTCGGCCGCTGCCTGCAGGTCGCGCTTCAGCCCGCCGGCTCCCTTGCTGCTGCGGATGCCGATCAGGGTGCATCCACGGGGATGACCGCCCTCGCATCCTCGCCGGAACAGCTCGACGGCCTTCTTGGGGTCGGCGTCCATCACGTCGCCGCGCTCCATCCACAGCCCTGCGGCCGTGCAGGCCTGGCCATCCCCGAGGTCACACCCCATCTGGTACCAAAGCCCTGCGGTGCGGCCGTCGGTGCGGCCCATGTTGCCGAGGATGAACAGGTCGCCCACCGAGCGACAGGCCAGCGCGTCGCCGAGCTCGCAGGCCTGGATGTACAGGTCGGTCGCCTTGGCCTGGTCGGCGCCGGCGCCCTCGCCCTTGCGGTAGGCCTCCGCGAGGAACATGCAGCCGTGGGCATGGTCGGCGGCGCAGGCGGTGCGGAACAGCTGGCTGGCGCGGAAGCGATCGACGGGCACGCCGTCGCCCTGCAGGTAGCGGGCGCCGAGGGCTGTGCACACGTCGGCATCACCGGCGTCGCAGCTGGCTTGGGCGGAGCGGGCATCGAAGGGGGCGGGGTCGGCCGCGAGGGCGGCGAGGAAGAACCAGAACATGCGGTGCAGCCTATACCGAGCGCGGTCTCGGTGTGGTCACGCGCGGTCACGCACGTCGACCCCTGCGGCCCGCATCGCCTTCCAGGCCTCCTCGACGGTGTCGGGGCGGATACCGCGGACACCCGGGGCGAGCACGGTCGTGCGAAAGCCGGCTGCCACGGCGTCGAGGGCGCTGTACTGCACGCAGTAGTCGGTGGCCAGCCCGCACAGCAGCACGTCGGTGACCTGCAGCTCCCGAAGCCAGCCGGCGAGCCCCGTGGAGGTGGACCGGTCGTTGTCGATGAAGGCCGAGTAGCTGTCGATGGCGGGTCGGTAGCCCTTGCGGACGATCACGTGGGCTCGCTCGGTTCGCAGCTCGGGGTGAAAGGCGGCCCCGGGGGTGCCCTGCACGCAGTGGTCGGGCCACAACACCTGCTCGCCGTACGCGAGGGTGGTGGTGGCGAAGGGCGCCAGCCCGTGGTGGCTGGCGAAGCTGGCGTGGCCCGGCGGGTGCCAGTCTGCGGTGAGGACCACGATGTCGCAGGCCTCCATGGCGGCGTTGCACACCGGCACCACCGCGTCGCCGTCGGGCACGGCGAGGGCACCACCGGGGCAGAAGTCGAGCTGAACGTCGATGACCAACAGGGCGCGCATCGTGCCTCCGGCCGACAGCCTACGGCAGGTCGACCACCCCGACGAAGTGTAGGGCGCCCTCCATCGTCTGCAGCTCGATGAGCTCGAGGTGCAACACCCGCTCGCCGACGGGCGTGGACAGCGCGGTAGGCACGTCCGCGAGCCCTTGCTGCAGCAGCTCTACGGCGCGCTTCTCGCCGATGGCGACCCGCCAGCCCCCCCGCCAGCGCTCGTGGCCCACCAGCTCCAGCGACTCCACGGGGAGCGACAGCGTCGAGCCCTCCCAGATCAGCGGTGCCTCGAGGCGGTAGGTGCGCCACTTCGGCCGCCGCGACCTGCGGTGCACCCGCAGCTCGGCCACGATGCCTTGGCCATGCAGCTGTAGGGAGCGTGGCTCGACGACGAGCTTGTCGTCGGGCAGCTGCTGATCCGCGGCGAGGGCCTGGGCCACACCCAGCAGGGTGTCGTCGGACACCGCGAGCACGATGCCTCGCTGTGGCACCTCGGGCGGGGGAGGGGGAGCGCCTTGGGTGCCCGACAGCACCAGCTCCGCCGTCAGCCCCTCGTCGCCCCCCCGCAGCCGCAGGTCACGCACGCGCGCCCAGGGCGTGTGGGGCAGGGTGAAGCCGATGCCCTGCTCGCCCATCAGGCCGGTGAGGGTGCCCCGCACCGCGCCCTCCGCCAGGGCACTCACCTGCTCGGGGGCTCCATCGAGGCCGAGGGTGACCCGAAGGGCCTCCGGGTCGTGCCACTTCAGGCCGATGTGCAGGCCGTCGTGGTCGTCGCTCGTCCAGCTGGTGAGCGCCCCCTCCACCGCGACGGTCCAGCCCAGGTCGTCGGCTGACATGAGAGGGAACACGATGTCGGTGGTGCCTGCGAGCTCGGCGCGCACCTCGAGGGGATCGCGGGCCTGGGTGTGGGCCGTCGCCTGGGTGACCTCGGGAATCAGCACGAGGTTCATGCCGAACGGGCCCGGCGCGACGATGGGGGCACCGACGGCCAGGTCGCCCAGGAAGGCGCCGAGGGTGTCGTCGGAGGCCCGCACCACGGCGTGCGCCGGCTCGTCGGCGACGGGGCGCGCGAGAGCATCGGTGTAGGCCTGCCGGGTGGCGGCAAGAGGATCGACGGGTGGCCCGCATCCGACCAGGGCCACGATGAGCACTGCGTGTGTCACGGGGTGGTGGTGTACTCCCGCCAGGGGTGGCGCTCCTGGTCGATACGCACGACCTGCCCCTTGTCATCGATGACCATGTCGAGCATCAGGTCGCCCCCCTCCTCGTAGACCATCCGGATCCGCGCGGTGCCGTTGGGGTGGAAGTCGAGGCGGACGGCCGACCAGTCGGCCTCCTTGTAGACGAACTGGTCGCCCTCGATGGTGCGCGCGATGGCGTTGCGGAACGAGCCGCCGGGACCCGCCATGATCTCCAGCAGGTTGTCGCCATCGCCGCCGGGCAGGTCGACGTACGACAGTGTCGACTGGTGCAGGTCGCCGGCCACGAAGAACACGCCCGTGACCCCCTCGGCGCGGATGTTGCCGAGCAGCTCGGCTCGCTGGGTGCCGGGATAGCCATCCCAGCGGTCGAGGTGGGCCTCGGCGATGTCCCACAAGGCAGGCATGTCGGTGATCGGCACCGACGTGACCACGACCTTCCACACCGCCGTGGATGTCAGCAGGCCATCGATCAGCCACTGCAGCTGCTGGGGGGACACGTACTCGCCCTGGTCGAAGTCTCGCTCCCCCCGGCAGTCGAGCACGAACAGCTCCACCGTCTGGCCGAACGTCAGCCGGCGCCACAGCTGGCGGGTGCTGCGCACCTCATCGGGAAGAGAAACGGTCTCGTGGAACGCGGTGACGGCCGCCTCGAGGTGCGCCGGGTCGATGTCTTGCGGGCTCCAGTTGTTGCCTACCTCGTGGTCGTCCCATGCCCAGATCCCCGGCACGACGGCGAAGAGGTCTTGAAAGGAGGACTTCGACAGCTGCTCGCGCCACAGGGTGCGGTAGTCGTCGACGATCACGTTGCCGTCGGCGTAGACGGTGTCGCCCAGCCAAAGCATCCCGTCGAGGGGGCCCAGCGCACGGAGCTCGTCGAGGCTGGGGAAGTCGCCGTGCGCCTGGTCGGTGCAGCTCGTCGCTCCCAGGCGCACCTCCGGGTAGCTGTCGGCGGCCGGGGCGGTGCGGGCGTGGCCGATGGCGCTCGACGCGGTGCCGTGGACGAACTGCACTGCGAGGGGCTGGTCGCTGGGCAGGCCGGTGATCGTGTGGTGTGTGTAGCCCTCGGGCCCTGCGGTGACCTCGATGGAAGGCTGCTCCTGCCAGGCGCTGCCATCCCACAGCGCGATGTGCAGCGTCAGCTGCTTGGCACCCGGCGCCCAGGCCCAGGCGACGATGCGGTCGGCCCCCGGGTCACCGGTCTGCACGCCGAGGGGAAAGGCGGTGCGGTCGTCGCTGCCGATCCCGCTCCAGGGCTCCGTGGGCTCGGGGGTGCGCTCGTCGGCGACGAAGGGCGTGCCGGTGTCGACAGGGGAGCTGTCGACGCCGCCTGTGTCGCCCGAGTGCCCGGTGTCGCCTGTGGGCACCGGCTGGGGGATGGGCTCGGGTGGATTGGTGGCGCTGGGGCAGCCGGTCGCCGCCAGGGCGGAGGCGGGCAGCCCGATGCCCAAGGTGCGGAGCACAGCACGGCGGGTGTGGCCGGGGTCGGTGGGCTTGCGCTGGCTCATGGGGCCTCCGTCGCGGAGAGGGTAGCTGCTTCAGGCGTCGCTCGCCTCGCCACGGGGGCACTCGGCCAGGCACCGCTCCATGCGCGCCAGGGTCTCGTCGCGCCCGAGGAAGTGCAGCGTGTCGAACAGATCGGGGGACACCCCGGTGCCGGTGACGGCGATGCGGAGGGGCTGCGCCCACTTGCCCAGCTTCGTGCCGGACTGCTCGCACAGCTGGTCGACCACGCCGCGCAGCCGCTCGGGCTCCCAGCGGCCGACGTCGACGAGCATGTGGTGGGCCGCCTGCAGGCGATCGAAGCCCCCGCCCTTGGCCAGGTGCTTGCGGACCTGCTTGGCGTCCCACGACGTCGGCGCGATGAAGAAGAACCGGGCGAGCTGGTCCATGTCGGCGAAGGTGGGGGCCCGCAGCCGGTACATGCCGAGCAGCTGGCGACGGCGCTCCTCGCTCTGCGCGTGGATGGGGGAGGGGCAGACCTCCAGCCACTCGGCCATGTGGCGCAGCAGCACGTCGTCGGGCAGCGTCTTCATGTACTCGCCGCTCATCCACCGCAGCTTCGTGCCATCGAACTTCGCGGCGGTCTTCTTCACGCGGCCGATGTCGAAGTGCTGCACGAGCTCGTCGAGGCTCATCAGCTCGAGGTCGTCGCCGGGGCTCCAGCCGAGGAGCGCCAGGTAGTTGAGCAGGGCCTCGGGCAGCACGCCCGCCTTTCGGAAGTCCATCACCTCGATCATCGGCAGATCGACGTCGAGGGCCTCGGCGATGGCCGCGGAGGTCGCCACGTTGTCGTGCTTCTTCTTCATGAACGCCAGCAGGTGCTCGGCAGGCAGGTTGGTCAGCGCCGACAGCCAGCTGTAGTCGTCTTTGGCGGCTCCGTGCTGGCTGTGAGCCTGGCGCACGGCGGCTCGCGCAGCCTTGCCCTTGTCGCGCTTGCTCATCTTGCCGCCGCTGGGGCTCTCGATGGTGGGCAGGTGGCCTGCCGCCACCGACGGCCAGCCCAGCGCGTCGTAGATCAGCTGGTGCTTGTGGGTGTTCATCAGGTGCTCCTGACCCCGGAGGATCAGGTCGATGTGCATGTGGTGGTCGTCGACCACGACGGCGAAGTGGTAGGTCGGGAACCCGTCGGC
The DNA here is from genome assembly GCA_965367245.1 of uncultured bacterium. Taxonomy (GTDB): domain Bacteria; phylum Myxococcota_A; class UBA796; order UBA796; genus CBDUIC01. The sequence continues at coordinate 6,722 of CBDUIC010000001.1, read as the reverse complement.
CTTGCGGATGACCAGATCGTCGAGGACCTCGCTCTCCACCGTCACGTCGCCCAACACCGCATCGTGGAGGGTGACATCCCGCAGGGGGGCGGCCAGGCGGACCACCGGCTTGCGCCCCTCGGCCCGAAACCGCGCGAGGTCTTCGTCGCTGTAAGGGATGCGCCGGTAGCGGAAGTTGGCCTTCGCGGCCTCGGCGGCCTTGCGCATCTGCCCCAGCTCGGCGCCGGTCTCCCAGGCCTCGTAGGCCTTGCCCTCGGCGAGCAGCTGCTCCACGTAGCGGTCGTAGAGCTCCAGGCGCTGGGACTGGAAGTAGGGCCCGTAGGGCGCGTCGGGGCGGTCGGGGCCTTCGTCCCAGTCGAGGCCACACCACGCCATGTCACGCAGGATGCCGGCGGTCGCCTCGTCGGTGGAGCGCGCGCGGTCGGTGTCTTCGATGCGCAGCACGAAGGGGCTGCCGTGCTTCTTGGACCACAGGTAGCAGTACAGCGCGGTGCGAACCCCTCCCACGTGCAGGGAGCCGGTGGGGGATGGTGCGAAGCGGGTGCGAGCCATGGGCCCTCCTGAGCCGCCCCCCTTAGCGCGTCGTGACGGGGGCGTCAGCGACGGGGGTCGACGACCCCGATCCCCTCCAGCAGCCGCATCACGACCTCGCGCTGCATGTCGATGCGCCGGCGCTCGTCGAAGCCCATCCAGGTCTCGACGCACACACCGAGGCAGCCCACGTCGTCGACGATGACCTCGGTGGAGGAGGTGGCGACGGGGTAGTACTGGGTTGCCCAGGCTTCCTCGTCGGACAACCGATGGGCATTGAGCTTCTCGACCACCTCCTCGAAGAGGGGAGGGCAGGGGTCGACGCCATACACGAGGGTCTGCCCGAAGGAGGGCGACACGGCCGGATCGTAGCGCTTCTTCGACTCGTGGAGCGTGGCCATCAGGGCGGGCTGCTCAGCGCGCACCAGCGCCATGAACGTGGCCGCCAGCCGCTGCTCGTAGCGCTCACCGTCGGGGTCGCCGGGGAACTGACGGTTCAGGTCGAGGCCCCCGGGCGTGGCTCGCTGTCGGGCGCGGTAGGCCGGAGGGTTCATCACGGGGACCACGATCAAGCGGCCGCGGTCGGGGCGAAGCCCTTCCTCCAGCAGCTCTTGCAGCGCGTGGACGCCAGCGACCTCGTCGCCGTGGATCCCCGCCTGCATCAGCGCGGTGGGCCCCGGCTGCGGGGCGTCGAAGACATAGGCGGAGACGGTGGGCCACAGCAGGTGGTGGCCAGCGGAGAGCGGTTGCATGCAGCGAGCCTAGCCCGCCCCGCGCGGCGGTTCACGGGGAATAGGTAGGGTGGTGGACCGTACGACAGTCCACCCGATGCTGGAGGCACCTGTGCTGCGCTCGCTCCCCCTGTTCGTGCTCCTCGCCTGCGGCGGCAAGGCCGACGACACGTCCACCCCGGCCCCCGTGCCCACCAGCCCGACGACCCCCACCGAGCCGTCCCTCGGCACGGCTGACACCGGGTCCCCACCCCTCACGCCTCCCGACACCGCCCCGACGGCGTCGACGGCCGACACCGGCACCCTCGCCACCTTCGAGCGCTTCGAGCCGGTCATCGATCAGATCCTGATCGACCTGGCCAGCAACGACGCCCCCGGCGTGAGCATCGCAATCATGGAAGACGGGGTGGTCACCTGGGCGGCGGGCTTCGGCTCGGCTCGGCCCGACAGCGAGGTCCCCGTCGACGACCAGACGCTGTTCCAGCTGGGGTCGACGACCAAGATGTACACGTCGCTGGCGCTGCTGCAGCAGGTGGAGCGAGGGAGCTTGACCGTCGACACGCCGCTGTCGACGCCGCTTGTCGGGTGGGACATGGCCAACAACCCCGGCAGCTTCGACCAGATCACCATGCACCACCTGATGACCCACCAGGGGGCCTTCTACGACTTCATCGACTGGACCTCGATGCCGCGCGACAGCTACCTCGAGGAGTGGATGGCGGCCTACGCCGAGGAGCTGTGGCTGATGGCCGAGCCGGGCCAGTTCATGAACTACAGCAACCCCAACTTCATGTTCGGCGGGCTGGTGCTGGAGCGGGTCGACGACCAGGGGCGGTCGTACGCCGAGCTGGTGGAGCACGACGTGTTCGCGCCGCTGGGCATGCCCCGCACGTTCTTCAAGAAGGCCGACGCCGAGGCCGACGGGCACTACGCGCTGGGCACCGGCCTCGACGTGAACACTGGGCTGACCATCGACTTCACCCTCGACGATGTGGCCGACAACGCGTCGGGGCGCCCCGCAGGGGAGTGCACCTGGAGCACGCCCAGCCAGCAGCTGCAGATGGCCGCCTTCCTGATGCAGGGCGACCCTGCCGTCCTCGACGACTCGCTGCGACAGCAGATGGTGGCCCGCCACGTGGCCATGCTCGAGGCCAACGACACCTCCTACGGCTACGGCCTGTTCGTGTCCGATGGCGTGTACCTGGGCAACGGCTACCACCCGGTCGAGGTGTGGTCCCACGGGGGGAACAGCTACGGCTACACCTCCGACTTCTACGTGGTGCCGTCGACGGGCTTCGCCATCAGCATCATGAGCAGCGGGTGGGCCCAAGACTTCTCCGGCACGGTGGCCGTCGCCATGGAGCAGCTCGCCGACCTGCCGCCGGCCGGTCCTGCGCCCGAGTGGGCCTTCGATCCCGATCGCCTCGACGACCACGTCGGCACCTATGCCGACGTCGCCAACGGCAGCTTCACGGTCACCCGCTCGGGCGATGGCCTGCAGATCGACTGGCCCTTCCTCGCGCAGTACGGCTACACCGTCGCGCCCGACCTGCTGCCCATCGGCGACAGCTTGTGGGTCGCCGACCTCGGAGGGGCCGCGTTGACCCTCGCCTTCGTCGGCGAGCCGGGACAGCCCAGCAGCTTCGCGGCCAACCGGGTGCTCGTCGGCAACCGCGTCGAAGAGCCGGTGATGGCCAGGCACGCTCAGCCCCTGGCGCCGCGGCTCGTCGATCCCGTGCCCGCGCTGTTCCGCCCGGCGGCGGAGCGCGCGATGCTACGGCGCTGAGGCGGCTGCGGGCTCGGCCATCACTGCGTCGCACACGACCGCGGCGACGCGAGCGTGCCCCTGCTCGGACAGCGACCAGCCCTTCTGGGTGAGGGTGGCCCGCTCGCCGTCGCGCGGCCAGTCGCGCCACAGGTCGACGTGCTGCACGGCGGGCAGCTCGGTGGCGAGGGAGGCGACGGCTGCGTTCCACTCGGTGGTGCGCGCGTCGGCCTTCTGCTGGCGGTCGGCGTCGGCGTAGTCGGTCTGGGCGAGGGTGGGGGGGACCATGCCGACCAGCAACACCCGAGGCCGCTCGCGCTTGTGCAGCGCGTCGACCAACGCGCGCAGATCCCCCGTCAGCGCTGCGGTAGTGGCGTCGGGATCGGCAAGCTCCTGGGCTCCCAGGGTGACCACGATGGTAGACGGGCCGAGGCCCACCACGTCGCGCACCTTCTTGCGGGCGCTGCGGGCGGTCTCGCCACTCTCGGCGCGGTCGACCACGGCAAAGGCGCCGGGAGCACGCTCCTCGAGGCAGTCGGCCAGCGACGGCACCCAGCCGCCCGCGACCGGGAGGGCCTCGGACGCAGGAGGGCCCGCCACCAGGCCGTCGCCCATGGCGACCACCGGCTTCGGGGGCGCGTCAGCCCAGGCCAGGGATGCGGCCAGCAGCATCCACACGGGTGTCTCCTCCTGCAGGGTTCGCGTCGACGACAACCCGCCGGCGCGCAGGGACCGTCCCTGGGGAGGCCCATCTAACGCGATGGCGCCTCAGCCGGCCTCGGGTGCCGACTCGGTGGGGGCGTAGACCGCCTCGTAGTGAAGCGCGGCGACCATCAGCAGCACGTAGACGAAGAAGCCTTGTGCGAGGTTGCCGATGAGGACCATGCGCATGGTGCCCTCGTAGACCGCCGCGAAGTTGCTGAACAGCTCGAGGGCGAACAGCAGCCCCAGCCCGACCCGATTGCGCCAGCGGGTGAGGTCGCCAGCGTGGACCACACCGAGGGTGACCCGGGCCTGGTAGTAGTAGTAGCTGGCCGTGGTGAGCAGGTAGAAGGGAAAGAATCCGAAGGCGTAGGCTTCATCGTCGCGCGCGCGGCGCAGCCCGACGGCCAGGGCGAGCATCACCAGCAAGCCCAGCCCGTAGCGCAGCGGCTTCTGCTCGTGGATGAGCTTCTTCTGCCGGGTGGTGATGAACTTGTGCAGGCGGCCGCCGTCTTGCTGCGACAGCGCCTGGGCCAGGCCGATGCGGCGGCTCGACAGCTGCATCGCGTCGTTGTGGTCGAGCATGTTCTCGAAGTGCACCTTGGCGGGCTCGGTGCCGTAGGTGACCACGGCTGCTCCCTGCAGCACGCCGACCGCGACGAGGAAGCCCGCCGCGAGCGCAAGCAGGGGCTTGTGGACTACGCGGCGCAGCAGGCCCATCAGCCCCTTGCCGAAGGGCCCCCACATCCACAGTGCCGGGAAGAACCGGAGCACCGCCGACCAGCCGGCGAACAGGCCCGCCAGGAAGGGGCGCCCCTTCTTGAGGAAGCTGGTGGCGAGGATGAGCCCCGCGAGCCAGTCGTAGCGCAGGAACACCCACGACAGGTAGGGCCAGCGTGTCGAGTAGCTCACCGCCAGCCACAGCAGGGTGAACAGCGCGGCGGTGCCGTCGTAGGCCCACGCCACGCTGAGGATGGCGGCGCCGAGCAGCAGCACGTCGATCTGACCCAGCCACTTGAGGTACTCGATCGGCACGACCTGGGTGATCGGCTCGGCGATCATCGTCCACACCGTAGTGCCGTTGAAGCCGTGGTCTTGGATGAGCTGGCGCCACAGCTGGTCGTTGAGCTCGGAGTGGCACTCGCCCTTGCGGTTCTTCTCCCGGCAGCCCACCACGCGCATCAGGTAGAGCGTGTCGTGGGTGAAGGCGGCCCAGCGCTCGTCGGTGAACCTCTGGGACTTCACCGCACGCCCGCGCTCGATGGCGTGGCCGATGGGCTGCTTGGCGTGGCCGTCGGCGTCTTGCGCCATGTAGACCGGCCCTCCGTCGAAGAAGGGCCCGTCGTTCTCGAGGTCGGCGAGCATCACGGCGGGGTACAGATCGTAGTAGCCGAGCTCGTCGAAGTATTTCGCGTTGATGTAGTAGTGCAGCACATCGTAGGCATCGATGCGCTCGGTGAACGACTCAGGGCCCCAGCGCGCGTAGTTCAGGCTCGCGACGAGCGACAGCAACACCAGGGCATTCTGCGCGAACCGCCGCGGGAGCACCGCCCAGGCCAGCGCGAGCACCATGCCGCCGGCAGCCAGCCCGATCTTCAGCCGCTCCGTGCTGCCGCGGCCCACGTCGATGCCGAGGCCGTCGACGAGGTTCCAGGCGCCCAGAGTGCACAGCACGATGCCGAGCAGGCCGAGCACGGGCCGCCAGCGGCCATCGAGGAGGCGGGCCCAGGGGGCCTCGTCGTGACGGGCGCGCACCGCGTCGAGGTCGGAGGTGGCGGCGGCCAGGCCTGCCAGGCCCAGCCCGAGCAGCCCCCAGTCGACGAGGCGGAAGACGAGGCCGCTCAGGTCGCCTTCGGCGAAGCCCAGGGTGAGGAAGGCCCCGACGATGGCCGCCAGGCCACCGATGCCCATGCCCCAGCGCGCGCCGGAGCTGCCCAGGGACCTCCGCCACCCCTCCGCCTGGTCGGGAGGAGGGCTGAGAGCGGTGCCGAGAGCGGCGACGCCGGCAACGATGACGACCCAGCTGAGCATCTGTGGCACCCTCCAGGGGGGTCCACGTAATCCTGGTGTGCAGGGTGGGCCGCTTCCGGAGGTGAGGCCATGTCGGGGTGGATGCTGTGGATGCTGTGCACAGGGGCGCTGGCCGGGGATTGGGCGAAGCAGGAGATCGAGCCCAAGGCGCTGCCCGACGGCACCGCGTACACCCTGGGGCAGCGCACGTGGCGGGTCGGGCTGGTCAAGCAACAGGTGGGCGTGCTGCGCAACCTCGACGTGGGCACCCGCATCCCGGTGTGGGCCCTGGGCGCGCCCAATGTGCACGCCAAGGTCAACGCCATTCAGATCGGCGACCGGATCGACGTGGCACTCGACGGCGAGATCATCAGTGCGTCGCTGGCACCCTTCGGCGTGCCAGACGGCCGCCTCACGCTCTACCCCGTGGGCTGGACCGGCTCGTGGATGGTGTCGAAGCGGTTCAGCGTGCATGGCGGCACCGCATGGATGATCGGCTCGGCGGAGGGGTCGATCGGGGCCGACGAGCTGGCGGCGGGTATCGCGGCCGCCACCGGGGCCGACCTGAGCGGGGTGCTCGGCGATGAGCTGCAGGCCACCGCGGTGTATGGCGGCGCCAACCTCACCCTGTTCCAGACCCGCTTCCAGATGGACTACCGCCTCAACCGGCGCGACAGCATCGTGCTGCGGAGCAACACCTGGCTGTACCTCAACGCCCTGGTGGCCGCGGGGGTGCAGACCGATGCGGGGGGTGACGGCACCGAGGTGCAGGCCGGGGCCTCGGCCAGGGTGCGGGTGCCCCTCACCGACCAGATCCAGTCGCTGACGACGCTGTCATGGCAGTTCAGCTGGCGCCGAGCGAGCCTGCGGGTGGGCCTGCCGGTGCCGATCAACAACACCTTCGCGTGGCTGCAGGCGGTCGACTTCTACGTGTTGCTGGGCAAGGGCCGCCCGGCACCGGCTCCGGCTCCGGCTCCGGCTCC